>CBIHON010000027.1:0-73125 GCA_966211965.1 uncultured Burkholderiales bacterium | reverse complement strand
CCCGTTTCATGCGGTGCGGGGGGGCGCCATGCGCCATGGACAACTGTTATGAACTTAAAAGCAGTAGTGCCAGTCAACGGCGGTTATGACGACACGCCAAGCTTATTCTACGGATGTGAAAGACGACGAATGGGAATTCGTTGCGCCCTACTTGATGTTGCTGCGATTGGACGCCAGTCAGCGCGAGCATGACTGGCGAGAGGTATTCAATGCGTTGCGCTATGTGGGGAAAGCAGGGCTGCCGTGGCGGCTGTTGCCGCACGATTTACCGCCAGGGGACACGGTCTACCAGCAGAGGCAGCGCTGGTTGCGCGCGGGCTGTTTCGAAGCGATGGCGCATGATTTGCGCGTCCTGTTGCGTCTGGCAGCAGGTCGGCAAGCCGATCCGACGGCGGCCATTCTCGATAGCCGGACCTTGCAATCGACACCCGAAAGCGGTGCTCGTGCTGGCTTGACGGCGCCAAGCGGCGCAAGGGAGCGAAAGTGCATATCGCGGTGGATACGCTGGGGCATTTGCTCGCCTTGCATGTGACGCCGGCCAACGAACAAGACCGCGATCAGGTGGCGCACTTGACGCGCGACATTCAGGAAACCACGGGCATGAACATCGAAGTCGCGTTTGCGGATCAAGGCTATACCGGTGAGAATGCCCAGGAACAGGCGCAGGATCATGGCGTGCAGTTGGTCGTGGTAAAGCATACCGAGCCCAAGAAAGGATTCGTTTTGCTGCCGCGCCGTTGGGTGGTCGAGCGCAGTTTCGGCTGGGCTGCGCGATTCCCCCGTCTGGCACGCGACTATAAGCGCATGAGTGAGACTTTGGCAGGTTTGCATTTCGTCGCTTTCGTCTGCCTCATGCTTTCTCACATGGCTCAGATGATCAACATAAGTTCATAACAGGCTCCACACCAACCAGTAGTAAATTTTAAAGTGACGGACCACTAGAGTCTGCTATGAAGGAACTCAAGCAGACTCTAAATTCTCAGCTAGAAACGATACTGCGATACCTGCTTTCACGGATTTTCGTTGCCATCTCCAACCGCGAGTTCACCGCCAAGAGGCGCATCAAATCGAACATATAGTTTTTTACGGTGCCATAACTCAAATTCAAAGCCTGTGCGATTTTTTTGTTTGAGTAACCGGCGAGTACGAGATCGACGATGTCGCGCTGGCGCGTCGTCAGTTTCAATGAGCTTGCGGGGTCTGCGGGACAATTGTGCGCAGGAATCACACCGCAATTCGGGAAATATTCTTCACCCGAGGCCACCGTCCGGATCGCCTGGATGATAAGTGCCGGACCTTCATCCTTCGACACATAGCCGCGCGCTCCATGTCCCCTGCACAGGCTGATGGTTTTTTGATCGCGAAAGCTGGAAATGACCAGGCTCGATATCGGTTGGGCAGAGGCATGTGCCCGTAAATAGGCCAAAAAAGCGATGCCATCTTGCTCTCCCAATGCGACATCGAGGATAAACAAATCGACTGCTTGATTTTCTTTCCTGCTTTCTTTTTCATTAATAGTTTGAATGGCTTTCTGCACTGTCGTTGCAGTCGTGATTTTCCAGTCTGGAAAATTAACTTCGATAATTAAGCTCAGCCCTAATTGAGTGACCGGATGCGCATCTAGAATTAAGCAATGCATTCTTCGCCCATGTATTTGTAGAGAAGCGTGGAGAATTTCTCAAGAATTATTGCCAGAGAAATGCAGGTCGGAGTTGAATCCGCGCCGCCTCAACGCCTCAAAATTAATCAAATGACCTCTGACTGCGAGTTCTTGCCAAAGCGGCCGCCTACGTCGCGCTAGGTACTATGGGTTGGCGGGCGAGCAGGAAGAATTTGCTTGCCCGCAAATGTTCAAATAATTCCGTCTTGCATTCTCCAAAAAACTATGGGAATAAATGCGAAACTGCAATCAATGAACGTCGAGGAGATAACCGGGAAAGAGAAAATCCGGAAATTCCTTTTAAGAACCCATCCGATATCGGGTAACAAAGTGGCTGGCTAATCCAGAGAAGTCTTATGAAGTAAGTGGACGGCTGGCTGCACATGCTTACCTCGCATGTGAGCACCGATTTTGACAAACATTTTGCAAAAGCACAACCATTGATTCAGAGCACTGAATGAAGGGTTGAAATTAGTTTCGGTGAAAATTCCCCATAAGAAATACCGGCACAAATTCTTCTCTTGTTTTGATCTGCACCGACTCGGTTTTTCAGATTTTCACCCGCACGAACAGCATCGCAGTGCGCGGCGCGCCTGGCTGGATCTGGAAGTTGTTGTTGGCAGATTCATAGTAAACCCGGTCGGCCAGGTTACTTAGATTCAAGCTGGCTTCCCACTCTTTGGACTTGTAGGCCAGCATCGCATCGAGCCGCACATAGGACGGCAGTTGCACTGAATTGTCTTCCGTCGCGTAGCGCTGCCCGACGTGGAACGCGCCCCCGCCGATGGTGAAGCCGCGGCCGAGGTCGTAACTGGTCCATATGCTTGCGGCGTGTTTCGGAATATTCGCCGGACGATTGCCAATCGCAAAATTATTCGATTGGGTGATGCGCGCCAGATTGAGGGTGTAGCTGGCAAACACTTTCCAGCCCGGCCGCAGACTGCCGGACAAATCGACTTCGATGCCGCGACTTTGCTGTTCACCGGTTTGCACTTGGCGCAGGCCTGCGGGATCGCTCGGGTCCTTGGTGACGATATTGCGCTGGGTAATCCGGTAGAGCGCGACCGTCGACTGCAGGCGGCCATCAAGCCATTCGCTCTTTGCGCCGATTTCCTGTTGCAGCGATTCGACCGGTTTGATCTGCGCCAAGTCCTGGTTGCCATAGAACAGGTCGCCGCCCACCGGCTGAAACGAACGGCTCAAGTTGCCGTACAGCGCGTGTGCGGCATTCGGTTGATAGACCACGCCGGCGCGCGGACTCCAGACGGCGTCGGTGCGGCTTTGAACCAAGCCGCTGCGATGGTCGTACTGCGTCTGGCGGAAGCTGTCGAAGCGCAGGCCGGCCAATGCCTTCCAATGGCGGCCGAATGAAATCTGATCCTGCGCATACAAGGCCGCGGTGCGCGCGGCGAAGTCACTATCGATAGTGGTCGGCAGTGTCGCGAGGTTCGGCATCGTCAATACGGCCTGGGGCGTTTGCAGATCGACCGGGCTGACTCCCGCGGCTTTTACCAGACGATTGGCCTTTTGGTACCCGAGTTCGATGCCCCCCAGGAGAATATGCTGGAGCGTACCGCCATCGATCTTGTAAACCGCTTCGCTCTGGTTGAGGAGATTGTCCTGATCCTGCGGAAAATAAGTGATCTGGCGGCGCACCTGGGTATTGCCGGCAGTCAGTCCCAGCGTACGCGTATTGATCGCATCGAGCGACAGCGTCGAATACTGAAAGTTGTTGCGCAAGCTCAGCTTGTCACTGGCCATGTGCTCCACGCTCAAGCGCAGGTTGCGCGCGTCGGTGGTGGCGTAATCGTATTGTTCGCCGTAAAAATTATTCACCGGTACCGGCGCCGGCGAACCGTTCACCAAAGGAATGCCGCGATCCGGCGTGCGGCGCTGATGCAGAAACTCGGTTTGCAACAGGATGCTGGTGTCCCGGCTCGGCGACCAACTGATCGACGGCGCCAGTGCCGAGCGTTCCGAATGCACCACGTCGCGATAGCTGTCGCCTGCCTCGTAGGCGCCGTTCAGGCGAAACGCGGCTTGTGCGCCGAGAGCGCCGCCCAGATCCAGGTCGAGCCGGCGCAATTGCTCGGAGCCGAGACTGAGCGTCGCTTCGCGCAAGGCTTTGACAACCGGTTTCTTGGTGATGCGATTGATCACGCCGCCGGCCGAACCGCGGCCGTAGAGAACGGCAGCCGGGCCTTTTATCACCTCGATCCGTTCCACATTGCCCAGGTCGCGAAAGAACAAGCTGTCGTCGCGCATGCCGTCCACCAGGGTATCGCGGGTGGCGTCGAAGCCGCGAATGTAAAACTGGTCGCGCCGCCCTTCCCCCTGCGCCGGCGCGACGCCGCTGACGTTGCGCAGCACTTCCTTCATTTCCAGCGCGCCCTGTTCCCGTATCAATTCCTTGCCGACGATTTGCACCGCTTGCGGCACGTCACGCAAGGGGATGTCGAGTTTGGCCGCGCCGGCGGCACTGCCATGCAGCGCGTTATCGGCGGCAGCCCGGACCACGACCGGGGCAAGTTCGGCCTCTTCGGCTTGAGCCAAGGCTGTGAAAAGAGCTGCGATGGAAAAGGCCAGAGCGCGCCGCTGGAAAAAATGGTGATGCATGTGCTTCCTCTTGTTGTTTGAAAATAGGGTGAACAGCGAGGCCCCTGTACGCGTCGTCGCAGCGCCGGCTGGGACGACGCGAGGATATCGATCGTTACGGCAACATCAACAATCACCCCGCCTCAGATAAATGTGCCGCGGATGCGGATGCCGTAAGAAATCGTGATGCGAGATATGCCATGCATAGGCGCCCGCATATGGAAACAGCAGCAAGTCGCCGACCCGTAATTCATCTACTTCGGCATCGCTGGCCAACACGTCTTTCGGCGTGCAGAGCTGTCCCGCCACAGTGACGACGCGCCTGCGCACCGAAGGACGGGCATACGGCCGCTGCCAGTTATCGACCGGCACCACGCGAAACGGATGGCTGTGGCCTTGCGCGTAAGGCGTGCGGAAGTGGTGCGTGCCGCCGCGCACAACGGCAAAGCAGCGCTCGCCGCTTTGCTTGATGTCGAGCACTTCGGTCGCGTAATAGCCGCAAAAGGCGCTGACGCAGCGCCCCAATTCAAAGCGCAGGCGCGGCACGCCCCGTCCCTCGGATGCTCGCCATTCCTGCGCCAGCAGCTCGGCCAGACCGTTGCTGAAGCGCGCCCAGTCGAACTGCTGTTGCGGCATGCGGTAATTGACGCCGATACCGCCGCCGACATTGACATGCTCGACGCGCAGGCCGAATTGCTCACACCATTGCCCGGTCTGTCGCAGGTAAGCGCGCAGCAATTGCACATGCCTGTCGGCGTCGAGCTGATGCGACAGCAGATGAAAATGAAAGCCGCGCAAAATCAGCGCGGGCTCCTCGCGCAAACGTTTCAGGCAAGCGGGCAAGTGTTCCAGCGCGATGCCGAACTGGGTCGGTTTGCCGCCCATCACGAGCGTGCTGCTGGCCAGTTCGCCAAGCGGCGGATTGACGCGCAACAGCACCGAGGCCGAATGGCCGCCGGCGCGCGTCAAGGCCGCCAGGCGTTCCAGTTCGTGCAAGCTTTCAATATGTATCGTCACGCCCTGCCGGAGCGCCAGATCGAGTTCCGCATCGAGTTTTCCCGGACCGCTGAAGATCAGCGGCATGTGCGGAAAATGCTCGCGTATCCAGGCGATCTCGCCGCCCGACGAGGCTTCGAAACCATCGACCTGCGGCGCCAGCGCGGTGAGCAGCGGCAGGTCGGAGTTGGCCTTGACCGCATAGAAGAATTCGCAATCCTTCGGCAAGGCGGCACGCAAGCGCGCTGCGTGCGCGGCCAGCGCATCCAGGTCGTACAGATAGGCGCACAGTGGCCCATCGGCCTCGGCATGCGCATTGCGCGCGGCGGCGGTGACGCGCTCCCAATCGAGCATCATGAAGCGCTCCCGGCAGTGGCCAGCGGATTGGCGACCGGGATATATTGGGCCGCGCGATCGGCCTGCTTGAGGAAGCGGTTGCACAAATTGCCCTTGCCGGGAAACGGCGTCCCGGCCAGCAGCGCGGCAATGCGCGGCGCCGATTCCCGGCTGCCGTATTCGGCCTGATAATGCTGCAAATGCCGTCTGACCTGTGCCCACAAGCGCTGCTGCATGGCCGGCCTGCCGATGCTTAGTTGATGAATCGCTTCGCAGAAATTATTCACGAACAGACAGTAAGCGATACGCTGCCAGCCGAGTTCGCGGTCGTAGGACAAGGCTTCCCGCGCACGTTCGCTGATGCCGGGCAGCGCAGCGGCGCAATAACGTTCGCGCACCAGTTTCACGCCTTCGAAATCGCGCAGGAATGCCTGCGCCGGCCAATCGCCGACCAGGCCGATCACGACGTTTTGCAGATGCGGTTCGAACACCACACCATGCGCGAAGTAGCAATGCAGCACCGGATACATCACCTGCTGCACATAGCGCGCAAACCATTGCTCGGTTACTGCGTCGGAAGACATGTTTTCCCGTGCAACGATCTGACGCAGCAAGGCGGCCAGACGCGCTTCGCCCAGCACGTGGTTGCCGAACAATGCGCCGGCCAGCAAGGGTACCGCTCCGGCCTTCAAGTTTTCGGCGTCGAAACCGCGCCGCAGGATCAGCCCGAAGCCCTCGGTCACTTCGCGCCTGCGCTGTGCATCGCCGTCCTGCAAATCGACCGACAGGAATGCCGGCTCCTGCAAGACTTCGGTGCCCGGGAACAGCGCGCGCAATTCAGGAGCCAATGTGCGCATGATGCGGTTCACCTGCAACGCGCCTTCCAGTTCATACACCGCATTCTTGCGCACGCAATTGGTCAGGCGCACATGCAGCGAGAATTTGTAGAAATACGGATTGGCCGGCTGGAACAGCGTGCGCACCGAAGAGGTCGGGTAATACAACTCGCCTTGCGCTCCCAGGTGACGCACCCGGCCGTCGCGCATCGCCTCCGCGATCAAGGGCTGCTCCAGCAGCCAGCGCGCCTGCCAGGGATGCGCCGGGACCAGCACGAAATCCCGCTCCACCGGCAGACCCGCCGGCGCCTGCGCGGCAACGATGTCGCTGCATGCCTGGTCCAGCGTCGATTGCTGAAGCACCGCATCGCGCTGCACCGCGAAATAATGCAAAGCAAAGCCGGCCCGCAGTTCGGGCGAGTAGCGGCGCAAATCTTCGCTGCTGAAACCCTGACGGCTTTTCGGCGCCGGGTGGAAGGGGTGGCCGTAAGTCAGCGATTGCTCGGAGTCGAGAAAGGCGTGCATCGGGTCGGCCGGCATCGCATTGGGCCAAGGCGCCTCCAGAATCGCACTGGTGACATTCACGCTGTCCTCGATCTGTGCCAGCAGTTCATCGTTGAACGGCAGGCCATTCTTCGCCGCCAGGTCGCGGATCAGCAGGTGCGCCAGCGCGCGCCAGTCGAGCAGGCGCCATGGCTGGCCGGTGCTCTTGCAATATGCGGCGGACAAATAGCGGTAATTGCCGGTGGGTGAATCCTGCTCCACCGCGACCACGATGCGGCTGTCCAGGCGTGGCAGCAGAATGTGCAAGGCATGGCCGCTGGCCAGCGCGCAACGCAAGGCGAGCGGCCAGTCGCTCTGCCCGAACAGCAGGCCGACACTGGCCTGTCCTTCGGGAATTGCCACCTCGCGGCAGTAGCAGTTGAGCTGGGTTTCCAGGCTGCGCTGGGCGGCGGCGCAATAGGCCGGCGAGACTTTCGGTTCGTGATGAAATGCTAGGGTCGACATGAATTTCTCCAGTGAGTGGGTGGCTGGCTGAAAGATCGATGCGAAATCAATCTGCACTGCGCGCTGGCTGGTTGAACGAGCCCCGGCTATGCCGGAACATGAGAAAAAGTGCATGGGCCGCGCTCAGCGCGAGCACTGCGGCGGCCATGAAAAACGGCGCCCGCAATCCCCACTGCACGACCACGCCGGCCATCAGCCCGGCCGCGACGGCGCCCCACTTGGTGCTGCCTTCGAGCGAGCCGAAACGGCGGCCGGCATTGCCGATGTCGGTGATGGCAGCCACCAGCCCGTGCAGCGCGATATAGCTTGCGGTCAGGCCGATGCCCATCGCGCTGCGCCAGAGCAGCAGCGCGGGGAGCGTGGCACTGCAGGCTTGGCCCGCGAGGGTGAACGCCACCAGCAATTGGCTCGACACCAGCGTGGCCAGCAAGCGCCGCTGCCCAAGCCGGCGCGACAAGGGCAGCGCGCATAGCAGGTAGGCCAGGTGGGGCAAACCGAACAGCAATCCGGCCGCTGCAGTCGGCAAACCGACAAGGCCCTGCTCCACGTATGTGACAAAGTAAGGAAAGGTCATTACGGTGGCGAAGATGAAAAAGAACTGCAGCACGTACAGATGACCTGGCGTGATGTGCTCGCGCTCGCTATGTCCGCTGTCGGCATCCGCGTTTTTTTTCGCTGGCATGATCGATGGCCCCTCGATGGAGGGCAAGCGCCAGACCAGCAGCGCCGACGCCAACGGCAGCAGGGCCAAATAGCGATAGAGCACGAGCGGCTGCGCCCCCTGTGCCAGCAATCCCATCAGCGCCGGTCCTGCAAACAAGGCGGCGCGCGCCGAGCCTTGCATCAGCGTCAACAGGCGCGTCAGACTGGAGCCGCAGGCGATAGTGGCAAGATAGGCATTGGATGCGGCAAACGTCCCGCCGAGGATGCCCTGCAAGGCCAGGCCAAGAGCAAACTCCCAGGCATTGCCGGCCAGGCTGGTAAGCCAGAAGCTCAGGGCCAGGCCGAGATGGGCGCGCAACAGCAATCTTTTTTTCCCGTAGCGGTCAGCCGCGGCTCCCCACCAGGGATTGGCCAGCGCCGCCAGCAAGGTCGGAATAACAAAAAACCAGCCGGCCAAGTAGATGGCATCGCTGCCCAGCGACTGGCGCAAGATGCGCTCATAGAACGGCGGCATGCCGAGCGCCGCAAATGACGCAGCAAAATGACTCGCCAGCGTCGCGCCGACAATGCGGCGCGTATTCATCGTGCCGCCGCTCATCGTGCTGCCGCAGCGCCCAGATGCCGGTGACGATGCAAGGGATTGGGCACGGTTTGCATACGGGCTTCGGTTTCAGCGAACAAGCGCCGCTTGGCGAGCTGCTCGACCTGGATGGCCGGCGCGAACAAATCGAAGCTGGCGAAGCGCAAAGCGAGCGCCGGATGGCGGGCTTGGTAGGCGAAGATGCAGGCGGCGACGCGCGCCCAAAAATCATTTTCGTGCAAACCATAGTGCTGCCTCAGGAATAGCGACAGCTCAGCGAAATTGATGAAGAAGACTGCGTCGTGGAAATAGTCGCGCACCGCATCCGGCGCCATGACTTCCATGCCTGCCGCGGCATTGACTTGCTTGCGAAAGGCGGGCGTCGGTTCCAGTGCCGGGCAGCGCGCGGGTTCCGCCAGACAGGCACGCACGAAGCGCAAACCGCCCGGCAAATCCTTCAACGCGATCCGCCGCGGCAGGCCCTCGCGATGCACCAGCACCAGGTTCTGCGCGTGGGCTTCCATGCCGATGCCGTGCGCATACAGCAGGTGGATCAGCGGCGGCACAGCCGCTTCCAGCAGCGCATCGAGCCAGCCTGCCAAGCCGAAGCGTTCGATCCAAGGCGCGATGAACGGACGTCCATCGGCTTCGCATTGGCATAGCCCGGAAAACGGTGCCGCTGCTTCACCGGCTTCAAGCAAGCCATTGATGCTCTCGCGCCAGACGGCGCCCAGCATGCCGTACTGTTGCGCTTGCAGGAATAGCGGCAGACTCGCATCGCGATACGTGATGCCGACCATCTCGCGCAGAAAAATCAAGCCGCTTTCCCGAAGCATAGGGTCGCGCTCGCGAATTCCACACAGCCAGTCCGATACTGTCGGCGCATTCTGCACGTTATGACAAGACAGGATGCGGTCGGCGGACGTATTGACGATGCCCAGCGGCAACTTCACATGCGCCGCTTCCGGCCTGCTGTGGTTGGCCAGCGAACGGATCGATTGCAGCGGCCGATATTGGTCTTCGCCCTCGCCCAGCCAAACCAGGTCTTGGCGTTGCAGCAGGGGGAACAGTTCGGGCGCGACCTGTTCACGCCATTGCCAGGGATGAATCGGCAGCAAGAGGTAATCCTGCGCATTCAAGCCGCGACTTTGCAGCTTGTGAAGAAAGCGGGCATGTTGCGCTGTGCCCAACTCCCGCCGCATGAAATCGTCGATGTCGATATCGCCGCAGTGCGCCAGCGTAGCGCAGCTGCGCTTCAATCCGAACCAGAGCAGGCGCACCGATGGCTGGAATTCCGGACCGTAGGCGTAGTTGTCCAGCGGGTCGAACCCGATCCGTGATTTATAGCAAGGATGATAGGGATGGCCATCCTGTAATTGGCCTTCGAGCGCGGTCAAGTCGCGCGTCGAATCGCCGGAACGGCGTGCGTGCAAGGCCAGCGTGTCCTTGAGCAGCGTTTGCTGGACCTCGCGCAAGAAACGCTGCAGCAAAGTCTGATCGTCGGCGATTTCGGCGCCCGCCTCCAATAGAAATTCCTGCAGCGACGCAGCCTCTCTCTCCTGTCCCGCGCTGATGCGCTGCAAGCCCGAATCGTCGATCCGGATGCGGCCGAAGCTGGGACTGATACGCGCACGGCACCGATATCGCACCGGCGTGCCGTCCGCCGCCTGCGCCGGGATATCGAAGCGCACGAGGTCCGCCTCCTGCGGCGTCAGGTCTGGCTTTACTATTTGTTCGAACAACAGCGCCTCCAGCAACTGGCGCAGCACCCGGCCTTGCGCGACGTGATAGTGTGGAGAATTCAATGCCGCTGAAAAATTTTCCCAGCGCATGGATGGATGCATGCCGAACCCCTGCCCGGCCTCATGAAACTGAATGTCGGAATTGCCCACGCAAAACCTCCTTTACAAAGCGGCGACGACAGCCCCGCACAGGTGCGAAGCGAAAAAGCGCTGCAAGGAAAAGCCGGTCGAAGACGGCATAACGGCCGTCAGGGGACAAGCAAGCTCATCAACGGCGGCGAGGCAATGAGTACAAGCGAAAAGCGCCGGAAACCAGCCGATGACGGAACTGCGCATACGCGCTTCCTGCAACAGGTCATTGACTGGCGGCGTTCCGCAATCGGGAAGGCTGGCTGGCTAAAAATGAAAATCTGCTGAAGCGTGCCGAACACGATTTTGCTCGTTCGGCACTACGGTAAAAACATCATAATATAAATGAGAATCATTTTCAACAACTTAAAACGACAGATCAAGCGCAAACAGATTGCGAGCATGGTTCACCACAGGAAATGTCCAAAAGACCATGGAAAAAGCGCACTCTTGCGCTATGATGTTTGTTCTATCCGGCTTCCCTCCATCAACCCAAGACGCGGCAAGACTGTCTTCTTCCATCAAATTCGAGGCCACACATGAAAGGCGACGTCGCCATCATCAAGCTGCTCAATAGCCAGCTCACCAATGAACTAAGCGCGATCAACCAGTATTTTCTGCACGCCCGCATGTATCAGCACTGGGGCCTGGAAAAAATCGGCAAGAAAGAATATGAAGAATCGATCGGCGAAATGAAGCATGCCGACAAGCTGATCAACCGCATCCTGATGCTGGGCGGCCTGCCCAATCTGCAAGCCTTGCACAAGCTGATGATCGGCGAAAACACGGTCGAGATGCTCCAGTGCGACCTGAAGCTGGAATACATTTCACAAGCGACGGTGAAAGAAGGCATTGCCGCTTGCGAAGCCGCCGGCGACTACGTGTCGCGCGCCGTGTTTCAGGAAATTCTCGATGATACCGAAGAGCACATCGATTGGATCGAGACGCAAATCGACTTGATCGACAAGGTCGGATTGCAGAACTACCTGCAGTCGCAGATGGCAGGCTGAGAGGGCAAGTAATTAGCGCGGTTGAAAAGTACAGAGAGTACATGCAGTGCAGGCCTGCATGCTTGCACTACGGGAAAGCGATTATGGCCTACTGCGGAACCGTATCCTTGAACGAGGGACGCTCCGACAGTTTGTCGAACAGCTTGCCCAGGTTGGCATAATCGCCACGCCAATCGATTTCCGGAAAACGGAAAGACAGCCAACCAAGTGCGCAACCGACTGCAATGTCGGCCAAGGTGTGGTGATTGCCGGTGCAGAACGGCTTTTCCCCCAAGCCGGCCGACATTGCCTTCAAGCCGGCTTGCACCTTCCCCATCTGCCGATCGATCCAGGCCTGGCTTTGCTCAGCCGCAGGCCGCTGCGTTTTTTCCAGCCGAACCAGGATCGCCGCATCCAGCACACCGTCGGCCAACGCTTCCCAGCACTTGACTTCAGCACGCTCTCGGCCATTGGCCGGAATCAGCTTGCCGACCGGGGTCAGGGTATCAAGGTATTCGACGATCACGCGTGAATCGAACATTGCGCCGCCGTCTTCCATGATCAGGCAAGGGACTTTACCCAAGGGATTGGATTGCCGGATTGTCGTGTCGGCGTCCCAAACGTTTTCCAAGGCGAATTCGTAGTCGAGCTTTTTTTCAGACATCACGACGCGAACTTTGCGAACGTAGGGGCTGGCGAGGGAACCGATTAGTTTCATAGGCGCTTAGAGAGGGAATTCAGTGTAATTATATCATCGGGGCGTGGTATCTTAGTCGGTTGCCGGTTTGTTGCCTATCCCATAAATCCGTCGCTACAGCTGCGGGATCGGCCGTTCGCTTGCAAGATGCGGCGCCGGGATATTCGACATCGTGGTGAATGGTAAAATTGCGGCTTCATTCGACATTGCCGCATTTTCACCACCGGCATTCTTTTTCCACGTAAGCAAGCGCGCTCACCTACCATGGCTCTCACATCTCTTTCCGCGATTTCTCCGCTGGACGGCCGTTACGCCGCCAAGACCGACAAGCTGCGTCCCATCCTGTCTGAAGCAGGCTTCATGCACCACCGCGTGAAGGTCGAAATTGCCTGGTTGCAGGCGCTGTCGCTGGCCGGCTTTGCCGAAATCAAACCGTTTTCCTCCTTCGCCAATTCCCTTCTGGAAAAACTGGCCAGCGATTTCACCGAAGCCGACGCAAAAAAAATCAAGGAGATCGAGGCCGTCACCAACCATGACGTGAAAGCGGTCGAATACTGGCTGAAAGAGCAGATCAAGGGCGTGCCGGAACTGGTGGCGGCATCCGAATTCATCCACTTCGCCTGCACCTCGGAGGACATCAACAATACGGCGCACGGCATGATGCTGAAAGCGGCGCGCAACAACGTCCTGCTGCCGGCCTTGCGCGGCATCATCAGCAAATTGACCGACATGGCGCAGGAATACGCCGAACAGCCGATGATGTCGCGCACCCACGGCCAGCCGGCCAGCCCGACCACGCTTGGCAAGGAACTCGCCAACGTGGCGGCCCGCCTGAAACGCGCCGAGCAGCGCATCGCCGCGGTCGAAATCCTGGGCAAGATGAACGGCGCGGTCGGCAATTACAACGCCCACCTGTCGGCTTATCCGAAATTCGACTGGGAAACGTTCTCGAAAAACGTGGTCGAACAAAAGCTTGGCCTGACTTTCAATCCCTACACCATCCAGATCGAGCCGCACGACTACATGGCGGAGTTCTTCGACGCCGTCGCACGCACCAACACCATTCTCATCGACCTCAACCGCGACATCTGGGGCTACATCTCGCTGGGCTATTTCAAGCAGCGCACCAAGGCCGGCGAAATCGGCTCGAGCACCATGCCGCACAAGGTCAACCCGATCGACTTCGAGAATTCCGAAGGCAACCTGGGCATGGCCAACGCCGTCCTCAAGCATATGTCCGAGAAGCTGCCGCTGTCGCGCTGGCAGCGCGACCTGACCGACTCCACCGTGCTGCGCAATATCGGCGTCGGCCTGGGCTATGCGGTGCTGGCTTACGACAGCTGCCTGCGCGGCTTGAACAAGCTGGAAGTCAACCCGGCACGCATGGCCGAAGATCTGGACGCGACCTGGGAAGTGCTGGCCGAACCGGTGCAAACCGTGATGCGCCGCTACGGCATCGAAAATCCGTATGAACAACTGAAGGAATTGACGCGCGGTAAAGGCATTTCGAAGGACGCGTTGCGCGAGTTCATCACCGGCCTGGCGATTCCGCAAGATGCGAAAGACCTGTTGCTGGCGATGACGCCATCCAATTACATCGGCCTGGCGGCGGAGTTGGCGAAAAAAATCTGATTGCTGCAGGCGCGGCGAAATCACGCAAAGTCTGGCATGTCCGCGCTATCGACCGCAACGGTTGAATCCAGTTGCAGCCCATCGTGTGCATAGCGCACGCTACAAGGCGAAACGCCAATCACGCAGCACACCCGATTGCCTGAATGCAGTGCAACAAAATCCAGGCAATCGCTTAGAAGCGGGCACCGCCCGCTTCTACACGGGAACTTTTTCTGATAAATTAGTCCTAATCAGAACTATATTTAAAGGAATGCCCATGCAGCGCTACACCAACACCGCGATCCTGCTCCATTGGCTGATGGCCCTGTTGATCGTATCCGCGTTCGCGCTCGGCCTGACCATGGTCGACATCCCCGGCATCACGCCTACCAAGCTCAAATACTATTCCTGGCACAAATGGCTGGGCGTAACCATCCTCGGCTTGGCCTGCGCTCGCCTGCTATGGCGGCTCGCGCATCCGGCGCCGCCGTATCCGGCCTCCATGCCCGGTTGGCAGCAAACGGCGGCAAGCGGATTGCACGCCCTGCTCTACCTGCTGATTTTCGCGGTGCCGTTGTCCGGTTACTTTTACAGCCTGGCGGCTGGCGTACCTGTGGTCTATCTCGGGATCATTCCCCTGCCGGTACTCATCGAGGCCAACGCGGAATGGAAACCCGGCCTCAAGCTGCTCCATTACAGCCTGAACATGCTGTTGCTGGCCGGTGTCGGTCTGCATGTACTGGCCGCGCTTAAACATCACTTCATCGACAGGGACGGCGTGTTGAAGCGCATGCTGCCCGGCAAATCCACTCCGACCTGATCAAGAAAGCCACACTGACACGTTTACTTATAAGGACACTTCCATGCTCATCCGCTCCGCCCTACGTCAAGCCGCCGCCGGCGTTTCGCTCATTGCATTCTGCGTCGCCGCTCCGGGCATCGCCGCCGTCCTCAAGCTCGATCCGGCCAAAAGCGCGGTGACCATCACATTCAAGCAATTGGGTGTCCCGGTCGAGGCCAAATTCAAGAAATTCAATGCGCAAATCGATTTCGATGCCGCAAAACCGGAAACCTCGAAGGCCAACGTCGACATCGACATGAACAGCTTCGACCTGGGCGACCCCGACATGAACAAGGAAGTCGCGAAAAAAGAATGGTTCAACACTGCCCAGTTTCCCAAGGCGAGCTTTGTTTCCAGCGCGCTGAAACCGGGCGCCGCCGGCAAGCTGGATGTCAGCGGCAAGCTCAGCATCAAGGGTAAGACCGCCGACGTCAGCTTTCCGCTCACGGTGAAAAAAGAAGGCGGTAACCAAGTATTTGAAGGCGCGCTGCCGATCAAGCGGCTCGCTTTCAATATCGGCGAAGGTGAATGGAAAGACACCGGTACCGTCGCCGATGAAGTCGTCATCAAGTTCCGCATCGTCGCGGCGCAGTAACACACCCGCAGTAACACACCATCACTCACCACACACTCAGGAGCAACTCAATGCAATCCAGACTCATCCTCGCCCTCATGCTGGCTGCCGGGGCCGGCAGCGCTTTCGCCCAGACCTACAACGTCGATCCCGGCCATACCTATCCCAGCTTCGAAGCCGATCACATGGGCATCTCGGTGTTGCGCGGCAAATTCACCAAATCCAGTGGCAAGATCACTCTCGACCGCGCCGCCAAGACCGGTACCGTGGATATCACGATCGATGCAAACTCGCTCGATTTCGGTCACGCCAAGTTGAACGAACATGCAAAAGGAAAGGATATGTTCGACGTCGAGAAATTTCCCACCGCGACCTACAAATCGAAATCGATCAAGTTCGACGGCGACAAGCCGGTGGCAGTCGATGGCGAATTGACGCTGCTCGGAGTGACCAAGCCGGTGACGCTGACCATCAACAAGTTCAAGTGCATCGAGCATCCGATGCTCAAGCGCGAAGTGTGCGGCGCCGACGCCTTGGCTGAATTCAAGCGCACCGATTTTGGCTTGAACTATGGGACGCCGAGATTTGCGCCAGAAGTAAAACTGGCGATCGAAGTCGAAGCCGTCAAGGCAGATTGACGAAGGGCTCTGGAAACAGGCGCAATCCAACGCCGGTGACTAGCGCACCGGCGTTTTTTCTTGATGAATGATTGAGATGAAAGAACGATATCTAGCCAGCATCCGCCTGCTCGCGGAATGCTACCAGGCGTTCGAACAGATCTCGGCAATACAGATACGCAGCTTCGGTTTGACGCCTTCGCAGTTCGACATCATCGCGACCCTGGGCAATACCGAGGGCATGACCTTGGGCGAATTGGGCGAGAAAACCCTGATCACCAAAGGTACGCTGACCGGTGTAATCGACCGCTTGCAAGACAAGGGGCTGGTCAAGCGCCGCTGCTGCGAGGAAGACCGCCGCAGCACGATCGTCCAATTGACCGCGCGCGGAGAGCGAGAATTCGAGCGTGTCTTCAAGCCGCATGTGCAGTTTTGCAAGCAGCCGTTTGCCGATTATGGCGAAGCCGAATATGTTGCGCTGGAGCGCGAACTGCGGAAGCTGAAGGAGCGCTTGCAGGCAAGCGCGGCAGCTTTGAAAGGCTGAGTGCATCGAAATAGAAAAGCCGGCTCGCAGGCCGGCTTTTTTGCAACGCAATACGGTGTTAAACCACAGCGCCGTCGGTCTCGTCTTTTTCCTTGACCGGCTTGATCAGGTCCTCGCGCTTGACACCCAGCCACATCGCTACCGCAGCCGCCACGAACACCGAGGAATAAATACCGAACAAGATGCCGATAGTCAGCGCCACCGCGAAATAGCGCAGGGTCTCGCCGCCCAGAAACAGCATCGACAACACCATCATCTGGGTCGAGCCGTGGGTGATGATGGTCCGCGAAATCGTGCTGGTGATCGCATGGTTCATCACATCGGCAGTCGCCAACTTGCCGTAGCGCCGATCGCGGAAAGTTTCGCGCACCCGGTCGAACACCACCACCGATTCGTTGACCGAATACCCCAGCACCGCCAGCACCGCGGCCAACACCGTCAGCGAGAATTCCCATTGGAAGAAAGCGAAGAAGCCGAGGATGATGACCACGTCATGCAGGTTGGCGATGATTGCCGATACAGCGAACTTCCATTCGAAGCGGAAAGCCAGGTAGATCATGATGCCGACCACGACCATGCCCAAGGCCATCAAGCCATCGTGTGCAAGCTCGTCGCCGACCTGGGCGCCAACGATCTCGACCCGCTGCAATTTCAAGGGCTCGGCGCCGGCGGCATCGATGCAAGCGGTTTTCGCCACGCCGTCTTTTGCGGCAGTGCTGTCGAGCTGCCTGATGTCGGCCGCCCCGGCCTTGCACAGGCCCTCGAATACGGATTGCGAGAGCTTGCCACTATCGACACCCTTCTTGACCGGCAGGCGGATCATCACGTCTTGCGCAGTGCCGAAGCTCTGCACTTGGGCATCGGGATAGCCCAGGGCCTCGGCAGTCTTGCGAATGCCTTCGATATCCGCCGGCTTCGCATATTTCACTTCCATGACGGTGCCGCCGGTGAATTCGATCGACAGATGCAATCCCTTGTAGAACAGGAAAAACACCGCCGCGACAAAAGTCAGCGCCGAGATTGCGTTGAAAACCAACGCGTGGCGCATGAAGGGAATATCTTTTTTGATGCGGAAAAACTCCATCTCATCCTCTCTTTCGAAGCACCCGGTCTTGACCGGCTGCGCGCCCTGCGCAGCTTGTTGCGGTCACGAGCGCTTCATCAATACTGTTGAATCCGCAGGCTCGCGGTAACGCAAGCCTGCACGGCATGGCGATTTAAACGCTCGGCTTCCAGATCTGGCCGATCGACAAGCTGGTCAGTTTCTTCTTGCGGCCATACCACAAGTTGGCAATGCCGCGCGAGACGAAGACCGACGAGAAAATCGAGGTCAGAATACCGAGGCAATGCACCACGGCGAAACCGCGAATCGGCCCCGAACCGAAAATCAGCAGCGCCAAGCCTGCAATCAGGGTGGTCACGTTGGAGTCCAGAATCGTTGCCCAGGCACGGTCGAAGCCGGCTGCGATGGCTGCCTGCGGCGTATTGCCGGCCCGCAGTTCTTCCCGTATCCGTTCATTGATCAGCACGTTGGCGTCGATCGCCATGCCGAGCGTGAACGCAATCGCCGCAATGCCCGGCAAAGTCAGGGTCAGGCCGGTCAGCGACAATGCGGCGATCAGCAGCAACAGGTTCACCGCCAGGGCGAACACGCTGAAAAAGCCGAACAGCAGGTAGTACACCATCATGAATGCCGCGATCGCGGCGAATCCAAACAGTGTCGAATTGAAGCCTTTCTTAATGTTGTCGGCGCCAAGCTGCGGTCCGATCGTACGTTCTTCGATGATTTCCATCGGCGCATACAGGGAACCGGCGCGCAGCAACAGCGCCAGATCGTTGGCCGCTTCGGCCGAGCCCATCCCGGTAATCTGAAAACGCGAACCCAGTTCGTCGCGGATGGTGGCGACCGTCAGCACCTCGCCCTTGTTTTTTTCGAACAGGACGATGCCCATGGCCTTGCCGATCTTGTCGCGGGTCGCTTCGCGCATCTTGCGGCCGCCGTCGCCGTTCAAGTCGATGCTGACCGCAGGCTGCTGGTTATGATCGAAACTGGCCGCTGCACTGGAAATGTACTCGCCGGTCAGAATCGGCTCTTTGTACAGCACTACGGGTACACCCTTGCCGACCTTGAAAAGTTCGGAGCCGAACGGTATGGCCGCCGTGCTCTCGGTGCCGCGCGTGACCGATTCATCGACCATGCGCACTTCCAGGGTAGCGGTGCGGTCGATGATGGCTTTTGCGCGCGCCACGTCCTGTACGCCCGGCAATTCGACCACGATGCGGTCGGCGCCCTGGCGCTGGATCAAGGGTTCGGCAACGCCCAGTTCATTGACGCGCTTGGACAAGGTAAGGATGTTTTGCTTGACGCCCTCTTCCAGCGTCAGCCTCAGGGCTTCGGGACGCAGCGAGGCGACCAACTTCAGGTCGGCGCCATCGGGCGACTCGGTCAAGGCCAGATCCTGCAACTGTGCGGAAAGGACGTCTTTGGCCTTGGTGCGCATTTCCGGCTCGCGAAACTGGATTTCGATCACATCGCCGTTCCGCGTAATTCCGGTGTGCCGCACTCCCTTGTCACGCAGGATGGTGCGCACGCTTGCCTGCACGCCTTGCACACGCTTGCTCACCACTCCCCTGGTATCGACCTGCATCAGGAAGTGGACTCCGCCGCGCAAATCGAGACCCAGGTACATCGGGAAGGCATGCAGGGCTTGCAGCCATTTCGGCGTGTTCGGCCGCAAGTTGAAAGCGGCCAGATAGGTCGGATCGGTAGCATCGCTATTCAACTCTTTTTCGAGCAATCCCTTGGCCTTGAATTGGGTATCGGTATCGGCAAACTGCGCGAACACCGAACCGGTACTGCCGATAGCTTCATAAATGACGCCCTCGGTCTTGATGCCGCCTTTTTGCAATGCCTGTTCCACCAGCGCGACGGTGGACGGCGTGACCTTGACGGTGGCTTTTGCGCTGCTGATTTGCAGCGCGGGCGACTCGCCGAAGAAATTCGGCAAGGTGTACAGCACGCCGAACATCAGGGCGATGGCAATGAAAATGTATTTCCAGAGAGGATAGCGATTCATATTGATTCAGCGTTCAGAGTAAGGCGTCAGGAAGCGCGCAGGATGCGGGCCGCTATAGGCACGCGCAGCAGGCAAAGCTTAGATCGACTTGATTGTGCCTTTGGGCAACAACATGGTGACGGCGACTTTCTGGATGATGACTTCGGTGCCGTCGGCCACTTCGAGCGTGACGTAGTTGTCGGCGACCTTGGCGACCTTGCCGAGGATGCCGCCGGCGGTCACCACTTCGTCGCCCTTGGTCAAGGCGTCCATCATGGCCTTTTGCTCTTTTTGGCGCTTCATTTGCGGACGGATCATCAGGAAGTACAGCACGACAAACATCAGGATGATCGGCAAAAAGCTGGTCAGATTGCCGTCCATTCCAGGGACAGATTGTGCATAGGCATTGGAAATGAACACGTTGCGCTCCAGGTTGGTATATCGGTTTGCTTGAATTAACCGCGCATTTTAGCACTTGGCGGCGCTTTTCCAGGCGGAAGGTGAAGCCGAAAGCCGCTTTATCAAGATCTTCGATCCTTATGTTCCGCGCGCCCGATCCGCCTGGAACTGCGCGACGAAGGCGGGAAACCGGCCGTCATCGAGCGCATCCCGCATGTCCTTCATCAGCGCCAGGTAATAGTGGAGATTGTGGATCGTGTTCAAGCGCGCCCCCAGAATCTCGCCGGTACGGTGCAAATGATGCAGGTAGGCACGCGAGAAATTGCGGCAGGCGTAGCAGCTGCAGGTTTCATCCAGCGGCTGCGCATCGTCCTTGTAGCGGGCGTTCTTGATCTTGATATCGCCGAAGCGGGTGAAAATCCAGCCGTTGCGCGCATTGCGCGTGGGCATCACGCAATCGAACATGTCGATGCCGTTCGAGACACCCGCCACCAGGTCCTCGGGCGTGCCGACGCCCATCAGGTAGTGCGGCTTGCCGGCGGGCAGGCGCGGGCCGACATGGGACAGCACGCGCAGCATGTCTTCCTTGGGCTCGCCCACGGACAGGCCGCCGATCGCGATGCCGTCGAAACCGATGTCTTCCAGCCCTGCCAGCGACTCGTCGCGCAAATGCTCGAACATCCCGCCCTGCACGATGCCGAACAATGCGTTGGGATTTTCACCCCGATCGAATTCATTGCGCGAGCGCCGCCCCCAGCGCAGCGACATGCGCATCGACTTTTCCGCCTCCTCCCTGGTCGCGGGACGCCCGTCGATTTCATAAGGCGTGCATTCGTCGAACTGCATCACGATGTCGGAATTCAACGCGCGCTGGATCTGCATCGAAATCTCGGGCGACAGGAACAATTTATCGCCGTTGACCGGCGAGGCGAACTTCACACCCTCTTCCGTAATCTTGCGCATCGCCCCCAGCGAAAACACCTGGAAGCCGCCGGAATCGGTCAGGACCGGTTTGTCCCAAGCCATGAAACCGTGCAAGCCGCCGAATTTTTCGATGATGTCGGTGCCGGGGCGCAGCCACAGGTGGAAGGTGTTGCCGAGGATGATCTGCGCGTCGATTTCCTTGAGCTCGAGCGGCGACATCGCCTTGACCGAGCCATAGGTTCCGACCGGCATGAAGATCGGGGTTTCGATGCTGCCGTGGTTGAGGGTCAGGCGGCCTCGGCGGGCTGCGGTTTTGCCGGATTCGTCGGTTTTCAGGAGTTTGTATTCGAGCATGGGGTCGGGTGGGTCTCTGTTTGCGAAAATCGCATATATCGAAAAAAATTTAAATTGCTTGCTACGCTCCTCTCCCGCTTACGGGAGAGGGGGGCAAAACGGCTAACAGCATGGCGTCGCCATAGCTGAAAAAACGATATTTTTCCCGAATCGCATGCGCATACGCCGCCCGGATCTGCTCATACCCGGCAAACGCCGATACCAGCATCAGCAAGGTCGACTTCGGCAAATGGAAATTGGTGATCAGCCGCGTCACCGTCTTGAACGCATAACCCGGGGTAATGAACAAGCGGGTATCCGCGCTGCCGGCCTGCAATTCGCCCGACTGCGAGGCCGATTCCAGTGCACGCAAACTGGTGGTGCCGACTGCCACCACGGCGCGGCCGGATTCCTTCGCCGCACGCACGGCGTCGACCGTCTCCTGGGGAATCGTGTACCACTCGCTATGCATCTGATGCTCGGCAAGGTTCTCGCTGCGTACCGGTTGAAATGTGCCGGCGCCGACGTGCAAAGTAACGAAAGCGAACTGCACACCCTTGGCGCGTAATTGCTCCAGCAAGGCTTGATCGAAGTGCAGGCCCGCGGTTGGCGCTGCGACCGCGCCGGGCTCCCTGGCATATACCGTCTGATAACGCTGCTCATCGAATGCATCGGCGGTGTGCTCGATATACGGCGGCAACGGCAAGCGGCCATAAGTTTCGATCAGGTCGAATACATCGGCGGGAAATTGCAAGGTATAAAACTCCCCTACCCTCTCGCCGACCACCACCTCGAATGCATCGGCCAGCCATATTGTGCAGCCCGGCGGCGGCGATTTCGACGCGCGGATTTGCGCGTATACAGTGCGATTGTCGATCACGCGCTCAACCAGGACTTCGACTTTGCCGCCGGTTTCCTTCAAGCCGAAGAAACGCGCCTTCAGCACACGGGTGTCGTTGAACACCAGCAAATCGCCGGGACTCAGAAGGCCGGCGATGTCGGTAAAAGTGCGATCGATCAGCGCGTCGCCTTCGACATGTAGCAGGCGCGAAGCGCTGCGCTCGGCCAAAGGTAACTGAGCAATCAATTCTTGCGGTAAATCAAAATCGAAGTCGGAGAGTGAGTACATGCGTCGGGGTAGTATCGGAGTCGGTCTGAAGCTGCTATGGTTGCGAGGCAAAAAAGTCGCTCTTACAATGCCGCACGCACTGCCGCATGACCGTTTATGATTACCAAACCCTCTATTTTACGCCCTGCCGTCCATCTTGCCGCCTGACATGCCTGCCCCGAAGCGAAAGCCCGCCGCGCCTGCCAAATCCGGCCCCAGCAAGATCGAGGACAAACTTGCCCGGCTCGGCCTGCGCTCGGATATGGATCTGGTGCTGCATCTGCCTGCGCGCTACGAGGATGAAACGCACATCACGGCAATTCGCGAAGCCGGCTTTATGGCCGGCAATGCGGTCCAGGTCGAGGGCGTGGTGACTTCCTGCGAGGTTCAGTTCCGGCCACGGCGCCAACTGGTGGTGACGATCGCCGACGACACCAGCCAACTGGTGATGCGCTTCCTGAATTTTTACGGCAGCCAGACCAAGCAATTGGCGGAAGGAACCAGGGTCCGGGCGCGCGGCGAGGTGCGGCAGGGCTTCTTCGGCGCCGAGATGGTGCATCCGGCCTACAAGATCGTATTGAAAAATACGCCTCTGCCGACGGCGTTGACGCCGGTCTACCCGGCCGGAGAAGGTTTGTCGCAGACTTTTTTGCGCCGGGCGATCGCCGAGGCGATGACGCGCGTCGAGTGGCGCGACACCTTGCCGGAGTCTTTGCTCTCGCCGCTCAAGCTGTCGGCCTTCGAGCCGGCGGTGCGCTTGCTGCACAATCCGCCGGTCGATGTCGATGAAGACGCGCTGGCCGACCGCACGCATCCCGCCTGGGTGCGCATGAAGTTCGATGAATTGCTGGCACAGCAATTGTCGTTGAAGCGCGCGCAAGTGGCGCGCCGGGCCAAAGGAGCCGCCGCACTGCCGGTGATCGGAAGCTTGTCCGAAGCTTTCCTGCAGACCTTGCCGTTCAGACTGACCGGCGCACAACAACGCGTGCTGGACGAAATCCGTGCCGACCTGCGCCAATTTTTCCCGATGCAGCGCCTGTTGCAAGGCGACGTCGGTAGCGGCAAGACCGTGGTCGCCGCGCTGGCTGCGGCACAGGCGATCGACAGCGGCTTCCAGGCAGTGCTGATGGCGCCGACCGAGATCCTGGCCGACCAGCATTTCCGCAAGATCGCAGCATGGATGGAGCCGCTGGGCGTCAAGGTCGCCTGGCTGACCGGCAGCTTGAAGAAGAAGGAAAAAACCGAAGCGCAAGCCTTGATCGAATCGGGAGCGGCGCAACTGGTGATCGGCACCCATGCGCTGATCCAGGAAGGCGTTGAGTTTGCCAAGCTCGGGCTGGTAATCGTCGACGAGCAGCACCGCTTTGGCGTGGGCCAGCGGCTGGCGCTGCGCAACAAGGGGCTCGATACCACTACTGCGCCGGACGGCGCGCGCACGGTGCCGCATCAATTGATGATGTCTGCCACGCCGATCCCGCGCACGCTGGCGATGACTTATTACGCCGACCTGGAAGTATCGGTGATCGATGAATTGCCGCCGGGCCGCACGCCTATCGTCACGCGCGTGGTCGATCAGGAACGGCGCGATGAAGTGATCGCGCGGGTCCATGCCGCCGCGCTGGAAGGCAGGCAAGTGTACTGGGTCTGCCCTTTGATCGAAGAGTCGGAAGCGCTGCAATTGCAGACTGCAACCGACACCCACGCGACACTCGCGGCGGCATTGCCCGATCTGCGGGTGGGACTGGTGCACGGCCGCCTGAAACAAGCGGAGAAGCAGGAAGTGATGGATGCCTTTGCGCGCGGCGACACTCATCTGCTGGTCGCCACCACCGTGATCGAAGTCGGGGTCGACGTGCCGAATGCATCGCTGATGGTGATCGAACATGCGGAACGTTTCGGCCTGTCGCAACTGCACCAGTTGCGCGGCCGGGTCGGGCGCGGTTCGGCTGCCAGCGTCTGCCTGCTGCTGTATCAAAGCCCGCTCGGCCCGACCGCGAAGCAACGCTTGCGAACCATGCGAGAAACCACCGACGGATTTGAAATCGCGCGCCGGGATTTGCAGATCCGCGGACCGGGAGAATTCCTCGGTGCGCGGCAATCGGGGCAGGCGATGCTGCGTTTCGCGGATCTGGAAACCGATCAATGGCTGGTGGAAAAAGCGCGTGCAGTGGCGCAGGATTTGTTGCGCAACGATCCCGCGACGGTGGAAGCGCACCTGGCACGCTGGCTCGGTATACGTGAAGAATTTTTGAAGGTGTAAAAATGACTCTCACCGAATTGAAATACATCGTCGCCGTCGCGCGCCACAAACATTTCGGCCATGCGGCCGAAGCCTGCTATGTCGCGCAGCCGACGCTGTCGGTCGCGATCAAGAAGCTGGAAGACGAACTCGGCGTGGTGATTTTCGAACGCGGCGGGACCGAGATTTCGATGACCCCGCTCGGCATCCAGATCGTCGCACAAGCCGAACTGGTGCTGGAGCAGACGGCCGCGATCAAGGAAATTTCCAAACAGAACAAGGACCCGCTATCGGGCCAGTTGCGGCTCGGCATCATCTACACCATCGCGCCCTACCTGTTGCCGCCGATGGTCAAGAACATGATCGAACACGTGCCGCAAATGCCGCTGATCCTGCAGGAGAATTTCACCATGCGCCTGCTGGAAATGCTGCGCCAGGGCGAACTGGATGCGGCGATCATGGCCCTGCCCTTTCCTGAACATGGCTTGATGGTCCAGCCTTTGTACGACGAACCTTTCGTGGTCGCCTTGCCCAAGCACCACCCTTGGGCCGAGCGCGCCACGATCACCGCGCAGGACTTGAAATCGGAAACCATGCTGTTGTTGGGAAATGGCCATTGCTTCCGCGACCAGGTGCTGGAAGTATGTCCGGAAATGTCGCGCTTTTCGACCGCCGGCGACGGCATCGCGCGCACCTTCGAAGGCTCATCGCTGGAAACCATACGGCATATGGTGGCGTCGGGAATCGGTATCACGGTGCTGCCGCAGGCCTCGGTGCCGGAGATGCAGGCCAGGGACGGCATGCTGCACTATGTGCCGTTCTCGGCGCCGGTGCCGTCGAGGCGGGTGGTGATCGCGTGGCGCAAGAGTTTTACGCGGCGACCGGCGATCGAGGCGGTGCGGCAGGCAGTGCTTGCCTGCGATTTGCATGGCGTGGCGATGCTGCGCGAGGCGGCGATTGCGGAAGGATGATCGCCTTCAAATAGTTTTTTCGTAGGCCTGAAAAGCGCAGCGCCTTCCGACAATCGACCGTTGATGTCGGAAGGCGCTGCGCTTTTCCGACCTACAAGTCCAGGCGCAGCGTGCTCTCCGTATCAAACCAATGCACCGAAGCAGGCTCGAATCCCGCTGTCATTCGCTGCCCGACCGCAATCGGTGTTCCAGCCGGCCCGCGTACCACCAAGCTCTGCCCTCCGGCTCGCGCGTGCACCAGCAAATCGGCCCCCAGCGCTTCGACCATTTCGACCTCCAGTGCCAAGCCCGGCTGACCGAGCATCAAGTGCTCCGGCCGCAAGCCGAGGAGGCATTCGCGGCCGGCCGGCACACCGTACGCAGGAGCTAATGCCGTCACGGCGCCGCCCCCCAGATCGAAATGCGTGCCGCCGGCGTCGCCCCTCCCGCGCAATAAGTTCATCGGCGGCGAACCGACAAAACCCGCCACGAAAGTCGTCGCCGGCTTGTCATACACCTCGGCCGGCGTGCCGATCTGTTCCGCACGTCCGGCATTCATCACGATCATGCGCTGCCCTAACGTCATCGCCTCGACCTGGTCGTGCGTGACGTACAGACTGGTGATGCCGAGCGTTCGGTGCAGCTTCTGGATTTCCAGGCGCATCTGTACGCGCAGCTTGGCATCGAGGTTCGACAGGGGTTCATCGAACAGGAACACCGACGGCTCGCGCACGATCGCGCGGCCCATCGCCACGCGCTGGCGCTGGCCGCCGGACAACTGGCGCGGCATGCGATCCAGCAAGGCGCCGAGTTCCAGGATCGCGGCGGCCTTCTGCACGCGGATTTCAATGTCCTCTTTCGACATGCCGCGTATCGTCAAACCATAGGCCATGTTGCGATATACGCTCATATGCGGATACAGCGCATAGTTCTGGAACACCATCGCAATGTCGCGGTCCTTCGGCTCCAGTGCATTGACCACGCGCTCGCCGATCACGATCTCGCCGCCGGTGATGTCCTCCAGGCCGGCCACCATGCGCAGCAGCGTCGACTTGCCGCAGCCGGACGGCCCGACCATCACGATGAATTCGCCGTCGGCGATGTCGATCGAAATGCCGTGAATGGCATCGACCGCTTTCGCGCCTTTGCCATAGGTCTTGCTGACGTTTTTCAGATGGACTTTTGCCATGTCATTTTTCGGAATCAACCAATCCCTTTACGAACCACTTTTGCATGACCACCACCACCAGGCCCGGCGGCAGCATCGCCAGGATCAGCGTTGC
This sequence comes from uncultured Burkholderiales bacterium, assembly GCA_966211965.1. Classification (GTDB taxonomy): domain Bacteria; phylum Pseudomonadota; class Gammaproteobacteria; order Burkholderiales; family Burkholderiaceae_D; genus CBIHON01. Next base: position 46,415 of record CBIHON010000027.1, on the reverse strand, counting down.
CATCACCATGTTCCACTCCACCGCAGCATCGCCGCCGGCGATCAGGGTCTTGATGCCGATCCCGACCGGATACATGCCCTGCTCGGTCGATACCAACAGCGGCCAGAGATATTGGTTCCAGCCATAAATGAACATGATCACAAACAAGGCCAGCACATTGGTGCGCGACAGCGGCCACAACACATCCTTGAAAAAGCGCAGCGGTCCCGCGCCATCGATGCGCGCCGCTTCGGCCAGCTCATCGGGCACCGTCAAGAAGAATTGCCGGAACAGGAAGGTCGCAGTGGCAGAGGCAATCAGCGGAATGGTCAAGCCGGCATAGGTATTGAGCATGTGCAGGTCCGATACGACCTTGTAAGTCGGCGTGATGCGCACCTCGACCGGCAGCATCAGCGTCACGAAAATCATCCAGAAAAACAGCGTGCGCCCGGGAAAACGAAAGTACACCAGTGCAAACGCCGACAGCATCGAAATCGCAATCTTGCCCACCGCGATCGCCAGCGCCGACACCAGGCTGACCCACATCATGCGCCCCATAGGCGCCACCGCGACATTGCCCGACGCTCCTTTGATGATGACCGTCGAGTAGTTGTCGATGAAGGCTGTTCCGGGAATCAAGGAGAGCGGCGCCGAGGCGGCCTGCGCCGCCGTCTGCGTGCTGGCGACGAAGGCGACATAGAGCGGAAAGGCAACGATGATGACGCCGATGATCAGCACCAGGTGGCTGATGAAATCAAGGATGGGGCGGCGTTCGATCATATATCTACGAAGTCACTTCTCTCCTTCCCCTTCAAGGGGGAAGGTTGGGATGGGGATGGGTTTCGGTCAAAATTCCGTCGTCGTCCCCCTCTTTCGCTTGCAATAGAAAGACAAAGATGAGGCGTCCGGCGCAGGGATGGTTTTCGGTCGAACAACGAGAAAACATTTAACACTTCTATTTCGCCGGCAACGTAGCCGCATATTGCTGCGCCTGCAGCGTCAGCTTGGGCCAGTTGCTCGCATGCTGCGCTCCAACGAACACCCATTCCTTCATCGGCCTGCCCTTGCCGGACGGATCCCACAAGACACTGCCCTCGAGAATCAGCGCAGCCGCGTGCGCAGCGCCAGTCAGCTTGAATGCCATGCCCTCGTTATGAAACGCCGCGAACGCATTGCCGCCGAATTTCAGACTGGGTTTGCCGAACATCTGCCCCGCGACCACGCCTGATTCCGCGAAGCTTTGCGCGATCCTGTCGTACTGCTCTCTTGCCTTGCTCATGCCGTCTCCTGTCAGTAGTTGACTTTCTTTTCCACGTACTTGAACTGCGCCACGGTCAGCGCGATCACGATCGCCATCAGCACCACCGATTGCGCCGCCGCGCTGCCCAGATCGCCGCCCTTGAAACCGTCGATAAAAACCTTGTACACCAGAACCTCGGTGTCATTGCCCGGACCGCCTTGCGTGGTCGCCTCGATGATCGCGAAGGTGTCGAAGAAAGCGTACACCACGTTGACCACCAGCAGGAAAAAAGTGGTCGGCGACAGCAAGGGAAAAACGATGGTGAAGAAGCGCCGCACCGGTCCCGCCCCATCGATCGCGGCGGCCTCGATCAGGGACTTCGGGATCGATTGCAAGCCGGCCAGAAAGAATAGAAAGTTGTAGCTGATCTGCTTCCAGACCGCCGCCATCACGATCAAGAGCATCGCGTGCCGGCCGTTGAGCATGTGGTTCCATTCGATGCCGGCATACCGCAGCGCATGCGCGATCACACCCAATGACGGGCTCATCATGAACATCCACAGCACGCCGACCACCACCGGCGAGACGGCATACGGCCAGATCAGAAACGTCTTGTAGAATGCCGCTCCCTTGACGACGCGCTCGGCGAATACCGCGAGAATCAGCGACAGGGACAGCCCAAGGACAGCCACCGAGATCGAGAATAATGCGGTGGTCTTGAAGGACGCCAGGTAAATGCGGTCACTGAACAGCTCGCGAAAATTGTCGAGCCAGACGAATTGCGACGAAGTACCGAAGGAATCCTGCAACAGCAGCGATTGGTACAAGGCCTGCGCCGCCGGCCAGAAAAAAAAGATGAGCGTGACGAAGATCTGCGGCGCGACCAATGCGTAGGGCAGCCAGGCGGATTTGAAGCGGGCGCGTTTTTCCATGGGAGGATGCGATGGATCCGTTGATTTGGATAGCAGGATGTGCACGGCTTCATCGTGCACATCCTGCTATTTATTTGCGTTCTCGAACTTCATCAACAAGTCGTCGCCACGCTTGACCGCCGTATCCAGCGCCTCTTTCGCCCCTTTCTTGCCGGTCCAGACATTCTCCAATTCCTCATCGATGATGGTGCGGATTTGCACAAAGCTGCCGAGCCGGATGCCGCGCGATTTGCTGGTGGTCTTCACGATCATCTGCTGCACCGACACATCGGTGCCCGGATTCTTTTCATAGAAGCCGGATTTCCTGGTGATCTCGTAGGCCGCCATCGTGATCGGCAAGTAGCCGGTCTCCTGATGCCATTTCGCCTGCACTTCCGGTTGCGACAGGAATTTGAAGAGCTTGGCGACGGCCTTGTATTCATTGCTCTTCTTGCCGCTCATCGCCCAGAGCGAGGCGCCGCCGATGATGGTGTTTTGCGGCGCGCCCGGCACATCGCTGTAGTAAGGCAAAGCCGCCACGGCGAACTTGAATTTCGCATTTTTTACGATGCTGCCGTATGCCGCGCTGGATGAGGTCAGCATCGCGCATTCGCCGGAATAGAACTTCGCTTCCGGTTCAGCCTTGCGTCCGGCATAGGTGAAGTAACCCTGCTTGGCCCAGTTCGCGATGTTTTCGATATGCTTGACGTGCAGGGGGCTGTTGAATTTCAAGCGTGCATCCAGGCCGCCGAAACCATTGTTCTTCGAGGCGAATTCAACGTTATGCCAGGCCGAGAAATTTTCCAGGTGGACCCAGGATTGCCAGCCCGAGGTGTAGGCGCACTTTTCGCCGTTGGCTTTCAGTTTGGCGGCTGCGGCCAGCAATTCCTGCCAGGTGGCAGGCGCCTTGTTCGGGTCCAGGCCGGCTTTCGCAAACATGTCCTTGTTGTAGTAGAACACGGTGGTTGAGCTATTGAACGGGAAGGACACCATCTCGCCCTTCGGCGAGGTGTAGTAGCCCGCGACCGCCGGCACGTACTGCGACGGATCGAATTTTTCGCCGGCCAATTTCATCACCTCCGAGACCGGCGTCACCGCGCCCTTGGAATACATCATGGTGGCGGTGCCGACGTCGAACACTTGCAGCACGTTCGGCGCGTTTCCGGCGCGGTAGGCGGCAATCGCCGCAGCCATCGCTTCGTCGTAGCTGCCCTTGTAGATCGCATTGACCTTGTACTCGGACTGGCTCTTGTTGAACTGCTCGGCCAGGCCCGCCACACGCTCGCCAAGCGCGCCGGTCATCGAATGCCACCAGGCGATTTCGGTAACCGCGTGGGCCGAAGCGGCCATCATCGCCAGCAAACCACCGGCCGCAAAGACTTTCAGATTCAATTTCATGGAAATCTCCTGAAAATTTGTAGAGTATCGGCCCCAGGTGACAGCAGCATTACCGTGACAGTCGGGCAACGACTCGCTCTGCGCCCCTCTCCCGCGAGCGGGAGAGGGGCGCAGAGCGAGGGCGCCATGACGCTTTCATAGTCCGGCGGCGGCATTTCGCCATGGCCGTTACGATAGCTTAAGCAAGGCCGGCGCCGCTTATAATTCGGTTTTGCAGTGCAATATCGATTCTCCGCCATGAACCGACTCCAACTCTATATCCGTTTGGTCCGCCTCGACAAGCCTATCGGCATCCTGCTCTTGCTATGGCCGACGCTATCGGCCTTGTGGCTGGCCTCGAACGGCAAACCGGACTGGCGGCTGCTCGTGATTTTTACGCTGGGTACGGCAATGATGCGCTCGGCCGGCTGCGCAATCAATGATTTTGCCGACCGCGATTTCGACAAGCACGTCAAGCGTACGGCGGAGCGCCCGCTCACCAGCGGCAAGATCGCTGCGTGGGAAGCGGTGATGGTAGCCGCCGTGCTGGCTTTGCTGTCCTTCGCGTTGATCACTCCGCTCAACGGATTGACCAAGCAGCTATCGGTGGCGGCGGTCTTGATCGCCGCCAGCTATCCGTATTTCAAACGCTTCTTTGCGATTCCCCAGGCCTATCTCGGCATCGCCTTCGGCTTCGGCATCCCGATGGCTTTTGCGGCAGTGCAGGACACGGTGCCCACAGCGGCCTGGCTGCTCTTGATCGGCAATATATTCTGGGCAGTGGCTTATGACACCGAGTATGCGATGGTCGACCGCGACGACGATTTGAAAATCGGCATCAAGACTTCGGCGATCACGTTCGGCAGCTACGACGTCGCGGCGGTGATGCTGTGCTATGCGATCACGTTTGCGGTCACGCTGACGGTAGGCTGGCATTTCGGTTTGCGGCTCTGGTTCGCAGCGGGACTGGCGGTGGCGGCGGGCTGCGCCTTGTATCACTACACGCTGATTCGCGAACGTGACCGTATGCGTTGCTTTGCGGCGTTCCGGCATAACAATTGGCTGGGGGCGGCGGTGTTCGGGGGGATTGCGCTGGACTATGCGTTGCGCTGACCGCCGATGAAATCAATCCTGCACGCCCCTTGAGTGCGCCAATTTTATTTGCAACTCTCCAAACGGATTAACATGCAATCAAGACAATTTACCCTGCTGTTGTGGAGCGTCGGCTTTTTTGCGGCCTGCTCCGCTTGGCCTGCGCCCGGACATGCGCAAAGCAACAGCGCCGGCGCCATCGCTCGGCACACGCCGTTGCAAGTATCGGTTGAAGATATTCGATTCCAGTCCGACGCTCCTGATAGCGAGTATTTCGAAGCAACGCCCAAACCTCAATTTTTCTTTCCCGCGCCCATTCACCTTTGGATCAAACGCGACGGTAAAAAGCAAACGCTTACGCCCCGCCAAACCGGCATTGTAAAAATTCTCAAGGGCTTGCCTCCAGCTTTCCTGAACACCGAAGTCGAACCGCATTTGCGTCAGATCGCACTGAAATACCAAGAGAAAATCGGCGGCAAAGACTATTCAAAATCCGAGAATATTTTCAAATATGTTTCCTTCAAAAACATCCGGATCGACGATAAGCCGCAAGGAAACCATTGGTATGTGCATATGACCGCCAAATGGGATTATGAGCATGGATTTGACATGCATTTTGACGGCAACAAATTTTTGCGTTGGGAAAGCTGGAATGTCGACATGGAGAGCGACGAAGAATAAGCACCTGGGCCAATGGTCCGACACGCTTCAGTTTCCGGATTCAGATAGGGTGGGGGCAACCCGCGCGGAAGCAAAAACAGCGCGGGTTGCCCCCGCCCTACTCCTGGCCCAATCCAGATTGAGCGGCACGTTGACTCAGAGCCTGCCCTAGTCTCAATCCCGTCCAAACTCCTCGCCCAGATCTTTCCCGCGCGCTGCAGCAGCCTTCAAGGCACGTACGATAGCGTCCTTGACCCCACTTTCCTCCATGCTGGTCAAGGCTGCATACGTCGTCCCGCCCTTCGAGGTCACGCGTTCGCGCAGCACGGAAACCGGGTCCGGCGACTGCGCGGCCAATTGCGAGGCGCCGACAAAAGTCGCGATCGCCAATTCATTGCCCTGCTCCGTGCTCAAGCCCATCTCCTGGGCCGCCTGCTGCATCGCTTCGATGAAATAGAAGACATAGGCCGGCCCGCTGCCCGACACCGCCGTGACGGGATCGATCAGCGCTTCATCGCTCAGCCAGACCGTGGCGCCGACCGCGCGCATGATGGCGTCGGCGGCTTCACGCTGTGCCTGCGACACCCCGGCCATCGCTACCATGCCGGTGATGCCCTTCCCGATCAAGGCCGGCGTATTCGGCATGGTGCGCACGATTGCCGTATGGCCGTTCAGCCAACGCGACAAATCGACCGCGCGGATACCGGCCGCGATCGACAACACCAGTTGCGACGACAGGTGCGGCCGCAATTGCGCGACCACCTCTTTCATCTGCTGCGGCTTGACCGCAAGCACGATCACGTCGCTTCGCGCCAGGGCAGCATCGATCTGTTGTGCGGTGCTGACGCCGAACTGCTGCGCCAGCTTGCTCAAGGCATCGGCATTCAAGTCGACCACGTGGATATTCTCGCCGGCAGTAAGGGTGCCGGCCAAGCCGCCGATGAGCGCGCTGGCCATATTGCCGCCGCCGATGAAGCTGATTTTCAAGTTACTGTTCATTGGGATTCCATTAAACAAAAGAGATTGTGCCGGTTGCCGTGCCGCGTTCGTGCGTACAGTGCATGTTACGTATAGTGCCGCTTTCCGAAAATTGCCGTTCCCACCCGGACGACGGTGGCGCCCTCCGCGATCGCCGCATCCATATCGGCCGACATGCCCATCGACAGCGTATCCAGATCCAGCCCTTGCGCTCTCAGACGTTCAAACAACTCGCGCATTTGCCGGAACGGCGCGCGCTGCTGCTCGAAGCTCCCGGCCGGTTCCGGAATCGCCATCAAGCCGCGCAGCTTAAGGCGCGGCATTGCGGCGATCACGGACGCCAGGGCAATCGCCTCATCCGGCGTCGCGCCGCTCTTGCTGGCCTCGCCGCTGATGTTGATCTGCAGGCAGACATTCAAGGGCGGCAAATGCGCGGGACGCTGCTCGGACAGGCGCAGCGCGATTTTTTCCCGCTCGACCGAATGCACCCAGTCGAAATGCTCGGCGATGGGGCGGGTTTTGTTGCTCTGGATCGGGCCGATGAAATGCCACTCCAGCGCAAGTTCCGGCTTCGCGGCCCGCACGCTTGCCATCTTGTCAAGCGCTTCTTGCAAATAGTTCTCGCCGAAGGCGGCTTGGCCGGCCAATGCAGCCTCGATCACGGCATCCGCGCCGAAGGTCTTGGAAACAGCCAGCAGCTTGATACTATGCGGGTCGCGCGACGCGGCTTGCGCGGCGGCGTCAATGCGCGCATGGACTGCTTGCAAGTTCTGGGGAATAACGGACATAATCAGGTTACTTTACGTAATGTTTTGCAGGTCTCGCCGGAGCCGTTCGCCTCATTGGCGGGACATGCACCGTGCGAGCTCATCTCTTCCACGCAGGCTCAGGGATTATAAATGGACATTTCCGAACTTCTCGCTTTCTCGGTCAAGAATAACGCCTCCGACTTGCACTTGTCCGCAGGCCTGCCGCCCATGATCCGCGTGCACGGCGACGTGCGCCGCATCAACCTGCCGCCGCTGGAACACAAGGACGTGCACGGCATGGTGTACGACATCATGAATGACGGCCAGCGCAAGGCCTACGAAGAAAAACTCGAGTGCGACTTTTCGTTTGCGATCCCGGGCCTGGCGCGCTTTCGTGTGAACGCCTTCAACCAGGATCGCGGCGCGGCGGCCGTGCTGCGGACCATTCCCTCCAAGATCCTGAGTCTGGAACAGCTCAATGCCCCGCGCATCTTTGCCGACCTGTCGCTCAAGCCGCGCGGCCTGGTGCTGGTGACCGGCCCGACCGGCTCCGGCAAATCGACCACGCTGGCGGCGATGGTCAATCACGTCAATGAAAACGAATACGCTCACATCCTGACCATCGAGGACCCGATCGAATTCGTGCACGACTCCAAGAAATGCCTGATCAACCAGCGTGAAGTCGGGCCGCATACCCACTCCTTCAGCGCCGCGCTGCGTTCGGCCCTGCGCGAAGACCCCGACGTGATCCTGGTCGGCGAGTTGCGCGATCTGGAAACGATCCGCCTGGCGCTGTCCGCCGCCGAAACCGGCCACCTGGTGTTCGGCACCCTGCACACCTCTTCCGCCGCCAAGACCATCGACCGTATCATCGACGTCTTCCCCGGCGATGAAAAGGAAATGGTGCGCGCGATGCTGTCGGAATCGCTGCAGGCGGTGATTTCGCAAACCCTGCTCAAGACCAAGGACGGCGGCGGCCGGGTCGCCGCGCACGAGATCATGGTCGGCACCCCGGCGATCCGCAACCTGATCCGCGAAGCGAAAATCGCACAGATGTATTCTGCGATCCAGACCGGCGCCAGCATGGGCATGCAGACACTGGACAGCAACCTGACCGAACTGGTCAAACGCAATATCATTTCGACTTCCGCTGCACGCGCGGCGGCCAAGACCCCGGAAAACTTCCCGGGTTAAACTTCAAGTTTTCAAGGCCTTCAAGGAATCATCATGGAACGCGATCAAGCCACGAAATTCATGCACGACCTGCTGCGCCTGATGCTCAGCAAGAACGGTTCAGACCTGTTCATCACCTCGGACTTTCCGCCCGCCTTCAAGATCGACGGCAAGATGACGCCGGTGTCGAACCAGCCGCTGACGGCGACCCACACGGTCGAGCTGGCGCGCGCCATCATGAACGACAAGCAGTCGGCCGAATTCGAAGCCAACAAGGAATGCAACTTCGCGATCAGCCCCGGCGACCTGGGCCGCTTCCGCGTCTCGGCATTCGTGCAGCAGGGACGGGTCGGCCTGGTGCTGCGGACCATCACCACCGCGATTCCCAAGCTGGAAGATCTGGGCGTGCCGCCGGTCCTCAAGGAAATCGCGATGACCAAGCGCGGCCTGGTGATCATGGTCGGCGCCACCGGTTCCGGCAAATCCACGACGCTGGCGGCGATGATCGGCCATCGCAACGAAAACAGCTTCGGCCACATCATCACGGTGGAGGATCCGGTCGAATACGTCCATCCTCACAAGAACTGCATCGTCACCCAGCGCGACATCGGCGTCGATACCGCGGACTGGAGCACCGCCCTGAAGAATGCGCTGCGTCAGGCGCCCGACGTGATCCTGATCGGTGAAATCCGCGACCGCGAAACAATGGACTTTGCGATCGCCTTCGCCGAAACCGGCCACCTGTGCCTGGCCACCCTGCACGCCAACAGCTCGAATCAGGCGCTGGACCGCATCATCAACTTCTTCCCGGACGAACGACGCCAGCAGCTTTTGATGGACCTGTCGCTGAACCTGAAAGGCATGATCTCGCAACGCCTGATCCCCTTGCGCGACACCAAGGGCCGCTGCGTGGCGGTCGAGGTCATGTTGAACTCGCCGCTCATTTCCGACCTGATTTTCAAAGGTGACGTGCACGAGATCAAGGAGATCATGAAAAAGTCGCGCGAACTCGGCATGCAGACCTTCGACCAGGCGCTGTTCGATTTGTATGAAGCCGATAAGATTTCCTATGAAGATGCGCTGCGCAACGCCGACTCGATCAACGACCTGCGTCTGGCGATCAAGCTGCGCGGCAAGGAAGCCAAAGGTCGCGATCTGAGCAAGGGCACCGAACACCTGGGCATCGTATGACGAAGGTATACGACTTCAAGGTTGACGACATCGGCGGCCAGGCCGTCGACCTGAAGAAATACAAGGGCAAGGTGCTATTGATCGTCAACACTGCCAGCAATTGCGGCTTCACGCCGCAGTACAAGGGTTTGGAAGCTGTGTATCAGCAATTCAAGAACAAGGGTGTTGAAGTGCTGGGCTTTCCCTGCAACCAATTCGGTGGACAGGAGCCGGGAGACGAAGCGGAAATCAGCGCTTTCTGCGAGAAGAATTACGGCGTGACGTTTCCGCTGTTTTCCAAGATCGACGTCAATGGCGCAGACGCGCATCCGCTGTTCCAGCATCTCAAAAGCGAGGCGCCAGGACTGATGAGGAGCGAGGCGATCAAGTGGAATTTCACCAAGTTCCTGGTGAAAAAAGACGGCACGGTTTACAAACGTTATGCGCCGCAGACCGAGCCCAAGGAATTGATGGGGGATATTGAAAAGTTGTTGGCTGAGTGATGAGATTTCTGTGCTCCGGCGCAGAAAACCAACATATTACCAACGCAACAATCAGCCAACTCAATTTAGAGTTCCATCAGTTCGTAGGTCGGAAAAGCGCAGCGCCTTCCGACACCGACGGCCGATTGTCGGAAGGCGCTGCGCTTTTCCGACTTACATTCATGCGGTTGCCAGTGCGGCATCAATCAACTCGATCCAATGCCTGACCGGCGTCTCTGTGCCCGACTGCAAATGCGCCAGGCAACCGATGTTGGCCGACACGATCATCTCCGACTTGGTCGCCGACAAATTCGTCAGCTTGTTGTCGCGCAATTGGTACGACAGCTCCGGTTGCAGCACCGAGTAGGTGCCGGCCGAGCCGCAGCACAGATGGCTGTCGGCGCACAACTGCACGTCGACACCTAGGGCACGCAGCAGGCCTTCGACCTTGCCACGGATTTGCTGGCCGTGCTGCAAGGTGCAAGGCGGATGCCAGGCCACGCGTTTTTTTATTTTCCTGCACAGCTTGTTTTGCAGCTGTGCTTCGAACGCCGGCAAGATCTCGCTGAGGTCCTTGGCCAATCCTGAAATCCGTTCAGCCTTTGCCGCATACGCTGTGTCGTACGCCAGCAGATGTCCATATTCCTTGACCGTTACGCCGCAACCCGAAGCGGTCATGGCGATCGCTTCGGCGCCGGCTTCGACATGCGGCCACCATGCATCGATATTGCGCCGCATATCGTCCAGCCCGCCGTCCTGATCGTTCAGGTGGTAGCGGATCGCGCCGCAGCAGCCGGCGCCGGACGCAACGATCAATTGCACGCCGAGCGCATCGAGCACGCGCGCCGTGGCCGCATTGATGCTGGGCGCCATCGCGGGTTGCACGCAGCCCTCCAACAGCAGCATCTTGCGCGCGTGTTGCATGGTCGGCCATGGACCGGCATCCCGCTTGGCGGGAATCTTGTTTTTCAGCGCCTTGGGCAACAAGGGCCGCATCAACTGCCCCGCCTTCATCGCCGGCGTGAACAGCCATTTGCGCGGCAATGCTTCCTTCAGCGCAGTGCGCAGAATGCGCTGCGGCAGCGGACGCGGCACGCGGTCTTCGACAATCTTGCGGCCGATATCGATCAGGCGGCCGTATTGCACACCGGAAGGACAAGTCGATTCGCAATTACGGCAAGTCAGGCAGCGGTCCAGGTGCGACTGCGTCTTGGCGCTGACTTGCTTGCCTTCGAGAACTTGCTTCATCAGGTAGATGCGTCCGCGCGGACCGTCGAGCTCGTCCCCCAGCAATTGATAGGTCGGACAGGTCGCAGTGCAGAAACCGCAGTGCACGCACTTGCGCAGGATGGCGTCGGCCTCTTCGCCTTCGCGGGTGTTCTTGATGAAATCAGCGAGATTGGTTTGCATGAACTCTGATACCCAGTAACACGGCCTTAGAACTCCGGATACATCCGGCCCGGATTGAAAATGCCGGATGGATCGAAGGCATTTTTCAGGTTGTGATGAATCTTGGCTACCGCCGGCGCAAGCGGATGGAATACGCCGGCATTTTTATCGCCGCCGCGAAACAGGGTCGCATGGCCTCCATGCTTTTCGGCAATGCTCCGGATCGCGGCAACGTCCCCATCGGTTTTGAGCCAGCGCTGCGCCCCGCCCCATTCAATCAGTTGCGGCCCCGGCAATCCGAGCGGTGCAGTGACGGAAGGCAGCGACAAGCGCCACAAACTGCCCGCGCCGTGCGCAAAAAAATCACTGCTCTGCTCACGCAAGGAAACCCAAAACGCATCTGCCTGCGGCACTTCCTCTCCCCCTATCGTTTTCTGCGCCGCCTTGATTGCGGCATGCGCGCCCGAGAGGCGAACCATCAATTCACCGTCGCGCCAGGCACTGGCGGAAAGCGGCAAGGGCTGGCCGCCCCACTCGTTCAAACGCCGGATCGCTTCGGCCTCGCCGAGCGAAAAACGCAAAGTGGCTTCAAAAAACGGCTTCGGCAAAACCTTCAGCGACACTTCAAGAATCAAGCCGAGCGTACCCATCGATCCAGCCAGCAGACGCGACACGTCATAGCCGGCGACGTTCTTCATCACCTGTCCGCCGAAGCGCAGCACCTCGCCTTTGCCGTCCATCAGCACGGCGCCCAGAACAAAATCACGCAAGGCGCCGACCGCTTGCCGGCGCGGACCGGACAAGCCGCTCGCCATCATCCCGCCGACCGTTGCATCCGGTCCGAAATGCGGCGGCTCAAAGGCCAGCATCTGTTTTTGTTCGGCCAGCGCCGCTTCGATTTCGGCCAAGGGCGTGCCGCAGCGCGCGGTGATGACCAATTCAGTGGGCTCGTACGCCACGATGCCGCTATAGGCGCGTGTGTCGAGCACGCCGCCTTGCATGGCCCGCCCATACCAGTCCTTGCTGCCGCCGCCGCGTATGCACAAGGCGGCTTTGTCTGCTTTCGCGGCCAGGATGCGGTCTTTAAAATCCTGTAAGGGTTGCATCATGTTCATCCAAAAATTCTTTGCGAGCCTCTACATAATCGGCTTGACCGGTTGCGTGTTTTATAGGGTCAGGGCGCTATCGTGGGCATGGCCCACTCCTCCCCCTAGCTTTACATGACTCCAACGGCTATGGCGAAAATGTTCCCTCACTGCATGAAAGCGCCATGGCCGCCCTTCCTCCCCTTTCTTGCTCGCGGTAGAGGAGAGCAGAGTGAGCCGCTGCACAACTTTCACGCTAAAACCGCGGCAAATCCGGAAACCTCGTCTTGCCATTCGTGACCCGCATCTTGCCGTATTCAGCACAACGGTTCAGGGTCGGAATCGCCTTGTCGGGATTGAGCAAAAATGCCGTATCGAAAGCGCGCTTGACGCCGAGGAATACGGCGATTTCTTCCGCCGAAAACTGCACGCACATCGAATTGATTTTCTCGATGCCGACGCCGTGCTCGCCCGTAATGGTACCGCCGACCTCCACGCATAGTTCAAGAATTTCAGCGCCGAATAATTCGGCCCGGTGGAATTCATCGGCCTGGTTGGCATCGAACAAAATCAGCGGATGCAGATTGCCGTCGCCCGCATGAAACACATTGGCGCAACGCAGTCCGTACTTGGTTTCCATCTGCGCGATACCGAGCAATACCTGGGCCAGATTCTTGCGCGGGATGGTGCCGTCCATGCAGTAGTAATCCGGCGAAATCCGCCCGGCCGCAGGAAACGCATTCTTGCGCCCTGACCAGAATTTCAAGCGCTCCGCTTCATTGCGCGACACTGCGATCGCAGTCGCGCCGGACCGCGTCAGCACGTCGGTCATGCGCGCGATTTCCTCTTCGACTTCTTCCGGCATGCCATCCGATTCGCATAGCAGGATCGCTTCCGCATCGATGTCATAACCAGCCCGGACAAACGGTTCCACCATGCGCGACGACGTCTTGTCCATCATCTCCAGTCCGGCCGGAATGATGCCGGCAGCGATCACGCTGGCCACCGCATTGCCGCCTTTCACCACGTCATCGAACGAAGCCATGATGACGCGCGCCAATTGCGGTTTCGGCACCAGCTTGACGGTCACTTCGGTGACCACGCCGAGCATGCCCTCGGAGCCGATGAAGACCGCCAGCAAATCGAAACCGGGCGCATCCGGCGCCTCGCTGCCGAGCTCGACAATTTCGCCGTCTATCGTCACCATGCGCACCCGCAGCACGTTGTGCACGGTCAAGCCGTATTTCAGGCAATGCACGCCGCCGGAATTTTCGGCGACGTTGCCGCCGATGGTGCAGGCGATTTGCGAGGAGGGGTCGGGCGCGTAATACAAGCCATGCAACGCGGCGGCATCCGAGATCGCCAAGTTGCGCACGCCCGGCTGCACCACCGCCGTGCGGGAATACGCATCCAGCTTCAGTATCTTGTTGAGTTTTGCGGTAGACAGCACGATGCCGTCGGCAATCGGCATCGCGCCGCCGGACAGGCCGGTGCCGGCGCCGCGCGGCACGATCGGCGCTTGCAGATCGCGGCAGATTTTCAGAATGCCAGCCACTTGCGCTTCGGTCTCGGGCAAGGCCACCACCATCGGCAACTGGCGATAGGCGGCCAGCCCGTCGCACTCATATGGACGCGTATCCTCTTCGTTGAACAGGACGCAATGCGGCGGCAGCTCGGCGCGCAAGGCCGCTACGACTTCGCGCTGGCGCTCGGCGGTAAATTGAAACGGGGCAGCGGTATTCATGGGGGATTCCAGGGCGTATCGGCACACATGGGGCAGGTCTCGAGTGTAACGAAAAACATCCCGCTGCGGTTCGATAGCGCAGGCTGAAAAGCTTTGCAAACCAAGGTGAAAACTTTTCAACTCCCCACCACCGGACGGCTTCCTCTATCCTCTATTCCCTGCACCGGAGGCTGCGACCATGGATACCCGCCCCCCGCTCGCTATCCGCATTTCGAATATTTACACGTAACGCACGTGGAAGAGCATTGCGCCGGCGATGGCTTGTGTTCAGAAATTGCTAAACCGCGCCAGCAGCCAATCGATGAAAGCATTCACTTCCGGTCGGTCGCGCACCGCGTGTTCATAGACGACGTAATACGCGTGCGGCGGCGTCAATAACTGGACGTCGAACAATTGCACCACTTCGCCTCTTGCGATCAAGTCGCGCGCAAAATGCCGGCGCGTCAAACCGACACCGTGGCCGTGCCGGACGGCCTCCAATAGCAGGCCGAGGTCATCGACGCGCAAGGCTTGCGACGGTTCCGGCCAGTCGAGTCCAGCCGCTTCGAACCACGGCTGCCACGGTTCCAGCGCCGAGCGCAGCAGAATCGCCTTGGCGAGATCGGTGGGCTTGGCGATGCCGCCGATTTTTTTCAGATAGGCCGGGCTGGCAACCGCGAAAGTCGGTTCGGCGAACAGCTTTTCCGTCACCAGGTTGGGATAGTTGCCAGCGCCGAAACGCACTTCGACATCGCTCTCCGACAAGCTCAAATCGTAGAGCGGAACCGACAGGAACAGCTCGACCACGATGTCCGGATACAGCTCGGCGAATTCGGCCAGATAAGGCACCAACAGGTGGCGTGCGAAAGTCGGCGGTACCGTGATCTTGAGGCGCGGCAGGCTGGCGGCGTCGCGGTGCGGCAAGGGAAATTCGCTCAGGGTGCGCAAGGCGACGCGCACCACGTCGAGATAGCGCCGGCCGAATTCCGACAGGCCGACCGCGCGGCCATCGCGCAGGAACAGGCGCTCGCCGACGAATTCTTCCAGCAGGCGGATGCGGTGCGACAGTGCGGACGGCGTGATGCAAAGTTCGTCCGCCGCGAGGGCAAACGAGCCGAGACGAGCCGCCGCTTCAAAAGCGGACAAGGCGTGAACCGGGGGAAGACGTGGGACCATGGTGGGTTGCCTGCGGTTACCAGCGAATGATCTTGCCGGGATTCATGATGTTTTTCGGGTCGAGCGCATGCTTGATCGCGCGCATGGCGTCGATCGCATTGTCGCCGTGCTCCTGGATCAGGAAATCCATTTTATGCATGCCGACGCCGTGCTCGCCGGTACAGGTGCCGTCCATCGCAATCGCGCGTGCGACCATGCGCTGATTCACGCCTTCGGCCTTGGCTACGTCGGCGGCGTCAGCCGGATCGACCATCATCAGCACGTGGAAATTGCCGTCGCCGACATGGCCGATGATCGAATAGACCATACCGTTCTTTTCGCAATCGGCCTTGGTATCGAGGATGCATTCGGCCAGGCGCGAAATCGGCACGCAGCAATCGGTGGAAATCGAACGGCAGCCGGGGCGCATTTGCAGCAAGGCGAAATAGGCGTTGTGGCGCGCCGCCCACAGGCGCGAGCGGTCCTCGGGCCGGCTTGCCCATTCAAAGCCGATCGCGTTACATTCGGCGGCGATGCCCTGGACCAGTTCGGCCTGCTCTTGCACGCTGTGTGTACTGCCGTGAAACTCGAACAACAGCAACGGCTTTTCCGGCAAGCTCAGCTTGTCATATGCATTGATCGCCCTGACGCCGTTCTCGTCGAGGAATTCGACACGCGCGACCGGTATGCCCATCTGGATGGTCCGGATCACGGTATTGACCGCGTCGGCAGTCGAATGAAAGGAACATACTGCAGCCGAGATCGCTTCCGGCTGCGGGTACAGCTTGACCGTGATTTCCGTGATGATGCCGAGCGTGCCTTCGCTGCCGACGAAGACGCGCGTCAAGTCGTAACCGGCGGAAGATTTTCTGGCGCGGGTGCCGGTCTTGATGATGCGGCCATCGGCGCCGACCACGGTCAGCGCCAGCGTGTTTTCGCGCATGGTTCCGTAACGCACGGCGTTGGTGCCGGAAGCGCGCGTGGCGGCCATGCCGCCGAGCGATGCATCGGCGCCCGGATCGATCGGGAAGAACAGGCCGGTATCCTTGATCTCCTGGTTCAACTGCTTGCGGGTCACGCCGGCCTGCACCGTGGCGGTCTGGTCTTCGGCATGCACGGCGATCATTCGGTTCATTTGCGACAGGTCGATGCTGACGCCGCCGTGCAGCGCCAATACATGTCCTTCGAGCGAGGTGCCGGTGCCATACGCGATGACCGGCACCCCGTGGCTGTTGCAAAGCCGGACCGCAGCCGCGACTTCCTCGGTGGTGTGAGCAAACACGACCGCATCGGGCGGCATCGGATCGTAGGAAGATTCGTCGCGGCCGTGGTGCTCGCAGACTGCCTGCGTGATCGACAGGCGCTCGCCGAACTGAGATCTCAATGCCGCCAACAGCGCGTCGGGCAAAGGCTTTTTCAGCGCCGCCGACTGGATTGGATGACTCATGCTTGCCTCCGGGGTTGTGTGATTCTACCCTCGCGCGAGTCGATTCTGTTGACCGGAGTCAAGGCTTGCTATCATGGACAGATTATCTTGCAAGTGAATCCCCTCCACTCTCTTTTCAGACAATCATGGGCAACCGACTTTCCAAAATCGCGACACGAACCGGCGATAACGGCAGCACCGGGCTGGGCGACGGCAGCCGCACCGGCAAAGACAGCGAGCGCGTGCACGCGATGGGCGACGTGGATGAACTCAATTCCCACATCGGCCTGCTGCTGTGCGAAGATTTGCCGCCGGCCTTGCGCGAAGAATTGATTTCGATCCAGCACGACCTGTTCGACCTGGGCGGCGAACTGTGCATTCCAGGCTATACGATGATCACCGAAGTCCAAGTAGCGCGGCTCGACAGCCTGCTGGAAAAATACAATGCCGACCTGCCGCCGCTGAAGGATTTCATCCTGCCGGGCGGATCGCGCGCCGCCTCCCAGGCACACGTCTGCCGCACCGTATGCCGGCGCGCCGAACGGCGTATCGTCAGTCTTGGGAAAATCGAAAACCTCAACGACAAGCCGAGGCAGTACATGAACCGCTTGTCGGACCTGCTGTTCGTGCTGTCACGGGTGCTGAACCGCTTTGCCGGCGGCGCCGATGTCCTGTGGGAAAAGGATCGCAAGCGCGAGCTTTGACGCTCGGACAGCGCCTTTTTATTTCACCCGCTTGTCGAACTCGATCAATGCATACGCCGAATGGTTATGGATCGATTCGAAGTTCTCGGCTTCCAGCGTATAGGCTGCGATTCGCTGGTCCGCATTGAGCATTCCCGCCACGTCGCGCACCAGGTCTTCGACGAACTTCGGGTTGTCATAGGCGCGCTCGGTGACGTATTTTTCATCGGGGCGTTTCAGCAAGCCATACAGTTCGCAGGAAGCCTGCTCTTCGATCTTTGCGATCAACTCATCGACCATCAATTCGCCGGTGACGACCGCATTGACCGTGATGTGGGAACGCTGGTTATGCGCGCCATAGGCCGAGATTTTTTTCGAGCAGGGGCACAGGCTGGTTACCGGCACCAACACCTTCATCGTGATTTCCAGCTCGCCGTTCTGCATCTCGCCAGTCAGGCCGACTTCATAATCCATCAGGCTTTCCACACCGGAGACCGGCGCGGTCTTGTTGATGAAATAGGGAAAGCTCAACTCGATACGGCCGGAATCGGCCTCCAGCAATTTGACCATCTTGCGCATCAGCTCGCCGAACTTGGTGACGTCAAGCGGCGCCCGGTTGCCTTCGAGCAGCGCGATGAAACGCGACATGTGCGTGCCCTTCTGGTCTTCCGGCAGGTGGACGTACATGTTCCAGGTGCCGACCGAAGGCTGCACGCCCGAGCTGGTCTTGATCGTCAGCGGATAGCGCACGCCTTTCACGCCGACGCGCTGAATCGGGATACGCCGAGTATCAACCGTACTTTGCACGTCGGGAATGGTGGTGAGACTGAGATCGCGGGAGTTCATGGTGGAGCCTATCGTGTTGTCAAATCCTTGCGGGCGAGGATCTGAAGTGTTTTCTTCATTCTTAATTATTGACGACCAGTCTTGGTTCGCCCTTGCCGAAACGCTTTTTGACCGATGCCGCGATGCCTTCCGCATCGAGGCCGCAACCGGCCAGCAGTTGGGCAACGTCGCCGTGGTCGATAAATCGGTCCGGCAAGCCCAAATGCAAGAGCGGCTTGGTGATGCCGGCCTCGGCCAAGGCTTCCGCCACCGCCGCGCCGGCGCCTCCCATGAGCGCGCCTTCTTCGACCGTCACCAGCGCATCATGCGTTTGCGCCAGTTGCTTGAGCAGTTCGATATCGAGCGGTTTCACGAAGCGCATGTTGGCTACGGTCGCGTTCAACTCCTTGCCTGCCGCCAGGCTTGGCGCCACCATCGTGCCGAATGCGAGAAGCGCGACACCCTTGCCCTCGCGCTTGATTTCCCCTTTGCCGAGCGGGATCGTATCCAGTGCCTTCCCGACTGCGGCGCCAATGCCGGCGCCGCGCGGATAACGCACTGCTGCCGGGCCATTATATTGGAAAGCGGTGGAGAGCATCTGACGGCACTCGTTTTCGTCGGACGCCGCCATCACGACCATATTGGGAATGCAGCGCAGGAAGGCGATATCGTAGTTGCCGGCATGGGTCGCGCCGTCGGCCCCGACCAGGCCTGCGCGGTCGAGCGCGAAGGTCACGTCCAGGTTTTGCAGCGCAACATCGTGGATCAACTGGTCGTAGCCGCGCTGCAGGAAGGTGGAATAGATGGCCAGTACCGGCTTCAAGCCCTCGCATGCCAAGCCTGCCGCAAAGGTCACCGCATGCTGTTCCGCGATGCCGACGTCGTAGTAGCGGTCGGGGAAGCGTTGCTCGAATTGCACCATGCCCGATCCCTCGCGCATGGCCGGCGTGATGCCGACCAGGCGCTTGTCGTGCAGGGCCATGTCGCACAGCCACTCGCCGAACACCTGGGTGTAGGTCAGCTTGCCGGTCGTCGCAGGCTTGATGCCTTCGGCGGGATTGAACTTGCCGGGACCGTGGTACAGCACCGGGTCGGCCTCGGCCAGCTTGTAGCCCTGGCCTTTTTTGGTGACCACGTGCAGGAACTGCGGGCCCTTCAGGATTTTCAGGTTCTGCAGCGTCGGGATCAGCGACTCCAGGTCGTGGCCGTCGATGGGGCCGATGTAGTTGAAGCCGAATTCCTCGAACATCGTGGCCGGCACCACCATGCCCTTGGCATGCTCTTCGAAACGCTTGGCCAGTTCCAGGACCGGGCCGGGCAACACCGTTTTGCCGACATTGCGGGCGGTCGCGTAAAACTGGCCCGACATCAGCCGCGCCAGGTAGCGGTTCAAGGCGCCGACCGGCGGCGAGATCGACATGTCGTTGTCGTTCAGGATCACCAGCAGATTGATGTCGTCATGCACGCCGGCGTTGTTCATCGCCTCGAAAGCCATGCCGGCGGTCATCGCTCCGTCGCCGATGACGGCCACCGCATGGCGGGTTTCGCCCTTGGTCCGGGCCGCCAGCGCCATGCCGAGCGCGGCCGAAATCGAGGTCGAGGAATGGGCGGTACCGAAGGTGTCGTATTCGCTTTCGCTGCGGCGCGGGAAGCCGGAAACGCCATTCAACTGGCGCAGCGTATGCATCTGGTCGCGCCGGCCGGTGAGTATCTTGTGCGGATAAGTCTGGTGGCCGACATCCCATACGATGCGGTCTTCCGGCGTGTTGAACACATAGTGCAGCGCGATCGTCAATTCCACGGTGCCGAGATTGGAGGACAGGTGCCCGCCGGTCTTCGATACGGAATCGATCACAAACGCGCGCAACTCGTCGGCCAGCGGTTTCAATTGCGTGCGCGGGAGACGGCGCAGATCGGCCGGACTGTCAATCAGGTTCAACAATTTCATATTCATGCCGGAAGCCGGTCAAGGCTCCGTTCCTTGTTATGCTTTGCGCTGCACGATCAAATCTGCAAGTTCTCGCAAGCGCCGCGCCTTTTCCCCGAATGGAAGAAGCGCCGAGTGGGCTTCGTTCCGTAATTTTTCCGCCAGTGTCCGCGACGCCTCCAGGCCCAATATCGAGACATAGGTTGGCTTGTCGTCGGCAGCATCCTTACCCGCAGTCTTGCCCAGCGTGGCTGAATCGGCGGTCGCATCAAGCACATCGTCGACCACCTGGAAAGCCAGCCCGATCGCACCGGCATAGGCACCCAGCGCTTCCTCCTCGTTATCCGCCAAGGCCTTGCCGCCCATGGCGCCCAGCAGGACCGAAGCGCGCAGCAAGGCCCCGGTTTTCAGGCGATGCATCTGCTCCAGTTGCGGCAAGGTCAACTTCAAGCCGACGCTGGCCAGATCGATCGCCTGGCCGCCGCACATGCCGGCCGATCCCGAAGCCTGGGCCAGCAGGCGCACCATGCCGAGCTTGCGGGCCGCCTCGCCCGAACCTTCGGACAATACCAGGAAGGCCTGCGACTGCAACGCATCGCCGACCAGCAATGCGGTGGCTTCATCGTATTGCACATGCACGGTCGGCTTGCCGCGCCGCAGCGCATCGTCGTCCATGCAAGGCATGTCGTCATGCACCAGCGAATACGCATGAATCATCTCGACCGCTGCAGCGCTGCGCGCCGACACCTCGGTCTCGGCATCGAACAGTTCGCCGGCTGCAAACACCAGCAAAGGCCGCACCCGCTTGCCGCCGTCCAACGCCGCATAGCGCATCGCCTCGTGCAAACGCGCCGGCACTTCGGAGGCCGCCGGCAGGTAGGACGCGAGCGATTGTTCGAAATCCGACTGGACCGCTTTCATCC
Organism: uncultured Burkholderiales bacterium; assembly: GCA_966211965.1. Classification (GTDB taxonomy): domain Bacteria; phylum Pseudomonadota; class Gammaproteobacteria; order Burkholderiales; family Burkholderiaceae_D; genus CBIHON01. The sequence continues at coordinate 25,468 of CBIHON010000027.1, read as the reverse complement.
ACTCGCCAAAATGCAGCGACGTCATTCGTCCGCCTCGGCTTCGAGTTCGGCCGCAAAAGGCTTGAGCATTTCGCCTTCAAGCACCTTGACCTGCTCGTCTACCTTATCGAGCTGGGCCGCACAATATTTGACCAGTTCCGAACCGCGTTTATATGCCGCAACCGAGGCTTCCAGCGGTAAAGCACCTGCTTCCATCTGGGCCACCAGTTGGGTCAACTCCGTCATGGCTTCTTCAAACGATACGGGTTGGGCGGTGGAATCAGGTTTTTTTGACATCTTTGGCATCTGGGGAACAGGCGGTTAGAGCGTTTTCGCGGCTGTTGCAAAAATTGCTCCGCCCCTCCGATTTAGAGTGAATCTGAAGTTTAGCCCGTTATTTTAGAACAAACCATCTTAGCCCGGATGTTGCGTGGCAAAACAAGAACCTCCATTTGGCGGCAAAATTATCTTCAAGGCAATGTCGCGTCGCCCCGACTCCTGCTTGTCGAGCAAGGAAATTCGCGCATTTTGCCGAACTTTACCGAATGAAGACGCTGCCGGGCCGCCTTGCGAAACACCCTCGAAACCAACAAATGCCGCGCGGGTCAAAACGGATCACAGAACTGGAAACCAGACGGTGGCAATCCGGATGGCAACTTAAGGTATAATTTCGGGTTCTGTCCAAAATTTCCGTTTCATATTGTTTGAACACAGGTTTTTGCGGATTCTTTCTCTCTTAGGTTGGTGCAAATTAATTTGGGGGTGGGGATGTCCGATCTGGCTAATAACGCCAAGCTCGCGCGATCCAACGCGCAACTTCCGGTCAACGTCTATTTTGACGACGCGCTGTTGCAACAGGAAATCAAGCAATTATTCCATCAAGGCCCGCGCTATGTCGGCCATGAATTGATGGTGCCGAATGCCGGCGATTTTGCTACGCTCCCATGGGAAAACGATGGGCGCATGCTGGTGCGCAATGCGCGCGGCATCGAATTGCTGTCCAATGTCTGCCGCCATCGCCAGGCAAAAATGTTCAATGGGCGCGGCCATGCCAGCAATATCGTGTGTCCTCTGCATCGCTGGACTTACGACCTCAAAGGCGAACTCATGGGGGCGCCGCATTTCGACGACACGCCCTGCCTGAACCTGTCCAAGACGCCGCTGCAAAACTGGAACGGCTTGCTGTTCGAGCAAAACGGCGTCGATGTCGCGCAAAAACTGCGGCAGCTCGGCGTGACGAAAGATCTCGACTTCAGCGGCTACATGCTCGACAAGATCGAGATCCACGACTGCGATTACAACTGGAAAACCTTCATCGAGGTTTACCTGGAAGACTATCACGTCGAACCCTTCCATCCCGGACTCGGCAGCTTCGTTACCTGCAACGATTTGCGCTGGGAATTCGGCCAGGATTACAGCGTGCAAACCGTCGGCGTGCATAGCGGCCTGTCCAAGTTCGGCTCGCCCGCCTACCGGAAATGGCAGGAACAAGTCCTCAAGTTCCGCAACGGCGTACCGCCACCCTTCGGCGCGATCTGGCTGACGCTGTATCCGAACATCATGGTCGAGTGGTATCCGCACGTGCTGGTGGTGTCGACGCTATGGCCGAAAGGCCCGCAGAAGACCACCAACGTGGTCGAGTTCTACTATCCTGAAGAAATCGTCCTGTTCGAGCGCGAGTTTGTCGAAGCCGAGCGCGCGGCCTATATGGAAACCTGCATCGAGGACGATGAAATCGCCTTGCGCATGGATGCCGGACGACGGATTCTGATGGATCGCGGCGTCAACGAAGTCGGGCCGTATCAATCGCCGATGGAAGATGGCATGCAGCATTTCCATGAATGGTATCGCGCCCGGATTTCGGTTTGAGGGATTGAAGAATGCGAGGTGGCGCCGGCAATTTCGGCCGGCGCCCCATCCGGTTCCGCGCCGCACCTGCCGATAGAATTCGGAGTATTATCGAAGTCCGATAAACCACAACAATGCGCTCGCCTCCGCGCATGGCTTGCAGCTGCCGCGCACGATATTCATGGACACCGGAATCACAAGCACCAACACCGCGACGCCGGCGCCCGCCACCCAATTTTCTGCGCAGCTCCACAGCGCCATCCAATCCCTCTGGATGCTGTTTGCCAGTTTTATTTTCGCCATCATGGGCGTTTGCGTCAAACTGGCATCCGACCTGTATTCGACCGCCGAAATCGTGATGTACCGCGGCATCGTCGGCGTGGTCTTCATGGCCTGCTACATCAAATTCCACCAAGGCCAATTCGGCACGCCTTTGCCGCTGCAGCACCTGTGGCGCGGCGTGGTCGGCGTCATCGCGTTGTCCTTGTGGTTCTATTCGGTCGGGAAACTGCCGCTGACGACCGCGATGACGCTCAATTACATGGCGCCGATCTGGATCGCCGCCATCCTGTTCGGCGCGGCGTGGTGGCATGGCCGCAATCGTTTCGAATGGGGCTTGGCCGGCGCCATCGCATTGAGTTTCCTCGGCCTGGTAATCCTGCTGCGTCCCGCGGTCCATGCAGACCAATGGTTCGCCGCGCTGATCGGCTTGGCGTCTGGCGTGTTATCGGCGCTGGCCTATCTGCAGGTACGCCGCCTCGGGCATCTGGGCGAGCCGGAATACCGCGTGGTGTTTTATTTTTCCATGACCGGCCTGGTCGCAGGACTGGCGGGCACGCTGGTCGGCGCCCACGTGATCGGCACCGCGGCCTTGTCCTGGCATTCGCACGGCATCAAAGGCGCGCTCCTGCTGCTGGCCATCGGCGTCACCGCCGCCGTGGCGCAGATGGCCATGACCCGCGCCTACCGCCTGGGCAATACGCTGGTCACCTCGAACCTGCAATATACCGGCATCGTTTTTTCCAGCATCTGGGGGATCCTGATCTGGGGCGACGTGCTGGACTGGATGGCCTGGCTCGGCATCGCCATCGTTCTCGCCAGCGGAATCGCGGCGACGTTTTACAATACGCGCCAAGCGCTATCCTCGGCCGAACCCGAGGCCACCGACCCTATCGTGACTGAAATTTAAAAGGATTTCCGATGCCATACACCACCCTGATTTCCGCCGCCGAACTGGCACAGCATGTACTGGAACCGAACTGGATCGTGCTCGATTGCCGGCACGATCTGACCAATCCCGATGCCGGCCGTGCGGCTTATGAGGCGGGGCATATTCCAAATGCGCAGCATGCGCACCTGGACACCGACCTGTCCGACAAGCGGCCGGGACCGAAAGGCGAATTTCGCGGCCGCCACCCCTTGCCGCAGCGCGAAGCCTTCCTCGAAACCCTGCGCGCCTGGGGTGTCAATCGCGACTCGCAAGTAGTTGTCTATGATGCCCAGGGCGGCATGTTTGCGGCACGCCTGTGGTGGATGTTGCGCTGGGCCGGGCATGACGCGGTGGCGGTGCTGAACGGCGGGCTGCCGGCCTGGAACGCCGCAGGCATGGGGCTATCCACCGAAGCCGCATCGAAAGTGCGCGGCAACCTGGAACTCAAGCCAGCGCTCGGCGCGACGGTCGACGTCGGCGAGGTACTGGAAAACTTGGAAACGAAAAAACGCATCGTGATCGACGCCCGCGCTCCGGACCGCTTCCGCGGCGAGAACGAAACCATCGACCCGGTCGGCGGCCATATTCCGGGCGCGAAGAACCGCTTCTTCAAAGACAATCTGCAAGCGGATGGATGCTTCAAGCCGGCGGAACAATTGCGCGCCGAACTCAGCGTCTTGGTCGCAGCGCCGCAAGACAGCATCATGCAATGCGGTTCGGGTGCGACGGCATGCCATAATTTGCTGGCCTTGGAAATAGCGGGCTTACCGGGCGCCGCCTTGTATCCGGGGTCATGGAGCGAGTGGTGCGCCGATCCGTCGCGGCCGGTCGCGACCGGCGCATGATGCCGCATTAATGCGAGTGCCCGCCCGTCAGATACAGCACCAGGCCAACGCCCGCCGCGATCAATAATATCTGCGGCACCGTCTCATGCAGCGTCGCCCGGCGCTGCATCTGCGGCATCAAATCGCTGACCGCGATATAGATGAAACCGGATGACGCAAACACCAGCACATATGGAATCAATCCGGTCGCGCGCTCCAGCATGAAGTAGCCGAGCAGCCCGCCGACCACCGCCATCAAACTGCAGATCAGGTTGTAGACATAGGCCCGGGTGCGGCTGAAACCGGCATTCAAGAGCACGATGAAGTCGCCGATCTCTTGCGGAATTTCATGCGCAATGATCGCCAGGCCGGTCACCAGGCCCAATTGCGGATTGGCCAGAAATGCCGCCGCAATCAGGATGCCGTCGGTGAAATTATGCAAGCCGTCGCCGACCAGAATCATCCAGCCGGCCTTGCCGGCCTCATGCGCGTCGTGGCCATGCGCGTGATGATGGCCGTCGCCTTCGTGGTGGTGGGAATGGCGCAGGATTGCGAATTTTTCCAGCAGAAAGAATCCCAGCAAACCGCCCAATAAAGTCGCGAACAGGCTGTGCGCATCGGCCTGCGATTCGAAGGCTTCCGGCAAGGCATGCAGCAGCGAAGTCGACAGCATGATGCCGACCGACAGGCTGACCATGCGTTCCACCATTTTCGACAAGAGCGCAAACGAAAAGACAGCCGCAGCGGAAATGCTGAACACCCCCGCGATCGTGGTGGCCAGCAAAATGGAAACGAGAACGGAATTGATGGTAAGCCCCGGCAAAAAATGCAACAAAGTTGCAAATTAAAACACAGGAAGCCTGTTTCGGCAAATGGATACATAAAAACGGGGCGCAAGGATTGCGCCCCGGTTAACCTGGCGGATGGGACGATAGCCGTTTTCGCCCCGTCCGCCATGCGTCACAAAAACTTATGCCGCCCCGTGCGCCTTGAACCAATCGAGGCAACGCTTCCACCCGTCCTTGGCATCGGCCTCGACATAACTCGGACGATAATCGGCGTTAAACGCGTGGCCGGCATTCGAATACACGACGAACTCCGATTTGCTCGCCCCTTGCGCCAGCGCCGCTTTCATTTTCTCGACCGTATCGAGCGGAATGCCGGCATCCTTGCCGCCATACAAGCCCAATACCGGCACCTTCAAGCCGGCGGCGATATCGATCGGATGCTTCGGATTGAGCGCGGTTTTCTCGCCCACCAGGCGGCCATACCAGGCGACGCCGGCCTTGAGCTTGGGATTGTGCGCACAGTACAGCCAGACGATGCGTCCACCCCAGCAAAAGCCGGTGATCGCCGCCTTATCGATATTACCGCCATTCTGCCCGGCCCATGCCAGGCAGGCATCGAGGTCGCCCAGCACCTGTTCATCCGGCGTCTTGGCGATCACTTCCTTCATCACTTCCGCGACCGTGCCGAACGAAGCCGGGTCGCCCTGCCGTACGAACAGATCCGGCGCCAACGCAAGGTAACCCTGCTTGGCGAAGCGGCGCGCAACGTCGGCGATATGTTCATGCACACCGAAAATTTCGGAGAGCACCAGCACCACCGGCAAATTGCTCTTGCCTTCCGGCTGAGCGCGGTATACCGGCACTTTCTGGCCTTTGACCGTGAGGATGACTTCACCGGCCGTCAAGCCGGCGGTATCGGTCCTGATCATGGTTTGCGCCGCCACCGGCAGCACGGCCGCGGCAAAGCCGGTGCCCAGCGCGGTCTTCAAAAAATTACGCCGGTCCAGACCATCGGACAGCGGTGTTTTTGCCAACAGGCTATCGAAATCTTCCTTCAAATGATCCATGCTTTCTCCTGCGTTTGTCGATGCATACGTTTTCGCGCCCATGGAGCGCGACCATTCATCAATGCGCCTCATCCCAATTCTTGCCTACCCCGACTTCTGCCAGCAAAGGCACTTTCAACGTGGCCACGCCTGCCATCAATTCAGGCAATTTTTCCTGCACCAGCGCCAGCTCGGTCTCCGGCACTTCCAGCACCAGTTCATCGTGCACCTGCATCACCATCATCGTTTTCAAGCGCTCCACTTCCAGCCAATTCTGCACCGCGACCATCGACAGCTTGATCAGATCGGCCGCCGTGCCCTGCATCGGCGCATTGATCGCCGCGCGTTCCGCCCCTTGGCGGCGCGGACCGTTGGGCGAGTTGATTTCCGGCAGCCACAGGCGGCGGCCGAATACGGTTTCAACGTAGCCGCGCGCCTTGGCCTGTGCGCGCGTGTCGGCCATGTATTGCGCGACGCCGGAGAAGCGAGCGAAATATTTTTCGATATAGCTTTGCGCGGCGGCGCGCTCGATGCCGAGATTGCCCGCCAGGCCAAAAGCGCTCATGCCGTAAATCAAACCGAAGTTGATCACCTTCGCATAGCGCCGCTGTTCGCTGGTGACCTCGGCCGGCGCAATGCTGAAGATTTCGGCAGCGGTGGCGCGGTGAATATCCTCGCCCTCGGCGAAGGCGCGCAGCATGTTCGCGTCTTCAGAGATGTGCGCCATGATGCGCAGTTCGATTTGCGAATAGTCTGCCGACACGATCACGCTGCCCGGCGGTGCGACGAAGGCTTCGCGGATGCGGCGTCCTTCGACGGTGCGGATCGGAATGTTTTGCAGGTTCGGCTCATTCGATGCCAGGCGTCCGGTCACCGCTACAGCCTGCGCATAATTGGTGTGCACGCGGCCGGTGCTCGGGTCGACCATCTTCGGCAGCTTGTCGGTGTAGGTCGACTTCAGTTTCGACAGGCTGCGGTAATCGAGCAAGACCTTGGGCAGCGGATAATTCTCGGCCAGCTTTTGCAAGACTTCTTCGTCGGTGGAAGGCGATCCGGAGGGCGTCTTCTTCACCACGGGCAGCTTCAACTTGTCGAAGAAAATTTCACCGATCTGTTTCGGAGAATTCAGGTTGAAAGGCTGGCCTGCCAGCTCGTAAGCCTGCTTTTCTATCTCCAGCATGCGCTTGCCCAGATCGTGCGACTGCGCTGCCAGCAGTTGCGGATCGATCAGCACGCCGTTGCGTTCGATCGCCTGCAATACGACAGCGGTCGGCAATTCGATTTGCTCGTAGATGAAACGCAGCTTGTCATCGGCGGCGATGTTCGGCCACATCGCGTGGTGCAACTGCAGTGTGATGTCGGCATCTTCCGCCGCGTAGTCGACCGCGCGCCCGATCTCGACTTCGTCGAAGCCGATTTGCGAAGCCCCCTTGCCGCACACATCCTGAAAGGTGATCGTTTTGTGATTCAGATGGCGCAGCGCCAGGCTGTCCATATCGTGCGATTTATGCGATTCGAACACGTAGGATTCCAGCAAGGTGTCGTGCACGATGCCGCGCAAGACCACGCCATGGTTGGCGAAAATATGGCTGTCGTATTTCAGGTGCTGGCCGACTTTCGGCTTGGCTGGATTTTCCAGCCAGGGCTTGAGCTTGTTCAATACGAACTCGCGTGACAACTGCGCCGGCGCATCGGGATAGCGATGCGCCACCGGGATGTAAGCTGCGATCCCCGGCTCGCAACATAGCGACAGGCCGACCAGTTGCGCCTGCATCGGGTCCAGCGAGGTGGTTTCGGTATCGACCGAGGTCAAGGCGGCGGCATCGATCGTGGCCAGCCACTTGTCCAATTGCGCCTCGGTCAACACTGCTTCATAGGTGTGCTCGCCTGCCGCGCGCGCCGACGGAACGGGGGCAGCGTCGGCGTCGAACAATCCGGATTGGGGCGACGAGCCGTTCTCCGCGCCGGCCGCTTTTGCGCCTGCAGGCAAGGCGGGCGTTCCGCCCAGTTCGCGCAACCAGCTCTTGAAACCGTAGCGCTGAAAAAAATCCATCAAGGCTTTCTCGTCGGTCGGCTTGGCGATCAGCGATTCCGGGATCGATATCATATGCGCACTCAGGTCGCAATCGACTTTTACGGTGACCAGGGTCTTCGCCTGCGGCAGCCAGTCCAGCGCGCGCCGCAGATTGTCGCCGACCACCCCACCGATGTCGGCCGCATGGGCGATCACGCCGTCCAGCGTACCGTACTGCGTCAACCATTTCACAGCAGTTTTCGGCCCGACTTTTTCAACGCCGGGGACGTTGTCGACGGTGTCGCCGACCAGGCTCAGGTAATCGACGATGCGCTCTGGCGGTACGCCGAATTTGGCGAGCACGGCGGGGGTATCGAGCGTCTCGTTGCTCATCGTGTTGATCAGCGTGACTTTCCCGTTGACCAGTTGCGCCAGATCCTTGTCGCCGGTCGAAATGACGACCTTCATGTCGTGCGCGGCGGCCTGCACCGCCAGCGTGCCGATGACGTCGTCGGCCTCGATGCCGTCGACCATCAGGATCGGCCACCCCAGCGCACGCACCGCTTCGTGGATCGGCTCGATCTGCTTGACCAGATCTTCCGGCATCGAGGCGCGCTGCGCCTTGTACTCTGGATAAAGATCATCACGGAAGGTCTTGCCTTTTGCGTCGAATACACAAGCGATGTATGCTGCCGGATAGTCATGGCGCAGACGCCGCAGCATGTTGATCATGCCGTAGATCGCGCCGGTGGGAGCCCCATCCGCATTGCGCAGGTCCGGCATCGCATGGAAAGCGCGGTACAGGTAACTGGAACCATCAACTAACAGCAGGGTTTTGTTCATATGGAAGTAAAAGGGAAAAACGTGCCGCGGCTGCGGCAGATATCCAATATCGAGCGCGCCACGTCGAAGAAGGCGCGCGAGTCGTGGCAAATGTTCACGATTATGGCAGAATTTATCGAGTCGGCTGAACGCCTGTCGGAATTGCGACCGGCGGTTTCAATCTTCGGTTCCGCCCGCATCAAGGCCGACGATCCCTATTACATCTTGTGCATGGATATCGCCCGCCGCCTGTCCGACGAAGGCTTTGCCGTCATGTCGGGCGGCGGGCCGGGCATCATGGAAGCGGCCAATCGCGGCGCCTTCGAAGGAAAGTCCTCGTCGGTCGGCCTCAATATCGAGCTGCCGCGAGAGCAAGGCAGCAACGCCTGGCAAGATATTTCGCTCAGCTTCCGCCATTTCTTTGCACGCAAGGTCGCCTTCGTCAAATATGCCGATGCGTATGTGGTAATGCCCGGCGGCTTCGGCACACTGGACGAATTGACCGAGGTATTGACCCTGATCCAGACCGGCAAGTCCCGCCGCATCCCGGTGATCCTGGTCGGCACCACGTTCTGGCGCGGCTTGCTCGACTGGTTCCGTACCCAACTGGTCCGGGATCACATGATCCTGGAAAATGACTTGGACCTGATCCAGGTGATCGACGAGCCGGCCAATATCGTGGATGCCATTTTTGCCTTTTATGAAGCGCGCAATATTGTCCTTACAGAAGATGATCCGCAGGTCAGCCCCTATTTGTAAGGCAATGTAGCGCAGCTTGCCTCAGGCCGGATAAAGATAGGACGGGACAGGCCGGTTTGCTACAATGTCTTGTATAGCGGGCTTCCGCTCAACCTCAGCATTCACCCACCATCATGCGCACATCCAAGCTCTGGTCTCTCGTTGCAGTTTGCGCTGCTGTTTTTGCGGCGCCGCTGACGGCAAGCGCACAACAGGCGGTGGCCCCGCCGCCGCCGAAACTCGAAAAGCTGGAAGAAGGCGAAGCCCCGGCCATCACCATCCGCAAGCAGGGCGGTGAAAAAAAGATCACCGAAAAGCGCGAAAAAGGCAAAGTCACCGAAGTAAAAGTGCAAAGCGGCAAGAGCACGTATTATCTGAAACCGAACGACCCGGCCGGCAGCGCTCTTCCCGGCGATGCCGAGAGCAATGCGACGCGCGCCGCGCAATGGCAAGTGCTGGAATTCGGCAATCCGAAAAACGCCAAGGAAGCGGCAGAACCGCCGCAGACCCTGGAACCCAAACCAGCCGCCGCTGAAACATCCGCCCCGGCGAAGAAGTAGACGCTTTTACCTGCTCTTCGCTTTTTATTCTCCGACACCTCCGTTCTTAGCTCATGGCAGTTTTTACTCCGGTCAGCCTGGATGACCTTAGCTCTTGGATCACACAATTCCCCCTCGGCAAAGCCCTCGCGATCAAGGGTATTTCGTCCGGTATTGAAAACAGCAATTTTTTCATCACGACCGAGAGCGGCGAATATGTGCTGACCATATTCGAGGTGCTGAGCTTCGAACAACTGCCGTTCTACCTGAACTTGATGCGTCATCTGGCGCAGCGCGGGGTCCTGGTGCCGGCGCCGATCGAGAACCGCAGCGGCGAAATCCTGCACACGCTGCTCGGCAAGCCCGCGACAATCGTCAGCAAGCTGGCGGGAAGCTGCCAGATGGACCCGCAGCCGGTGCATTGCGCGGCGGTCGGCACGATGCTGGCAAAGATGCATCTGGCGGCGCAGGATTTCCCGATACGGCAACCCAATCTGCGCGGCATCGACTGGTGGAATGAAACCACGCCGACCGTATTGCCGTATCTGCCGGATCAAGGCCAGCATCTGTTGCGCGCCGAGATGCATTTTCAGGAAACCTTCGCCTCCGCCCCGGCCTATCATCGCTTGCCGCACGGCCCGATACATGCCGATCTGTTTCGCAACAACGTGATGTTCGACGGCGAACGCCTGACCGGATTTTTCGATTTTTATTTTGCCGGCTGCGATACCTGGCTGTTCGATGTCGCCGTCACCGTCAACGACTGGTGCATCGATCTCGACAGCGGGGCGCTGGATACGGCGCGCGTGCGCGCAATGCTCGATGCCTATCATGCGGTGCGCCCTTTCAGTGCCGACGAACAGGCGGCATGGCAACCGATGCTGCGCGCCGGTGCATTGCGCTTCTGGCTGTCGCGCCTCTATGATTTTTACCTGCCGCGGGACGCGGAAATGCTGACGCCGCACGACCCCGGCCACTTCGAGCGCATTCTGCAGCAACGCATCGCCCATCCTGCGCCCGCCTTGTTCTGATAATGGAAAAAGTACCGCCGCAAGCCGGCTGGCTCTGGGTCAAGGAAGGTTTCGCACTGTTTCGCAAACGCCCGGCGGAGCTGACGACCCTGTTCCTGAGCTATATGTTCCTGATGTTTGCGATCGGCGTGATTCCCTTGCTCGGGCAGATCCTGCCCTTGCTCCTGGTGCCGGTATTTTCGATCGCCTTCATGCAAGCCTGCGTGCATGTCGAGCAAGGCAAGCGGATTTTCCCGAGCTTGCTGCTGACCGGTTTCCGCTCTCCCTCCGCGCGCGCTCTGCTGAAGCTCGGAGTCCTGTATTTTGCTGCGGCATTATTCGCCATCGGCGCTTCCAGCTTGGTCGACGAAGGGGTGTTATGGATGGTCATGACCGGCCAGACCGAGTTGACGGCGAAGACCGTCAACGATTCGAATATCGGTCTGGCGATGCTGTTTTCCGCTCTCGTCTATATCCCTGCGGCAATGGCGTTCTGGTATGCGGCACCGCTGATAGCCTGGCAAGCGATGCCGGTCGGAAAGGCCGTGTTTTTCAGTTTTTTTGCAGTGCAACGCGCCGGCAAGGCCTTCGTGGTCTACGGGCTGGCCTGGGCGGCGATCGGCGTGTTCCTGCCGGCCATGCTCAGCACCTTAGTAGCCCTGCTGCTCAACCAGGCCGCAGTCACCATCCTGATCTTGCTGCCATTGTCGATCACGATGACGGTGGCCATGTATTGCTCTTTTTACCCCACCTATACTTATATCTTTGGCAAACCCAAATTAGCGGAGATGCCGGATAACAGCCAAGCTGACTAGAGCATTTTTAGCCTGACCATGCGGAGTCAAGGTCAGGCCGAGGAGCGGACGCGTACAGGCGTACGCCGAGCACCGGAGGCTTGAGATTGGCCCGTACGGTCAGGCTAAAAATGCTCTAGCAGTGCAAGCCGACTTATTGCAGCGGTGCCTTGAAATTTGATGCGCTGTGCATCGCTATCACAGTACGAAATCAGGAAAATCATCGAGCGCCGGAAAAATAGAAAGTGAATCCGATGCGGTTTCTTGGATCGACGGCTTGATTATTTCAGCAGCAGGGAAATCGGCCGGTGAAGGCCGATGAATTTCCTGGCCCCCACCCACCTCGATTCTTCCTGCAAACCGCCATACCAATGTGCGGTGCCGCACAGATGGCATATGACGGTTTGCCTAATCTGGCCTTTCCCCCTATCTCAGGAGCGCTCAATGGGACTATTATCCTTCATCAAGGAAGCCGGCCAGAAACTGTTCAATCGTGCACCCGACAAGCCGGATGCCACGTCCGCGCCGAACGATGTCGCCACGCTGAACAATACCGCGGCGCGAGCAATTGAAAGCTACATTCATTCGCAAAATCTATCGGCGGAAAACCTGAAGGTCGAATTCGACGCCAATACTTCGACCGTAACCGTGCGCGGTATCGCACCGGACCAGGCAACGCGGGAAAAGATTATCCTATGCTGCGGCAACGTCACGTCGGTCGAACATGTGAACGATCAAATGACAGTAGCGGGCTCGACCAAAGCAGATACAGAGGCTCGTTTCTATACCGTCAAAAGCGGCGACACCTTATCGAAAATTTCCCGCGAAATGTATGGCGACGCCAATCGCTACATGAGCATCTTTGAAGCCAACAAGCCGATGCTCAGCGATCCGGACAAGATTTATCCGGGACAGATGCTGCGCATTCCGGCGCAAGCTTGACAGGCATGTTGCGGAGCAGATGAAGCCTGTGAGATGAACGAAGCGCAATCCGCCGAATTGCCGCGACGTGCGCCGGCCAGGAGCCTCATCATCCTTTGCATGGACTATGCGACCGCTCCCTTCTGCTCCGCTTGCCGCACAGATGAGAAAATCACGCCGGAGATCACAAGCGCCGCACCCGCAAGCTGCGCCAGAGAAATCGACTGGCCGAGCAGCACGCCGATCAGCGCCGCAAAAATCGGCACCAGGTTGATGAACGTCGCGGTACGGGCAGCGCCGACTTTTTGCACGCCTTGATTCCACCACAAGTAGGCCAAGACCGAACCGAACAAGCCCATGAATAGAACTGCGGCTATTGCGTAGGCTGGCGGCGGCGACAGGAAATCCGTCGTTGCGACATCGGCGAACGCCGCCATCATCGCCGCCCCGGCAATCACCGTGCTGGCCGTTATTTGCAAGGGCGACAGTCCGCGCACAAAGCGCTTGGGAATCACCGAGTAAATCGCCCAAGCCAAGCTCGCCAGCAATACCAGCAAGTCTCCTTTGGAAAACGAGAGCCCCGTCAAACGCTGCCACGAACCGTTGCTGACGACTACGCACACACCGCCCAGGCCCAGCAGCAAACCGCACAACTGGCGCGCCGAGATTGGTTCCCTGCTGAGAGCGGCAGACAAGGCTACCGTCAAGGCCGGGTTGAACGCCATGATCAAGGCGCCGTTCACCGACGAGGTGGAGCGCAGTCCGTAAAATAGCGTGACGTTAAAACCGAATACGCCGATCGCCGCCATCGCGAACAAAGCCAGGCTGTTTCGACGCAAGGCCGGCCATGACCATCCTTCGCCCAGCAAAATCAGGGGCAACAGCACCGCTGCGGCGACGATGAAGCGCCAAGCGCCGATCGTCAGCGGCGACATGACGGTGACCGCATATTTCCCGAGATGGAAAACAGCACCCCAAAATAATGTGGTGAAGATCAGGCACAGGTAGGTCAATCGGTTGTTCATGAAAGGTTTGCTCTCGGGTTGGGACCGTGGTTATTATCATTTTTTATTTTTGATAAACATACGGCGAAGAATGGAAAACCGTTTCCCGAATATGGCGGCATCGGATTTCGACTGGAACGATCTGAAATACTTCCTGGCAGTCGCGCGCCTGGGCGGACTCAGTTCGGCTGCCGCTGCAATGGGCACCAGCGCGTCGACTGTTTCGCGGCACATTGCCGCACTCGAATCGCGCATGGGCAGCAAGCTTTTTTTACGCCAGCAAACCGGTTACCTGCTGACCGATGAAGGCACGGCCGCGTTCGAATACATCGCCGGCGTGGAGAGCGCGATGCTGGCAGTGGAGCGCAACGGCAGCATATCGGCAGAGGGAAAGGAAGCGGTGGGCCTGGTGCGCCTGGCAACCGTGGAGTCGCTTGCCACGAATTTGATTACGCCGCAGCTCTCGGCATTTTGGCAGCAATATCCAAACGTGCAGGTGGAAATCATTACCGGCTTGACGCAGGCGAACCTGTCGCGGCGCGAAGCCGACCTTGCCTTGCGTTTCATCAGCTCAAGCCCGCAAGGAAACGAGCAAGACTACATCGTGCAGCATGCCGGTTTTTTGCACTTCGACGCCTATTGCGCACGGCGGCTCGTTGCCGGCCGAGCGCCGGCCGAGGCACGGGACTGGAAAAAGCTGCCGTATATTTCATGGGACGATTCATGGGCGCATTTGCCGATGGCGCGCTGGCTTGCTTCGACCTTCGGCGGCCGGAAACCGGCGCTCAAATCCAACAGCATTCAAACCCAGCTTGCAGCTGTCCGTGCCGGGTTGGGCGTGGCTGTACTGCCCTGCTTCATCTGCGACCGCGATCCTGAATTGCTGCGCCTTGCATCACCTGCGCCGCCCATCACGCGCGAACTGTGGCTGGTCTATCACCGGGATTTAAAGACAAGCCAGCGGGTGATCGCGATGCGCGATTTTATTCATGAACTGATCCGGAAGCATTTGGCTACGCCACCTTCTCCAGCTTAGCGATACCCAAGTCCAGCAACTTCATTCCATGCCGGCCGAAGTTGATATGCGCCCGTGCGTTGCCGCCGCCGCCCTCGATATTGACGATCACACCCTCGCCGAATTTTTGGTGCGACACGGTTTCACCGATGCGCCAGCCGAGATCCTTCTTGCTGAAATTTTGTGCAATCGTATTCGCGCCCGAAGCCGGCGCGTCATCCCACGCCGCCTTGGTCTGATTGCCGAACCAGTGGTGCTGCACTTTGGGCGACAGCCACTTCAAGGTATGTTCAGGCAGTTCGTCGAAAAACCGCGACTTCATGTTGTAGCGGGTCTGACCGTGCAGCATGCGCGTCTGGGAAAAGCTCATATACAAACGCTTCCTGGCGCGCGTAATCGCGACATACATCAGGCGCCGCTCTTCGTCGATGCCGCCGTCTTCCTTCAAACTGCTCTCGTGCGGAAACAAGCCTTGCTCAAGGCCGGTGATGAAGACCGCATCGAATTCCAGTCCCTTGGCTGAATGCACCGTCATCAATTGCAGCGCATCCTGGCCGACTTGCGCCTGATTGTCGCCGGCTTCCAGCGAGGCATGGGACAGGAAGGCAGACAAGGGCGACATCACGGTCGCCAGCGGCGCATCGGCATCCAGCACTTCGATACCATCCTCGGTGGTGATGCCGGTACCGGCCGCGGCCTGGCTCTTCGGTCCGAGCAAAGCCGGCGCATCGAGCCCGAAGCCTTCTTCCGACACGAACACCGTCGCGGCATTGACCAATTGCTCCAGGTTCTCGACCCGGTCCGCACCTTCTTTTTCATTCTGATAGTGTGCGATCAAGCCGCTGCTGCCGAGCACGATTTGCACCATCTCGGCCAAGGGCAAATGCTGGGTTTCGAAGCGCACGCCCTCGATCAATTTGACGAAGGCGGCAAGCGATGAACCCGCCTTGCCCGCCACATACGGCACCGCTGCGTACAGCGAAATGCCGTATTGCCGTGCCGAATCCTGCAACTGCTCCAGCGAGCGCGCGCCGATGCCGCGCGCCGGAAAATTCACCACGCGCAGGAAGGCCGAATCGTTGTGCGGGTTATCCATCAATTGCAGATAGGCGATCGCATGCTTGACCTCGGCACGCTCGAAATAGCGCTGGCCGCCATATACCTTGTACGGAATCCCGGAGGAAAACAGGGCATGCTCGATCACCCGAGATTGCGCGTTGGAACGGTACAGGATCGCGATTTCGCTGCGCGCTGCACCTTCGGCGATCAGATTTTTCGCTTCCTCGATCAGCCATTGCGCCTCTTGCAAATCGCTGCTGGCCTCGTAAATCCGCACCGGTTCGCCATGTCCGGCATCGGTGCGCAAATTCTTGCCGAGGCGATTGCTGTTGTTGGCGATCAGCGCGTTGGCGGTATCGAGGATATGCGCGTGCGAGCGGTAATTCTGCTCCAGCTTGATCAAATTCTGGACCCGGAACTCGCGCTCGAAGGCGATCATGTTGCCGACATTGGCGCCGCGAAATGCGTAAATGCTTTGATCGTCGTCGCCGACTGCGAATACAGCCCCATGCTCGCCTGCCATCAGCTTGAGCCACTTGTACTGCAAGTCGTTGGTATCTTGGAATTCATCGACCAGCACGTGTTTGAAGCGCGCCTGATAATGTTCCCGCAAGGGCTGGTTGCGGCTCAGCAGTTCGTAGGTGCGCAATAGCAGTTCGGCGAAATCGACCACGCCTTCGCGCTGGCACTGCATATCGTACAACTCATACAGCTCGACCAGCTTGCGATTGAAATCGTCGTACGCATTCACGTCTTTCGCGCGCAAGCCTTGGTCTTTCGCACCGTTGATGAAATACATCAGCGTGCGCGGCGGATATTTTTCATCATCGATATTGTTTGTCTTCAGCAAGCGCTTGATGGCCGACAATTGATCTTGAGAATCGAGAATCTGGAAGGTTTGCGGCAAACCGGCGTCGCGGAAATGGGCGCGCAGCAGGCGGTTGCACAAACCGTGAAACGTTCCTATCCACATGCCCCGCGTATTGATCGGCAGCATCGCCGACAAGCGCGCCGTCATTTCCTTGGCCGCCTTGTTGGTGAAAGTCACCGCCAGCACGCCGGCCGGCGACACTTGCCCGGTCTGGATCAGCCATGCGATGCGCGTGGTCAGCACGCGCGTTTTGCCGGAACCGGCGCCGGCCAGGATCAGGGCGGATTGGGCGGGAAGCGTGACGGCGGCGAGTTGCTCGGGATTGAGGTTGTGAAGGAGGTTTTGCATCGTAAGATTATAGCCGGGCGGGACAAGCTGCTGCGCCATATGACGACACATCTTTGGCGCCTCAAGCGACTTGACGCGCGGAATGCAAGCCCGGCATAATCGAAAAACAATTTCTCTGCATTCAATCAATATGTTTGCTTCCCTCACCGATTTCGTTTGCGCCGCCGGCTTTGTCGCCGCGCCGCAGACGCACGTCGATGCAGGCAGCAAATGCAAGAAACAGTCGCTCATCTGACCGGGGCGCGCTGTCCCGTCAGGTGGGCTGACAGGACAGCAGGCGCTTAGGTTGAATCACTTCCCCTCCGCACTCCCCGCTTCTTGCATCTCCCTGAAGGTGACTTGTCGGTCAACACATCAGGAGATTTGCTATGACAGGTTTTACAGGTATCTGGGTACCCTTGGTCACCCCTTTCCAAGACGGAGAAATCGATTTTCCCGCGTTGCAGGAAATGGCACGGCGCTTGACCGGCGCCGGCATTGCCGGCTTGATCGCCTGCGGCACCACCGGCGAAGCGGCCGCGCTCAGCGAGCAGGAACAACTGGCGGTCCTCGATGCGGTGATTGCGGCGGTTCCGCAAGCGCCTGTGGCGATGGGTTTGTCGGACAACAACCTGCCTTCGCTGCTGGCGAGATTGGTGCAGATCCAGCGCCGGCCGATCGCCGGGCTGCTGGTGCCGCCGCCCTACTACATCCGTCCATCGCAAGCCGCGCTGGTTGCGTATTTCAAAACACTGGCCGATGCCGCCGCCGTCCCGCTCATCGTCTACAACATTCCCTATCGCACCGGCGTCGCGATGGAATTGGCCACGCTGCGCGCGATTGCCGAACATCCGCGCGTGACCGCAATCAAGGATTGCGGCGGCGACGCAGCGCTGACCATGCAGTTGATCGCGGACGGCAAGCTCGCGGTGCTGGCCGGCGAAGATCAGCAAATCCTGTCGACGCTGTGCCTGGGCGGCAGCGGCGCTATCGCGGCCTCGGCCCATTTGCGCCCGGATTTGTTTGCGCGCCTGCCGCAATTGGTGCGGTCGGGGCAATTGGAGGAAGCGCGAAGCGTTTTCTATCGTCTGCTGCCGATGATCCATCGTGTTTTCGAAGAGCCGAATCCGGCTCCGCTCAAAGCCGCGCTTGGCATGCTTGGGCATATGCGTGACGAATTGCGCGCGCCGATGCTGACAGCCTCGCCCGGGATGCGGGAATTGCTCGCGGCTGAACTGAAGCGACTGGAGTGTCGAGTCGAATGACGCAATCCATGCACGGCTGTTTTTTCACGACTATGCAAAAATAGCCGGGCACCCTCTTTACATTTTAACGAGGCAATCTTGAACCCGACACCTGCCACAATCGATCCGGCCGACGAATACTTTTGGGCCGGTGTCCGCCGCCAGTATGTGCTCAACGACGAGTTCATCAATCTCGAAAACGGCTATTTCAGCGTGCAATCCACGCCCGTGTTCGAGGCCTTCAAGACTTACAACGAACTGATCAACCGGGACGGCGCGCTGTTCCTGCGCACCGCATATCCGCAGCGCCTGAGCGCCGTCATGCATGCGCTGTCTACGTTCACCGGCACCGAGGCGGGCGAGTTGGTCCTCACGCGCAACCTGACGGAGGCGATGAATATCCTGATCCAGGGCTATCCCTTCCGGGCCGGCGATGAAGTCGTGCTGAGCAGCCAGGATTACGACAGTGTGGTCGAGGCTTTCGAAATGGTCCGGCAGCGCAAAGGCATCTGGCTGACGCACATCCGGCTGCCGCTCGATCCGCAAGACGACGATGAAATCGTTGCGGCTTACGAGCAAGCGATCACGCCCCGAACGCGCGCCATCCTGGTGACGCACATGATCCACCTGACCGGGCAGATCGTGCCGGTGGCGAAGATCGCGCAGATGGCGCGCAGACATGGCGTGGATGTGCTGGTCGACGCGGCGCACTCGTTCGCGCAGCTTGATTATCGGCTGCCGGAATTGGAGAGCGATTTCGTTGCGGTGAATCTGCACAAGTGGCTGGGCGCACCGCTTGGCGTCGGCCTCTTGTATATCCGCAAGGAGCGTATCGCGGACATCGCGCCCTTATTCGGCGGCACCGCTTGCGCGCCCGGCGACATCGGCAAGTTTGCGCATGTCGGCACCACGCCGCCGGCGCCGATCCTGGCAATCGAGGATGCGATCGCGTTTCACCAGTCGATCGGCGGCAGCACCAAGGAAGCGCGGCTGCGCTACCTGAAGGATTATTGGATTGAGCGGGTGCGCGGGTTTGCCCGGATCGAAATGCTGACGCCTGCCGCATCGCATCGGGCCTGTGCGATCGGCGCATTTCACGTCAAAGGGATGGCGTCGAAGGAGGTAGTCGATTACCTGTATGACCGGCACCGCATCTTCACCGTGGGACGCGATATCGAAGGCAAAGCCGGGGTTCGGGTGACGCCGCATTTGTACACTCCGATTGCGGATCTGGATTGCTTGATCGGGGCGCTGGAATGTTTTGCGTAATTGCCGAAAGTCCGCCGCCGGTGCAGCAAATCCTGCATGCCGATTTTCATCAAGCGCCATGAGAGCCGTGCACACCGCACACAGCACACGCTACGGCCGGAAGGCGTTTATTCTATTGGCATTCCGCCCGGTACCATGTGCTGTGTGCGGTGTGCACGGCTCTCATGCTGCAAAGCGAAGAAAATCAGGCGATAAACAAATTCGCGAATTCGCGCGCCGCAGCTTGGGGATTGGCCGCCAGATAGACGCTGCTGATCGCCGCCACCATATCCGCGCCGCGCGCCACCAGGGGGGCCGAATTTTCCTGCGTCATGCCGCCGATCACGGCGGCCGGCAAGGGAATTTCCTGCTTTGACTGCATGACGATATCGGGCGGCGTCGTGACCGGATATTTCTTCACACGCGAGGGATAGAAACCGCCGAATGCGACATAGCTGGCGCCGGCGCGATGCGCATCGTGCGCCAGCTGCAGGTCGCCATAGCAGGAGGCGCCGATAATCTTGTCCGGCCCGAGCGCGGCGCGCACGGCGGCAACCGAGGCATCGGTGCCGCCGACGTGCACGCCGTCGGCATCCAATTCCTGGCACAGTTCGACAAAGTCGTTGATGATGAACGGCCGCTGATAACTGCGGCACAAATCGAGCAGGCATTGCGCCTGTTCGCGCCGCAGTTCCGCGCCGGCGGTCTTGTGACGGTATTGCACCAGAGCCGCGCCGCCGCGCAAGGCCGCTTCGGTAATGTTCAACAGCTTGTGCGTGTCATCCCAATCGGGCGTGACAATGTACAGTCCTCTCATGCATGTTCCTCCAACAGCGATACCGAACGATTGGGAATGCGCTGGCCGTCCGCGATGGCATACGCGGTTTCCAGCGCTTGCTGGCAGTAGGCCTGGGCCAGGTCGGTCGCATCGGCCATGCTTTGGCCATTGGCCAGCAAGGCGGCGATGGCCGAAGCCAAAGTGCAGCCGCTGCCATGGAACGCCCCCGGAAAACGCGGCCAAACCCAGGCGCGAGAAGCCCCCTCGGTGTACCAGCGATTGGTGACCTGTTCTTCGTGCCCATGGCCACCCTTGATCAGCACGTGGCGGCATACGCACAGCAAAGCCTCGACCTGCGCATTGAGACGCCGCTCGCCTCCGCACAGCACGGCCGCTTCCGGCAGATTCGGCGTCAGCAAGGTAGTGACCGACAGCAGCGGCCCGATGGTCTGCATCGCATCGTCGATCGCCAGCGCATCGCCATTGCCGCTGGCCAGAACCGGATCGAGCACGACCGGCAAACCGGGTTGGCGCAACCGCAGCGCATGCACCAGTTCGGCTATCGTCTCGGCATTCTCGCGCGTGCCGACGATGCCGATCTTGACCGCGGCGATCTCGATCTTGTTGATCAATGCCTGCGCCTGTTGCTGCACCAAGAGCGCCGGCACCGGATGAACCGAAAAGACACGGTCGTTGTCCTGCACCGTCAAGGCCGTGATGACCGACAGCGGATGCGCGCCGAGCGTCGAGATCGCCTCGATGTCGGCCTGGATGCCGGCGCCTCCGCTGGGGTCCGCACCGGCGAACACCAGCACGCAGGGCCGCTTCATACCACTCTCCCCGCCATCGGCGACGAGGGCGAGGCGGCAAAACGTTTTGCAATCCGGCCGGCCAGATAGGCTTCACGCCCGGCTTCCACCGCCAGGCGCATCGCGCGCGCCATGCGGATCGGGTCGCGCGCGCCGGCAATCGCTGTGTTCATCAGCACGCCGTCGCAGCCCAATTCCATCGCAATCGCCGCATCGGAAGCAGTGCCGACGCCGGCATCGACCAGCACCGGCACCTTGCTTTGCTCGATGATCAGCGACAGGTTCCACGGATTGAGGATGCCCATGCCGGACCCGATCAAGGAAGCCAGCGGCATCACGGCGACGCAGCCGATTTCTTCCAGCATCCGCGCCTGGATCGGATCGTCGCTGCAATAGACCATGACGTCGAAACCGTCTTTGACCAGGACTTCGGCGGCTTTCAGGGTTTCCGGCATGTTGGGGAACAGGGTCTTTTCGTCGCCTAGCACTTCGAGCTTGACCAGCTTGTGGCCGTTCAAAAGTTCGCGTGCAAGCTGCAGGGTGTAGATCGCATCCTTGGCGTTGTAGCAGCCGGCGGTGTTGGGCAGGATCGTGTATTTCGACGGCGGGACCACGTCGAGCAGGCTGGGTGCGTTGGGGTCCTGGCCGATGTTGACGCGGCGGATCGCGACGGTGATGATTTCGGCGCCGCTGGCTTCGGTCGCTTCGCGGGTTTGTTCCAGGTCGCGGTATTTGCCGCTGCCGACCAGGAGGCGGGAGCGGTAGGTTTTGCCGGCGATGGTCAAACCTTCTTGGTGTGTTGCGGCCTGCTGATTATCTGAATTCATTTCTGCTCCTGTGTGCGCTTTTTCGTGTAGAAGACAAAGGCGCTAAATAGCACTGTCAGACACAAGCACTGAGAAGGCTCCTTCCCCTTCAAGGGGAGGGTTGGGGCGGGGATGGGTTCAACACACGCCAAATAGCCTGCACAACTGCGTCTGTCTCATTCAATACTTCGTTGTTCCAAAATCGAAGAACGGTGAAACCTGCTGCGCGCAGTTTTTCAGTTCTTTCCTCATCATATTCCTGATCATCCGCATGCTACTAACCGTCGACCTCTATAACCAAACGGCGTTCCATGCAAACGAAATCGAGTATGTAGGTTTCGAATGGGTGCTGGCGGCGAAACTTCACTCCTAACTGCTCGCCGCGCAAACGGTGCCAGAGTTTGCGTTCTGCATCGGTCGGCGATTTTCGTAAAGCTTTTGCTGCGGTCTTGGTGAAATCGTTGGTTTGAGCTTGCATTTTTTACCCATCCCCACCCTAACCCTCCCCTTGAAGGGGAGGGAATAACAACTTCGTTCAACCGCCGCCGATCGCCCGCACGATATCCACCCGATCCCGCGCCTGCAAAACACGTTGCGGCCACAAATGACGCGGCACAACCTCGCGATTGATCGCAACCGCCAAGGACTTGCCGGCCAAATCGAGCGACACGATCAGATCCTGCACGTTCTGGTTGTCGCTCACCGGGTGCGGCGCACCGTTCAGTTCAATTTCCATGTGCGCTCACTACTGCTTGCGATAAATTTCTGCACCGCTCTTGACGAACTCCACCGCCTTCACTTCCATCCCCTGCTTCAAAGCCGCGGCTTCGGAAATCCCCTGCCCCGCTGCATAATCGCGCACCTCTTGCGTGATCTTCATCGAGCAGAAATGCGGCCCGCACATCGAACAGAAATGCGCCACCTTCGCCGAATCCTTAGGCAAGGTCTCGTCATGGAATTCACGCGCCTTGTCCGGATCGAGACCGAGATTGAACTGGTCTTCCCAGCGGAATTCAAAACGCGCCTTCGACAAGGCGTTGTCGCGGATCTGCGCGCCCGGATGGCCCTTGGCCAGGTCGGCGGCATGCGCGGCGATCTTGTAGGTGATGATGCCGTCCTTCACGTCGTCCTTGTTGGGCAAGCCCAGGTGCTCCTTCGGCGTCACGTAGCACAGCATCGCGGTACCGTACCAGCCGATTTGCGCGGCGCCGATACCCGAGGTGATGTGGTCGTAGCCCGGCGCGATGTCGGTCGTCAAGGGGCCCAGCGTATAGAACGGCGCTTCATGGCACTGCTCCAGCTGCAGATCCATGTTCTCCTTGATCAGGTGCATCGGCACGTGGCCGGGGCCTTCGATCATCACTTGCACGTCGTGCTTCCAGGCGATCTGCGTGAGTTCGCCCAGGGTCTTCAATTCGCCCAGTTGCGCTTCATCGTTGGCGTCGTAAATCGATCCCGGACGCAAACCGTCGCCGAGGCTGAAGGACACGTCATACGCTTTCATGATTTCGCAAATCTCTTCGAAGTGCGTGTACAGGAAGGACTCTTGATGATGTGCCAGGCACCACTTGGCCATGATCGAGCCGCCGCGCGACACGATGCCCGTCATGCGCTTGGCGGTCAGCGGCACGTAGCGCAGCAGCACGCCGGCATGGATCGTGAAGTAATCGACGCCCTGCTCGGCTTGCTCGATCAGCGTGTCGCGGAAGATTTCCCAAGTCAGGTCTTCGGCCTTGCCGTTGACCTTTTCCAGCGCCTGGTAAATCGGCACGGTGCCGATCGGCACCGGGCTGTTGCGGATGATCCATTCGCGCGTTTCATGGATGTGCTTGCCGGTGGACAAATCCATCACGTTGTCGCCGCCCCAACGGATGGCCCAGGTCATCTTTTCGACTTCCTCGCCGATCGACGAAGTCACGGCCGAGTTGCCGATGTTGGCGTTGATCTTGACCAGGAAATTGCGGCCGATGATCATCGGCTCGATTTCCGGGTGGTTGATGTTGGCGGGAATGATGGCGCGGCCGCGGGCGATTTCGCTGCGCACGAATTCGGGCGTGATTTCCGCTGGAATCGATGCGCCGAAGGATTGCCCCGGATGCTGGCGGCCCATCAGTTCGGCCAGCTTGCTGCCCATCGGGCCGGCGGCTTTCAACTGTTCCAGGTATTCGCGGCGGCACATGTTTTCGCGGATCGCGACGAATTCCATTTCCGGCGTGATGATGCCTTGGCGCGCGTAATGCATTTGCGTGACGTTCTTGCCGGCCTTGGCGCGGCGCGGCTTGCGATGCAGGTTGAAGCGCAGTTCGGCCAGCTTGGGGTCGTTCAGGCGCTCGATGCCGTATTGGGATGTGGGGCCGGCCAATTCTTCGGTATCGCCACGTTCCAGGATCCAGGGCAGGCGCGGTGTGCTCAAGCCGGAACGGATGTCGATCTTGACGCCGGGTTCGGTGTAGGGGCCGGACGTGTCATAGACGTAGATCGGCGGATTTTTTTCCGCGCCGAAGGACGCAGGCGTATCGCTCTGGCTGATTTCGCGCATCGGCACGCGGATGTCGGGGCGAGAACCTTGCACGTAAATCTTGCGGGAATTGGGCAAGGGCTGGATCGCGGCTTCGTCCACCGTGGCGGTGGCGGCGAGGAATTGAGGGTGGGCGTTCATGTGAGTCCTTTGCTTAAATGTCATCTATAAGCGAAGGAATGCCGGAAGAAACTGGAGTACCTCTATTCGTTCCGATTGCTTCCCTTCGCTGGCATTATCCAGATCAGGTTCAAGGGTGTTTCTCACCCGATTGCCTTACCAACAAGCAACCAGGACCCCTAGCGTCGTGCCGTGTCAAACTGGCGTCATCGAATTATACGCCCTTGAATAAGGAAGTCAGCATTGACCTCCCTTATAATGTACGGTTTCGCAAAAACGAGCCAAATCATGGAATTAGCCAAGTCTTTCGAACCCGCCGACATTGAAAAACACTGGCGCGCCGAGTGGGAAAAGCGCGGGTATTACACCGCCACGACCGACGCCGGCAAACCCGCGTTCAGCATCCAGTTGCCGCCGCCCAATGTGACCGGCACCCTGCACATGGGCCATGCGTTCAACCAGACCATCATGGACGGCTTGACGCGCTACCACCGCATGCGCGGCTTCAATACCGCCTGGATTCCCGGCACCGACCACGCCGGCATCGCGACGCAGATCGTGGTCGAGCGCCAGCTCGATGCGAAAAAAGTCTCGCGCCACGATTTGGGCCGCGAAAAATTCCTGGAAAGAGTATGGGAATGGAAAGAGCAATCCGGCTCCACCATCACCGGCCAGATGCGCCGCCTGGGCGCGTCCGCCGACTGGAGCCGCGAATACTTCACGATGGACCCGAAGCTGTCCAAGACCGTGACTGAAGTCTTCGTGCGCCTGTTCGAGCAAGGCTTGATCTATCGCGGCAAGCGGCTGGTCAACTGGGACCCGGTGCTGGGCACCGCCGTATCCGATCTGGAAGTCGTATCGGAAGAAGAAGATGGTTCCATGTGGTACATCCACTATCCGCTGGCCGACGGCAGCGGGCATTTGACGGTGGCGACCACGCGCCCCGAGACCATGCTGGGCGACGTCGCGGTAGCGGTCGATCCGACCGATGAGCGTTACGCCCACCTGGTCGGCAAGATGCTGAAATTGCCGCTGTGCGATCGCGAGATCCCGATCATCGCCGACAGCTATGTCGACAAGGAATTCGGCACCGGCTGCGTGAAGATCACGCCGGCGCATGACTTCAACGACTACGC
>CBIHON010000026.1:0-78759 GCA_966211965.1 uncultured Burkholderiales bacterium | reverse complement strand
TCCGCTCCTCGGCCTGACCTTGACTCCGCACGGTCAGGCTAAAAATGCTCTAGAGGGATTCCAGTCCGAAATGTTGGACAGCTGGCAAATCAAACAAGTCTATCAGACCGGCCAAGAGCTCGCGCTGCAGATCCTTGCCCGCGCCGTTACAATAGACAAAATGAATACATCTGCAAACACACCGGAAGACGACGATGACGATGGCGGGGCGCCGCCGATTCCGCCGGGGGCCAGGAACTACATCACGCCGCAAGGGCATAAGCGCCTCAAGGATGAATTGCTGCACCTGATCGATGTTGATCGGCCCGAAGTGGTGCGTATCGTGCACTGGGCGGCCTCCAACGGCGATCGCTCCGAGAATGGCGACTATATCTATGGCAAGCGCCGGCTGCGCGAAATCGACCGCCGCATCCGGTTTCTGACCAAGCGTCTGGACTTGGCGGAGGTGGTTGATCCGAGCGTGCACAGCGGCAGCGACCAGGTTTTTTTCGGCGCTACCGTGACCTATGAGAACCAGGCCGGTGAACAGCGTACCGTGACTATACTCGGGATCGATGAGCTTGATCCCTTGAACGGGAAAATCAGTTGGGTATCTCCAGTGGCGCGGGCGCTGACCAAGGCGCGCGAGGGGGATTCGGTCACCTTGAAAACGCCGGCGGGGATTGAAGAGCTGGTGATTCTTGAGGTGAGTTATCCTGCCCCGTGAAGCGGATTTAACTACGTTCCCGCAGCAGCCGCGTCACGCCGGGAATCTGCCTCAGGTTGCGCATCAGGCGCGCCAGATGGATGCGATCCTCGACCTGCACCGTAAAGCGTAACTGCGTCATCAATTGATGGTCTCTATCCTCGTCCATGCCGACGTAGGTGATGTTGGCATCCGATTCACCGATCTCAGCCGCGATGCGCGCCAGGATGCCTTTTTCATTCTTGACCAGCAGCATGATGCGGCAATCGAAGCGGCGGTTCAGCTCGGTACCCCATAACACCTCGATCCAGCGGTCCGGTTCCTTGTTGCGCTGGCGCTTGGCCAGGTCGCAATCGGTGGCATGCACGATCAACCCCTGATCACGTTTCAGTTGCCCGATGATGCTGTCGCCCGGAATCGGCAGGCAGCATGGTGCCAATTGCACCGAAACGCCTTCGCTGCCGTAGATGATCACTGGGTCGAGCTTGTTCGAGGTCTTTGCGTTGATCTTCTCGGGCAGTGCATGCGGCGCTGAATCGGCTTCCACCAATCCCATGATGTGGCGTGCCACCAAGGCCGCCATGCGCTTGCCGACGCCGATGTCGGCGTACAGTTCGTCGAGCGACTTGGCGCTGGACTCCTTCAGCAGCTTTTCCGCCAACGCCGGTGGCAAGGCAGGGTTCAGGTTCAAGCCGATCAATGCCTGCGACAACAGGCGACGCCCGAGATCGATCGATTCGGAAAGGTTGATGGTACGCAGGTGATGGCGTATCGCCGAGCGCGCCTTGCCGGTACGGACAAAGGTGAGCCAGTTCGGGCTCGGTCGCGAGGTGGGCGAGGTGATGATTTCGACGATATCTCCGTTGCGCATCTCGGTACGCAGCGGCGCCTGCTCATGGTTGATCTTGGCGGCGATGGTCTGGTCGCCGATGTCGGTATGGATGCTGTAGGCGAAATCCAGTGCGGTGGCGCCGCGCGGCAGCGCAATGATCTTCGATTTGGGGGTGAACACATACACCGAATCGGGGAACAGGTCGACCTTGACGTGCTCCAGGAATTCGGCCGAATCGCCGGTCTGCTTCTGGATGTCGAGCAGCGATTGCAGCCAGGCATGGGTGCGCTGCTGCAGGTCGGTCAGGCTGCCTTCGTCGTTCTTGTACAGCCAGTGCGCGGCTACGCCGGATTCCGCGACGCGGTGCATTTCCTGGGTGCGGATCTGAAATTCGACCGGCGTGCCATATGGACCGATCAAGGTGGTGTGCAGCGATTGATAACCGTTCAGCTTGGAGATCGCGATGTAATCCTTGAATTTGCCCGGCATCGGCTTGTACAGCGCATGCAGTGTGCCCAAGGCGACATAGCAATTGGCGAAGCTGTCGACGACCACGCGAAAGCCGTAGACGTCCAGCACTTGCGAAAATGAGAGATGCTTGCTGCGCATCTTTTTGTAAATGCCGAACAGGGTTTTTTCGCGCCCGAAAACCTGGGCTTGGATGCCTGCTGCGGCGAGCGTTGCTTTGACTGCTTCCAGGATTTTGCTGACGACTTCGCGCCGGTTGCCGCGCGCCGCCTTGACCGCTTTTGCGAGAGTCCGGTAGCGTGTCGGATAGAGATGCGAAAACGACAGGTCCTGCAGTTCCCGGTAGATGTTGTTGAGCCCAAGCCGGTGCGCGATCGGGACGTATACTTCCATCGTCTCGCGGGCGATGCGACGCTTTTTCTCGGGAGCCATTGACCCCAGTGTGCGCATGTTGTGCAGGCGGTCGGCCAGCTTGACCAAAATCACCCGCACATCGCGCGCCATCGCCAGCAGCATCTTGCGGAAGTTTTCCGCCTGCGCTTCGATCTGGCTTTGAAATTCGATTTTTTCCAGCTTGGACAGACCGTCCACCAGGGTCGCCACCGGTGCGCCGAAACGTTCGATCAGCTCATCCTTGCGCACGTCCTGGTCTTCCATCACATCATGCAGCAAGGCCGCCATGATGGCTTGTGCATCAAGCTTCCAGTCGGCGCAGATTTCCGCCACCGCGATCGGATGCGAGATATACGGTTCGCCTGACATGCGCATCTGGCCGAGATGCATCTCGTCTGAAAAGCGATAGGCCTCCTTGACCTTCTTCAGTTCGGAAGCAGTCAGATATTCGGCAAGTTTGGAGGTCAGTTGCGTAACCGATGCGACGCCGGCATTGGAATTTTGCGGCGTCTGATCGGGGGAAGACGATGCGGATTTGGAATTCGAGCGGTCGGATGCCGCTCGATTATTCGGAGCAACTGATAACGTTGAATCTGCGGGCGTCAGGTTCATGCTTGGTGGGTATCAGCCGCATGGCGGTCAAGTCAATTGAATTGTGATCAGCTTGGGACTTTTTTCAGCATTTCAATCCCGACCTTGCCGGCCGCGATTTCGCGCAGGGCGAGGACGGTCGGCTTGTCTTTCGCCTCAACCTTGGGTGTATGGCCTTGCAATAATTGACGTGCACGATAGGTTGCCGCCAAAGAAAGCTGGAAGCGGTTCGGAATCTGTTTGAGACAATCTTCAATGGTGATACGTGCCATGCGTGCTCCTAAAAAAATCGATGTCTGCGTAAGTGGCAGGAAGGCCCTAGATGGCGTGGATACCTAACTGGGCGAATAGGGAAGCGTTACGCGCCGCCTGTTGCGCAAACCGGCAACGGGTCGCAGTAACAATCGAGATCAACTCAGCTAAAGCGGTTGCAAACTCTTGATTAATAATAACATATTCGAACTCCGGAGCGTGGGCGATTTCGCCGCCGGCCGCAAGCACGCGGCGCAGGATCACTTGAGGCTCGTCCTGCCCGCGTTTTTTCAGGCGTTCTTCCAGCGCTGTGATCGACGGCGGCAGGATGAAAATGCCGACCGCATGCGGGAATTGCTTCTTGATCTGGTGCGCGCCTTGCCAATCGATTTCGAGCAGCACGTCGGTGCCTGCTTTCATCTGTTCCGCAATCAACAGGCGCGAGGTGCCGTAGTAATTGCCGTGCACTTCGGCTGACTCCAGGAATTCGCCTGCCGCGCGCCGCGCCAGGAAATCCTCGGTCGAAGTGAAATAGTATTCGCGTCCATGCTGTTCGGTCGGACGCGGCGCGCGGGTGGTATAAGAGATCGATAATTTGATCCCGGGTTCCCGCTCCAGCAGCGCGTTGACCAGAGTGGACTTGCCGGCGCCGGATGGCGCGACGACCATGAACAGGCTGCCGGAAGAGTTGTTGGTGTCGGTCATAGGAATTCTCGTTGAGGCGCTGACAAATAATCAAAACAAGCAAGCGGAGGGCGCGAACATCACGTATTTTTCCGGTGCTGATTCGCGGAAAACACCATCCTTCCTGCCGCTGGCCGCTTTACTCCAGATTCTGGACTTGCTCGCGCATTTGTTCAATCAGAAGCTTCAAGGCCATCGAGGCATCGGACAGCTCCTTGACCGAGGCCTTGGAGCCGACCGTATTGGCTTCACGGTTGAGCTCCTGCATCATGAAGTCGAGGCGCTTGCCGACCTGACCGCCTTTTTTCAGGATATGGCGGGTCTCGCTGAGGTGCGCCGACAAACGTGTCAATTCTTCCGATACGTCGATGCGGATGCCGTATAGCGTAACTTCCTGGCGGATACGCTCCAGCGCTTCTTCGCGCGAGGCGGTGGATGTCGATGAGGGATTGCCGTTTTGCAGAGCCAACCCCAAGGCTTCCTGCATGCGCTCGGTGGCTTTTTGCTGGAATTGCGACACCACCAGCGGCACCAGCGGCGTGATGCGTTTCACGATGGCTTCCATATCGCCAATGCGCGATATCAGCATCGCTTCGAGCGCCGCACCTTCGCGGGCGCGGCTTTCGATGAAGGCGTCCAGTGTGGCGGCCATGGCTGCCGCGGTGTCGGCCTGCAGCGATTCCTGGCCGATTTCTGCTTCTTCGACCACGCCTGGCCAGCGCAGCAGTTCATTGACCGACAGCGGCGCCGCGTCGGCGAACTGCCGGCGGATCTCGCTCTGCAGGCCGGCCAGCGTGGCCAGCAGCGCGGTATTGAGCGTCTGCGTTCCGGCCGCGTTCGTCTTGCGGCCGAAACTGATGCGGCACTCCACCTTGCCGCGCGTGATGCGTCCCATGATTGCTTCGCGCAGAATCGGTTCGAGCGCGCGCAAATCGTCGTTGATGCGGAACTGCAGATCCAGGAAACGGGAATTCACGCTCTTGATCTCGATGGTCAGGGTTCCGCCTGCGGTTTCCCGTGTGGTGACCGCATAGCCGGTCATGCTGCAAATGCTCACAATTCAGTTCCCGTTTTTCTCTTTACAAAACAGCGATTTATCCACACAATCCTGATGCATTGCCTCGGGATTGGCAAATGATAAAAAGCCTACTTTTTAGTTGTCCCCGCAATCTCGACGCACTACACTGTAACCAAAGCAAGCATAGTAAGGATGATATGGCTGCGCAAAACAATGCTCCGTTACCTGATGGACTCGAAATTGCCGGATACCGCATTGTAAAGAAGATTGCGTCCGGCGGGTTCAGTATTGTCTATCTCGCTTACGATGAAGATGGCAATGCCGTCGCGATCAAGGAGTATCTCCCGAGTTCGCTGGCTTTGCGTCAACCGGGCGAACTGGTCCCCGCGATTTCTCCTGAAAATCTGGCAACTTTCCGCATCGGCTTGAAGTGCTTTTTCGAGGAAGGCCGCGCGCTGGCGCGCATTGCCCATCCCAATGTGGTCAGCGTGGTGAATTTTTTCCGCGCCAACGAAACCGTGTACATGGTGATGGCTTATGAGTCTGGCCGCTCCCTGCAAGACCACATCCTGCGCCGCCGCGACAAGGGCGAACGGCCGCTGGTGTCGGAGCGCTTCATCCGCAAGATGTTCAGCCACGTAATGAACGGCTTGCGCGAAGTGCACGCCAACAAGCTGCTGCATCTCGATTTGAAGCCGGCCAATATCTATCTGCGGGTTGATGGCACGCCCATCCTGTTGGATTTCGGCGCGGCGCGGCAGACGCTCAAGACCGACCTGCCCAAGCTGTATCCGATGTATACCCCCGGTTTCGCGCCGCCCGAACTCTATCTGAAGAACGGCAATCTCGGTCCCTGGACCGATATCTACAGTATCGGCGCATCGATGTTCGCCTGCATGGTCGGCGCGCCGCCGCAGGCGGCCGACCAGCGCAAGGCGAATGATAAAATGGATGGCCATCTGCGCAAGCTGGAAGATATCTACTCTCCAGAGCTGATCCAAGTCATTCGCTGGTGCCTGATGATCGACCCGCTGGCGCGGCCGCAAAGTGTTTTTGCCGTGCAAAAGGCCTTGAAGGAGCCGGTGCCGGCCAAGAAGGGCGGCGACACGATGGAAATGATTTCCAACAAATTGCGTGGTTTTTTTGGCAGCTTCGGCAGGCATGCGCCGAACACCGTAACGACGATCCAGGAAAATTCGCGCTAGGTCGCGATCAAAAGAAACCATGCGATTTTCTGTTTACCAAGAAAGCCATATCGGCGGCCGCAAAAACAACCAGGACCGGATGGGGTATAGCTTCACCCGCGATGCCTTGCTGTTGCTGCTGGCAGATGGCATGGGCGGTCACATCCAGGGAGAGATGGCTGCTACCATTGCGATGCAAACGATCGGTTCGTTATTCCAGCAGAGCGCCAATCCTTACGTAAAAAAGCCCGAGCGTTTTCTGGAAGACAGTTTTTTCGCCGCGCATCGCGAGATTCATCGCTACCGCGCGATCAACAATCTGCCGGAAACGCCGCGCACCACCATCGTTGCCTGCCTGGTCCAGCATAACAGCGCATTCTGGGCGCATTGCGGCGATTCGCGCCTGTACTGGATGCGTAACGGCCAGATCCTCGCGCGCACACGTGATCACTCGCGTATCGAGACGCTGATCGCGCAAGGCAAGGTCGATCCCTCCGAACGCGATACCCATCCCGACCGCAACAAACTGTTCAATTGCCTGGGTGCGCCCAACATGCCGATCGTCGAGATTTCCCGGCGAGCCAGCTTGCAGGCTGGCGATGTGCTGCTGCTCTGTTCGGATGGCTTGTGGTCCGTCATGCCGGACCACGTCTTGGCGCAGCGACTCCAACACAATACGATCGTGCGCGCGGTGCCGGAATTGATTTCCACCGCGACCGAATTGGCAGGCAAGAACAGCGACAATGTCACGGCCCTGGCGATGATGTGGGAGACCAGCGACAGCAGCGTAACCGGCGCCACCACCATCACCACGCATACGCTGCCGGTCGGCAGCGTGACCACCACGATTCAGGCGCCGCGCCATGCCGACCTGGAGAATTCCGATACGTTCAATGAGAACGAGATCGAAAAAGCGATCGATGAAATCCGCAGCGCCATCGAAAAATCCTCGCGCATCACCTCCAGGAATTAGACTCCCGACTGATGTCGGCTACCTTTGGTTCCGGCATCTCCGTTTTCCTCATTTAAGATAGAAGATAGGTCTTCCCATGTCGATTGAAAACCGTCCCAGCGGACGTGCCGCCGATGCTTTGCGCCCTATACACCTGACCCGGAATTACACCCGGCATGCCGAAGGTTCCGTCCTTATCGAATGCGGCGATACCCGCGTCATCTGCACCGCGAGCATTGAAGACAAGGTGCCCGGCTTCCTGAAAGGCAAAGGACAGGGCTGGCTGACTGCCGAGTACGGCATGCTGCCGCGCTCCACTCACACACGCATGGACCGTGAAGCTGCACGCGGCAAACAATCCGGCCGTACCCAGGAAATCCAGCGCCTGATCGGGCGTTCGCTGCGTGCTGCCTTCGATCTGGCCGCTTTCGGCGAACGTACGCTGCACATCGATTGCGACGTGATCCAGGCCGACGGCGGCACACGTACGGCGTCGATCACCGGCGCCATGGTCGCCGCTTACGATGCGTTTGCCACGTTGATGGCGCGCGATGTGATCACCGCGATTCCGCTCAAGCATTTTGTCGCTGCAGTGTCGGTCGGGGTGTATCGCGGCGTGCCGGTGCTCGATCTCGATTATCCGGAAGATTCAGACTGCGACACCGACATGAACGTGGTGATGACCGACGCCGGCCATTTCATCGAAGTGCAGGGCACGGCAGAAGGCGCAGCCTTCGATCGCGCCACGATGGATCAATTGTTGACGCTGGCGCAACGGGGCATTGCCGACCTGATCGTGCTGCAGAAAAAATCCCTTGGCTTGGCCGCATGAAGCCGGAGCTATTTCCATGACCCGAACCATCATCCTCGCCTCAAACAATGCCGGCAAGCTGAAGGAGTTCAGCGAGATGCTGGCGCCGATCGGTTTCCATGTGCGCACGCAGGGCGAATTCAATGTGCCGGAAGCCGAAGAACCGCACCCTACCTTCATCGAAAATGCCCTGGCCAAAGCACGCCATGCTGCGCGCCTCACCGGCTTGCCTGCACTGGCTGATGACTCCGGCGTGTGCGCCAATGCCTTGGGCGGCGCGCCGGGCGTGTACTCGGCGCGTTATGCAGGCGAACCCAGATCCGATACGCGCAACAATCAAAAGCTGATCGAAGAGTTGGCATTGCAAGCGGACAAATCGGCCTATTATTTTTGCGCGCTGGTCTTCGTGCGGCATGCCGACGATCCGCAGCCGGTGATCGCCGAAGGACGCTGGGACGGTGAAATCGTCGCCGCGCCGCGTGGGCAGGGCGGCTTCGGCTATGATCCGCATTTCTGGCTGGCCGGCTTGGGTAAGACCGCCGCTGAATTGAGCGCCGAAGAAAAAAACCGCCTGTCGCATCGCGGCCAGGCATTGCGTGTATTGGTTGAGAAGTTGCGATGATTCCGATCAAACCGGTTGGCAAGGATGCTCCGCGCGACGCGGTCGCTGCCTCGGCGCAAGCGGCTACGGCTTATCTCAAGCCGGGCGTGCTCAATCTTGCCGCCTTGCCGCCTTTGTCGCTGTATGTGCATTTCCCATGGTGCGTAAAAAAATGTCCGTACTGCGATTTCAACTCGCACGAAGCGGCCGGGGGCTTTCCCGAAGATGAATACCTGGCCGCTCTGCGCGCCGACCTGGAGGCGGCATTGCCCTTGATCTGGGGCCGCAAGATTTATACGATCTTCATCGGCGGCGGCACGCCCAGCCTGATGTCGGCGGCCGGACTCGATCGCCTGATGTCGGATGTCCGTACCTTGCTGCCGCTCGACATCGCCGCGGAAATTACGATGGAAGCCAATCCCGGCACTTTCGAAGCGGAGAAGTTCAAATCCTATCGCGCCAGCGGCATCAATCGTTTGTCGATCGGTATCCAGAGTTTCGATCAGCGCCATCTGCAGGCGCTGGGCCGCATCCATGACGGCAATGAAGCGCGGCGTGCGGTCGATATCGCGCATGCCAACTTCGATAATTTCAATCTCGATTTGATGTATGCCTTGCCCTCGCAAACGCTGGACGAGGCCCGCAAAGACGTCGAGACGGCGATCGCAACGGGTGCGCCGCATCTGTCGCTATATCATCTGACGCTCGAACCCAACACTTACTTCGCCAAGTATCCGCCGGCGATCCCGGACGACGACGCCAGCGCCGAGATGCAGGACATGATCGAGGAGCAGGTCGCGGCGGCCGGCTATCAGCATTACGAGGTATCAGCCTATGCACAAGCCGGACGGCAGGCGCGGCACAACCTGAACTATTGGCAGTTCGGCGATTACATCGGCATCGGCGCCGGCGCGCACAGCAAGCTGTCGTTTCCGCATCGGGTGCTGCGGCAGGCGCGCTTCAAGCAGCCGAAGGCTTACCTGGAGGCGGTACGGATGGGCAATCCGGTGCAGGAGGAGGCCGAGATCGGTCGGGGCGAACTGGGCTTTGAATTCATGCTCAATACGCTGCGTCTGAACAATGGCTTCGACGTGAATCTGTTCGCCGAGCGAACCGGCCTTGCGCTCAATACGATCGAGAATGCGCTGAATGAGGCCGAGGCCAAAGGCTTGCTTTACCGCGATCATAAAATCATCAAGCCGACCGAACTTGGGAAGCGGTTTTTGAATGATTTGCAGCAGATGTTTTTGAGTTGATGTGGCCTGCGATCGGAGGGGCTTGCAGGATTGAATTCGAGGCGCCTCGACAGCAGGCATGCCAGCAAGTTACTCCATGTTTGTAAAATCCGGTGGTCTTTCTTGTCGCCACGGCGAGCGCTGGGGCCTGATGCCTGCCGCATGTCGTGCATCGCCGCCCCCTGTGCCGGAAGAGCCGATGCCTGCAATGTTTCAGGAAAATATTAATAATTTGCCTGCAGTCTTGGGGGAAGGGCGGCCGTTTAGGTATAATTCGGGCTGCTGGAGGTGTGGCCGAGTGGTTTAAGGCACTGGTCTTGAAAACCAGCGAAGGTTCATCCCTTCCGTGAGTTCGAATCTCACCGCCTCCGCCAGTTATCAACGAAACATGCGCCCTTCCCGGGGCGTTTTGTTTTTCTGCCCATCAATCTAACCGTCGGTTTTGTGGCTGCATGCACCGGGTGTTGCGTGCCAGGGCGCCGCTCTTCATGTTTAAATCGGCCCGCACGGTTGGGCAAAACGCGAAGTCGCACTTGGGAGGGGCAAATCACGCCCCCTCCAAATCTTTTCCGCCTCGTTCAATTTCGCATGGGGTTCAAACTATGGAGCGACAACGCAACAGTGCGTCCGCTACGGTCAGCAGAATTTCCTATTAGGGAGCTGCGATGCTGTACATGCGCTATCGTGCATCGCAGTCATGCTCAGGAAGAGGAGACATCTGCGCAATATCGGCATCTTGCGCCTCATCGCGTTGTCCGGTCTTGGTCAGCGGCGTGAGTAGAAACGCATGCCCCAATCCATTGATGGATCCTGAGCCGACAATTTGTCCTGCATTGTTGATCGCATTGGCACTATCAAGCACCCAGCCCGCTTTCTGTACCACCGGCAAACTGTTGAGGTCGATCATGACGCCGTCCCTGTAGAGAAAGGCGCGGCTCGTCCCATCGGCGCCGCCGCTTGCGCCGACCACTTGTCCGGCATTGTTGATACCCAAGGCTTGTCCATACGTGCCCCCCAGCGTGCCGAGATCGCGCATCTTTTTGCTGCTGAAAAGGAAGGGGCGTGAAGTGCCATCCCTGAGCGTGCTTTCTCCGACGACCTGCCCTTTGTCGTTGATTCCGTAAGCGGCACTGTACGAGCCGCCCAGGGTGCCGAGATCGATCATGCGATTGCCATCGTACAGAAAGGCATGGGATGTGAGGTTGTTGCCGCGAGGCGCGCTGACGCCGGCGACTTGGCCGCAGTTGTTGAGCGAGGTGGCGGTGCTGCTCGATCCACCTAGCGTTCCCAGATCGGTCGTTACGCCGTTTTTGTAAAGGAAGGCATGGTTGCCCCTGACGCCGACTACGGTGCCGAGGTTGTTGACGCTCCAGGGGTTGCCATACCAGCCTGCGAGATTGCGCATGACGCCGTTTTTGTAGACGAAGGGGATGGGATTGCGAGGAAAGTCGCCGATGTAGTTGAAGCGGTATCCGACCACTTGCCCGTTGTTGTTGATATCGCGCGCGAAACTGAAGGTTCCGCCGAGGTCGGTCATGGCGCCGGATTGGTAAAGGAATGCGTGGAAGGTACCGTCACTCGTCTCGCTTTGACCAACGATCTGTCCAGCATCGTTGATGCCTTGCGCGACACTGAAATGACCGCCGAGCGTGCCGAGGTCGGTAATCGACCAGGCTGCGTGCGCAGGGACGCTGGCTACGGCGAACAGGGCGCTCAGCATCAGCGAGGCGCGCAGGCGGATTTTACGGCTGCGTAGCGGGGACGAGCGGAACGTGGTGGGGGTGAGGCGGGTGGGGATGACTTCATCGGTGTTGCGGCATGCTGACTTCATGTTACTTCTCCGTACTTGCTTAAAAGTTCCGCCAGTGGTCCTGAAAATTTGTCGCCCGGAGGCGGCTCTGCCATATGCCGGACTGGGCGGAGCCTGAGGCCCAACGTGGGAATCCCCTGGCGGATTTGGCGGCGCCAAGCGGCAAATCCGCCAGGGGATTCCTGCGCGAGGCCAAGCAAAGTGGCAGGAGAAAATCATAGGGACGGGTGCCTCGCTTGGAGTTGATAGTTATCAAAAATCATCCGGATTCAAGACGAAATTTCAGCGCAAAATTTCAGCGTCGGCAGACTGCCGAAATTTCACCTTGGCCTCGGTTTGCCGGTCGCATTTTGTGTTGTAATTGCGATAACCGGGCGCCCAAGTCCTTTGTGCTGGTCTGCGCCCGGAATTTCCCTCGATTCGAGGAGAATCAATCCCCCCTTTTATGGAGAAATGCAAATGATCGGATATGTAACCGTTGGGACCAACGACATGGCGCGGGCGGCCAAATTCTATGACTCCTTGTTCGCTGAAATCGGCGCCGGCCGGTTCATGGATATGGAGACTTTCAAAGTATGGTCGGTCGCGCCGAACAAACCTGGATTCTCGGTTACGAAACCTTTCGACGGAAAGCCGGCGACAGTGGGTAACGGCGTGATGGTCGCCCTGGCTGTCGACACGCCGGCGAAAGTCGATTCCCTCTACAAGAAAGCCATCGAGCTTGGCGGGACCGACGAGGGCGGGCCGGGTCCGCGCGGCGACAGCGGCTTTTATGCGGCCTATTTCCGCGATCTGGACGGCAACAAGCTGAATGCGTTTTGCATGACAAAATAACCGGGAAATCTTCAAGTGCTCTACATGGTGATCGAATACTTCAACGCTGGCGCGGCGCCGGACATTTACCGGCGCGCCAGGGAGCAGGGGCGTCAACTGCCGTCCGGCCTGGAGTATGTGGATAGCTGGGTGGACCTTGATTACTTCCGCTGCTTTCAGCTGATGCGCACCGACGATCGCGCCTTGCTCGATATCTGGATGAATGCGTGGAGCGATCTCGCGCATTTCGAAGTCGTTCCGGTGCGCACCTCGGCGGAAGCTGCACGCGACATCGCGCCCCAAATTTGATCCTGTCCAAAAGCAGACGGCGCGCTCGGCTGGTGCGCTGTCTGTCCTGAAACAGGGATGAATGCCGTCTGCTACCCCTTGACCGGCTGTTCGTTCTCGCCACGAAAATACCTCGCTCTCCCTCTCGAAGTTCTTCTCAAATCGGGCAAAATTTGCGCTGAATGTGCGGGGCGCTTGGCGCGTCACGGCGGCTGCGGCCGGTCACGATCCGGCTGATGCCTGCGCGCGGCAAGTCGGCATGCTCGGGGTCAAGCGGCGCAGCTACCGGATTGCGTTGCCGGACGCGTTGGAATTTTATGGCGGCACGCAAGCGGCGAAGGTCCCCTGCGCGATCCCGGCAGCCTCAACAAGCCTTCGACTCTGCCTTTGCCACAGATCCGCGCACAAGGCGACATCGTCGGCTGGACCGCGCCGCTGCCGGCGGCAACGGCCGTACACGAGAGAGCGAACCATGGATGAAGCGCCTCCGGCTGAAATAAACCTGCCGTACGTGGCGGCGGAATTGCAGGCGGTGTCCGACGCCTACGAAGATGCGTTGGTCAGGCATGACATGCGGCTGCTCGACGAGATGTTCTGGTACCATCCGCAAACCGTACGCTACGGCGTGGCGGAAAACCTGTACTGCGGCGAGGCGATCCGTCAGTATCGGTTGGCATGCAAACCGGTGCATCCCGGAGGCCATATCTGCAATACCGTGATCACCAGTTTTGGCGAAGGCTTCGGGACCGTCAGCGCGGAGTTCACCGCGCCGGACACCGACAAGGTCGGGCGCCAGTT
Organism: uncultured Burkholderiales bacterium; assembly: GCA_966211965.1. Classification (GTDB taxonomy): domain Bacteria; phylum Pseudomonadota; class Gammaproteobacteria; order Burkholderiales; family Burkholderiaceae_D; genus CBIHON01. The sequence continues at coordinate 65,344 of CBIHON010000026.1, read as the reverse complement.
GCACTGAGTATTTCATTAGAATTTAAAAAATTTATGGCTCGCACACCCGCCAACCCGCTCGCAGAACAAGTCTATGCCCGCTTGAAAGATGACATCTTCGACTTTCGTCTGCTGCCGGGCGATCGCTTTACCGAAACCGAAATGGCCACGCGCTACGAAGTGTCGCGCACGCCGATGCGCGACGCCTTGTATCGCTTGCAGCGCGACGGTTATCTGGAAGTCGAGTTCCGCCGCGGCTGGCAGGTGCGCAACCTGGACTTCGTCTATTTCGACAACCTGTACGACTTGCGCATCGTGCTCGAATGCGCCGCGCTGGAGCGGATTTGCCAGATGAGCGGCACGCCGCAGGAATTGAATGACTTGAAAGCCATCTGGCTGGTGCCGGGAGAAGATCGCGAACAGGATGGGCGCCGCGTCGCACAACTCGATGAAATGTTCCACACCAGCCTGGTCAGCGCCGCCGGCAATCAGGAAATGACGCGCGTTCACGCCGACCTGACGGAAAAAATCCGCATCATCCGCCGTCTCGATTTCACGCAAGGCAGCCGGGTGGATGCGACTTACCAGGAGCATGCCAAGCTGTTGCGCCTGCTGTTGCGCCGCAAGGCTACCGAGGCCTTGATGCTGTTGCGCTCGCATATCCAGGAAAGCAAACTCGAAGTGCGCAAGATTACTTTGCATAAGCTGCACGAAGCGCATGACCCGGCTTAAGAAGCGTTCTCCATCGGGATAAATTTTGCGCCCTGCGTTACTGTTTGCTTCTATGCCGTCTTATTGAGAATGACGTCATACATGACAGCGCGTGCGATTGATCAAGAACCGCTTTGCGGTTAGCGATAGTTGGGAAGTGATTCATCCGGGCGGCAATCACACTGTGACGTTGGCGAGGATGCGGGCGCAAGGCCGCTATGACATCGCGATCGCGCCGGGCAGCGGACACGTGGTGCGCATCCAGCTTGACGTGCACTTTGATCGGGCGCTGCTGGCGCTTTTTATAGCAGAATACAAGCGGGCGAGGGGAGCAAGACGGCTCGCTTGATTCATCAGTGAGCCTATTCCAGATCAAACCCCGTCCCCTGTGCATTCTTCAACAACACAGCCAGCGCGGCATCGAAATCAAACTGCCGCGTCGCCCGCGCAATCTCCTTGTGCGCCGCACTGCCCAGCGCCTCGGCAAGCAGCCCCCCGGATTCTTCCAGCAAGTCCATCGCCTCGTTGTCATATCCCCGCAGCAGCGCGGCGAAACGCCGCATCATCGCAGAGGCCGCGTCGCGGTCAACAGCGGCGTCTGCAGGCATCTCGCCGCCCTTGTCCGCAAGCGGCAATACGCGCGCCATCGCCGCTTGCAGCGCACGCATGTCCCGTTCCACCTGATCCAGCCGGTCGAGCACTACGGCCGGCCCTGCGTCCCGATGAATTTCCTGCTCCAATCGTTCGGCCAAATGATGCATCGCCGACGCTCCAAGCTGGCCCGCCACGCCCTTGAGGGTATGCGCCAGGCGTTCTGCGGTCTGGCGGTCGCCGCCCTCCAGCGCAGCACGGATTTTTCCGGCCGCATCGCGTTGATCATCATAAAAGCGCTGCAGCATTTGCAGATAAAATTCGCGATTGCCGAGAGTGCGCGCCAAGCCGTCCTGCACGTCAAAGCCTTCGATCACCAAGTCTTCATGCATTCCTTTTGCCGGTCCGATATCGAGCGGTGCCGGCGGCATCGCTTTCGCACCGCACCAGCGGCCGATCGTGCGGTACAACTCGGCAGGATTGATGGGTTTGGAAAGGTGATCGTTCATGCCGGACTCGATGCAGCGGTCTCGCTCTTCCTGCATCGCGTGCGCCGTCATCGCAATGATCGGCAGCGCATCGAAGCGCGGGTCGGCGCGGATTTTCCGCGTCACTTCATGGCCATCCATCTCCGGCATCTGCACATCCATGAACACCAGGTCGAAGCGGTTCGCCTCGGCTTCGAACAGGATGTCGCGCGCGATGCGGCCGTTGCCAGCAACCTGCACCACGGCTCCGGCTGCCTCCATCAGCTCGACGGCAATCTGCTGGTTGACTTCGTTATCCTCCACCAGCAACACGGAGAGACCGCCAAAACGCGGCAAGGCTTGATTCGCGTCATCCGCCGTGGCGTTCGCCGCCGGCGCGAACAAGCCCACCAAGGCATCGATCAGTGCGGAAGGGCTGACCGGTTTCATCAGCAATGCGTCGGCCAGCGCACTGTCAATCCGATGGTTGATTTCCTCATGGCTTTCGCTGCTGAGCAAGACCATTTTCGGCGGCGCCTGCAGGGAGGCGTCTTTCTTCACTGCCGCGATCAAGTCGATGCCGTCCATCTCCGGCATCTCCAGGTCGGTGAACACCACGCCGTACGGCCGGCTTGCGTCGCAGGCGCGAATCGCCGCCAGTGCTTCGCCGCCGTCGGCTGCCACGTCGATCCCGATCGGCAGCGAGGACAGGCCGTCCTTCAAAATCTCCAAGGCATGCGCATTGTCATCCACCAGGAGGACATGCATGCCGCTGATCGTCTCGGGTACGACCTGGCGCCATTCCTGTTTTTGCGACAGGCCGAACCATGCGGTGAAATGCATGGCGGTGCCGACGTTTTCCTCGCTCTCGAGCCAAATGGCTCCGCCCATCAATTCCACCAGGCGCTTCGAAATCGACAAGCCGAGGCCGGTGCCGCCGTACTTGCGGGTAGTCGATTCGTCCGCCTGGCTGAAGGCGTGGAATAGTTTGGCGGCTTGCTCGCGGCTGAGGCCGATGCCGGTATCGCGCACCTCGAATTCAAGCTCGATCCGTTCCGCCGCCGATCTGAGCAAGCGGCAGGCGACGGTGATCTCGCCTTTTTCGGTGAACTTGATCGCGTTGTTGATCAGGTTGATCAGGACTTGCCCCAGCCGCAGCGAATCGCCGATCAGGTAGGGCGGAACATCCGGCGCGACCTGCAGCAGATATTCCAGGTTTTTTTCATGCGCCTTGCCGAGCGTGACGGTGGAGACATCGTTCAACACATCGTTGAGATTGAATTCGGCATTTTCGATGCTGAGCTTGCCAGCTTCGATCTTGGAAAAATCAAGGATGTCGTTGATGATGCCCAACAAGGATATCCCGGCGCCGTGGATTTTCTCCACATAGTCGCGCTGCTTGGGGTTGAGATCCGAACGCAACGCCAGATGCGCCATGCCGATCACTGCGTTCATCGGCGTGCGGATCTCATGGCTCATGTTGGCCAGGAAGTCGCTCTTCGCGCGGCTTGCGGTCTCGGCGACTTCCTTGGCGCGCGCCAACTCCTGGGTGCGCTGCTCGACTGTCAGCTCCAGTTGTTCGCGATGCTGCTGCAAGGCTTTCTCTGCTTGATCGCGCTCGGCGATGCGTTCCTGCAGATCGCGGAATGCGCTCTGGATCTGGCTTGCCATGTGATTGAATGCCTGTTGCAGCAAGCCGATTTCATCTTTGGCGAAGCTGCCTTCGACACGCGCGCTCAGGTCGCCGGCCTCGACTTTCTGCACCGCCTCCAACAGCATGCCGGTGCGGTTCACCACGCCTCGCAACAGGAAAAAAGAAATCGCGATAAAAATGCCGCTGGCCAAACCGATAAAGCCGATCAAGGCGAACATATAGGTTTTGAAGCTCTTGATATCGCTGCTGAGGTCCTCGGTCATGCGCACCTTGATCGGCATGCCGGCGCTGATGCCTTCGATGTCGAACTCGGTTGCCCGGGTTCCTTCGCTGGAGACGCGCCAGCCGGTCGGCGACATGGAAACCAGCCATTTTCCGTTTACCAGCATTTCCACTTCCGATTCGGTCTCGGATGCAAGATCGAGCAGGAAGGGCAGGTCGATCCGGTAGCCGACCGCGGCGATGCCGATCTTGCCGTTGACGCTTTCGATCGAACCGGCGCTGACCAGGTAGGGAATATCGTCCACGACACGCAGCGAGGTCGATATTTCGCGCGACGCCATGACCTCTTTCAGCCATGGGCTGAGTTCATCGGTGCGGCCGAAGGCAGATGCGCTGAAGCCGTCGCCGAACAGCACGCCGCTCTGGTCGTATACGCGCACCAGGTTGAGATCGGTATTTTCACTCAGCGGGCTGATCACCGACAGCAGTTGATCCTGTTCCTTGACAGAGATGCTGTCGGCCACGATCGGGTTTTGCCGGATGATTGCCGCGAAATTGCGGGTCGTGTCCAGGCGCTGGCGGATTTTTTTCTTGAGCAGGAGTTGCCGTTGCTCCGACCTGCGATCTTCTATTTCCTGGTAGGAGTCGTAACCGGCGATGTACAGATACACCAGAACGCCAATGCTCAGGATCAGGGAGAGGGCGGTCGGGATGAATAGTTTTTGGCGTAGACGCACTATGCCGCTCCGTCGATTATTGGGGGCCCGTAAAAATTACCAAAGGCACCCAATCTCGGGTCTGCGGTGCTCAATGTGACTGCGTACATGTCCGCTCATCGGCCCGACCTTTGGCACTTTTGGCAATTTTTAGAAGCACCTATTGCAATAGCTTTCTTACGACATCATAAAATGAATCCGGCCGCACCACGTAACCGGCGGCAGGAAGCCCTGTCAGCAGTTTCTCATCGATCGTGAGCAAGGCCTTCTCGATCTTTTTTTGCGCATTGAGCGGCAGCGATGGATGGGCGGCGATGCAGAGATTCGGAATCGGCGGCGTCTCGAACAAGGCCTTGAAGACTTGCCCGTGCTTTTTGTCGGCCTGGCTCCAGTTATAGTCCCAGGTCGCGCCCGCATCAATGCTGCCGGAGACGATCGCATCGGTGACGCGCGGATGGCCGCCGAGAAAATAATACTTCCCGAAGTAAGATTTGTACTCGATCCCGTGTTCGCGCATCAGGACCGACGGATATTGAAAACCGCTGGTCGAGTCCTCATCGACAAAGCCGAATTGCTTGCCCTTCAGGTCATCGAGCGTGTTGATATCGGTGCGTTTTTTCAATGCCAGGATATAGCCGCGGTAGGAATCGATTTTTTTTGTACGGTCCCTGTTCCAGCTCAATTCCGTGACCAGCAAGCGGATCTCGGGATTTTTTCTTTTTGCCAGCACGTAGGGCATGGGGGAAATGTTCGCGATCTGTATCCGGCCGTTCGCCAGGAAGTCGACCATCTGGTCGTAATCGCGCGTGCCGACAATGGAGAATGTATCGCCGGTCTGCCTGCCCAGCCAATCGAGCATCGGTTTGTACATGCCGCGAATGTCGTCGACCGATTGTCCTTTTTGCCATGGCATGACGCCGAAGTTGTAGTTGGCGGCGTGGCCCGTGGGTGCCAAAAAGACCAAGGCCACCAAGACGAGCACGGGCAAAAGAATTTTAGGCTTCATGATTTTTGATGCTCCTCCTGACGGCAAATATGATGGGAGCCGGGCATCATCGGCTTCTTGTTTTTGTGTTGCAGTCCGTATCCTTACACAGTTTTTTTGGTAATGCGCATCCACAACGAGAAATCCTCCGCTGCAGGCGCGTTTATGCGAGAACGTAGTGTGAAAAAGCCAATATATCCCATATTTATGGAATGGTTTAATCCGCTTGGCCATAGTCTAATTTCATTTTTTTATTAGCAGGGAGAGCGCGAAAATGAACGTCGATCACAGGGCAGGGCCGTTGAAGGTAAGCGATCTGAAATACAGCTATCACCCCGAAACAATCAGGCCGGATGATGTGATGAAGTTGGACGAACCAAATAGCGCGGAACTGCGGCGGCATGATTGCCTTGAAATGCTTTATTTCGTGAATAAATTTGCCAATACCAATGGCCTGGGATCCCTGGGCGTCGCCAAGCATGCGGAAAAGCTGATCCATGAAAGGGTGCCAACCCATCTGCGCAGTCATGAGCAAGTCCGGAAGTGGTTGCTGGACAATTGGAAGTACTTTTCATAGGGCGCTTTGCCTGTGCGTGAAAATGGCCTACGGCGGCCATACCAGCTAAAACCTGCAATGCGCCTCGCCCTTGCATGCGCAATCAAACATCCCGGGGGCTTTGTTCACGTGGCACAGTCAACGGCAAAATTCGTCACTCCACAGCATAAAAAATCCTGGCGTCAATGTTTTAGGGAAATAGTGACAAAATCTGGTGATCCATCGTCGCCGCATTGACGAAACCTGTTAGGTTTTCGGCAAAATTTCCTCGCTAAACGCCGGGGGCATGGGTGGCACAGCGCTTGCCTATGTGTCTCCCCAACGGAAAGTCAGGCTGACCTTCCATCGACTATCGGGCTCTATTTCGAGCTGCAGTGAAAACTGAAACGGGAGGTCAGGATGCTTTTTCTTAGATGCTGGATGTGGGGCGGTTTGTGCGCACTGATATGTGCGGCGCCTTCACTCGCCGCAACGTTGACGCTCGACGTCACTTCTTCCACCGTACTTTTGGGCGGCAAGGTCTGGTTCACCGGCAAGCTGGACGGCAAGGGCATTTACGTCGACCTGGCGGTCAACGGTATCCCGGGCGGCAATGCCAGCGTCGGCAAGGTCAATTCGCAAAACGGCCTCTACGAAGCGCCTGCCGTGATGCCTTCGACCAACCCTGTCACCGTCACCGCGACCTCGTCGATGGCGCCGCAGCAGTCTGCAAGCGTGAAGCTGACGTTGGTACAGGCGAATACGCCCCCGGAGTCCACCGCGCCGAGCATATCCGGCGTCAGTCCCCTTGCTGTTGGTTGCGGGCCCTACATGCTGACCGTCAGCGGCAGTCGCTTCACCACGGCATCCGTGGTAAGGGCCAACGGCGTCGCGCTGTCGACCGCCTACGTGTCCGACACCAGGCTAACGGCCTCCGGCACCGCGACCCAGGCCGGCCCTTTGCCGCTGGAAGTGGTCAACGGCGACCTTCATTCCAGTACCTATACCCAGGTCCAGGTCGGCACCTGCGGCAGTACGGGGCCGATCGTTCTGCCGCCGGTCGATCTTGCCACAGTGGCCGCATCGCGCTTCCTGGAGCAGGCCACGTTCGGCACCACGCCGGCCGACCTGGCACTGGTCAAGCAGATCGGGCCGGCGGCATGGCTGGCGCAGCAACTGGCATTGCCGGCATCGACCTTGCCGGTGACGAGCGACATGAATACGTTGCGCAAAAACTGGTACGCCAACATGGCGTCGGCGCCCGATCAAGTACGGCAACGCATGATCTTCGCGTTGTCGCAAATCTTCGTGGTGTCGGCCGACAAGAACAACAACGCCAACGAGATGCAACCCTGGCTGACCACGCTGTCCAACAATGCGCTGGGCAATTACGGCGCCTTGCTGCGCGAGATGTCGCTCAATCCGTCGATGGGAAAATATCTCGACATGGGCAATAGCGTGATCCCGGCGCCGAACGAAAACTATGCGCGCGAAGTGATGCAGTTGTTCACGCTCGGGCCGAATCTCCTGAATCAGGATGGCAGCTTGCGGCTCGATCCGAACGGCAATCCGATTCCGACTTACGACCAGGCGCGCATCGTCGATTTTTCTCGCGCATTGAGCGGCTGGACTTATACCGGCGCGAGTGCCACCGGCCTCAACTGGGAAAACTTCAGCGGCCCGCTGCAGCCGCGCGACAAGTACCACGACAAGGGCGCGAAAACCCTGCTGCAGGGCGTCACGCTGCCGGCCAATCAAACTGCGCAGCAGGATTTCGATGCAGTGATGCAGAACCTGTTCCTGCATCCCAATCTTCCGCCGTTTGTCGCGACGCGCCTGATCCGCGCTTTCGTTACCAGCAATCCAAGCCCGGCCTACATCAAGCGTGTGGCCGACGTATTTGCCAACGGCAGCGCCGGACGCGGCGATCTGCGCGCCACCTTGACCGCCGTGCTGCTTGATCCCGAGGCGCGCTCCGACGCCGTCGGTTCGACGCAGGGCCGGCTCAAGGACTCGATGCTGCACACGTTGAGCCTGGTGCGCGCGCTGGGCGGCACGGTGATCGATCCGTCCAACCTGTTCTGGGATTATTTTTTGATGAACCAGAAGATCTTGAATGCGCCGAGCGTGTTCAACTTCTATTCCCCTATGACCAGGTTGCCGGGGGCGCCCCAATTGTATGGGCCCGAATTCCAGATCTACGCGCCGAGCCTGGCGGTGGCACGCGCGAACTTCATTTACGCGCTGATCAACGGCGACTACAAATCGATGATCGCTATTGATATCAGTCCTTACGTCAACGCCGCCGGCGACGCGCAGAACCTGATCAACCTGGTGGATGCGAACCTGATGCAAGGGCGCATGTCGGTGGCGACGGCACAGGCCATCGCCGCCGCGCTCGCGGCGTCGACCGACAATCGCCAACGCGCCATCACCGCGCTGTACCTGACGGCGATCAGCGCAGAATTCGCGGTGAACGAATGAACCGCGGCCGCCGCAGTACCGACAAGGAAATCGCCATGAACGACAAGCCAATGACGCGCCGGGATTTTCTCGGCCTTGCCGCCCAGACCGGCGTAATGGGAGCGCTTTCCGCGCTTGGCCTGCTGGGCGTGACCAAGCCGGCGCATGCCGCGTTGAGCGATTACAAGGCGTTGGTTTGCCTCTATATGTACGGCGGGAACGACGGCAACAACATGGTCGTGCCGCTCGATGCGGCGCGCTATGCGAAGTACAGCCAGATCCGCGGCCCCAGCGGCTTGGCGCTGTCGACCGCGGCCAATACCTTGATGCCGGCGCGCACCGCTGCCTTGCAAGCGGTGGCTGCATCGGCGATGCAGCCCTTCGCTTTCCATTACGGCATGCCGGAACTCGATGCCTTGTACGGACAGGGCAAGCTGGCGGTCGTGCTCAACGTCGGTAATCTGCGTCAGCCGTTGACCAAGGCGCAATACCAGGCCGGGATCGGGGTTCCGCCACAATTGTTTTCGCACTCGGACCAGACCATCCAGATGCAGGCCGGTACGCCGTCGTCGGCGGCTTCCGGCTGGGGCGGGCGGCTGCTCGATGCGCTGGGTACCGGCGGGCATCTGGATGCGGTGTCGGTCGGCACCGGCGGGTTGTTCGTCGAAGGTGCAGCAACACACGGCAATCTGTTGCCGGTCTCGGGCCAGCTCAGCCTGGCCGGCATGAACTTCTGGCCGCCGAGCGCAGCCGATGCGCGCAAGGCGGCGTTGGTGCAGATTCTCAGCGCCGATACCGGCAATGCGATTTCCAACGCCGGCAACAAGGCGTTGCTCGGCGGGATCGACCTGGTGTCGTATTTGCAGACGGCAAGTACGTCGGCGCCGCTGCAGACGGTGTTTCCGGGCACGGCGCTGGCCGGCCAGTTGAAAGTGGTAACCCAGCTCATCAATCTGCGCGCCAAGCAGGGGCCGGGACGCCAAGTGTATTTCGTCTCGCTGGGCGGCTTCGATACGCATGGCGGTCAGTCCTACCAGCAATGGGATTTGCTGCGCCAGGTGTCGCAGGCGATGAATGCATTTCAAAACGCCCTGGCTGAAATCGGCGCGGCGAACCAGGTCACCAGTTTCACCATGTCCGATTTTGGCCGGACTTTGCAGCCAGCCAGCAGCGGCACCGACCATGCCTGGGGCAATCATCATATGGTGATCGGTGCGGCGGTGAAGGGCGGCATGTACGGGCAGTTTCCGGACTTTACGCTGGGCGGCACCGATGATGCGACGACGCGTGGGGCCTGGATTCCCCAGTTTTCGAATCAGCAGTTCGGGGCAACGCTGGGGCGCTGGTTCGGGGCGGACCCGGCGACGCTGGATCAGCAGATATTCCAGGCTGAGCTGGCGGGATTCGCGCTGAAGGATCTTGGTTTCATGGGCTGAATGTAGGGGGAGCGTAGCGCAACCCATCTTTTGCCGCCGGTGATGGGTTGCGCTACGCTCCACCCATCCTTTGCCGCCGGTGATGGGTTGCGCTACGCTCCACCCATCCTTGTTTGGAGTTTTTGATTCATCTGTAAATGAGTTAACGGGCAATGCACCGCCCCCATTTGGAAGAGAGATGGAGTGGGGGCCTCTTTCGCAGGAGATGGGTTTCACCCATCTCCTATCAATGCCGATTTCAGGTCTTTCGATCGAAAGCGAGGGACGGGCGCACTTCCTTTCAAGCCCCTGAACAGGTTCTCAGGCGTCTGCACAAGAATGCACGGACGTTCGAAATCCTTGCGGCTTGGTCCCTTCCCCCCTCGCAGGGGGAAGGTCGGCAGGCTGTTGAAAAACTACTGCGCGGACCGATATCGAGATCTGCTCGCTACGTTTTTCAACAGCCTGTTAGGAGGGAGGATGCGGTTGATATTTTGCGTGGCTCGGATGAACGACGGCACCACCCCCTCCCTAATCCTCCCCCTGCAAGGGACGAGGCCTTGTCTCACCGCATCATCACCCGCCGCAACCCAAAACTAACTGCATCCACCAGTGCCACCAATACCAGCATCGCCAGGATCACCGTCGCTCCTTGCTGCATTTGAAACAGCGACAAATGGTACTTCAGCATCTGCCCCAGCCCGCCGGCGCCGACCACGCCGAGGATGGCTGCAGCGCGGATATTGTTTTCCCAGCGGTACAGGGTGTAAGACATCATTTGCGGCGTGATCTGCGGCAGGGTCGCATACAGGAACGCCGCCATCGGCTGGGCCCCGTTGATGCGCAACGTCGCTTCCGGCGCCGGCGGGGTGTTCTCCAATGCATCGGCGAACAAACGGCCGAGTACTCCCGTGGTATGCGCGGCCAGCGCCATGGTGCCGGCGAAGGGGCCGAGGCCGGCGGTGATCAGGAGGATCGCGGCCCATACCAGTTCCGGTATCGAACGCAGGACGTTGAGCAACATGCGCGTGGCGGCGCGTGCCACGGCGCCGAAGCGCCCCGCCGCGGGCAATGCCAGGACGGCGCCGAGCAAGGCGGCAATGGCGGTGCCGAGCGCCGACATCGAGAGCGTCTCGGCGGCACCGAGCGTAACCTTGTATAAGAACGCAGGCGCGGTTTCGGGCGGGGCGAAGCCGCGCAGGAATTCCTGCGTGGTCCGCAATGCGTCCGCGGTAAAGAAGGCGCTCCATTGCAAAGGCAGCGAGGCGAAGCTGGCCACAATCAGCGCCAGCAGGCCGGCCAGCAACAGGAGCGTCGAAGCGCGCACAATAGGCTGCGCCGGAGGCAAGGCAGGTTTCATCCGACCCGCCTGCGCAACAACTTGCTGACCGCATCGGCGCCCGCCACGAGCAGCACGAAGACGATCAGCATGCTCGCGACTTCGCCGCCGGCCAGCATTTTCATCGACTCATCCATGCGCTGCCCGAGCCCGCCGGCGCCGACGAAGCCCATCACGACCGAGCCGCGGATCGCGCATTCCCATCGATAGACGGTGTAGGACAAGAGTTCCGACGCGGCTTCCGGCAAGGCGCCATAGAACAGCGCCGCCAGCCGCCCGCTGCCGTTCCTGAGCAAGACCTCGGTGGCATGGGCGTCGGACGATTCAAGAATTTCCGCATAGACCTTGCCCAGCATGCCGCAATAGGTGAGGGCGATCGCAAATACGCCGGCGCTTGGGCCGAGGCCGACGATGCGCACCAGCAGCAAGGCCCATACCAGTTCCGGCACGCTGCGCAGCACCACCAGCAGCCAGCGCACGCTTTGCCGGATGAGCGTGGCGAGCACGCTGGTGCGTCCGGTGCCCAGGCGGGAAATCGACAGGCGTTCGGTCACGATCAGGGTCAGCGGTATCGCGCCGAGCAGCGCCAGCGTCAGGCCGGCGCTGGCCATGGCGACGGTTTGCCAGGTCGCCTCCAAAACCAGTTGCAGGAATTCGGGCGAATGTGCCGGCGGAAAGAAGCCGGCCAGGAAACGGCCGGTCGCTTGCAGGCTTTGTGCGTCGAGCAAGGCCCATGGCTTGAACTCGCTCATCACCAGCGTCGGCCACAACACGGCGAGCGCGGCGAGCAGGCCGAGGACGCGGCCGCGCCAAGCGGGGTCGTGGCGGGGATTGCCGTATGCGCTGCCGTCCATCGATCAGAAACAGCGTGGAGCGGCCGGAACCGGTACCTGCGAAGGCAGGACCGGTTCCGGCTGCGGATTGGTTTGCGCATTGCGGTACAGCAGCGCGACCACGGCATCGCTCAGTTCTTCGCGCCTGAGGTCGAACACGATGCGCCCGTCGCGCAAGCCGAGGATGCGCGGAAAATGCGCGCGTGCAAGTTCGACCTGATGCAGGCTGCATACCAGCGTCGCGCCGCGCGCTGCGGCTTCCTGTTGCAGCGCTTCCAGCGTTTGCCGCGCCAGCGTGGGGTCGAGCGCGGACAGCGGCTCGTCGACCAGCAAGGCTTCTGCTTGCGAGACCAGCAGGCGCGCCATGCCGCAGCGCTGGCGCTCGCCGCCGGACAGGCGATCGACTCTGGCATACAGTTTGTCCTGCAGGTTGAAGCGGCACAGCGCATCGAACGCAGCTTGCGGGTCGGCCGGCTTGACCAGCGATGCGATGGCTTGCCACATGCTCCATTGCGGCAGGCGTCCGGCCAGCACGGCGGTCACGACGCGCTGGCGCGGCGGCAGCGGCGGCGTTTGCGGCGCCAGGAACAGGCGCGCGCGCATTGCGTGGCGGGCCGCGCTGCCCAAGGCCCATGGATCGACGCCGAAGGCGCTGAATCCGCCGCTATCGGGGCGATGGGCGCAAGCCAGCGCGTGCAGCAGCGTGGTCTTGCCGGCGCCGGAGGGGCCGATCAAGGCGATCTGTTCGCCCGGGGCAATCGAGAGCGTGATGTCATGCAAGGCCGGCCGCGTATCGGGACCGGCGGCATGGTGTCGCACGCAGAGCTGGTTCAGAGTGAAGGTCATCTTTTGTTGCAGTCCAAGGCCGGGATGCGCTTCAAACCTTAAAGAATGGAGAACGCAGCGTGCGCTGTGCGCAAGAGTGCCGGGGCGCTGCCGACTCCTTCGGGATCATACGCTCAGCGCGCTACGGTTTTGCAAGGCAATTATTTCAACAAGCCCGCGCTGCGTGCGGCGGTTTCGATCGCCGCATAATTCTCCGTCTTGGTCGGAATGAATTTCGACGCGCGCTGCAGTTCCAGGATTTCCTTGCCCTGCGGATCGTTCTTGCTCAGCGCGAGGAAGGCATCGCTCAGCTTCTTTTTCAAATCCGGATTCATGTCCGAACGCACCGTCCAGTTGTAATCGTAATAGCCGGGGGTGGTGTAGAACACGCGCACCTGGGCAGGATCGACTTTTTTCTCGCTCAGCATTTTTTCCCAGACCGAAATATTCAAGGCGCCGGCATCCACCTTGCCGCCCGACACCGCCGCAACCGTCGCGTCATGCGCGCCGGAAAAAGCGATGCGCTTCATGTCCGTCTCCGGATTGATTCTGGCGGCCAGCAGGAAAGAGCGTGGCATCAAGTGCCCGGAAGTCGAGGATTCCGACCCGAAGCTGAAGGTTTTTCCTTTCAGGTCTTCCAGCCTGTTGATGTCCTTGCTGGTGGTAATGAAGACCGATTTGAATTTCTCGTCTTCCTCGCGCTGGACCAGGGGCGTCACTTGGTTATTGCTGCGCACCTTGGCTTGCACGAAGGTGAAGCCGCCAAACCAGACCATGTCGATTTTTTTGTTGATCAAGCCTTCGACCGAGGCGGCGTAATCGGTGACCGGGGTGAACTCGACTTTCATGCCGAGTTTTTGCTCAAGGTACGAACCCAGCGGCTTGAATTTACGCTGCAGTTCGGTCGGCGCTTCGTCAGGGATCGCCGACACGCGGAATACCTGTTGGGCATGACCGGCGCCGCAAGCGAGCAGCGCGGCGGTGAACGAAAGCGCCAACAGCGATCTAATCGATTTGACGGCGGAGAATTTGCTCATGAAAAAAGCCTTTGCAAGGAAAAAAGATCTGATACGGCCAAGTAAGCGGCAAGCGCAAGGGACACAGGAAACCAACCGATTATGATAGCAAAAACCTCGAAAGCCACCGTCCCTCGTCCTTGCAGCGGTCAACGCCGCATCTTTCCTCCAGGTTTCTCTCCACTCGGCACGAATCCGTTTCAAACCATTGAAAGCGGTTTCATTCAGATCGGGGAAGCACATCCCGAAACCATCCGCGCCGAACTGAGCGCCGGCTTGCTGGCGCCACAAGCCAGCACGGCCGCAAAATACCTGTACGACACACTGGGTTCCAAGTTGTTCGAGGCGATTTGCGAATTGCCCGAGTATTACCCTACCCGTACCGAGGCCGCGATTTTCGACGCGCATGCCGATGAGATTGCGCAATCGGCCGGCAGAGGCTGCACGCTGATCGATCTGGGCGCCGGCAATTGCGCCAAGGCGGCAAAATTATTCCCTTCTCTGCAACCGGCGCAGTATGTGCCGGTCGATATTTCGGTCGATCATTTGCGTGAGGCTGTCGGCAACTTGCAGCAGCGCTTTCCGCAAGTGGCGATGCTCGGCGTCGGCACGGATTTTTCCTCCGAACTGAATTTGCCGGATGCGGTGCGCGGCAGCGGACGCTTGTTTTTTTATCCCGGATCATCGATCGGCAATTTCACGCCGCAAGAGGCGCTGGCATTCCTGCGGCGTTTGCACGTGGCGTGCGACAGCGGCGGCGGTTTGTTGATCGGTGTCGACTTGATCAAGGACAAGGCGATTCTGGAGGCCGCCTATGACGACGGCCTCGGCGTGACCGCAGCTTTCAACCTGAACCTGTTGCGCCACCTGAATACCTTGCTGGACGCCGATTTCGATATCCGCGCGTGGCGCCATCTTGCATTGTTCAACCCGGCACGGAGCCGGATTGAAATGCACCTTGAAGCCCGTACCGATGTTCATGCAAACTGGGACGGCGGGCGGCGTCGCTTCCTTCGGGGCGAGCGCATCCATACCGAGAACAGCTGCAAGTACGAACCGGAGGCTTTTCTTGAATTGCTGGGGCAGGCCGGGTTTGGGGCGGCGCGGATGTGGACCGATGCGCGGCGATGGTTTGCGGTCATTCATGCCCGGGCGTTTTGAGGGGCGGCATGGTTTGGTCTGCGCAATATTCGAAACGGCACGTTGCTCTTTGGTTTTCGCAGGACACGCCGTTCAAATAGAATGACGGTTTGACCAGCCAGTAAATAAGCAGCCAGATGAACGCCAAATCCGCAAGCCCTCCCGACCAGAAACACGAAATCAAGCCCGGCCAATCGATCGAGCTGCTGAAAGAACTGCACATCCTGACCCGCGACGGCAAGATGAACCAGGACAGCCGGCGCAAGCTCAAGCAGGTCTATCATCTGACCCAATTCATCGAGCCTTTGCTCGACGAGATCCGGCAAGAGCATGAGGATATTCAACTGGTCGACCACGGTGCGGGGAAATCCTATCTTGGATTCATCCTGTACGACCTGTTTTTCAAGGCCCGGCACGATGCCTCGCATATCTACGGCATAGAAACCCGCGACGAACTGGTCAAGAAATCCGAAGAGCTGGCCAAGCGCTTGGGTTTCCCCGGCATGTCTTTCCTCAATCTGTCGGTTGCGGAATCGATCGAATCGGATCGCCTTCCGGAAAAAATCGACATCGTGACCGCGCTGCACGCCTGCAATACCGCGACCGACGATGCCATCCGTTTTGCCCTGAAGAGACAGGCCAGGTTTATCGTGCTGGTGCCATGCTGCCAGGCCGAAGTCGCTGCGGTGCTGAAGAAGAACAAAGGCAGGACGCTGGCAAAAAATGCGCTGACCGAAATCTGGCGCCATCCCCTGCACACGCGCGAGTTCGGCAGCCAGGTCACCAACGTGCTGCGTTGCCTGCAACTGGAAGCGCATGGCTACCAGGTCAACGTGACCGAACTGGTGGGCTGGGAGCATTCGATGAAGAACGAACTCATCATCGCCAGCTACAAGAACCTGCCGCGCCGGCGTCCGGGCGAGCGGCTGCATGATGTGCTCGAAACGCTCGGCCTGGAAGAGATGGACCAGCGGTTTTTTACCGGGCTGTAGGTCTTTACTGAAAAGCCTCTGTGGAGAGGCAAGGTTTTGTCAGGAGCGTGAAGCATGCAATCGCCAATCAGGCACACTGCACCGTCCTTTCTGCAAGCACGCTATGAGATGGTACGCAGGCATTCCATGCAGCTCGCGAAACTTTTGTCAGACGAGGACTGCTGTGTGCAATCGATGCCCGACGCGAGTCCCGTCAAATGGCATCTTGCGCATACCACCTGGTTTTTCGAAACCTTTATCCTGGAGCGGATGGAGCGGGATTTTCATCCATATCATCCAGCGTTTCGCGTCTTGTTCAATTCCTATTACAACGGCATCGGCGAAAAGCATCCGCGTGCGCAGCGCGGGCTGGTGACGCGACCAACGCTGGCGGAAATCCGGGCTTACCGGGAGAGCGTCGATGCGCGCGTGGCTGCGCTGGTGCAGCGCGAGCCGGCCCCAGAGTTGATGCAGTTGATCGAGTTGGGTTTGCAGCACGAGCAGCAGCATCAGGAGTTGATGCTGACCGACATCAAGCATCTGCTGTCGATGAATCCGCTTTGTCCCGCCTATCTCGATGCGCCCCTGTCCGGCGATGCCGATGCCGACGCCGCGCCGCCAAGCTGGCTGAGCTTCGATGCCGGCGTGATTGAAATCGGCCACGCTGGCAGCGCATTTTGCTACGACAACGAGATGCCGCGGCACCGGCAATTTGTCGAGCGCTTTGCGCTGGCGTCGCGGCTGGTGACCAACGGCGAATTTCTCACCTTTGTCGAGGCGGGTGGGTATGACAATCCGGCGCTCTGGTTGTCGGAAGGCTGGGATTGGGTCCGCGCCCAGGCGCTGCGGCAGCCGATGTATTGGCAGGCGCCATCGCAAGACGGGCAGGACGGTTGGCGCGAATTTACGCTGCTGGGCTTGCAGCGGCTCGACCCGCAGCGGCCGGTGGTGCACTTGTCGCTGTTCGAAGCGGATGCCTATGCGCGCTGGGTCGGGGCGCGCCTGCCGACGGAGGCGGAGTGGGAATACGCGGCGCGTGCTGCCGACATGGAAGAGGCCGCCGCAACCGAAACCTTGCATCCGCAAGCCGCGGCATTCCGAACCGGTCTGTCCCAACTGTTTGGCGCATGCTGGCAATGGACTTCCAGCAGCTATGCGCCGTATCCCGGCTACGCTGCTCCGCGAGGCGCAATCGGCGAATACAACGGCAAGTTCATGGTCAACCAGTACGTTCTGCGTGGTTCGTCCTGTGTCACGCCGCTCGGACATTCGCGCTTTACCTATCGCAATTTTTTTCCTGCAAGCGCGCGCTGGCAATTCAGCGGTATCAGGCTGGCGAACTCCTGAGCGCAACTGGATGAAAAAACTGATGGTGAGAGGTTGACATTGCCGAATGGGAGCCGGACTTTGCTGGTTCAGCCAAATTGGCGTCACGCTGGTAGCGCTTTCTCAAGAAACCTTCAAGTTTTGAAGACATTCATCGGCCTTTGACATATCATCACCCACTTTTTTGAATCCCAAGAATTCCCATGGCAAACGCGTGCGGCATAGACTTCGGTACGTCCAATTCCACGGTAGGCTGGTGCAGGCCGGGGCAACCCGCCTTGCTGCAGCTTGAAGACGGCAAACCCACTTTGCCTTCGGTGGTGTTTTTCAATGCCGAGGACGACATCGTCAGTTTTGGGCGGGCCGCGCTGGCGGCTTATCTGGCCGGATATGAAGGCCGGATGATGCGCTCCTTGAAAAGCCTGCTCGGCAGCAGCCTGATCGACGGCCAGACCGAAGTGGCAGGGCGGGCGTTGCCTTTCCGTACCTTGCTGGAGCAGTTCATCGGCGAACTCAAGCGCCGTGCGGAACTGGCGGCCGGCCGCGAATTTACCAGCGCGGTGTTGGGGCGTCCGGTGTTCTTCGTGGACGACAGCAGCGGTGCTGACCAGCTTGCGCAAAACACCCTGGCCGATATCGCCCATGCGGTCGGCTTCAAGGACATTGCCTTCCAGTATGAACCGATTGCAGCCGCCTTCGATTATGAGTCCGGCATTGCGCGCGAGGAGCTGGTGCTGATCGTCGACATCGGCGGCGGCACATCGGACTTTTCACTGGTGCGCCTGTCGCCCGAGCACGCAAAAAAAGCCGAGCGGCGCGACGATATCCTGGCCACCGGCGGCGTGCATATCGGCGGCACCGATTTCGATAAATACCTCAGCCTGTCGAGCGTGATGCCCTTGCTCGGCTTGGGCTCGCGTATGAATAACAACAGCGAAGTGCCGTCGAGCTATTACTTCAATCTGGCGACCTGGCACACGATCAATCTGGCTTACACGCAAAAAGTCTGGCTGCAGTTGAAGGATGTGTATCGCGATGCGCGCGAACGCGGCAAGCTTGATTGCCTGCTCAAGCTGATCGAGGAGCGCGCCGGGCATTGGCTGGCCTTGAAGGTCGAAGAGGGCAAGATTGCACTATCCGATGCAGTGTCGACGCAATTGCAGCTCGAGCGGCTGGTGCCGGCACAAAGCCTGACTTTGCAGCGAGATGAATTCGAAGCCGCGATCGCTCATTTGGTCACGAAGATCGAGGCGACGGTGCTGGGTCTGCTGCGCGATGCGGGTGTTGCGGCCGATGCGGTGGACACGGTGTTTTTTACCGGCGGCTCGAGCGGGGTGAAGTTGTTGCGTGAAAAAATAGCGGCCCTGTTGCCCGACGCGCGGCGAGTGGAAGGGGATTTGTTCGGCAGCATCGGCGCCGGCCTGGCGCTGGATGCCGTTCGAAAATTCGGGGAATAGCAGGAGCGGGCCATGTCCGCGAATTGCCGCTGATTTGAAGCCAGCAACAACCTGGCAAATTTTCCCAAGGGCTAACTGACGAGTTGCTGGCCTTCGCCGAGAACGAATCTGCGCTCAGCGAAGATCAAGGCGACGGCTGTACGTTGCGCCAGCATTACGAAAGCTTCGGGTGCCAGCTCGGCAGCCTCCCTGAAGCGCTGGCGCCGGTCTCTTGCCCCGACCGACCTGCTGGCGCATATTCTCCGAACTCAACCGCAAGCGCACCAGCAACGGCTTTGGACCGAATCCGCTCTTGCATTCCGGAATGTTGGCGTGGTCGACGCTTTACCAGCACGATCTGGAGTCGCATGAAGTGCGGACGGTCGATGCGATCGATCACCTGTTCATGCAACATCAAGCCAAGGCGGCAAAAAAACAGTCGAAAAAATAGCCGGCATGTATTGCCGGCTATTTTTTCGACTGTTTTTGTGCGATCCGGCCAGAGGCGATTTCCCGCCCTCCCGCCCGTCAAATGTGAAATCTGGCAAGAGAGAGTTTCGCGTCCGTATAGAGAGGAAGGTTAAATATATGCCATTCTAGTCAAGATGGCGTGAGGCAAGATCCGCCACGCGGAATTTGCTCTGCCAAGACCTTATCATTCTGCCGGCGGCGCTGGCGTCTAGCGATTAAATGTTAATAGAAAGTATTAGCGTTTTAATAAATTTGACGAGCAGATATTTATCTTGCTAGACTCCAGATGTTGTCTTGATTGTCATTATTTGGGCCGCTCTCAGCCAACCGCTGGGGTCAACCACTTTTTTCTGGTGGATTACTTATTATTGTCGATGTGGCAACGCTCTCCCTTCAATTTGCCGTATGGCGGCGAACAGGAATACCTCGCATGCCGGCTGACTTTCATTTTCTTGTGGTCGATGATTTGCCGATCATTCGCATCCTCGTCGCCGCCCTGCTGAAAAAATTGGGCTACACCAAGGTTTCCCAGGCAGAAAACGGCGAGCAGGCAATCCAGCACATGCAATCCGCCGAGGCGTCCGCTACCCCCGTCGATTTCGTTCTCACCGATTGGAACATGCCTGGCATGGATGGTCTGGCGTTGCTGCGGACGATTCGCGCCAGCGCCGAGTGGCAGCATCTGCCCGTGCTGGTGGTGACGGCCGAGGCGGAAACGGTGGACATGGCGGCGGCGACACAAGCCGGCGCCGATGGCTATCTCGTCAAACGATTCTTGAATGCCTCGCATCTGAAGGAAACACTCGACCACATCCTGATACAAAGAGGGCTCGCGGTGTGAGGGGAGGGGAGATTCATTGCGATGAATAAACTTTTGTGCGATCCGGCTGGGATGCGTGCACGCCCTATCGCCCGTCTTAAATCTGGAAAGATAACTGTTTTGAGCCTGTCCAGCAGGAAAGGTTAAATCTGGCTGATGAGGGAAGGGGAGATTGAATTTGCATATTGACAACTCCCCTCGTCTCAGCCATGATCGGCGTCTTGTCAGTATTGGCAGTATACGGATAAGCAACAACAAAAAGTCAATTCCCAGGGAGGGGAATACATGGCACGGCAAGCGGTCGGCATCGAGTCCCGAGAGGATGGGATCGGTATGCGGTTTGAAACCAATAAAACCAAGATCCTCTCAACAGTGCGCAAGGCGGCAGCCAACTATGCCGATTCGAAAGCGCACAAGAAGAATCTCCAGGAAAAGGCGTGTCTGATCCCTGACTACCTCTCCCTTAAACAGCTCATCGAGGAAGACATGCATGCCGCCTATCGCGAGGACAAAAAGATCGGCGAGGAATGCAAAGCGCGCAACCGAGCGCGCACCGGCATGCGGGTGACTGCCAGCCGCAAGTTCATCTGGGAACAGGTATTCGAGCATGTCGCCCCACGTTTCGGCCTTGCCTGGGCGGATATCGATATCCGTTCAATCGGACGCCAGGGCATCTACTCGGCCGACCTGATCGACAAAGAAGAGAAGGAAAGCGAATTCGAGAGGGCGCTGCGGGTGCTCGAAGAGCATGGCGTCGCCAAGGCAAAGACCGAAGCCTTGTACTTGTCCGAGCAGATGCAAGCGGCGGCAAGCCTGGTGCGCAGCTCGCCTACGAAAGCAAGCGGCCAGTCTAATGCATCCACAGCGTCAAAAAGCCCATCCCGGGAATCCGATCCCGCCGACACCGACGCGACGCAATTGCTATGCGATAGGAACTTGCAAGTGCTGGAAAAGATCGCCCGCTCGGATACGCCAGGGGCATCTCAAGCAAAAAAAATTCTGGCCGCGTTCCAGCGCGCCATCCGCAGCGGTTCGGAAGAGGCAACCTCGACGCCAGTGCGTTCTTCCCCCCCAAAACGATGCAGCACAGTGCCATGCAGCGCCTGAGGCGGAAAGTCTCAAACGGGACGTGCCTATCGTACCCGCCCGCTCGGACAGTTCGCCGAGTCCGGCAGTGGTGTCCGCATCAACCCGGCGCAGGAACGCTAGGCACCGGACCGCGCGTGCTTCGACATCGGCGGTGAATGCGGAAATGCAAACGAAATCTGCACCCCCGGTCGATAAAATTAGTGAACAATTCTTCACTAAATCCGCACCGCCGTCTAGCAAAATTAGTAAAGAATCCTTCACTAAATCCGCCGTGCTCCTTCAAGACAATGGCGTACCGGCCTACGCTCCTTCTTCCCAAAATACCCAATAAGGAAATTCCATGCCTCGCATTTACACCGTCCATACTGACTTGGGCGAGAGCTTCAAATTTGACTCGTACCGAGGCTATGAAGAACTCAGCCGCATGTTTGACGGCACCCTGGTCTGTGCCTCACTCGACGACTCGATTCCGCTCAATGCCTTGCTTGGGAAAAACGTGACCATCGAGATAGAACTGCAAGATAAATCGCGGCGCTATCTGAATGCAAACGTCAGCGAGTTCAAGCAGGTGCGCCGTCATGGCCGATACCACATGTATGAACTGCGGCTGCGTCCGAAAGCGTGGTTTCTCTCGCTGACCAATGATTTCCGCGTTTATCAGAACATGAGCGGCCTCGATATCGTGAAGTCGATCTACAGCGAATTCGGCATCACGATCAAGGACAAGACCACCGGCCGCTACCCCAGCCTCGACTACACCGTCCTCTACAACGAAAGCTACCTCGACTTCTGCATGCGCCTGCAGGAAAAAGAAGGTATCGGCTTTTACTTCGAGCATAGCATGGGCAGCCATACCCTTGTCTTGTTCGACAGTGTCAACGTGCTGTCAACGATGCCGTCCCACGCAACGATTCGATACTACCCGCCAGACATGGCCGCGATACCTGATGAGGAGCATGTCAGCGCCATCCATGCCGGCCAAGTCGTCAACAGCGGCAAGCTTGTCACCAACGAGTACGATTTCAAAGGCCCGCGCACCCTGCTCGACGTGACCCAGCCTTATCCGCGTCCGCATGAGCTGAGTCAATATGAAGTCTTCCGCTATCCCGGCATTTACCGCAACGCCGGCCAAGGTCAGGACTACGGCCGCATCGCCATGGAATCGCTGCAATCGACACATGAACGCTGCGAAGGCGAAACCAATGTGCGCGGCTTTGCGGTCGGCTACCGCTTCAACCTTACCGAATGCGCCCGAAAGGACCAGAACCGCGAATACGTGGCCGAAGCCGCCTGGTACGACTGGGCCGACAACAGCTATGAGACCGGCGCCGCCTCGCAAGAGGTGCGGCACAATACACGCTTCATTGTCCGCCCCAGCAGCGAACCCTATCGCCCGGAACGTCTCACTCCTTACCCGCAAGCCTATGCCTCGGAAGTGGCGATTGTCACCGGGCCGCCCGGTGAGGAAATCTGGACTGATACCCACGGCCGCGTGAAAATCAGCCACCCTTGGGACCGCCGAGGGCCGAAGGATCAGAACAGTTCATGCTGGGTCAGGGTGGTGACGACTCATGCAGGGAATTCGTTTGGTGCCGTGAGCATTCCTCGGATAGGGGAGAGCGTCATTGTCAGCTATATCAACGGGAATCCCGACCATCCCTTGATCACCGGGCGCGTCTACAACGGTGACAACATGCCTCCTTGGGGCTTACCGGGCAACGCCACGCAATCGGGCATCTTGACGCGCTCGACCAAAGGCGGCGGCTATGACAACGCCAACGCGATCCGCTTTGAGGATAAGAAGGGCTCCGAGCAGCTCTGGTTGCATGCGGAAAAGGATCAACTGACGGAAGTCGAGCACGACGAGGACAAGTGGGTCGGCAACGACAGGCGCAAGACGATCGATCGGGACGAGACCAACCACATCAAGCGCGACAGGACGGAAACGGTCGATCGGGACGAGACCATCACGGTGCACGGTAAGCGTACGGAGGTGGTGGACGGGAACGAAGACATCACGATCCACAGCAATCGTTCCGAGCGGGTGGACCAGAATGAAAAAATCAGCATTGGGCAAAACCGCGACGAGGACGTGGGGGCCAGCGAGTCAATAAAAATCGCCGACAACCGCAGTCTCAAAGTTGGCAGCAATGAAGATATCGACATCGGCTCCAGCCAATCGATCCACATTGGCCAGAGCCAGACCGAAACCATCGCCATGATGGTCACCCAGCTCGTGGGAATGCTGAAAACCACAAATGTGGGGATGGCATTTTTGACCAACGTGGGCATGATGATGAACACTCTGGTCGGGATGCAGCAATCCGAACAAATCGGCAAGACCAAATCGGTGTCGGTGGGCGACACCTACGGCACGACCGCCAAGGTTTTTAAAGTCGACGCCAGCGACATGATCGAGTTGACCTGCGGCTCCAGCAAGATCGTGCTGACGCCAGCGGGCATCTTCCAGGAAGCGCTGGATGTCAACCTGATCGGCCAGAACACCCTCAGCGCCGAGTCGAAACTGGTCAATATCAATACCGGCGCCGCCAAGCTGGCGCCGGAAGCGCCCGACGCCCCCGCGGGCGGTGACGCCCCGCCGTCGGGCGGGGGCGGGGCTGGCGGTGCAGCCGGGCCGGGTGCGCCAGGCGGCGCCGGTGGCTTAGGCGGCCTCGGCGCCTTGGCTGGCGCCGCTGCCAAGGCGGCCGGCATGCTCGGGGCTGCCAAGGGCGGTCTCGGCGGCTTGGGCAGCCTCGCAGGTGGCCTGGGAGGACTTGGCGGCGGTGGCGGTGCGTCCGGCGCCGGCAGCAGCCCGGGTTGGGGTGGCGGCATGATCTCGATGTAGCGACATTCTCTCCATGCCAATGTCTTGCCATCTTCAGCCATAACAACAGCGACTAAAAAACAAGGACCACCATGCCGAATCAAAAGCCTTCCTTCCCTGCCGCCCGCGTCACCGACCCGATTTCATGCATGGAAGGGATCATCGTCGGCGGCGAAGACACGGTCTTGATCGGCGGCGCCGCCAAGCCCATCGCCTGCAAGGATTGCAAGGCCAAGCAATTGAAGGGCAACCCGGTCAATGTCAGCACCGGCGCCAAGATCGTCCCCGCCGAAACCGATTTCAGCCTGCCGGCCCCCATGCCCTTTGCCATGGACCACTTCTACGCCTCCGACACCCCCTTCACCGGCTTGCTCGGCCAGGGCTGGCGCACCGGCTTTGAAACCTATTGCGACGCCGACGCCAAGCGCACCCGCCTGGTCGACATCCAGGGCCGCTGGATCGACTTCGCCGCCCTGGCCCCCGGCGAAGAACAGCTCTGTCCCAGCGAAACCCTGTGGCTGGCGCGCGGCACGTTGGATAAGACCATTCCTTGGGATGAACGCTGGCAGTGGCTGCCCGAACAGTACCGCCACAATCCGGACCTGTTTATCCTCACCCCCGGCAGCGGCGATTACCTGGTCTTTGAAGCCGCCGTCAAACCCGCCCCCACCGAGGACCATCCGCACCCCTTGGCGCAAGGCCGCTTTGATCTGGTTGCCATCGTCGACCGCCACGGCTACGCCACCACGCTGCGCTGGCGCACCGCGCACAATGCCGCCAACCAGGCGGTGCGCGTGCCCGAATTCCTCCACGACAGCGCCGGCCGGGCTTACCGCATCCACTGCATCGCCTTGCCCGAAGCCGACCAGCGCCACTGGCAAAGCGGCCATCCCGATGTCGACCTCGGCATGCGCCTGGCCGGCATCAACCTGGCCTATGACCCGCTGCGCGACGAGCGCGCCCCGGCTGATCTGGCCGCTTTGCGCGACCTGCGCATCACCGAATGGCTGGTGCGCTACCGTTACAGCCAAGCCGGCGACCTGATCGAAGTGCAGGGTGGCGATGGCGACTGGACCCGCCGCTTCGAATACGACCGGCACATGCTGGTGCGCCACCAGACGCCGGGCGATGATGCCGGCGGGGTGGGGCGTGATGTGCGCTATGTCTACGACCGCCTCGATCCCGACGGCAAGGTGATCCGGCAGGAACAAGCCGGCGGCCTCGACTATGCCTTCCTTTATGGCGAATACGCGACACAAGTCATCGACAGCCTCAAGCGCGTGACGCTCTACCGCTTCCAGGGAGAAGCCGGTCTGCGCCGCCTCATTGAGCAGCATAATCCCGATGGCGGCATTGTCCGCTTCGATTACACCAACGACGGGAAAATGAGCCGGCAAACCGACCCGCTGGGCCGGCAAACCCACTTCCGCTACAGCAGCCAGGGCGAATACCTGGGCAGCACGACCCCGCTCGGCCACCGCAGCGACCTGTTCCGTGACCCCGCCACTGGCCTTGTCACCAGCATGCGTGACGCTGCAGGCGGCGTCACGCGCTATCAGCGCGATGCGCAAGGGCGCGTCACGCACGTTAAGGACACGGATGGAGGCAAGACCCAGTTCGCCTATGACAACCCCACTTTCCCCGACCGCCCCAGCGTCATCACCGATGCGCGCGGGGGCAAGAAGATCCCGGCCTACAACGCCCTCGGCCAAGTCAATGCCTTTACCGACTGCTCCGGCCAAACCACCCGCTACCGCTATGACCGCAAGGGGCGCTTGCAGGAAGTCGAAACCGCCGACGGCAAGCGGCAAATCTATGAGCGCGACAAAAAAGGACGCCTGACTGCCATCATCCGGCCCGACGGTGTGAAGGAAGCGGTGGAATATGACCGTGCCGGCAACCTGGTCAAGGCGCTCGATGCCGAAGGGCGTCCGGTCGAGATGGCATACGACCGCCAGGGCCGCCTCGCCGAACGCCGGGTCTGGCTCGGCAGCAAGGAAGTCCCCACGTCCGCCCATGGCGACGGCTGGGCCGTCACCCGCTACCAGTACGACCCGGCGGGCAGGTTGGCTCGGCTCACCAATGCCGCCGGTGCGTCCATGGCATTCACATACGATCCAATGGACAGGTTGATTCAGGAAACCGGTTTCGATGGCAAGAGCAGCGCTTATGCCTACAATCTGGCTGGAGAACTGGCCAGCCACATCGAGGGCAAGGGCGAAGCCGGCGCCGTCGAGATCCGGCATGAATTTGATGCCGGTGGCAGACTGATCGCGCGTCATATCCCGGCTTGCGATGGCGGCTACGCCGACACCCATCGCTTCTACTACAACAAGCGCAACCAGCTCGTGTGCGCCACTACCCATGAGAGCCAAGTCGACTTCGCCTATGATGCCGCCGGCCGCTTGATTGCTGAAACCCAATCCGGTGCCGATGGCCATTGCCATACGCTGGGCTACGGCTATGACATTCTCGGCAACCGCAACCAGGTGATCCTGCCCGACGGCCACCGCATCGACACCCTGATGTATGGTTCCGGCCACTGGCACCAGGTCGCCTTCGACGGCCATCCGCTGATCGACGTTGAGCGCGACAGCCTGCATCGTGAAGTCAACCGCACCTATGGCAGCGGCAGTCAATTCTTGGTGACGTACCCGCTGACCCGCAGCCAAAGCTATACCGGTCTCGGCCAGCTCGACATCGTCCGCTTCACGCGCGGCGACAAGCTGATCGAGCAAACCCACCACCAGTACAACACGCTGGGCTTGCTCGACCGGCTCGAACGCGCAGGGGACGGTTTGCACCATGTCACCCGGTACGGCTACGATGCCCAGCAGCGCCTGGGCTATTGGGACATGCACGACGTGATTCCTATACAGCCCACGGCCGGCGACCCCTTTCCCAAACCCGGTTACCGGCAAACCCGATCCGAGACTTATGCCTACGATCCCGCCGGCAACCCGGTCATGCCTGGCACCGTGATGCAGCGTGATCCGGTATCGAACCTGCCGGTCTATACCACGCCGCAGGAGTGGGCCGCCATCGTGCAGGCCAATGCCGGCAAGGCGGACTTCAACCTGCTGGGCGCAACCCCGGCGCGCGCCGACCGGATTGCCAAGTTAGGCGATGCCTTCCATGACGAATACGATGGGCGCGGCAATGTGGTCAAGCGCCGCACGGCCGACGGGCGGTGGGAATTCGCCTGGAATGCCTTGAACCAGATGACAGCCAGCCGCCACTATCCGAATGGCGCGAGCGAGCCGGCGTGGGCGGCGAAGTACGATTACGATGCCTTCGGGCGGCGTGTCTACAAGTTGGTGCTGGACATGGACCGGATGCGGCGCGACGAGCAAGGCGAGGTGATCGCGGAAAGCGTGTCGGGCCAGTTCATGCGCTATCTGTGGGATGGCGACCGGATGTTGCAAGAGATTCACGCCACGCACACCAGGACCATCGTGTACGAGCCCCATTCGTTCGTGCCGCTGGCGCAGATCCTCGGTCCCAGGCTGCCCGGCCCGGAACTGTCGTTGGAAGAGCGCGAAGCCAAGCGTAACGCACAGGCGGACTTGACACGGCTGCTCGCCAACTTATCCTTGCCGCAAGAAGCGAAGCAGGCGGTGCTGGAACAATGGCGAGACCAAGCCGGGAACGAAAACACGCGGCCCTTTTTGTTCATGACGGACCATCTGGGCACGCCATACCGGATGCTCGATGCAGTCACGCACGAGGCGGTGTGGGAGCGCACGCAAGACCCGTGGGGCAATACGACCGCGGAATGGATGAGCGAGAAGCTGGGGCCGGAATGCCGGCCCAATCTGAGGCTCCAGGGCCAGCAGTGGGATTGGGAAACCGAACTGTATTACAACCGCTCTCGGTATTACGATCCACTGATGCGAAGATACTTGACGCAAGACCCAATTAAGCTGGCTGGGGGAATGAATTTTTATCGATATCCACTAAATCCCATTCAGTGGGTAGATCCGTTGGGGTTAGCAGAAATCATTGTTTGGGAACCAGTTGGGCGTGGAGGATCATCATTTGGCCATGTATCTACGATAGCGAATGGTCGTAGTTATTCTTGGGGTACTGGTGGCTGGGATTCGAATAAAGACCCATCAACCTATATTGATAACAATAGAAACTTTCGTTCGGGAACTGGTGTAAAGATTTCTATGACGCCAGACCAAGAGAATCGGTTTGAAGAATGTCTAAAGAAACACGATGGGAAATACAATATTTTCACGAACAATTGTGGCACGCCCCCACAAAAATGCTTGAGAGAAGTTGGTATCAACGATTTTTATGATCCAACTCAAACTGCTATTGGTGTAAATGAAAATCATGTATTTCCTGTAGATCTAGGGAACGGACTATTGTCTTCAGGTGCAGTTAAAGGTACCAGTGAATATCCGGCAAAAACACCTGCAACTACAATGGAACGTCTCAAACGTGCTCCATGGGCTTGGGGATTGTAATGTACGGAAAATTACTAGGTATTAGCGTAACGGCATTCTTATTAATATGTTTGATTTGGTTTGTTTTTCCTGCAATGAATCCAAAGACAAAGTTGATTGCCAAAGGCGAAGTTAGTGTTTATGCGACCCGCGAGGGTGCCGCCCAACGTTCAGGGGAAATAATAAAAACAATAAAAAGCGGAGATCAACTTGTCGTTTCATCTTGCCATGACATGAAATCATTTTTTGTATTGGAGGTTGAAATGCCCGAGGGGAAAAATGGATTTATTCTTGATGGTGCTTATGATTTGACGAGCCGACCAATTTGCTCATGATCACAGAATAAACCTGTTCGCACGTCAAGGTGCACGTTCCCGAATGGTTTTTTGTTTTTTCTGAGATGAACATTTTCAATGAAACAAAATTTCAGAAAACTATCTTGATTTTTAACCTGGTAAGAAAACGATCACCGACATTCTTTCTTTATTGATTTCCCGCGTTCCGTAATTGCGCGTTTCGTATTTCTTATGTTTTGCATAGCGATGTTTTTTGCGACGCAGACAGCCTTTATGAAGCGCTTAAATATTGGAATCCGTTACGCGCTGAATAACACGATGGCTTATTGCTGGGGAAGCGCTACGGGGACAAGGAAGCAAGGATTTCAGCCATAACAACAGCAACTAAAAAACAAGGACCACCATGCCGAATCAAAAGCCTTCCTTTCCTGCCGCCCGCGTCACCGACCCGATTTCATGCATGGAAGGCATCATCGTCGGCGGCGAAGACACGGTCTTGATCGGCGGCACCGCCAAGCCCATCGCCTGCAAGGATTGCAAGGCCAAGCAATTGAAGGGCAACCCGGTCAATGTCAGCACCGGCGCCAAGATCGTCCCCGCCGAAACCGATTTCAGCCTGCCGGCCCCCATGCCCTTTGCCATGGACCACTTCTACGCCTCCGACACCCCCTTCACCGGCTTGCTCGGCCAGGGCTGGCGCACCGGCTTTGAAACCTATTGCGACGCCGACGCCAAGCGCACCCGCCTGGTCGACATCCAGGGCCGCTGGATCGACTTCGCCGCCCTGGCCCCCGGCGAAGAACAGCTCTGTCCCAGCGAAACCCTGTGGCTGGCGCGCGGCACGTTGGATAAGACTATTCCCTGGGATGAGCGCTGGCAATGGCTGCCCGAGTTCTACCGTCACAATCCCGACCTGTTCATCCTTACCCCCGGCGAGGGTGAATATCTGGTCTTCGAAGCCGCCGTCAAACCCGCTCCCACCGAGGACAATCCGCACCCACTCGCTGCAGGCCGCTTTGACCTGGTTGCCGTCGCTGACCGCCACGGCTATGCTACCACGCTGCGCTGGCGCACCGCGCACAACGCCGCCAACCAGGCGGTGCGCGTGCCCGAATTTCTCCACGACAGCGCTGGCCGTATTTACCGCGTTCACTCCATTGCCCTACCCGAAGCTGACCGGCGTCATTGGCAAAGCTTCCGCCCCGACACCGACAACGGCATGCGCATTGCCGGCATCAACTTGGCCTACGACCCGCTGCGCGACGAACGCACCCCGGCCGACCTCGCCGCTCTGCGGGACTTGCGCGTTACCGAATGGCTGGTGCGCTACCGTTACAGCCAAGCCGGCGACTTGATCGAAGTGCAGGATGGCGAGGGCGACTGGACTCGCCGCTTCGAATACGAACAGCACATGCTGGTGCGCCACCAGACGCCGGGCATTGATGCCGACGGGGTGGGGCGTGATGTGCGCTATGTCTACGACCGCCTCGATCCCGACGGCAAGGTGATTCGCCAAGAACAGACCGGCGGCCTCGACTATGCCTTCCTGTATGGCGAATACGCGACACAAGTCATCGACAGCCTGGGCAGAAAGACCGTCTATCGCTTCCAGGGTGAAGCCGGCCTGCGCCGCCTCATCGAGCAGCACAACCCCGATGGCGGCGTCCTCAAGTTCGACTACACTAACGATGGGAAAATGCTCCGCCAAACTGATCCCTTGGGCCGGCAAACTCACTTTCGCTACAGCAGCCAGGGCGAATACCTGGGCAGCACGACCCCGCTCGGCCACCGCAGCGACCTGTTCCGCGACCCCGCCACCGGCCTCGTTACCAGCACCCGCGATGCAGCAGGCGGCATCACCCGCACCCAGCGCGATGCCCAAGGAAGAATCACGTACGTTAAAGGTCCCGGCGGCGGCAAGACCCAGTTCGCTTACGACAACCCTGTCTTCCCCGACCGCCCTAGCGCCATCACCGATGCGCGCGGCGGCCAGAAAATCCCGGCCTACAACGCCCTCGGCCAAATCAAGTCTTTCACCGATTGCTCCGGCCAGACCACTCGCTACCGCCATGACCGCAAGGGCCGGTTGCTGGAAGTCGAAACCGCCGACGGCAAACGGCAGATTTACGAGCGCGACAAAAAAGGGCGCCTGACCGCCCTTATCCGGCCCGACAGCGTGAATGAAGTGGTGGCCTATGATCGTGCCGGCAACCTGGTCAAGGCGCTCGATGCCGAAGGACGCCCGGTCGAGATGGCATATGACCGCTATGGCCGCCTCATCGAACGCCGCGTCTGGACCGGTGGCAAGGATGACCGCATTGTCAACAACCGCGACGGCTGGTCCGTTACCACTTATCAATATGACTTGGCCGGACGACTGACTCGCCTGACCAATGCCGCTGGCGCGTCCATGGCATTCAGTTACGACCCAATGGACCGTCTGATTCAGGAAACCGGTTTCGATGGCAAGAGCTGTACCTATGCCTACAACCTGGCCGGCGAACTGACCGCCAGCATCGATAACAAGGGAGAGGCGGACGCCGTCGAGATCCGGTATGAATTTGATGCGGGCGGCAGACTGATCGCGCGCCATATCCCGGCTTGCGAGGGCGGGTACGCCGACACCCATCGCTTCTACTACAACAAGCGTGATCAGCTCGTGTGCGCCACCACGTTCGACAGCCAGGCCGGTTTCGCCTATGACGCCGCCGGCCGCTTGATCGCGGGAACCCAATCCGGCACCGATGGTCATTGCCACACGCTGGGCTATGGCTATGACATTCTCGGCAATCGCAACCAGGTGATCCTGCCCGACGGCCGCAGCATCGACACGCTGATGTACGGCTCCGGCCACTGGCACCAGGTAGCCTTCGACGGCCAGCCGCTGATCGACGTTGAGCGCGACAGCCTGTATCGTGAAGTCAACCGCACCTATGGCAGCGGCAGTCAATGCCTGGTGCCGCATCCGCTAACCCGCACGCAAAACTATACCAGTCTTGGCCAGCTGGGTACCGTCCGCTATACGCGCGGCGACAAGCTGATCGAGCGCTATCACCACCAGTACAATGCGCTGGGTTTGCTTGAGCGCCTCGAACGCGAAGGGGGCGATGTGCACCACGTCACCCGGTACGGCTACGATGCCCAGCAGCGCCTGGGCTATTGGGACATGCACGACGTGATTCCTATACAGCCCACGGCCGGCGACCCCTTTCCCAAACCCGGTTACCGGCAAACCCGATCCGAGACTTATGCCTACGATCCCGCCGGCAACCCGGTCATGCCTGGCACCGTGATGCAGCGTGATCCGGTATCGAACCTGCCGGTCTATACCACGCCGCAGGAGTGGGCCGCCATCGTGCAGGCCAATGCCGGCAAGGCGGACTTCAACCTGCTGGGCGCAACCCCGGCGCGCGCCGACCGGATTGCCAAGTTAGGCGATGCCTTCCATGACGAATACGATGGGCGCGGCAATGTGGTCAAGCGCCGCACGGCCGACGGGCGGTGGGAATTCGCCTGGAATGCCTTGAACCAGATGACAGCCAGCCGCCACTATCCGAATGGCGCGAGCGAGCCGGCGTGGGCGGCGAAGTACGATTACGACGCCTTCGGGCGGCGCGTCTACAAGTTGGTGCTGGATATGGGCCGGATGCGGCGCGACGAGCAAGGCGAGGTGATCGAGGAAAGCGTGTCAGGCCAGTTCATGCGCTATCTGTGGGATGGCGACCGGATGATGCAAGAGATTCACGCCACGCATACCAGGACCATCGTGTACGAGCCTCATTCGTTCGTGCCGCTGGCACAACTCATCGGCCCACGATTGCCCGGGCCGGAACTGTCCCCGGAAGAGCGCGAAGCCAAGCGGAACGCGCAGGTGGAGTTGATGCCGCTGCTCGCCAATTCTGCTCTGCCGCAAGAAGCGAAGCAGGCGGTGCTGAGCCAGTTGCGCGGCCAAGCTGGCGAGGGAGAGACGCAATTATTTCTGTTCGTCACCGACCATATGGGCACACCATACCGGATGCTCAATGCAGCTACGCACGAGGCGGTGTGGGAGCGCACGCAAGACCCATGGGGCAACACCATCGGGGAATGGATGAGCGGGGAGTTGAAGCCGGAATGCCGGCCGAATCTGAGGTTTCAGGGCCAGCAGTGGGATTGGGAGACCGGGCTGTATTACAACCGCTATCGGTATTACGACCCGATAATGCGGCGGTATCTCTCCCAAGACCCGATCAAGCTTGCGGGTGGATTGAACTACTATAGCTATCCTACGAATCCTGTTTCGTACATCGATCCAATGGGGCTTGACAAGATAGGTACAGCGATAGACATCGCGGATAAAGGAAAGACTTGGTGGGATAAGGCGAAGGAAATAATGGATATTCCAGAGAACTATGAGAAAGGTAAACAGGGTGGTCTAGAATATAAAAAAGCGATGTGTGCGGCTGAAGAGAGAGAGAAACAACGCATTGCTAACGAAGAAATGTCGCCTTATAGTGCTGCCGTGGCGAGAAGAGCGGAGGAGATTTCAATTGTTGCGAGCAAGGGAGTCGGGCCGGTAACTGAAGCGGCGAACGAGGGGCGGACGACTTTAGGGGCGACAGCAGCCGGTTTTTACGCGGGGCAGCGACCTAGTTGTGAAGCAATTGCTAGGTCAGAGGCAGCGAAAAAAGAACAAGAAAGGGCAGCAATGCCGGATTGTCCGAGTGGGAAGGCTAATCCATTAATTTGTAAGGGCCCCTATACAGGGAATGGGTATTAGGGCAATGCTTTAGCAAGGTTCACTATTGCGATTTGGCAAAAAATGCACGCACGCTTTCACGGTGCTGGAGCTGGTCAATATTTATCTGTGGTGCCCGCACCTGATGATGCTAGTGCGTTCATGGCGGGCGAATATGGGTGGCTAACTCGCATAAACCGCCCTGGCAGGAGGCGAGGAAATTTTCTGTTTTTATCAAAATGGCCCATTGATCGTTAAGTGATCAATGGAAATTCTATGAATTCGGACCGTTGTTCGGTGTAGTCTTGGCTCGCATTAATTGCATTAGAGATCGTTTAAATTTAAGAAAATGAAAAACTCAATTATAGGAATCGCCATCACACTATTGCTATGCATCGGATCAGCGAAAGCGGATCAATTCGGCGATGCACTTAGCGCTTATGACAAAGGTGACTACGCGCACGCGCTTATGTTAATACGCCCGTTGGCAAATCAAGGAAATATGAAGGCACAACGTTTGATCGGCATTGCGTATTCCAATGGGCATGGGGTCACGCAAGACTATGGTGAAGCCCTGAAATGGTATCGACTGGCTGCCGATCAAGGTTTTGCCGCTGCGCAATATGAAATTGGTGGGATGTATCGGGATGGGAATGGTGTCGCACAAGACTATATGGAAGCGGCGAAATGGTTGCGCTTGGCAGCCAATCAAGGTTTTGGCCCAGCACAACAGAACCTTGCGAACATGTATCACAAAGGTCAAGGGGTCGCCAAGAATTATAAGGAGGCTGTGAGGTTGTATCGTTTGGCGGCCGATCAGGGTATTGGATTAGCCTGGTACAGTCTTGCAGAATGTTATTACAATGGCAATGGCGTGACCCAGGACTACAAGGAAGCTATGAAGTGGTATAGGGTGGGAGCCGAACAGGGTGGACCCAACTCACAATTCAATCTTGGTTCAATGTATTCCGAGGGAAAAGGAGTAACCAGGGACTACAAAGAAGCCGTGAAGTGGTACCTCATGGCCGCTAACCAAGGTCTTGCAAAAGCGCAGCATGCGCTAGGCGAGATGTACGAGAGAGGCAAAGGTGTGACGCAAAATCATCAAGAAGCGTTGAAGTGGTATAGCCTCGCTGCGGATCAAGGTTACCGTCAATAAGGCCATAGAAGGGCCGTAATACCGATCGAATTTGAGGTCCCAGGACCAGCAGTGGGATTGGGAGACCGAGCTGTATTACAACCGCTATCGGTATTACGACCCGGCAATGCGGCGGTATCTCTCCCAAATCCGATCAAGCTTGCGGGTGGATTGAACTACTATAGCTATCCTACGAATCTTGTTTCATACATCGATTCAAGCATGGATGAAATTGGTGGATTAGTGGCCGCGGCCTGCGAGTGGTGCACGGTGTTTGAAAAGCGAATCTGAGAAAGTGAAATTTTATGCGGCTGTTATTCTTTATTGGCATAGTCTTACTTACTATTTTTGCTTCAGTTGAAATGGCCGTTCTTCCGGCGATTTTAGGAGAGTTTATCTTTGTCACGGTTTTCAGCGCAGTAGCGTTATCTTCGTCTATCAATTCTCTTGGACGTAGATCCTGGCTATTGACTGAGTCAGTACCACGCAAACGGCTTGCTTATAAGACTGCGTTGTGGTTTGGCTGGCTTGCTTTCCCATTTGGATGGGGGTGTGGGATGGAGTCCATTGGACCCAGACTACAATCCCTAGCTCAACTTTCTTTACTCACCTATTGGCCATATACAGAGCGCCATAATTATCATGATTGGTTCTCTTCACCAGATGGATTTCCGCGATTGGTTGACATATTGGTGCGCGATCTTTCTCTCTTTATTTGCTCTACCATCTTGCCGTTTTTAGTTGCGTTAATCGGATTCGTGATTGTTCGATATTTTCAACGAAATTGAAAAAGAGGACGCACTAGATATACCGGTGTATGTACCGCAGGGCGAAGCGGCCGACCTGGTCAATGCCCATGCCGGCAATGGATGAGGAGGAACTCACGGATGAAGCTCAGCCGAGCTTGCGCTTTCAGGGCCAGCGGTGGGATTGGGAGATCGGGTTGTGGTAAGAAAGAACCAGCAAAAATGTTATGAAACGAAATGCCCTGCAGGGCACAGTACGGATCTTGACGCAAAATAAGCATGCCTCGCAAAACCCCTTCCTCTCCCTACCCTTACGGAATCGGCCGACGTCACGATAAAAAAACGCAGACCTGGGCCTGGACTGTCAAGATTATGCGCCGGGGCGTTCTGATAAAAAAGCAGTTCCCCGACCTGAAGCACGGCGGCACCGAGGCCGCGCTTGCGAAAGCGGTCGCCTTCCGCGATCAGGTGCTGCAAGAGATGACGCCCTACACGTGCCAGGAACAGCGGGCCATCGTCCGCAAATCCAATACCACCGGCATACCCGGCCTTCATTACGTGAAATCGGCTAGCGGATGCGAAACCTGGATTGCCCGGATCAGGCTGCCGAATGGCAAAAATAAGACCCGATCGTTCGCAGTCAGCAAGTACGGCGACAAGGCCAGAGACATGGCGATCATGTCCCGTATGGACATGCTGGCGGAAATCGAGGGGCATTTCCTGTTGGGCGAGGAAGCACGGAAAGCCACCAGCGCGGTCTTGCCGCAGATAAAGGCTCAGGTTCCCGAGCCGGAATTGGCAAGGGAAGCCAAACCCCAGGAGATAGGCGACCGCTACAAAAACCCAACGCTTTCAGGCCAGCCTGGGGTATTGCGCACGCGAGTGGTCAAGCGTGATTCTGTCGGCAACATCACTTCCGACCTGGCGTATTGGCATGCCAGTTATCGTGCTGGCGGCATTCGCAAAAGCAGCTATTTCCGGATCAAGCCCGATATGGAAGAAGAGGCATTTCGCCTGGCGATGGCGCAACGGGCGGCATGGGAGGCGGAGTTCGGTCCCGCAAATAGGTCGCGTCAAAGTGTCCGCGTGCGTGACGATGATGAGTAGTCCGCGATTCGACGATGCCGGGCGAAAGCCTGCCATAAAGGTATCCTTCGCCCGCGCTTCATGGAATTCATTGTCATCATGAAGGAAGAGGGCTGTTTCAGCGGCTATTACCAGCTGCAACGCCCGATCGTTTCGTCGGACACGGCATTGTCGGAATGGGGCGGGAAATTATTGCCTAACAATCCGCTTCCCCATTCGCCCGAAGAAAACGAGCGGCGCATGGTTGAACTGGTTGCCTACTTGGCCAAGGTGTTTCTCTATCTGGGTTTGAAGGAAGCGCGGCGCGTCACCGTGCGCGAATATAGCGACGCCCGGAGGCGCATCAAACGAGAGCCGAAGCTTCGCAAGAAGATCGCTTCGCTATATGACCGCATCGTGGTCGGGCCGGCATCGCTGCCCGATGTGCCGCTGGCAAGCGGCAATGGCCATGCAATGCCGCCGCACTGGCGGCGCGGGCATTTCCGCATGCATGCGCATGGACCTGGTTACTCTGAACGCAAACTGCTCTTCATCGTGCCCGTGCTGGTGCATGCAGAGCTGCTTGCCGATGCGGTGCAGGCACCCCCGCCAAAAACCTATCGCGCGGGGTAGTCGTCCGATTGAGGAAGTATGAAATGGACATCGATAGCACGTCCAAAGCAAAGGAGCGCGGCGGAAGACGAAAAACAAGTTTCCGTCTTTCGCCGCATCCGCGTCTGGCCTGGCTACTCAGTCTGACAGCATCGGCGTCGGCCTGGTGTTGCATGCTGTTCGAAAATTCGGCCAGCTTCTTCCCGAGGGAGGAAGCTGATGGAAACTTCGTTTTTTGTTATGTCACAATCTCTGGGATTTGTCCGGTAGTTGATCGCAGTCTTATTGCCAACTGCCGGTTGATCGCACTGAACACCGCCTTGAACGAGGCCGTCACGATATTGCCGTCGATCGCCACACCGAACAGCGTCGGCCCGTTGTCCAGGCGCAGTTCGACATAGCAGGCCGCCTGTGCATTGGCGCCGGAGCCGATTGCATGCTCGTGGTAATCCATCAGCTTGATGTCGAGCCCGAGCGCGTTGACGAAGGCATCGATCGGTCCGTTGCCCATGCCTTGCAGCGTGGTGCGCTTGCCTTCAAGCGCGATATCGATGTCGATCTGCACCGGTTCGTCGCGCGCCGAATCTTCCCGCATCCGATGGCCCAAATAGGAATAGGGAACGGATTGATCGAGGTATTCCCGATTGAAAATCGCGTAGATGTCGTCGGCCGCGATTTCCTTGCCGCTGGCGTCGGCTACCGCTTGCACCGCGCGGCTGAATTCGATTTGCAAACGGCGCGGCAAAGCCAGACCGTATTCCTGCTCCAGCAAATATGCCATGCCGCCCTTGCCGGACTGGCTGTTGACGCGGATCACGGCATCGTAGCTGCGGCCGAGATCGGCCGGATCGATTGGGAGGTAAGGCACTTCCCATATTGCGTCCGGCTTCTGCTGCGCGAAGCCTTTCTTGATCGCATCCTGATGCGAGCCCGAGAACGCCGTAAACACCAGGTCGCCGACGTAGGGGTGGCGCGGATGAACCGGCAATTGATTGCATTCCTCGACGCATTTGCGGACCGAGTCGATGTCGGAAAAATCCAGGCCGGGATGCACGCCTTGCGTATAGAGATTCATCGCCAAGGTGACGAGATCGACGTTGCCGGTGCGTTCGCCGTTGCCGAACAGGCAGCCTTCGACCCGTTCCGCGCCGGCCATCACCGCTAATTCGGCCGAGGCGATCGCCGTACCGCGATCATTGTGCGGATGGACGCTGATGATGATCGAATCGCGACGCGCCAGCTTGCGGTGCATCCATTCGATCTGGTCGGCATACACGTTCGGCGTGCTGCATTCGACGGTTGTTGGCAGGTTGATGATCATTTTGCTGTGCGGGGTCGGCTGCCAGACTTCGGATACCGCATCGCAGACGTTCTTGGAGAAATCCAGTTCCGCCATGCTGAAGGTTTCCGGCGAGTACTGGAATACCCATTCGGTTTCCGGACGCTCGTCGGTCAATTGCTTGATCAGGCGCGTGCCCGACACGGCGATTTCCCTGACTTCCTCGCGCGACATGCCAAATACGATGCGGCGGAAAGTCGGCGCGATCGGATTATAGAGATGGACAATTGCACGCTTTGCACCCTGCAAGGAATCGATGGTGCGGCGAATCAAGTCTTCCCGCGACTGCGTGAGCACTTCGATAGTGACGTCGTCGGGAATGCGGTTTTCTACGATCAGCTTGCGCACGAAATCAAAGTCCGTTTGCGATGCGGAAGGAAAACCGACTTCGATTTCCTTCAATCCGATTTGCACCAGCATCTCGAAGAAACGCAATTTCTTTTCTGAACTCATCGGCTCGATCAAGGCCTGATTGCCGTCACGCAAGTCTGTGCTCATCCAGATCGGCGGCTTGGAAATGATCTTGTCAGGCCATGTCCGGTTGGTCAATTGAACAGG
Organism: uncultured Burkholderiales bacterium; assembly: GCA_966211965.1. GTDB lineage: Bacteria > Pseudomonadota > Gammaproteobacteria > Burkholderiales > Burkholderiaceae_D > CBIHON01. The sequence continues at coordinate 26,591 of CBIHON010000026.1, read as the reverse complement.
CGGGAAGGCGCGATATTTCGCTGCCGGATTGGTCAACATCATGATGCATCCTTTTAAAATTTTTGAAAGCGAAGGGGGCGGGGTGTGGCGCGAAGGCTGCCGGGCGGCCACGGAACGCTAGGCCAGGCAACCGATCGGTAGCGGTAGCAGCGCAAGCGCACGCGCGAAGATCATCATGGCGATGGTGTCGCCTGTGATGAGCTTTACGAGGATGGACTTGAAGTGCATGCGGCGCCGGCTTTCTAAAGGGTGAATCTGGGTCTGACTGGATCCGGCGGTACTTTGCGCCAGGAGGACAACAACAAACAGGTGCGGGGGATCAGAGCGCGATACGCAGTCGCAGCAGCGCTGGCAGGGCGCCGGCGCTGGATAGTAGTGCGAGAGAATGAGGTTTTGCGGTGAACATTCAGTAACTGTATGGGATCGACCGGGTTTTTGTCAAGGGGGGATTGTGCCGGTGTTTCAGGCCCCGAGGCCGGCCAGCTTCGCCTTGATTGCCGCGCTTTCCGGGGCCAGGGCCAAGGCGCGTCGGTAACTGCCGATCGCATCCTGCTTTTTCCCTTGCCCTTGCAAGACCAGTCCATAGTTGAGATGGAGTCCTGCAATACTGTCGTTCAAACGAATCGCCTTGCCGATCAATTGCTGCGCAGTTTCAAATTGGCGGACTTCATAGGCAATCATGCCCAGCAGGTTCAAGGCATTCAGGTTGTCGGGTTGTATCGACAAGATGGTTTCGTATAGCTGCCTGGCCTCGGCCGCGCGCTTGCTGCGTTGCAATTGCAGCCCTTGCTGCAGCAGGGCCTGGATGGTCGCGGCCAGCTTCATCTGCACATGCTTCCACTTTTCAAATACCTTGCCGCTCCCCGCTGCCTTGAGCGTTTCGTCGCAGTCGATGCCTGCGCCGGCGCCCGAGGAGAACCGGCTTGCGCGGTAGTAGGCGCTGATGGTATCGATATGAAAAAAAGGAGTGTGCTGCGACACCTGGATCCAGAAATCCCAGTCCTCGTAGATCTCCAGTTCCGGATCGAAGCGGCAGCCATTGTCGATCAGCGAGCGTTCGAACAGCACGGCATGAATCGCCAGGTAGTTTTTTTGCAGCAGGCGCAGGCGATGAAAGGGTTCATTGATGACGCCGTTTACCACTTGTGCATCGGCATCGACCACTTCCACGCCGGTATAGGCGGCGCGCACGCTGCTCTGCTTTGCCAGCGCTGCGGCCAGCAGCGCAATATGGCCGGGCGCGAAGTAGTCGTCATCGTCGAGAAAAATAATGTGTTTGCCGCGCGCTTGGTCCAGGCCGGCATTGGCGGCGGCGCTGCGCTTGAGTGCCGTGCCGTTGCCATGTAGGCGCAGCGGAAACGGTCCCCAATTTGCAGGTAGCGCAGGATGGTCGCAACCCAGCGCGTTGATGACGACAATCTCGATATTGGGGTAGGTTTGGCCGGCAACGGAATCCAGTGCGACGGCAAGTTCAGGGCGGCCGATGCTGCGCACGATGACGCTGACCAGCGGGACTTCAGAGGAGGGAATTGGCATCTTGCGGCTGATTTACATGGAAGAATTTCTTTCTGCCTGCGGCTCAAGGTATGAATGAAGAGGTGGGGAGAAGTTCCGCTGCTTTGTTTAATGAAAGTTAGGCTTCGACCGCCACTTGCGCCGGGCCGTGAAGCATTTCTCCGATCACCGCCGCATGGGCAAAACCCTCCTGCGTGAACAAGGCAAGCACGTTCTCCACTGCTTCCGCATCGCAGGACACCAGCAGGCCGCCGGAAGTTTGCGGATCGGTCAGCAACATCTGCTGCACTGGTGTGATGCCGGCGGCCAGGTTCACGTCTTTTCCATAGCCGGCCCAGTTGCGTCCGGATGCGCCGGTGATGCAACCGGCCTCGGCCAATTGCTGCACGCCGGGCAGCAGTGGAATATGGGGCATATCGAGTCTGGCGCTCAGTCCCGCCCCGCGCGCCAGTTCCAGCAAATGTCCAAGCAAGCCGAAGCCGGTGACATCAGTCAACGCATGCACACCCGGCAACCCGGACAACGCCTTGCCGGGCTTGTTGAGCTTGGTGGTGTTGGCGATCATCGCCGCATAGCCGTTAGCATCCAGCATATTTTTCTTGAGCGCCGCAGACAGGATGCCGACGCCGAGCGGCTTGCCCAGGATTAGTTTGTCGCCCGCTTTGGCATCAGCATTGCGTTTGACCTTGGACGGATGCACCAGGCCCAGCACCACCAGGCCATATATCGGTTCGACCGAATCGATGGTGTGGCCGCCGGCGATCGGAATGCCGGCTTCGGCGCAAATCGATTCGCCGCCGCGGAGGATTTTTCCGATGATCCCGATCGGCAACTTGTTGATCGGCATGCCGACCAGGGCCAGCGCCATGATCGGCGTGCCGCCCATCGCATAGACATCGGAGATGGCATTGGTCGCGGCGATGCGGCCGAAATCGTAGGGATCATCGACGATGGGCATGAAGAAGTCGGTGGTGGCGATCAGCGCCTGTTCGTCGTTGAGCTTGTAGACCGCAGCGTCGTCAGCGGTCTCGATGCCGACCATCAATTCTTTGGGAAGCGGGAAGCCGGAGGAATTTTTCAGGATTTCCGAGAGAATGCCGGGCGCGATCTTGCAGCCGCAGCCGCCGCCGTGCGAAAAGGAGGTGAGTTTGATTTTGTTGTCGTCGGGCGTGTTCATGGGTCTCTTTGGTTGATGCGGAATGCCTGCAATTATCCATCAACTCCAACTATTACAGTCTACTCATGGTGCTGGACGAAAAGCCGCGTGTGGTTGGCTTTTGCCAAGACGAGGCCGATAATGGGACGCACTCCTTGCCGCAAGAATCCAAGCGATGACTTCGATGAATACATCTTTCAGAAACGCCAAGCCGGGTGAACTGGCCAGCATCTTGCAGGATGCGCGCGAGTACACGCTGGTGCTGTTCGAGTGTTTCCAGTCGGCAGGGCTGGATACCCCGGGCAAGGTGCCGCGGCTCGCCATCGTCAATCCACCGCTGTGGGAACTGGGACGCATGGCATGGTTTGCCGAATGGTTCATCCTGCGCGAGGCCTTGTCCAGCGATCCTGCCGCCGCCCAGCGCGGTTCCTTGCTGACCAAAGGCGACGACTGGTTCGATTCCAATACGGTGCCGCATCGCGCACGCTGGGCGCTGGATTTGCCGAGCACCGGAGCCTTGAAAACCTATTGCCATGAAGTGCTGGACCGCGTGCTGGATAAATTGAGCCGGGCGCCGAACCAAGCGGGAGTACTGTATCCCTATCGTCTGGCGCTGGCATATGAGGACATGCATGGCGAAGCCCTGGCCCATATGCTGCAGACCCTGGGAGTGCTGATGCCGCCGCAGTTGGCGAAGCGATCGATTCCAGCTTGGTCGCAGGGCGAGATTCGCTTTCCTGGCGGTACCGTTGAGCTGGGCAGCAAGCCGGACGAGGGCTTCGTATTCGACAATGAAAAGTGGGCGCATCCCTGTTACGTGGCGCCGTTCAAGCTGGATTCGACGCTGGTATCGAATGCGCAATACAGTGAATTCATCGCCGATGGCGGCTATCAGCATCCGCAATTCTGGACCATGGCCGGACGCGCCTGGCTGATGCGGCAGGAGCGTTCCGCGCCGCGCGACTGGCTGCGAGACGGCCGGCACTGGCGTTGCGAGCGCTTCGGCATGCAGACCGCCTTGCCGCCCAACGAGCCGGTGCGCCACGTCAGCCTGTTCGAGGCGCAGGCCTACTGCACCTGGGCCGGACGCCGCTTGCCGAGCGAGGCCGAATGGGAATATGCGGCGCAGTCGGGGCATGCCGCCTTGCGCTGGGGCGATTTGTGGGAATGGACTTGCACCCCTTTCGAACCCTATCCGGGATTCGAAGCGGACCGCTATCGGGAATACTCCGCACCCTGGTTCATGACCCATCAGGCGGTGCGCGGCGCCTCGTTCGCAACGCAGCCGCGGATGCGCTCCGCCAAGCATCGGAATTTTTATTTGCCGGAGCGGGATGACATGTTCATAGGATTCAGGACGTGCGCCCCATGAACGGCGGAGAAAGTCCAACTTTAAAAATCAACGTTGAGTTCCAACAAAAAAGACCGCCGAAGCGGTCTCTTTTTTAAGCGGTCTGTTTTAACGGTCGCCGTAAGAGCGACGCGCACCGCCATCGCCCGAACGCGCGCCGGCACCCTTGTAGCCGCCGCCGTCTTTACGCGGTCCCGAACCTGGCTTGCTGAAGGTGCGCTGACCCGGCTTGCCCGATCCGCGATTGTCGCCCGGCTTCCAGCCGCCCGGACGCTGGCTCGAACGCGGCGCCGATCCCGTCTTCTTCGGCTCGAAGCCTTCGATGACGTCGACCGGGATCAATTGCTTGGTAAAGCGCTCGATGCGTTTGACGTTCATGCCTTCTGCGTGATTGACCAGCGACACGGCGACGCCGTTGCGGCCGGCGCGGCCGGTTCGGCCGATGCGGTGCACGTAGTCTTCCGGGAATTTCGGCAGATCGTAGTTGAACACGTGGGTGATCGTCGGTACGTCGATGCCGCGTGCGGCGACGTCGGTGGCCACCAATACCTTGACCTGGCCGCGGCGCATGCCGTCGAGAGTGCGGTTGCGCGCGCCTTGGTGCATGTCGCCATGCAGTGCGGCGGCAGCGAAACCGGCGATGTTCAGGCGGTCGGCGATGTTGTCGGCGTCGCGCTTGGTGGCGGTAAACACGACGGCTTGATCCAGGGTCGCATCGCGCAGCAGATGGTCGAGCAGGCGGTTCTTGTGCGACAGGTCGTCGACGAAATGCACGCGCTGCTGGATGTTTTCATGCCGGGTGGTAGAGCTTGTGATCTGGATGATCAGGGGGCTCTTGGTGATGCGCTTGGCCATGTTGCCGACCACGCCGTCGAGCGTTGCCGAGAACAGCATGGTTTGGCGAGAGTCCGGCGTCGCCTCGACGATCTTTTCGATATCGTCGATGAAACCCATGTCCAGCATGCGGTCAGCTTCGTCCAGCACCAGGATCTGCAATTGCGAGAAGTCGATTTTGCCCGACTCCATATGATCGATCAGACGGCCAGGGGTGGCAACCAGGATCTCGGGATTCTTGGCCAGCAATTGCATCTGTTTCGGATAGGGCATGCCGCCCAGGATGGAGATGGCTTTCACGCGCTTCATGTAGGCGCTGTATTTGTCGGTCGCGGTGGTCACTTGCAGCGCCAGTTCGCGGGTCGGCGTCAACACCAGCATCTTCGGCTGTGCAGGCTTGAAGCGCGGACGCTCGCCGCGCGAGCGGGCCGATTGGGCTTCCTGATTCGGGGTTTTGCCGGCAGCGACAGGCGCTGGTTCGGCGGAGGCGAATTTGTGCAGGGCGGGCAGCATGAATGCCGCGGTTTTGCCGGAGCCGGTCTGGGAGGAGACCAGCAGGTCGCGGCCTTCTATCGCGGCAGGGACAGCTTGTGCCTGGACGGCGGTAGGTTTGGTGTATCCGGCTTCGCCAAGTGCTTTAAGGATGGACGGGTGGAGACCAAGTGCTTCAAAAGTCATTATCTTCTTTCGTATAAATCAGCGTCCCGCGACTTCTTCAAAGAAGTGTGCGCGAACGCAAAAATGCAACGCCAACCAACGAAACAACTGAGAAAACTCTGAGAGATTTCGGCACAGAAAGCTTTGCGCCGGGACGGTGTTCAAAATTCAACACCAGGAGGCGGGAGGGCTTAATCGTTAATGCTTAGGGTTCGCGATGCTGCAATGTGCGTTCATGTTGCATCGCACAGGCGGCATTCTACAGGGGAATGAAATTAAATGTGGAATTATTTTGAATCGGGGCTTGCAAAATCTGAATTCTGTGCAGGGTTGCACGGCCCAAGCCGTCCAACCCTGCAATTCTCAATACTTTATTTGTAGTCTTCTTCGTTCAAGCCCATCACGTGCGAGAAGCCGCCGTCGACATACGAGATTTCGCCGGTGACGCCGCTGGCCAGGTCCGACAGCAGGAAGGCGGCAACATTGCCGACTTCCTCGATCGTCACGTTGCGGCGCAGCGGGGCGTGGGCGGCGGCAAAGCCGAGCAATTTGCCGAAGTCCTTGATGCCGCTGGCGGCCAGGGTCTTGATCGGGCCGGCCGAGATGGCATTGGCGCGGATGCCTTTTTTGCCCAGTGCTTCAGCCAGGTAGCGCACGCTCGCTTCGAGCGAGGCCTTGGCCAGGCCCATCGTGTTGTAGTAGGGGATGGCGCGCACCGCGCCGAGGTAGCTCAGGGTCAGCAGCGAGGAATTCTGGCGCAGCATCGGCAGCGCCGCCTTGGCCAGCGCCGGAAAGCTGTAAGCCGAAATATCGTGGGCGACGCGGAAACCTTCGCGCGAGAACCCCTCCAGAAAGTCCCCGGCAATCGCTTCGCGCGGGGCAAAACCGATCGAGTGGACCAGGCCGTCGAGGTGATCCCAGGACTTGGCCAGATCGGCAAACAGTGCGTTGATTTGTTCGTCGCTGCTGACGTCGCAGTCAAAAGTCAATTCGCTGCCGAATTCCTTGGCGAAGTCGGCGATGCGGTCCTTGAAGCGGTCGCCGACATAGGTAAAGGCCAGCTCGGCGCCTTCGCGCTTGCAGGCTTGGGCGATGCCGTAGGCGATGGAGCGGTTGGACAACAAGCCGGTGATCAGAATTTTTTTGCCTTGCAGGAATGCCATATTGACTCCAAATGTGCCTGTCACATTCTATGCGACTTTCGGGCCGGAATTGGCTCGGAAAGCACATGAATACGTGTTTTGATTAGAACTTCCGTTACGTTCTCTTATCGAACTGCGCGAGATTGTAGGGTGTCGGCGGCGTCTGGGCAACCTTTCATGACAATCCGCTTTCGCGTCGTCCCGGCGAATGCTGGGACCCAGCATCTTTCGTCATGCATCCTACATCGCCAATCATCGGCATCAAGTGTGCACGAAAAGGGCCGCTGGGATGACAAGTGCATTTTTAGTGTTTCAGGGATTTTACCTCTGCGCTCCCGCTCACCCGGAACCCGATCGGCCCTTCGGAACCGCTCCCAGCAAGGCTCGCGTATAAGGATGCTGCGGGTTCCCGTACAACGCATCCGAATCCCCCATTTCCACTACCTTGCCCTCATGCATCACCATCACCTGGTCCGCGAGGTACTTGACTACCGCCAGATCATGCGAGATGAAAATATAACTCATGCCGAATTCTTCCTGTAAATCCTGCAGCAGGTTCAAGACTTGAGCCTGCACCGACACGTCCAGCGCTGACACCGATTCATCGCATACCAGTACTTCAGGGCGCAGGCTCAGGCAGCGCGCAATCGCAATGCGCTGCCGCTGTCCGCCCGAAAATTCATGCGGATAGCGATGCAACGCAGAGGCCGGCAAGCCGACTCTTTTCAGCAATTGTACGGCCATCCCGGTACGATCAGCGTCGTTCGATCCGACCCGATGAATCCGCATCGGCTCCAGCAAAATCTGCTCGACGGTAAAACGCGGGTTGAGCGAGGCATACGGATTTTGAAAGATGATCTGGATGCGGCGCTTATACGGCATGAATTCCTTGTCCGGCATCGCCAGCAGGTCACGGCCTTCGAACAGCGCCTGGCCGCTCGTCGCCTGATGCAAACGCAACAGCGTCAAGCCGACCGTGGTCTTGCCCGAGCCCGATTCGCCGACCACGCCCAGGGTCTTGCCGCGGGGCAGGGTGAAGGACACGTCCTTGACCGCCTGGAATTCCTTATGGCCGAACAAGCCTTCGCGGCTGTAAAAACTCTTGCCGAGGTTGCGCACGTCGAGCACGACCCCCTCCCGGCCGCTGAGGCCGCGCGGCCGCTCGCGCGGGTCGGTTTCCGGCCGGGCGTGCCCGCCCAGGTAATCGTCGATCACCGGCAGGCGCCAGGGCCGGCTCTCCAGCGAAGGACGACAGCGCAGCAAGGCCTTGGTGTACGCATCTTGCGGCGCTTCGAAAATCCGGCCGATTTCGCCGGCTTCGCGAATCTCGCCGTTGCGCATCACGATGACCTGATCTGCCATTTCGCCGACGAGGGCCAGGTCGTGGGTGATGAACAGGACCGACATCTGGCGGCGCCGGCGCAGCGCATTGATCAAATCGATGATCTGCTTTTGTATCGTGACGTCAAGCGCCGTGGTCGGCTCGTCGGCAATCAGCAGTTTCGGTTCGCAGGCAATTGCCATTGCGATCATCACGCGCTGTTGCTGGCCCCCCGATAGTTGGCTGGGATAGGCGTCAATGCGGTCGGCGGCGGCTGGAATGCCGACCTCTTCCAGCAGCGCGATTGCGCGGGCACGGGCAGCCCTGGCGTTCATGCCCATATGCAGACGCAATACCTCGCCGATTTGAAAGCCCACGGTAAATACCGGGTTCAGCGATGTCATCGGCTCCTGGAAAATCATCGAGATGTCCTTGCCGCACAACTGCCGCCTTTCCGGCGTGCTCAGCGCCAGCAGGTTACGGCCTTCGAATTCGATGCGGCTGGTGGCCGCGACGATGGCATTCTCGGGCGGCAGCAAGCCCATCACCGCGAGCGCGCTGACCGATTTGCCGCTGCCTGATTCGCCGACCAGCGCGACTGTCGTGTTGCGCGGGATATCGAAGGAAATGCCCTTGACGGCAGCGAAGCTGTTTTTTTTATCGATGCGAAAGCTGATCTCCAGATCGCGTACTTGCAGCAAGGTGCCCTGCTGGTTCATCGCATTTCCTCTTTTCTGTCTCGTAGCGTGCGCCGGCAGAATTCGCAGGATGGGTAAAACCCATCATGGTCCACCGCGCAGGTGACGGGTTTCACCCATCCTGCGAATCTACCTTCGGCCATAATAAATATCACTTCAACTTCGGATCAAGCGCATCGCGCAAAGCATCGGTGAACAGCGAAAATGCCGTCACCAGCACCGCCATCGCGATGCTTGCCGCAGCCAGCTGCCACCACTTGCCGAGTATCAGCTCGTTCTGCGCCTCGTTCAACATGCTGCCCCAGGACACCACGCCGACCGGTACGCCAAAACCGAGGAAGCTCAGGATCACTTCGGACTTGATGAAGCCGACCACCAGGATCGACATCTGCACCAGCGCTACGTGGCTGACGTTGGGAAAGATATGCGAAAACATCTTGCGCCAATGCGAAGCGCCGATGGCGTCGGCGGCCAGCACATATTCGCGCGTCCTGTGCTTCAGGTACTCGGCGCGGATCAGGCGATAAGTCCCGGTCCAGCCGGTGAGGCCCAATATCAGCACGATGGTCAGCACGCCCTTTTGCTGGAGCACGGCGGCAACCGCCAGGATCAGCAGCAGGTACGGGACCGAGGTGAAGATGCTGTAAAACCAATTGAAAAAATCATCGACCCAGGAACCGAAGTAACCCGACACCGCGCCGAAAACCGTTCCCAGGAATGTCGCCAGCAAGGCGGCAACCAAGCCCACGACGATGGAAGTCTCGGCGCCCTTGATGGTTTTCTTGATGACGTCGTGGCCCCATTTGTCGGCGCCGAAGGGCAGGGTGGTCTGGCGTTGCGTGACGGCTTTCTTCGCGCTTTTGTCCAGCTCGCGCCGGATTTCCGATAATTCCTTTTCCAATGGATCGGGGATGCCGTAGTCATTGACGGCCGGTGCTGCCGGTGTGATGGTGGCGCGCAGCTCGCGGATGACGTCGGCCAGCGGATCGAAGGGATTTTCCGGCGGCGGCCCGTCGAGCCTTTTATCCACGCTTGTCGCACCGGCTTGTGCGCCGATGAAGGCGGGCGGCGCATAATTGACGCCGACTTCGTTTTCCCAATCGGCGGCCAGTAAACCTGTGGACGACAGGACCAGCGTTACCAGGTACAGCAGAACCAGTCCCAGCGCTGCCATCGCGATGCGGTCGGCGCGCAAACGCCGCCATGCCAGTGCCCATAGTCCGGGCGAAACCCGGGTTCCCATATTGCTCATGCCCATTCCTATTGCAGTTGTACGCGCGGGTCGACCAGCCGGTACATCAGGTCGGTCAACAGGTTGAACAGCATGGTCGCCATCGCGACGTACACGGTGATCGCCTTGATCACAGGGAAGTCGCTTCGTTCGACCGCGAGAATCACTTCGCGTCCGATTCCCGGGATCGAAAAGAAGCGCTCGATCAGGAAGGCGCCGATCAGGAGCGCGGGCAGGTTCGACATCACGTGCGTAATGATCGGAATCGAGGCGTTGCGCAGCACATGCATCCACAGGATACGGGTTTCAGACAGGCCCTTGGCGCGTGCGGTGCGCACATAGTCCTGGTTGATTTCATCCAGCACGAAAGTGCGGAACAGGCGCAGGTTGGGCGCGATGCCGACTGCCAGCGCGATCAGGATCGGCAGGGACGAATAGCGGAACAGGTTTTCGCTAAAACTCCTGCCCCAACCCTGTACGGGAAACAAGCCAAGCTTGTAGGCAAACCAGTACTGGAACACGATGATATAGACCAGGATGCTGATCGACATGCCGACGGTGCAGGCCACCATCACCGCGCGGTCGGTGAGCGAGCCGCGCACGAAGGCAATCGCCAGCGCCAGCGCAACGGCGAACAAGGTTTCCAGTATCGTCAGCGGGACCAGCACCGTCAGCGAGGGGCCGAGACGGGTGCCGATCACGTTGGCGACCGATTCGCCGGTACTCCAGCTGGCGCCGAAATCGAAGGTGGCGATCTGCTTGATGAAGATCCATAGCTGCACATGAAATGGCTGATCGATGCCGAGCTGTTTGCGGATGTTGGCGATCTGCTCCGGGTTGGAGATTTTGCCGGCCAGGATATAGGCCGGATCGCCGCCAACCCAATTGAACAGGATGAAAACGAGCAGGATCACGCCGAGCAGGGTCGGCGCCATTTGCCACAAGCGGCGCAGGAGATAGGCGGTCATGGTTGTTCCTTGGGCGATATCGATGACATCGATTTACTTGCGCTTTTCAATATCGAAATACATCCACACCGCGGGCAGGATGGGATGCGCCTTGTAGCCGATCACGCGCTGCTGCGCCAGCATATTGCGATAGCGCGCATAGCCCAGGCGATTCGGGTTGACCACCTCGAGAATGCGCGCCATCTTGTGGTATAGCAGATCGCGCTCCGGCCCGGCCGGCATTTTTTGCGATTGCCGATACAGCGCATCGTACTCGGGGATCTTGCTGCAGCCGTTATTGGTTTGCGCGATGTTCGGGCCATAGAACAACTGCATGAAATTATCGCCGTCCGGGTAATCGGCGAGCCAGGGCGAGGTGCGCGATTGGATCTTGCATTGCTTTTCCGCCTTGGTCAGTTCGGGGAAGGGGCGTACGTCGCTGCTCATGCGGATCGCCAGCGCCGCATAAGCCTTGCGCCACATTTCCGCCTGCTGCTGGCCGAGCGAATCGGCCCTTGCCGAGTAGCGCACTTCCAGCGGTTTGCCGTCCGGCAGCGTACGGAAGCCGTCACTGCCCTTCTTGTAGCCGAATTTGTCGAGCAAGGCATTGGCCGCCAACGGATCGTACTGCACGCTGCTCTTGTAATCGGGATCATGGCCGACCACGCCCGGCGGGATCGGATATTCCAGGGCAACCGCCTGGTCGTTCCAGACTACTTTTATTTCTTCGCGCACGTTGTAGGCCATCGCGATCGCGCGCCGCAATGCGATTTTTTCCTTGCTCAATCCGCCCAGTACCGGGTCTTGCATATTCCAGTAGTAATAGCTGAGCTCGGGATCGACGATGCGCGACAGCTGCACGCCTTTCTTGACGAATTCCGGCTTGAGTTTTCCCTCGGTCAGAGCCTGCGGCGCGAGCGGACCATACAACTGGAACACGTCCAGCTCATCGTTTTGAAATGCCAGCCAGCGCGACTGGTCTTCCACCATCACGCTGATTTCGACGCGGCCGATTTGCGGCATGCGCTTGCCTTTCAGCCTGGCGGCGATCTGCTGATCTTCCGGATCGGCGCCCGGCTGAAAATCCCAGGACAGGCCGCGGAACTCCGGGTTCGCCTCCAGCACCGTGCGCGTGCCGCGTACCCATTGCGTCAATTTGTAAGGGCCGGTGCCGACCGGATTGGCCGGCGCCAAGCCCTGCGCATCGCGATATCTTTCGATCACCTCGCGCGCCACCGCGCTGGCCGGTTGATGCGCCAGGATCTGGCCGAGATTGAAATCGGGCTGGTTCAGGTGCAGGCGCAAGGTGTAGCTGTCCAGCAATTCGAAGCCTTCGACCTTGGCGTCATAGTTGAAACGGCCGCTGGCCTTGGCGTCTTTCGCGAGTTGGTCCAATCCTGCAATTTTTCCTTCCAGCAGCCAGGTGTTCGGGGAGCGGATTTTCGGATCGAACAGGCGTTTGTATGAATACACGTAATCGGCCATCGTCAGCTCGCGCTTCTTGCCGTCGAAGGCCGGATCGGGCTGGAAGTAAATTCCCTTCTTCAGCCGTATCGTATAGGTCTTGCCGTCCGCGCTGACCTCGGGGAGGGCTTCCGCCGTCAATGGAATCAGCTTGACCGGCCGCGCTAGATAATCGTAGGTGTACAGGGTTTCGAATATCGACTGGATGACCTGCGCCGAATACAGGTCATGCGAATAGGCAGGGTCATAGCCGGTTTCGGGCGCGGTGAAGACCGTGCGCAAGACCTTGCCGGGGTCGGCCGATGCGGCGCTGGCGGCAGGCGCGGTCAAACAGAAGAGGCAACAGAAAAATAGAACCGCGCGCAGGCAGAGCGACTTTATCATTCGAGATTGCTTCCTTTTCAGTTGCCGGTTGGAATTGGAAGAGCGCGCATCAATGTTTTTCAATATCCAGATACTTCCAGTCGGCGTACAGCATCGGATGTTTCTTGAACCCCTTCACCCAAGGCCGCACCAGCCAGTTGCGTACGCGGTTGAGGTGCAGCACATGCGCCGTGTCGGCTTCGATCAAGCGTTCCATCTTGGTGAACAATTGCTGCCGCTCCGGTCCGTCAGGTGTGGCGCGGGCCTTCAGGAACAGGGCGTCGAATGCGGCCGATTGGTAGCAGGACAAGTTGCCTTGTCCGGCGTTGGGGCCGTAAAAACTTTCCATGAAGTCGAGCCCGTCCGGCACGCTGGCGGTTCCGCCCAACCCCCACATCATCAATTTGCATTCATATGCTGCCTTCAGGTTGTCGGCGAAATTGCTGACCGGGAAGGCGGTCCGCAAGCCGATGCGGTCCATCGAGCGCTTCCAGATTTCCATGCGGGCCTGGTCGGCGGAGGTGCCGGAGGAATGGATTTTCAGGGTCAATGGGCTGCCGTCGGGGAACTGGCGGTAACCGTCTGTCCCCTTGCGATAGTTGAAGCGGTCCAGCAATTTAGCGGCCAGTTCGGGTTCATACGCGATGCTGCTGCGGTATGCCGGGTCGTATCCGATCACGCTGGGCGGCACCTGCGATTGCGCCCTGACGCCTTGGCCGTGCCGCACCAGCGCGATTTCCTCATCCAGGTTATAGGCCATCGCGATGGCTCTGCGCAAGGCGATCTTGTCCTTGGTATAGCCGCCGACCACCGGGTCTTTGAGGCTGAAAATGGTATGGGAAATTTCCGGTCCTGCATAGCGGAATAATCGTATTCCCTTTGCGCTGATTTCCGGTTTCAGTTGGCCCTTGTCGAGTACTCTGGGCGCGACCGTATCGGGCAACTGGTCCAGGTCCAATTGGCCGCTGTCGAAGGCCAGCCAGCGCGATTGATGTTCTTCAATGATGCTGATTTCCACGCGGCCGACTTGCGGCATCTTTTTGCCCTGCATGTCGCGCACGATCTGCTCGTCCCAGGGGTCGCCCGACGATTTGAAATCCCAGACATAGCCGCGGTAGTTCGGGTTGGCTTCCAAGGTGATCTTGCTGTGCGGCGCATATTGCGACAGGACATAGGGACCGGTGCCGACCGGATGGCGGCCGATATCCGCGCCGTATTTCTCGACTGCCTCGCGTGCCACGGCGCCGGTTCCGGGGTCGGCGAACAGGTAGATGAAAGTCTGGTCCGGCGCATTCAAGCGGATGCGCAGGGTATGGCGGTCCGGTGTTTCCAACCCGGCTACCGGGGCGTCGTAATCGAACCTGCCTTTCTTTTTGGCATCTGCAACCAGTGCATCGAGCCCAACAATTTTTCCTTCGAAGGAACTGGCCGAAGCCGAGCGGTTCTTGGGATCCATGATGCGCTTGATGGTGTACGCGTAATCGTTTGCGACCAGTTCGCGCTTGACGCCGTTGAAGGCCGGATCGGGCGTGAAATAAATGCCCTTTTTCAAATGGAAAGTATAGGTCTTGCCGTCGGCGGAAATGTCGGGCAAGGTCTCGCTCGTATTCGGCGCCAGTTTCGCTGGACGCGCCAGGTAGTCGTAGCTCAGCAGGCTCTCGAAAATCGCTTCCGCCACCGTGGCCGAGTACAGGCTGCGGGTGGCGGCCAAGTCGAAGCCGTTGTCGGCGGCTTCGAATGCCATGCGCACGACCTTGCCGGAATCGGCCGGGCTGGCTGCCAGGATATTGCTGGTCAGCATGAGGCCGGCAATGCCTTGCGCGATTTTAGTCCACATCGTCCTCTATCCTTTTCCAAGCGGCCCTCAGTATAAAGGGGAGCTCTGAAAATCACCAAAAGTACCCAGTCTCGGGTCTGCGGTGCTCAATGTACCTGCGTATACATCCGCTCCTAGCCCCGACCTTGGGCACTTTGGGTAATTTTTAGAGGTCCCCTAAGTGCTAAACGGCGCGCTCCTTATGTAAAATGCGCTTCAGCATACATGGATGATCGTACAGGCGCATGCTTAAAATTTTCTTCTCCCTTGTATTGATGGCGGCCATCGGTTACGGCGGCAATGCCCATGCAGCCCATGCCCTGGCCTTGGGATACACCCCGAAGTATCCTGCAGGCTTCACGCATTTCGACTATGTCAATCCGGACGCGCCCAAGCGCGGGCAAGTGGCTTTTGCGGCCTTGGGCAGCTACGACAAATTCAATCCCTTTACCCTGAAGGGAACGGTCGCCGCCGGCATGGGACAAGGCGGCAATGGCTTTGTTTTCACCGACTCGAGCCTGATGTTCGAATCGTTGATGACGCAAAGTGAAGATGAGCCGTTCTCGATGTACGGACTGCTGGCCGAAGATATGGAACTGGCGCCCGACCAGCTCAGCATTACCTTCCGCCTGAACAGGGCCGCCCGTTTTTCCAATGGCGACGCGGTGACGGCAGCGGACGTGAAGTATTCTTTCGACACCTTGATGAGCAAGGCGGTGTCGCCGGTGTTCCGCTCCTATTGGGCCGACGTGAAGCGCACGGTCGCGGTCGACGAACGCACCGTCCGTTTCGAGTTTGCGAAGAAGAATAGCGAGCTGCATTTGATCATTGGCCAGATGCCGGTGATTTCACCCAAGTGGGCGGCGGGCCGGCCGTTTGACAAACTGGTCATGGAGCTTCCCATCGGTAGCGGACCCTACACGGTCGAGAAGTACGATCTCGGCAAATACGTGACCTACAAACGCAATCCGGATTATTGGGCTGCCAATCATCCGGCCCGGCGCGGCATGTTCAATTTTGAGCGCGTCACTTACCGCTATTACAAGGACGACCTGGTCCGGCTGGAAGCATTCAAGGCGGGCGAATTCGATGTCAATTTCGAAAACAGCATCAAGAACTGGGTGCGCGGCCATATCGGCCGGCGCTTCTCCAGCGGAGAGCTGATCAAGCAGGAGTTCACGCATCAGAACGGCGCGGGTCTGCAAGGGTTCGTCTTCAACCTGCGGCGCCCGATGTTCCAGGATATCCGCGTCAGGAAGGCGATCGGCCTGGCGCTCGATTTCGAATGGCTCAATCGCCAGCTTTATTTCGATCGCTTGAAGCGCAGCTACAGCTATTTCACGAACAGCGAATTGGCGGCGACCGGCATGCCTAGCGCCGAAGAGTTGCAAATCCTCGAACCGCTCAGGGATAAATTGCGGCCGGAAGTGTTCGGCCCCGCGCCGATCCCGCCTTCAACCGCGCCGCCCGGTTCGCTGCGCCAAAACCTCAGGCAGGCCCAGGCCCTGCTGGCCGAAGCGGGTTGGACTTATCGCGATGGCGCCTTGCGCAACCGGAAGGGCGAACCTTTTCAATTCGAGTTCCTGATCGCGCAGAAATCGTCGGAGCGCGTGGTGGCCCCGTTCGCGCGCAACCTGGAAAAAATCGGCATTACCCTGAAATATCGCGTGGTCGATCCGGCGCTGGCGCAAAAGCGATTGGATGATTTCGACTTCGACATGGCCACGCAAATCAAGGGCGGTTCTTCCAGTCCGGGCAACGAACTGTACGGCGACTTCGGCTCCAAGGCTGCGCAGGAAAAAGGCAGTGAAAACATTGGCGGCATCGCTGACCCGGCAATCGATGCCTTGATCGACCGTATCGTCAAAAGCGGCTCGCGTGCCGACCTGGTGGCGGCCAGCCGCGCATTGGATCGCGTGCTGCTTCACGGCTATTACTGCGTGCCGAACTACTTCAACGAAAAACACTTTATCGCTTATCGCAACACCCTTGCTTATCCTTCGATCCTGCCGCGCCAATACGCTGCATCGAGCTGGGTGCTGTCGATGTGGTGGCAGAAATAGGATAACCATGTGGCTCTACATATTGCGGCGCTTGCTGTTGATGATCCCGACGCTGGCCGGCGTGATTCTGTTGACCTTCGCGGTCATCCAGTTCGTTCCCGGCGGGCCGGTGGAACAGATGGTGCAGCAACTCAAGTCGCGCGAGTTTGCCGAGACGGGGGGCGGCGGCGTTGATTATCGCGGCCGCCAAGGCATCGACGCCGATCGCGTGAAGGAAATCAAGACCTTGTACGGCTTCGACAAGCCGGCGCCGGAACGCCTGTGGCAAATGCTGAAAGACTTCGCGCGCTTCGATCTCGGCCAGAGTTTTTATCATCACAAGGATGTCTGGCAACTGGTGAAATCGAAACTGCCGGTGTCGATCACGCTTGGCTTGTGGACCTTTTTCTTGAGCTACCTGGTATCGGTGCCGCTGGGCATCGCCAAGGCGGTGCGCGAGGGCAGCCGTTTCGATGCCGCAACCAGCATGCTGGTTTTGGTCGGTTATTCGATTCCCGGTTTCGTGCTCGGCGTGTTCCTGCTGGTGATGTTCGGCGGCGGCAGTTTCGTGCAATGGTTTCCTCTGCGCGGCCTTACTTCGGATAACTGGGAAAGCTTGTCCGCGTTTGGCAAGGTCACCGATTATCTGTGGCATATCACGCTGCCGGTGACGGCGTCGGTCGCCGGCTCGTTTGCAGTGATGACGATGCTGACCAAAAATACCTTCCTGGAAGAAATCCGCAAGCAATACGTGCTGACCGCCCGGGCCAAGGGCTTGAGCGAGAAGCGGGTGTTGTACAAGCATGTATTCCGCAACGCCTTGATCCCGCTGGTCACCGGTTTTCCGGCGGCTTTCATCGGCGCTTTTTTTACCGGCAGCCTGCTGATCGAAACCTTGTTTTCGCTCGACGGTCTGGGCTTGCTGTCATACGAGTCGGTGGTCCGGCGCGACTATCCGGTGGTGATGGGTACGCTCTACCTGTTCACGCTGGTCGGCCTGGTGGTCAAATTATTGGGGGACTTGTGTTATGTCTGGGCCGATCCGCGCCTGCAGTTTGAAAGCCTGAGCCGATGAAGCCTGCCGCATCGATTTCACCGGGACGCCGGGTCTGGTTGCGCTTCAAGCAGAACCGCCGTGGTTATTGGAGCCTGCTGATTTTCAGCCTGCTGTTTGCCATCAGCTTGATGGCGGAAGTGCTGTCGAATGACAAGCCGCTGATCGCTTCTTACAAGGGGCAGATCGTCTTTCCGATCGTCACGACTTATTCCGAAAAAGTGTTCGGCGGCGATTTCGATTCGCCGGCGGATTATCTCGATCCCTTCATCCAGG
This sequence comes from uncultured Burkholderiales bacterium, assembly GCA_966211965.1. Taxonomy (GTDB): domain Bacteria; phylum Pseudomonadota; class Gammaproteobacteria; order Burkholderiales; family Burkholderiaceae_D; genus CBIHON01. The sequence continues at coordinate 8,724 of CBIHON010000026.1, read as the reverse complement.
ATCAGTTCAAGCGCGACGGCAACTGGGCGATTTATCCGCTCAACCGCTATCGCTTCGATACGCTGAATTATTTTGCGAAGTCGCCGAATCCGGCGCCGCCCACTGCGGACAACTGGCTCGGCACCGATGATCGCGGGCGCGACGTATTTGCGCGCCTGCTGTACGGCTTCCGCGTGTCGATCCTGTTCGGCCTGGCCTTGACGGTCACCGGCGTGTTGCTGGGTTTGCTGACCGGGGCAGTGCAGGGTTATTTCGCCGGCAGGACCGATTTGTTTTTCCAGCGCTTCATCGAGATATGGGGTTCGATGCCGGAGCTGTATCTGCTGATTATTTTTGCATCGATTTTCGAGCCGAGCATCGGCTTGCTGCTGATTCTGCTCTCGCTGTTCGGCTGGATGGGGCTGTCGGATTACGTGCGCGCCGATTTTCTGCGCAACCGCAATCTGGAATACGTGCAGGCGGCACGCGCGCTCGGCCTGTCGAATATGCAAATCATCTGGCGCCATGTGCTGCCGAACAGTTTGACGCCGGTGGTGACCTTCCTGCCGTTCCGCATGAGTGCGGCGATCCTTGCGCTGACCAGCCTCGACTTTCTCGGCCTGGGCGTTCCGCCTTCGACGCCGAGCCTGGGCGAGTTGCTGGCGCAGGGCAAGAATAACCTGGATGCCTGGTGGATTGCGCTATCGACCTTCGTGGTGCTGACGCTGACACTGCTGCTGCTGACCAATATCGGCGATGCCTTGCGCAACGCGCTGGACGTCAGGAGGAAGGCATGAGCCTGCTTGACATCCGCAATCTGCACGTCGCGTTCGGAACCTCGGCTGTCGTGGACGACGTCAGTTTTTCGATCGCTCCCGGAGAAAAATTTGCGCTGGTCGGCGAGTCCGGGTCCGGCAAGACAGTGACCGCCTTGTCGGTGCTGCGCTTGAACCACGACGCGCAATATCGCGGCCGCGTCCTGTTCGAGGACAAGGATATTCTGACGCGTCCGGAAGCGGCGATGCGGGCAGTGCGCGGCAAGGATGTGGCGATGATTTTCCAGGAGCCGATGACGGCCCTGAATCCCTTGTTCACGATCGGCAACCAGATCGCCGAAGTGTTGATGCAGCACGAGGCCATCAGCGCCAGGCAGGCGGCGTTGCGCACGATCGAGCTGCTTGAAAAAACCGGGATTCCCGAACCGGCGCGGCGCACCTTGTCCTATCCGCACCAGTTGTCCGGCGGCCAACGCCAGCGGGCGATGATCGCGATGGCGCTGGCTTGCAAGCCGAAACTTCTGATCGCGGACGAGCCGACCACCGCGCTCGACGTGACGATCCAGGTGCAGATACTGGAATTGCTGAACCAGTTGCAGCGTGAAGAAAACATGGCGGTGCTGATGATCACGCACGACTTGAACCTGGTGCGCCATTTTGCCGACCGGGTCGGCGTAATGGAGCGCGGACGCTTGATCGAGGTGGCGCCGACCGGCCAATTGTTCAGCCAGCCGCGCGAAGCCTATACCCGCCAATTGCTGGCCAGCCGGCCGCACCGGATTGTCGAAGCGGTGTCAGACGGCAAGCCGCCTTTGCTTAAGGCCGAGCAGGTAAGCTGCACGTTTTCGATCAAGCAGGGCTGGTTCAAGAAGAAGCAATTTGTCGCGGTCGATAGAGTCGATCTGACGCTGCAGGCCGGCGAGACGCTGGGCATCGTCGGCGAATCCGGTTCGGGAAAATCGACGCTCGGGATGGCTTTGCTGCGGCTGTCATCGGCCGCGGTGAATGGCGCCATCCGTTTCGAGGGGCAGCCTATCAGTGACATGCCGAGCGCGGCGATCCGGCCTTTGCGCGGCAAGATGCAGGTGGTGTTCCAGGACCCGTTTGCGTCGCTGTCGCCACGCCGCACCATCGCCCAGATTGTCGGTGAAGGGCTGGAGCAGCATCAGCCGCAATTGGGAGTGGCAGGGCGGCGCGAGGCGGTAGCGCGCGGCTTGGTCGAGGTCGGTTTGTCGCCTGAGATGATGGAGCGCTATCCGCACGAATTTTCCGGCGGCCAGCGCCAGCGCATTGCCATTGCGCGCGCACTGGTGTTGAAGCCGGCGTTGATCCTGCTGGACGAGCCGACTTCGTCGCTGGATGTGTCGGTACAGCAGCAGGTGCTGCAGTTGCTGGCCGAATTGCAGCGTAAATACGGATTGGCCTACCTGTTCATCAGCCATGACCTGGCAGTGATCCGTGCGATGGCACACCGGGTACTGGTGATGAAGGATGGCAAGGTGGTGGAGAGCGGGGCGACGGAAGCAGTGCTGTCGAATCCGGAGCAGGCTTATACCAAGCGTTTATTGGCAGCGTCGGCGTATTCGGCGGAGTTATCTCTTCTGTAGAACTGATTAAACTGGTCAGACCTTGGACAGGTTTTCAGCCATCCCGGCGAGCGCTGACTCAGCGTCTTGTGCGCTCTATCGCAGGCAATTATCAGGGTTGACGGCGCGCCACGAACGTTGCTGAGTCCCAGCCTTCGCTGGGACGACGGTATACTGCCCGAAGGGTATGCCGGGCCTTAACCGGGGCGCTTCTTGCTTACCTTGTTGGCCGCCACCACGGTCCTGCCGTGACGGGTGGTATGGTGCACTACCGCGACCCTGGTTGTGTGCTGACGTCCACGCACCGTTTGCTTGCCGCTTCTGGCCGAAGCAAGCTTGTAAGGCACGTCGAGCTTCAGGGTTTGGCCTGTTGCCACTTTGTCCTGGTGCAGGTTGTTCCAGGACTTGATCTGCGCGACGCTGACATTGTTGCGTTTGGCAATTGAAGCCAGGCTGTCGCGTTTGCCCACCCTGACGGTGATGCGCCGGGTGTCCGGCACATCGGGTTCGATTGCCATGACGGCGCTGTCGGCTAATTCCGGTGTGATGTCTTTTTCTACAGCTTGTTCGGTTTTCGGCACCAGGATGGTGGAACCTGCCTTGAGCCGCATCCTTGGAGGGATCTGGTTTACTTCGCGGATCACGTCGGGCGTGGTGCCGAACTTGGAGGCGATCGTTTCGATCCGTTCGCGTGCGGCGGTGACGGTGTGCGCAGTCCATGAACTCAGCGCACGGCCCCATTTCGACAGGTTGATGTTGAACTTGTCGGCATTGTCTTGCGGCAGCAGGATTTGTGTGTTTTTGCTGCCGGTGATGACCGGGCGGTTGAATTGCGGGTTCAGTGCCTTGAATTCATCGACCGACAATTCGGCCAGTTGCGCGGCGACCTTGATGTCGATGTCGCGTGTTTTGCCGATAGTGACGAAGTAGGGCTGGTTGTCGACCTTCGGCAGCGTCAGTCCGTATTGGTCGGGATTGGCAATGATGTTCTTGACGGCTTGTAACTTCGGGTAATAGTTGCGCGTTTCGGCCGGCATCAGAGGAGACAGGCTGTTGAAGTCGATCGGCTTGCCGGCTGCCCGGTTGCGGTTCACGGCGCGCTGCACCGAGCCTTCGCCCCAGTTATAGGCGGCCAGCGCAAGCTGCCAGTCGCCGAACATGCCGTACAGCTTCTGCAGGTAATTCAGCGCGGCGTCGGTTGATGCCAGCACATCGCGCCGCTCATCCTTGAACACGCTTTGCTTGAGATTGAAATCGAGCCCGGTGGAGGGGATGAACTGCCACATTCCCGCCGCCTTGGCGCTCGAATAGGCTTGCGGATTGAATGCCGATTCGATGAAAGGCAGCAAGGCCAGCTCGGTCGGCATGTTGCGCTTCTCCAGCTCCTGCACTACGTGATACAGGTAGCGCGAGGCGCGGATCGTGGTGCGCTGAATATAATCGGGGCGGCTGGTATACCAGTTGGTTTGGGTGGCGACCAGCGGATTGTCCAGATCCGGAATGCCGAATCCTTTACGGATGCGGCCCCATACGTCCATTTCTTCCATTTCGAGCGCCCTGATCGCGAGTTCGTTCGGATCGAGCGTGTTGTCGAGCGGGGCGCGTTGGGACCAACTGTAGAGCGGGACGGAAAGATCGTTTGCGTGTGCGATTGAGGCGCCTAGGACGAGAGGCGCGGCAAGTACAAGGGTCTTTATTGTTCGTCGCTGCATGGGTTCTCGCTTATGGTATTGCTGGCCGGCATGACGGGACTGCTGCAGCCAGTTGAAATAAGGATAATCTCAAAGTGTACGGAAAGGCCTTTTCATGCGTCAAGGTAAATAATGTTACATGTCAATCTTGCAATTTTCTCATTTGCTGTATGAATAACAACTAACGGTAGCTGTTTTTCCACCCCCTTAAGGCAGCAAAAGCCCTGATCGGTTCACTGCCGTCGAGGCGTCCCGTCGCGTTCAGGCGGCTGATGATGGCCGGTTCCCGGTAGCGCAGGAAGGGATTGGTCGACTTTTCCAGTCCGATGGTTGAGGGAACGGTGGGCAGGCCTCGTTCGCGCTTGGCTTGCTCTGTTTGCATGCGTGCCTGCAGGGCCGGGTTGTCCGGTTCGACTTCCAGCGCAAAACGCAAATTCGCCAGCGTATATTCATGCGCGCAAAAAACCTGGGTCGTGTCCGGCAGTGCTGCCAGTTTGGCCAGCGACGCGGCCATCTGCTCCGGCGTACCGTCGGACAAGCGGCCGCAACCGCCGGCAAACAGCGTATCGCCGCAAAACAGCCAGCCTTGCTCCTCTGCCACGTAGGCAATATGTCCGCGCGTATGGCCCGGCACATCCAGCACCGGCAAGCGCAGCGATAGTTCGGGAATGTGCGCCGTATCGCCTTCCTGCAAGGGTTGCGTGATGCCATCAATGGCGTCATGGCGCGGGCCGAAAACCGGAATCTGGAAATGTTGCCGCAAGGCCGGCACGCCGCCGACATGGTCAGCATGATGATGTGTCAGTAGAATAGCGGCCAAGGACAGCTTATTCGCATCGAGTGCGGCCAGAATTGCTTCTGCATCGCCTGGATCGACGACTGCGGCGTGTGCGCCATCGTGAATCAGCCACAAATAGTTATCGTTAAACGCCGGAACCGTTAAGACACTCAGCACATTCATGGCACATCCGTCATCCGAAAAATCCATTATAGCGCTCGGCCCCTGGCTTGCCAGTCCGGCCGGCAGCTATGTGCGGGCTTGGCAGCAGACGTGCCTGGACGGCTTGACGGCGGATATCTTCGGCTTCAATGCGCTGCAGATCGGTTTGCCGCAGATTAATGCGCTCCAAGCCAATCGCATGCCCAATAAATGGCTGAGCGATGTGCAGCCATCGACGGAAAGCGGCGACGCGCTCCCAATCTCAGTGGTGCACGATTTCACCGAATTGCCGTTCGCATCGCAAAGCCTGGACTTGGTAATCTTGCCGCATGTGCTGCAATTCGCAGCCGAACCGCACCAGGTTTTGCGCGAAGTGGAGCGGGTCTTGATACCGGAAGGGCAACTGATCGTCATCGGTTTCAACCCGGCCAGCTTGTGGGGTGCACGGCAAGCGGCAGGGCGCCTGGGCGGCGCGCCCTACCTACCGCTTGGGGGCGAATTCATCAGCGTGCCGCGCCTGCGGGATTGGCTGAAACTGTTGAACATGGAAGTCAATCGCGGTTTTTTCGGTTGTTACGCGCCGCCCTGTAAAACTGAAAAATGGCTGAATCGCTTTTCCTTCATGGAAAAAGCGGGCGAGCGCTGGTGGCCGTACTTTGGCGCCGTCTATATCGTACAGGCAATCAAACGGGTAAAAGGCATGCGCTTGATTGGCCCGGCCTGGAGCAAACAAAAGGCGAACGCGCCGCAAGGCGTGCCAGCCACCAATCGCAACTTCATGAATAAAGAGCATACGAACAAACATGGATAAGATCGAAATATTTACTGATGGGGCCTGCAAGGGCAATCCTGGGCGCGGCGGCTGGGGTGCGCTGATGGTCGCGGGTGAAAAGGAAAAAGAATTGTTCGGCGGCGAGCGCAATACCACCAACAATCGCATGGAGTTGAAAGCGGTCATCGAAGCCTTGAACGCGCTGACCCGTCCCTGCGAAGTGGTGGTGCATACCGACAGCCAGTACGTGCAAAAAGGCATCAGCGAATGGATACACGGCTGGAAAGCGCGCGGCTGGAAAACCGCCGCCAAGGAGCCGGTCAAGAACGTCGACCTGTGGCAGGCCCTCGACAGCGCGCAGGCGCGGCACAATATCCAATGGCGCTGGGTCAAAGGTCATGCCGGGCATGCGGGCAACGAGCGCGCCGACGCCTTGGCCAATCGCGGGGTCGAGTCGGTGGCCTGAAGCAGGCAGGAGCGGCCCATGGCCGCGAGCCAAAAGATCTCGCGGCCATGGGCCGCTTCTACGGCAAACCGCAACAACCCGCAATTTACTTTTCCTGGTTTTTGATACTACCGAATAAGCCATGCGACTCATCGTTCTCGATACCGAAACCACAGGCCTGAACCCGCGTTCCGGCGACCGCATCATCGAAGTCGGCTGCGTTGAATTGATCAATCGCCGCCTGACCGGCAATAACTTTCATTACTACATCAATCCGGAACGCGACTCGGAAGAGGGCGCGCTGGCCGTACACGGTCTGACCACCGAATTCCTTAGCGACAAGCCGAAATTCGCCGAAATCGCCGAAGAGTTGCGCGACTACATAAGCGGTGCTGAAATCATCATTCACAACGCGCCGTTCGATATCGGTTTTCTGGATGCCGAATTCAGCCGTCTGAATTTCCCTCGCTTCATCGACCACGTAGCCAAGGTGACCGATACCCTGGTGCAAGCCAAGGAAATGCATCCCGGCAAGCGCAACTCCCTCGATGCGCTGTGCGACCGCTACGGCATCTCGAACGCGCACCGCGCCCTGCACGGCGCCTTGCTGGATGCGGAGCTGCTGGCCGAAGTTTATCTGGCGATGACGCGCGGCCAGAATAGCCTGAGCATGGACCTTGGCGAGGACGAAACCCAGGCGGTCGATGGCGCAAGCGCGGAACCGATACCACTTGCCGAAATCACGCTGCTGCGCGCCAGCGCCGACGAACTGGCGCAACATGAGGCCGTACTCGACCGCCTGGACAAGGACGTCAAAGGCACTTGTCTCTGGCGCACTGCCGTTGCGAATTGATCCCGGACGCCGATTGTGAGATAATTCGCTCCGCTTTGGGAGGTTAGCTCAGGGGTAGAGCACTGCATTCACACTGCAGGGGTCGCAAGTTCGAAACTTGCACTTCCCACCAAAGAATACGAATGAAATCAAGGACTTCCGCAAATGCGCAAGTCCTTTTTTGTTTTGAGTACGAAAAAAGTATGGAAAACGTAATTTTGCTTGGTGCGGCTCGGCAACGCCAGCCGCTCCCCTAAGCGAACATCTGGCGCCGGCGGTCGCCCCCCAAATTTGGATGCGTCGGGCGCCATGCTGGCGGAAAGGCTAAGCGCTGGGCGCGCCGGATCCGCTGGTTGCGCCTTCGTAGGGTAGACTCATGTTCTGGCTGCAAAAATTGGGTAACTCATGTACTCAGAAATCCACGAAAAAATGCGCTTAGAAATTCGTGCCAAATGTGAGGCAATGGGGCTTGCCGCAGCTATCGGGTTTGAAAAAAACCAGACAGAACCATTCACCAGGATGTTTTTGAACGAATGGATAGCGGAGAAACAAGCGCAGGCGCAGGAGGCGATTATTCGAGAGCAGTTCCGGTTGGCACAAGAGTCCGTCGACGCCGCAAAGGATTCGGCGGCGGTGGCAAAGGAATCGACAATCATCGCGCGTGAGGCTGCTGAGGCATCGAAGAAATCGGCGTTCTGGACTATGGTCGCGGCCATAGCCGCATTCACCGCAGCGGCGATACCGCTCTTGCAGGCTTTAGGCTGGCTTCCCAAGTAATTAATCACGCCACCCTCGCAATCTCGCCGCCACCTTGGGCCAGGAGTAGGGCGATTCTAATGGCCAAATTTCCGGCCAGCCGGGCAATGTTCAAAAAGTGCACATTGCTATCAAATCGAACTGCTACAAAATCTGTAGTAGTTGCCAATGCCGCGCGGGTACTGTTGTGCCAGACACGCCAATGCTGGCGTAAAAAAGCGGAAATTAGATTGGAAAGATGGCTTTGCTCAGTGAACAGATGACGGGCCGCGGCAAAATATGAGCGAGCGCCGGATTTTCTACAGCCCCGTAGGCGTGCCGTAATCTTTCTGGCATCGGGTAAGTGCCTAGTTCCATGGGTATTAATGTCCCCAACCGGCAAAGGCCATCCGCTTGGAAAATGTGGGGAAGCCGATCCAATGCAATTAGCTCGGCTGGAATTTGCATGCCTGTGGCGATCTCTAAAAACCTGTTGGCAACGAACCATTTTCGGCCATCGTATTCAACGATAGCGGCTTGATACTCATAGGCGTTTTCATCTCCGTCGATGAAGAAAACAGCTTTTGCTATTTCGTTCATTGTTTCGCCGGCCTTTTCTTTTTCTGCTTTACTGGTTTTGGCAGCGTCGAAAGGAACTTGCGCGCAATATCATCAGCAGTGAATGGCGCTGGTTCTGGCGAGCCCTTAGGTTTGATCGGCATCATTGGAGTCCTGACTTAATTGATGAAAATTCTATTGCTGCTGATCGACAGGCGGCAAAGATACGCTCAGCGACGCAGCAGCATTCGAAACATCCACCTGTTGCCGTCATAGCGGCGGAGGTGAGAGTGTTGCGCGCATCTGGGCGACTATATTCTGAGTTGTCGGCAGATCGATCGGTTGTTCGACGGGTGCTAGTGTCCTGTTCCGTAAATTCGTTGCATAAAAGATGACGAGAATCGCGCCGA
>CBIHON010000025.1:0-81372 GCA_966211965.1 uncultured Burkholderiales bacterium | reverse complement strand
GGCGCGATTCTCGTCATCTTTTATGCAACGAATTTACGGAACAGGACACTAGGAAGCAAGTCTCAAAAAAACGGCGCGCTCAAACCTTCGGCAGCAAAGGTACGCAAGATAGCCGGACGCACGGCGATAGTTTCGAGATAACGTCCAAAATGGGAGCGCTCGCGCGCCGGATGCCGCATCGAACGAGTCCAGCGACCCAGCATCAATAGATAGGGATCGACCGCGCTATAACGCTCACCAAGCAAATACGGTCCGCCGCCTGCAAGCTTTGCTTCGATGAGATCGAGCATCGCGCCGATGCGTTCCTCGGCATGCGCCTTGACGCGCTCCGCCATTGCCTCATCGTCGGCCAAGCGCTCAGGATAGAAATACGTGATCAATTCAGTCTGCAAAGTATTGTTCAGGTACATCAGCCACTGATAAAACTCGGCGCGCTGCGTAGTGCCCGTAGTCGGCGCCAAGCCTGCCTCGGGATGGCGATCCGCAAGATGCAAGCAGATCGCGGCAGTCTCGTACAGCACAAAATCGCCATCGACCAGGGTCGGGATGCGTCCGTTCGGGTTGAGCTTCAGGTACTCGGGACTTTTCTGTGCATTGGCGTCGGTATCGACCAAGCGCAGCTCGTAGTCGGCGCCGATCTCTTGCAGCAGCATATGCGGCGCCAGGTTTGCCTTGCCGGGGTAGTAGTAGAGTCGGTACATTGATGGCCTCGCTTTCTGGTATGACGAATAATTTACAAGCATTCCTGTGCGCCGATCAGCGCGCCTTGACCGCCGCACAGATCGTATGGAACGCGCGCAGCACGGTCTGCGTGTCATCCGTAGTCAAACGCTTCCCGCCGTAACGGCGAGCATTGAATGCGCGCCGCAACACGCGCAATTCAACGCGCAATTCGGCATAGGCCTGTTCCAATCGTTCCAGATATTCTTCGACGGTTTCACACGCCGCCTTGCCGAGCTTACGGGCGCGCGCGACGCGCTCCAGTTGTCGAAAAGCGGCAAGCGGGACATCCGATTCGGAGGCCCTGCGCATCATGAACCAGGCCCACAACCACAGCAACCAGACGCGCTGCCGATAGGCCGCAAAGCCCCCCAGAACTGCGCCCGACAGCGCGACGCCAAGCGCCAATGCATGCGCGGCAACCCAGGCCTGCAAGACGTCAAACCATGCCTGCAGATGGAACAGCAGCAGATACCATGCCTCGGTCAAACTGCGCAGCACCTCGGCGACGATTTGCAGCACGCTTTTTTCGCCTTGCATCGCCTCTTGCTGCGCCAGCTTTTCCGCATAGGTTTTCAAATCGGCCAGCGTGGTGCCGCTCTGCTGCTGGCGCTGCGGCACAGGATAGGCGGCGGTCGGTTCGAAACTCATCCATCCGCTGCCTTCGAGATAGGCTTCGACCCAGGCATGGCCGTCAAAAGCGCGCACTTCGTACAGGCCGGTAACCGGATTGAAGCCGTGCGCCAGGTAACCGTGCACGACGCGCGAGGGAATGCCGATCTCGCGCAGCATGATGGCCATTGCGCTGGCAAAAAATTCACAGTGTCCGCGCCGCGTCTCAAACAGGAATTCTTCCAGCGGCGTGACGTTCTGCGAGGTGAAAATGGTTTCGAAACTATAAGCGTACTTGGTGCGTAAATGCGTTTCGAGCGCGAGCGCCTTGTCGAAGGGAGCAGCGGCATTGGCGCTCACCTGCCGTGCCAGCTCGCCGATGCGCGGCGAATATTCGGCCGGCAATTGCAGGTAATTTGCGCGCTCCGCCTGCACGTCGCGCGCCACTGGACGTTCCGAATTCAAGGGCAGCAGCGATGTCGCGCGATAGCGAAAACCCGGCTCAATCCGTTCCGGCAGGTAGACCGCGCCGTCGCGGCCCTGGGCGATCACGTCAGCCGGTGCTTCGATTGACTGCGCATGGGCCGACAGCGGCAAGTTGTCTTTGATGCGCGACACGACTTGCACCGCATACTGCACTTTTTCACCGTCGGCCCGGCTCGCGAGATTGAACTTGCCGCGCTCCGGCACCAGCTTGCGCGTCGGATTTTCGCTGCTGCTCCAGCGATTGTTCTGGAAACGGTCATAGCTGCGTTCGCGCAGGTAGAGCATGCGGTCGGCCTGCACGTACATGACGATGCCGTTCCCGCCTTTCGCCCCTTCTTCTTTGTCCTTACCGCCGGCACTATGATCGCTGCGGGTGATGTCGAGCTCCTGGTTCGACTCTCCTGGCCGGTTGCGCTGTTGCGCCGCTGCCGCATCCTTGCCCTTCGCGCCCTCCCCGCTGCTGTCTTCTTCCTCATTTTGGCTGGTGTTGCTTCTCGCCTCGCGCTCCCAATCTTTGCGCGAATAGTTGTGGCCGCCTTGGGTCGGCACCGCCCCGAAGTTGATCGGTGCAGGCCGTGGCACCAGCAGATACCAAAACAGCGCGATCAGGAATACACCGCCGCCAAGGGCCGCCAGATGGGGCAGTGACAATGACCATAATGGTCCCTTGCCGCTTGCCGCTTCAGTCTCCATCTCTTGATCGAAGCCGCTCTGCTGATGACAGTAAACCAGCACGCCGAGCGCACATAATCCATACGCCACCATCACCAGCAAAAACATCGTGCTGCGCGTTTCGGCGGCGCCGAAGATGATCAGCGTGAGGCTGATGACCAGTGCGAAATAGGCATCGCGGCGCGTCGCTAGCGCAGGATTCCGGGCCGCTTGCAGCCACAGCACGAGGCTCATCAAGGCCTGCAGCAGGGTGCCCGTCAGCAGCTCAAGCACGAACGCGCACAGTCCGAATGCGGCGATGCCATCGGTCACTTTCCTTTCCGGCGGCGCATCATGGCTGCGCGCAAACCACAGGCCGGCACCCTGCACTGCCGCCCAAAACAAGGTCATCAGCGCCGCCGCGGCGGGATTGCTGGAAGCAGCGGCGCGGGCACTCGCCGCCAGCGTCAGCGCGGCCCACAGGCAAACGAACAATCCTGTCGTGCGGATGCGTTTCATGATTTGAAGATGAGGGATAAATCGCTGTCGCGTGCGATCGCGAATCCATCGGATCGCCGCTGAGGCGGCATCAGGCTGCGCTGCGACAAATCGGTATCGGCGAAACTCGCTGTGTCGAAACGGAACCAGAACGGCGCGCGCTGCCCGCGCAGGAAAGCCGGTGCGGCGACGCGCTCTTCGCCGTGCTGGAACAAAATCCATTGCTGTCCTGCGCTGTGATGCGCGGCCAGGCTCTCCAGCACCTCGGCATAGGGCCGCGGACAATCGGCGCGCAATGCTGCCAACGCATCCAATATCGCATGCAAATGCGCATTGCCGGTGCCCGGCGCCAGAAGCAGCACCGGCGAACCATCCTCACGCAAACCGCCGGCAATGCCGCAACGCAGGCCGGAACGGATCTGCTGCACGGCGATGCTGGCCGCGATTTCGATCGCCCGTTCAAAGGAATGATCCTGGCCTTGGCCAGCGTGGCTCGCCGGGTCAAGGTCGAGCACGATCCAGGTTTCGCTGGTGGTCACCGCATCGAATTGCTTGACCACCAGTTCGCCATGCCGCGCCGAGCTGCGCCAATGGATATGGCGCGGATTATCGCCGCGCCGGTACTCGCGCACTTCCCGGAATAATTCCTGGCCGAGCGAAGGCGCGGGCCGCTCCAGTTCGACGCTGCTGCGCGTCGAACTGGCCGGCAGGGAAAACGCCGCGCCCGGATAAATGCGCGGATGGACGGTAATGCCGACGGGTTCCACCACCCAACGCCGCCGCATCGTCGCCAAGCCCAGCGGATAGGCGCTGGCGACGCCGGCATCCTGCAGGCGAAACATGCCCCGCTGCGTGCAGAGAACGCGCTGCTCGCGCACCAGGCCGCTGCCGCAAACAGGCAAGAAAACATGCTGCGCCGGCGCAAAAGGATAGGGCGAATCCAATTGCAGCAAATGCCGCTTGCGCGGCCATGCCTGCGGCAGGACCGCGACCTGCACGCTGATACAGTCACCCACCGAAGCCTGGGTAGGCAACTGCAAGCGAATGGACGCGGTGCGCAACATCAGGCGCGCACCGAGCAGAGAAAACAGCGCGGCGCCGACCAGCACCGCAAACAATGCATACAGCAAGGCGATGCCGCGATTCCAGGCAATGATGAAGGTGGCGATGCCGAGCAACGCGAAAATCAGGGGGATCGAAAGCCAGCGTTCCACCCAGGCCAGGCTGGCCAGCGGGGCGGATAGCCGCAATCCTTCAGGTTGCGTTTGCGGCGTGCTCATCTATGCGGGCACGGCAACCGAGTTCAGCACTTCGGCCACGATCGCATCCGCCGCTTGTGCCGCATTGGACCCCGAACGCGGAATGATCCGATGTGCCAGCACATGGCGTGCAACCTGCTTGATATGGCGCGGCGTAATGAAGCCTTCGCCGCGCAACAGGGCCAGTGCCTGGGCCGCGCGCAGCAGCGCCAGAGAGGCGCGCGGGCTGGCGCCCAGCATCAGGCCGGGATGATTGCGCGTGGCCTGCACGATCGACAGCGCATAGCGCGCCACGTCGTCACCGGCACGCACTTCTTCGACTGCGCGCTGCAGTGCGGCCAATTGCTCCAGTTCGATCACCGGCGCCAGTTTGTCGAGCGGATGGCCGTGGCGCTGCGAGGCGAGCATTTTCAACTCTGCTTCAGTGTCGGGATAGCCGATCTTGATCCGCATGAAAAAACGGTCAAGCTGTGCTTCCGGCAAGGCATAGGTGCCTTGGAATTCGAGCGGGTTCTGTGTCGCAATCACCATGAACGCCGGTGGCAGACGATGCGTATGGCCGTCTACCGTGACCTGCTGCTCCGCCATGCATTCCAGCAGCGCGCTCTGGGCACGCGGCGGGGCGCGGTTGATTTCGTCGGCCAGCAATATGTTGGCGAATACCGGACCGCGGATGAATTCAAAACTGTGGGAGCGCTGGTCGAAAATCGAAACGCCGGTGATATCGCTGGGCAGCAGGTCCGGCGTGCATTGCAGGCGCTTGAATTCGCCGCCGATCGATTGCGCCAGACCGCGGGCGAGGGAGGTTTTGCCGACACCGGGCACATCCTCGATCAGCAGGTGACCGCGTGCCAGCAGGGTGATCATGCACAAGGCCAACGCCTCTTCTTTTCCGAACATCACCTGCCCCATGTTTTGGGACAGGGCCTGCAAAGCTTTTTTGGTATCCGTCATGTTGTTTGTGCCGTCGTCGAACCATGTCAAAAGGCGATGAGGGAAACCGCCACATCGCGCGGAATGCGGTTGGCATTATGGCATGGTTTTCTTTGAGCACTATTGGCGTACCGCAAAGGCGGGCCGGCGGTTTCGAAGCGAGGCGGGAGGTGCTGCAGTTTTTCAGAATTGCAGGAGATAGGCACAGCCGCCGGCCAAAGCCGACGCAATCCCAAAATTGAAGATTGGCGGCCCTGCCCGGCATGCTTACCTCATTGCGTTTGCCGCCCTTTGGCGTCAATCATCCTTGGCGCCGTCAATCCCCAGTTCATGGATTTTGCGCGTGATGGTGTTACGGCCGATGCCCAAGCGAACTGCTGCATCGTTCTTGCGTCCATGCGTATGCTTCAAGGCCGTCTTGATCAAGGCCGACTCGAACTGGCGGCCCAAGGCATCCATCACTTCCGGCCTTCCGGCAGCGAGCATGCTGGCAGCTTCGGTTTCCAGCAAACCGATCCAGCTCGCCTTGTCGATGCCGTTGCCGTTCGCTGGAATCGTCGGCGGATAGCTGCTATTGCTTGCACCGCCCATGCCGTGCATCTCGCTGGCATACGAAGCCGGCATTGCATTCGGTACGGCAGCCGGCATGGGCGGCTGCGCTGAAACTGGCGTCGGCGCATAGCCATGGCCTTCGATCAGATCCTGCGGCAGGTCCTTGACCTCGACCGTCTGTCCCGGCGCCATCACGGTGATCCAGTTACACAGGTTCTCCAATTGCCGCACGTTGCCCGGCAAATCCAGGCCGCTCAAGAACTGCATTGCATGATCCGACATGCGCTTGGCTTCGACACCCAGTTGCTTGGCGCTCTGCGTCAGGAAATGGCGTGTCAGGATCGGGATGTCTTCGCGCCGTTCGCGCAAGCTCGGCAGGCGCAGACGAATCACGTTCAAGCGATGGTACAAGTCTTCGCGGAACAAACCTTCCCTGACTCGCTGTTCCAGGTTTTGGTGAGTCGCGGCAATCACGCGCACGTTGGCCTTCAAGGGTTGATGTCCGCCGACACGATAGAAGTGCCCATCCGACAAAACCCGCAGCAGACGCGTTTGCAAATCGAAAGGCATGTCGCCGATTTCGTCGAGAAACAGGGTGCCGTTCTCGGCTTGTTCGAAGCGCCCGCGCCGAGTCGCCTGCGCGCCGGTGAAGGCGCCGCGCTCGTGGCCGAATAATTCGGACTCCAGCAAATCCTTGGGAATCGCGGCAGTGTTGAGCGCGATGAAGGGTTGCGCGGACCGCGGACTGTGCTTGTGCAGCGCGCGCGCCACCAGCTCTTTGCCGGTACCGGATTCACCGGTAATGAGCACCGTCACATTTGATTGCGACAGCCTCCCTATCGCACGAAACACATCCTGCATCGCCGGCGCCTGACCGAGGATTTCCGGCGTATCGGCGGAGGCTTGTTCCACATTCGCTTCGCGCAGGCTTTCTTCCAGCGCGCGTCGAATCAGCGCGACGGCCTTGTCGACGTCAAACGGCTTGGCGAGATATTCGAAGGCACCGCCCTGAAAAGCGGCAACCGCGGAATCCAGGTCAGAAAACGCGGTGATGATGATGACCGGCAAACCGGGATGCTTCGCTTTGACTGCCTGCAGCAGCGCAAGGCCCGATTCGCCCGGCATCCGAATGTCGGACACCAGCACTTGCGGGGTGCTGGTTTGCAACGCATCCATCGCGTCGCGCGCATTGGAAAAACTCTTGGTGGCAAGATTCTCTCGCGCCAGGGCTTTTTCCAGTACCCAGCGTATTGATTCGTCGTCGTCAACTATCCAGATCGGCTTCATATTTTCTGCAATGTCTCCGCGTCATGTTGCGCCGGCGTGTTGTGCGCCGTTCGCTTGCTCCCCTGCATCCTGTCTCAATTTTTAATCAGAGGAGGTCAGAGTAATTTTCGCGAAAAGCTGCGAAAAAAAACTCTGACCCGCCTTGCCGGAATCAGAGGAGGTCAGAGTAATTTTCGCGAAAAACTGCGAAAAAACTCTGACCCGCCATGCCGGCATGCACATTGAGACAGCACACGTCAAGGCAGCGGAATCAAAATCCTAAAATCCGTTTGTCCCGGCTGACTCTCGCACTCGATCACACCCAAGTGTTGTTGTACGAAAGTCTGTGCCAGCGTCAGCCCCAATCCGCTCCCGCCTTCCCGCCCGGATACGAGGGGGTAAAAAATGCGGTCTTGGATATCGGCCGGGATGCCCGGTCCATTGTCGATGATATGCAAGTCTAATGCCAGCCGATAGCGGATCTTCGCCAGCGTGACTTGCCGCACGACGCGCGTGCGAAAAGCAAGTTCCGCATCGCCCGCCTTGATGCGTTCGGACAGCGCTTGCGCGGCGTTGTGCGCGATGTTCAATACGGCCTGGATCAATTGTTCCTTGTCGCCACGAAATTCAGGGACCGACAAGTCATAGTCGCGCTTGATCGTGAGGCCGACCGGAAACTCCGCGACGATCAGGCTGCGCACCCGTTCGCACACCTCATGAATGTTGACGTCGCCGACGATATGCGGCCGGCGGTGCGGAGCAAGCAAGCGGTCGACCAGCGTCTGCAGGCGATCGGCCTCCTTGATGATGACCTGGGTGTATTCGCGCAATTCTTTCAGGTGGCGCTCGGGCAACTCCAATTCCAGCAATTGTGCGGCGCCACGGATGCCGCCCAGTGGATTCTTGATTTCATGTGCCAGATTGCGGATTAATTCCTTGTTGGCCTGGCTTTGATCGATGATGCGTTCTTCGCGGTCGAGCTTGAGCTGTTGCACGTTTTCCCGCAACTCGATCAACACGGGCGTATCGGGATTATCGAGAGCGGTAACGATGACATGCACTTGCAGCGGGTCACGGCCGGCGCGCTCCAGGATCAGATCGAGCCGCTTGTCGGCGAATTGATGTTCGACTGCTTGACGGAATACGTCGATGAGTTTTTCACCGTTCAAAAACAACTCGGTGAGCCTGTGTTGGGACAAGGCTTTAAAGGAACTTTCCAGCAGATTTTCAGCAGCCGCGTTGGCATAGGTGATGCGGCTCTCGGCATCGAGAATAATGACGGCCGAGGCCAGGAGGTCAAGGCCATCCAATGAGGCGGGCGGGGTTTTCACGGTGTGTATCGTCGAGGCGGCGGGTACTGACATATTTGAACTATCCCACAATTCCAAATCCGAATCAGAGCGAGGTCGAGGTAATTTTCGCAAGAAACCGCGAAAAAACCCTGAGCCGCCTTTTAAAAATAAACAAGGCCGCATCAAGCGGCCTTGTTATGCAATCGTTATGCCTGCCCTATTTCAAATTGCCGATCTCACGCTTCAAGGCTTCGATATTTTTTTCGGTGCGGCTGACGTCATCTTTGAGCGCCGCCACGCGCTCCTGGTACTTGGAATAATTGCGCTCGTCCCCGTTGCGCTCCGGCTCGCCATTGTTCAACTCCTTCTTCAGGTTCGCGAGTTTTTGTTCTTCCGTCTTCATCTCGTCCATCAAAATCTGCTTGCGGTCGGAATCGCGCGCCTTTTGGGTGTCGCCATCGACTTTCGGGAAATCTGCCGGAGCCGAGCTTGGCTTTGCGGCAGCAGTCTGCAAGGGTTTCCTGACCGGTGCAGGGACCGTCGTAAGGCCCGGCAAATCAACCTTTTTGCAGCCTTTGACGGCACCGGTATTTTTGTACTCCTTGTTGCCGTTTTCACCAATACAAAGATAAACGTCGGATTGCGCACGAGCGGCGCCCACCGCGGCAACGAGCAACAAAGTCGATAAAAGATAGTGTTTCATAAACTTTCTTGTGTGAAACTTTCTAGGGCGGACTGTCAGTTTAGGATAAGAATCAAGGCTTTACAAATTATTCCTCGCAAGAAGCTGACGCAGCGCAACAGTTCAACGTGAGGCATAAAATAAAAAGGCGGGAAAAGCCTGAACTTTCCCCGCCTCGTCCGGCCTTGCGGCCATGAACATTATTACAACGAATAGTACATGTCAAACTCAATCGGATGAGTGGTCATGCGGAAACGCGTGACTTCCTGCATCTTGAGTTCGATGTAAGCGTCGAGCATGGTGTCGCTGAACACGCCGCCACGGGTCAGGAACTCGCGGTCCTTGTCCAGGTATTCGAGCGCTTGATCGAGCGACGAGCAGACCGTCGGGATCAGTGCATCTTCTTCCGGCGGCAGGTGGTACAGGTCTTTCGAAGCTGCTTCGCCTGGATGGATCTTGTTCTGCACGCCGTCCAGACCAGCCATCAGCAATGCCGAGAAGCACAGGTATGGATTGGACGAAGGGTCCGGGAAGCGTGTTTCGATGCGGCGGCCTTTCGGATTGGCGACGTGCGGAATACGAATCGATGCGGAACGGTTGCGCGCCGAGTAAGCCAGCTTGACCGGTGCTTCGAAGCCTGGAACCAGGCGTTTGTAGGAGTTGGTGCCCGGATTGGTGATCGCGTTCAAGGCACGTGCGTGCTTGATGATGCCGCCGATGTAGTACAGTGCGAATTCGGACAGACCGGCGTAGCCGTCGCCTGCAAACAGGTTTTGACCATCTTTCCAGATCGATTGATGGACGTGCATGCCGGAACCGTTGTCGCCGACGACCGGCTTCGGCATGAAGGTTGCCGTCTTGCCATAGGTGTGGGCGACGTTCCAGACCACGTATTTCAGGTTCTGCGTCCAGTCGGCGCGCTGCACCAGGGTCGAGAACTTGGTGCCGATTTCATTCTGGCCTGGGCCTGCCACTTCGTGGTGATGCACTTCGACAGGAATGCCGAGCGATTCGAGGATCAGGCACATTTCCGAACGCATGTCCTGGAAGCTGTCGACCGGGGGAACCGGGAAGTAACCGCCTTTGACTGCAGGACGATGGCCGGTATTGCCGCCTTCGAGCTTGGCGCCGGTGCTCCAGGAAGCTTCTTCGGAATCGATCTTGACGAAGCAGCCGTCCATGCCGGAAGCCCAGCGCACGCCGTCGAAAATGAAGAATTCAGGTTCCGGACCGAAGTAGGCGGTGTCGCCCAGGCCGGAGGATTTCAGGTAGGCTTCGGCGCGCTTGGCGATCGAACGAGGGTCGCGGTCATAACCTTTGCCGTCAGATGGCTCGATCACGTCACACTGCATGAACAGCGTAGTTTCTTCCATGAACGGGTCGATGTTGGCGGTATTCGGGTCCGGCATCAAGATCATGTCAGACGCTTCGATACCCTTCCAGCCGGCAATCGACGAACCGTCGAACGCATGACCGGACTCGAACTTGTCGATGTCGAAATGCGAAACCGGAACGGATACGTGTTGCTCCTTGCCTCTTGTATCAGCAAAGCGAAAATCAACGAATTTGACTTCGTTGTCTTTCACCATCTTCAAGACCTCTGCGGCCGTCATTGCCATGCGAATCTCCTAAAATGAGCAAAGTAATGCAAAATGTGATGTGTGTGAGTCGACTGTGTGCGTACTACGTGCGCATTACGTTCGAAAGCCGCGGCAAACAATATGCAGCCAGAACTCAACGCAAAATCATAGCAGATTCCATGCCATCAACTTCTTTAAAAAAAGACTCTATTGCGCTGCGCTGGATTGCCTGAATTTAGAGCGAGGAAGCACGGTTTTGGGGCTTCTGCGCCACATTTTGTGGCAATATTAAAAATCACCCAAACGGTGCAAAAATATCATAATGCACCGTTTTTGTGCGTGAATATTTTTGGTGCGGAAAAATGCATTTTTTTGATGCAGAGCCAATTTGGCATTGTCGATTCGCTATTGCCATTGAAAACTGAAATCTATGGACAAAACATAGGGAGCATCGCAGCTCCGGAAATCGCCCCATATCGCAGTCTGGTCTACAGCTTTCGAAACTCGCCTTCTATATTAATCAACTCTCTGCTTTTACCTCTCCCGGAACCAATATGAGCCAAGTTACTGAAATTCTGGAAACCGCACACCTGCGCGGCCAAACCAGCCAACTTCCTTATGCCGGCGCAGTGACGCCGCAAGAAGCCTATGCCTTACTGCAAGAAGCGTCCAACGCCAAGCTGGTGGACGTCAGGACCAATGCCGAGCGCGACTGGGTCGGAAGTGTCGCCGTGCCGGCTGAACGGCAAGCGGCAGTCCAATGGAATCTGTACCCGGGCGGCAAGCCCAATCCGGACTTTCTGACGCAACTGGCGCAGGCGGCGGACAAGGATACGATTTTGCTGTTTTTGTGCCGCTCCGGCGTCCGTTCACGCCATGCCGCCAAGCTTGCGACTGAAAACGGCTATACCCAATGCTTCGATATCCTGGAAGGCTTTGAGGGCGACAAGGACGCCGACGGGCATCGCAAAACCGTAGGTGGCTGGTGCAAGGCAGGACTGCCCTGGGCCGGAGCTTGATGACGGCAACAAGAGTCCTGTTCATCTGCAGCCTGAACCGCTGGCGCAGTCCGACCGCCGAACAGGTTTTTGCGGAATACCCGGGGATTGAAACCAGTTCGGCCGGCGTCAGCCGCCATGCAGACAATCCCTTGACACCGGAACTGATCGAAGCGGCGGACCTCATTTTTGTGATGGAAAAGGCCCACAAGACCAAGCTGGCCCAAGGTTTTCGCGCTTACCTGCACGGCAAGCGCGTCATTTGCCTGAATATCCCGGACAAGTACCGGTTCATGGATGAAAAGCTGATCGCGCTTTTGAAAGCGCGAGTCACGCCGTTTTTGTGAGCCAGTTCAGTTACACGCCGCGATCAAATCCAGCACCCGGCCCCGCACGAAATTGATATGGCTGCGCAAGCCGTACAACTCTTCGGCGAATGAGAGCGGGACCGAAATCCGGTTCACGCTTTCCTCGATTTCGTCGAGCCGCTGCAGCTGTCTCGCATACACTTCCTGGCGCTGTTCCCGCGGCACCTCCTCGATCGCCTGCTCCACCGCGCGCAGCTTGCCGTACCAGCGATACACCCGTGAGCGCACTTTCCAAACGTAAAGCGGCGGCACCACCCGCGACAGCGGAAGAATCAGGGCGCCAAGCGCGACGATCACCACCCACATCCGTTCGAAGAAATTCGCCAGCCAGAACGGCAGATAGTGCTGCAGGAAGGGTGGCCCATTCTTGTAGAACTTGGCGGCGTCGCGCGCGACCGGGATTTCGGTATAACTGGCGGTCGGGAATTCGCCCTGCTTGCGAAACCAGCCGGCGCCGCCATGAATTTCCGCAGCAGCCTGGACGAACAAATCGACCAGGGCCGGATGCAGGCTCTCGCGAGCAACCAGCGTCGCGGTCGGCGCAATCAAGTTGTAATCCGTGGGCGGCAAGTCCCGCCCCAGATCGACGATACCGCGCGGCAGCACCACATGCGACAAGAAGGGGAAGCGCCGGGTATAGGCCTCGGCCTGGGCGAAGTCGAATAACTTGATGCCGGGCGTCTGTAACAGCATTTGGATCAGCAAGGCATCCGGTGCCGAACTGAACACCAGCGCATCGATACGGCCTTCCAACAACTCGACCGTCGCCGGCGTGTTTTCCAAGGCGCCCAGCGTCAGTTCGGACGGATCCACGCCGTTCACCGCCAGCAGTTTTTTGAAGAGTTGCGGCACGCCGCTGCCGTCCGGGCCGACATTGACTCTCAACCCTTTGAGCTGGGTCAGTTGCGTGATGTCTTTGCTATCGCGGAAGAACAGCCAGACCGGTTCGGTAAACAGGCTGCCGAGCGAAATCAAGCCTCTGCGCTCGGCCTCCGCCTGCTCGGTCGAACCGCTTTGCACGAAGGCGATGTCGACGCCCGAGTGCGGCGTGTTCAAGCGTTGCAGATTTTCATGGGAGCCGAGCGAGGGCTTCAGCGTCAAGGTGATGTGATACCTGGCCAGTGTGTTGGCGTATTTTTTTGCGAATTCTTCATACGCGCTGTTTTCCTGGCCGGTGGAAATCGATACCTGTGAAGGCGGCGTCGGGTCGACCCAGCGATAAGCGATGAAGCATACCAGCGCAATGACGAGCACGGCCGGACCGACGGTCACGAACAAATCGCGCAGCGCAAATCCGGTGAACTTGAGAATTTTCGGCATCGGCGCCCCGTAGAAAATCGTAATGGGTGACTACGCAAAAGGCCTTGCGCTCGCCGTTCTGTACGAACGGGCCATGCCGCGATCGTCCAGCGCGGTGGCTTGTCGCGGGCATGGCCTGCTCCTACAACCCGGCATTTTTACCGACGTATTGCAAGGCAGTACTTCAGTGCGTAGGATGGGCGCAATCCATCATAATCAACCGGCAAGTGATGGGTTGCACCCATCCTACGTTACCCATGACCTGCAAGATGCAGGTCTACTTCAGGCCAGCTTCACCGCATGCTCGCGCGTTGCATGGAAAGTGATTTTCGGCCAACGTTCCTGGGTGAGTTTCAGGTTGACGCCGGACGTTGCCAGATAAGCCATGTTGCCGGCAGCGTCATAGGCGACGTTATGTCCGGCAGACGATTTTTCGAAGTCGGCCAGAATGCGTTTGTCGTCGCACGAAATCCAGCGCGCACTGCTGATGCTGGTGCCTTCGAACACGGCATCGACGCCATATTCGTTGAGCAGACGACTGGCCACCACTTCGAACTGCAGCACGCCGACCGCCCCCAGGATCAGATCGCCGCTGTTGACCGGCTTGAACACCTGCACCGCGCCCTCTTCGCCGAGCTGCTGCAAGCCCTTATGCAATTGCTTGATCTTGAGCGGATTGCGGATGCGCACCGAGCGGAAAAAGTCCGGCGCGAAATAGGGAATGCCGGTGAATTGCAGCAGTTCACCTTCGGAAAAGCTGTCGCCGATCTGCATGTTGCCGTGATTCGGCAAGCCGATGATGTCGCCGGCATAGGCCTCTTCGACCTGTTCGCGGCTCGATGCCATGAAGGTCACCACGCTCGACACCTTGATCTCGCGATTCAGGCGCAGATGCTTGATTTTCATGCCGCGCTCGAAGCGGCCGGAACACACGCGCAGGAAGGCGATGCGATCACGGTGCGCCGGGTCCATGTTGGCCTGGATCTTGAACACGAAACCGGAAAACGGCGCTTCGGTCGGCGCCACCGAACGCACCGTCGCATCGCGCTCGCGCGGCGGCTGAGCCCAATCGAGCAATGCGTTCAGAATCTCGCGTACGCCGAAATTGTTGATCGCGGAACCGAAGAACACCGGCGTCTGGGTGCCAGCCAGGAAGGCATCCAGATCGAAAGGGTGCGAAGCGCCATGCACCAGCTCGACTTCCATTTTCAATTGTTCGATCTCGAGCGGGAACATCTTGGCCAGGCGCGGATTGTCGATGCCCTTGATGACTTCAAAAGTCTGGTCGGCTTTTTCGCTGCCGGCGGCAAACAGCATGATCTCATCGCGCAGCAAGTGGTACACGCCACGGAAAGTCTTGCCCATGCCGATCGGCCAGGTCACCGGCGCGCACTGGATGTTGAGCACCGATTCCAGCTCATCCAGCAGTTCCAGGGGATCGCGGGTTTCGCGGTCCATCTTGTTCATGAAAGTGATGATCGGCGTATTGCGCATGCGGCAGACGTTGAGCAGCTTGATGGTCTGCGCCTCGACGCCCTTGGCGGCATCGATCACCATCAGAGCCGAATCGACCGCGGTCAGCACGCGATAGGTGTCTTCCGAAAAATCCTGGTGGCCCGGCGTGTCGAGCAGGTTGACCACATGGTCGCGGTACTCGAACTGCATCACCGAGCTGGCAACTGAAATGCCGCGCTGCTTTTCGATTTCCATCCAGTCCGAAGTCGCGTGGCGTCCGCTCTTGCGCGCCTTGACCGTACCGGCAAGCTGGATTGCACCGGAGAACAACAACAGCTTTTCGGTCAGGGTAGTCTTGCCCGCGTCGGGGTGGGAAATGATGCCGAAGGTGCGCCGGCGGGCGACCTCGCGCGCGATCAGCTCGAGCGGCACACGGCGGGAATCCGGCGCGGCTTCAGCGTCGGGCGTTTCGGTCGGGGGTAAATCGGGAATGGCGGCCATGATGGTAGCCCTTGCAAAAAGCCCTAAAGTCTACCGGCTCTTGGCGGTGAAGTCTAATGTATTGACGAAAAATGACATAAACATGGTATAGCTTTCAGGAAATTTGTAGTGTGTAATCGCACTATCAACATTCAGTCCGATCCGATATACCGATGGAGCCCCGCATGTCTTACGCCTGGTACAAATTTCACAAGGCCGTCCGTTCCCTTGCCTTTGCGCGGACGCAGAAAAAGGCTTGGCTCGCCAGCGATTATGTGACTCGCATCCTGCTATTGCAAGCGCAGGACCTGCCGGAACCGATCCGCCCCGAATTCCAGCGCTTCCAGCGCGACATGACCATGATTCAAGGGCAAAATGTGGAAGGATCGCTGCGCGCCACGGTGAAAGCCATGAGCGAGGCCGAAGTGATCAAGATGATTCTGCGCCTTATCAGCCTGCATGATGTCTTGAAGTTGCAGATGGACCCGCTCGATATGTTGCAGAATCGCGTTCCAGCCAACGGCGATATCCGTAATCAAGCCGCTTGACCCGGTTTGCCGGACCATTCATCAAAGCAATAACAGTCATTTCACTTGGGAATTGGACAATTGACAGACGACAAGAGACAATTCGTTGTCTCCTCTATTTCTCCTCCAAGAAAATAGATTCAAGCCCGCCCTTACCGGTGGGCTTTTTTTCGAAAACGCGCCGGCTTTTCCTGCTGGGGCGAGTCACTAGAGCAGTTTCAGCCTGACCGTACAGGAGCCAAGGTTGAGTCGAGAAGCGCAACCGTACGAATGGTACGGTGAGCATCGCAGGCGCAAGATTGGCCGTGTGCGGTCAGGATGAAACTGCTCTAGGGGACTGTAACATTCCCCTAGTCTTTGCTGGATGGCTTGTCCTTATCCTTCTGATCGCCCATCTCAGCCGATCTATCGGCTTGGTCGTTTTGCGACATGCGCTTGCGCTCGAGACGTCGGCAAGCCTCTGACGTATCGACATTTCCTTCGATCATCTGCTGCTCGGCCCGCGCGTCATTCAGCGCCTCATCTTCGGAATGCGGCGGCTGTCTCGGCACCTGTTCCAGCAGCTTTTCGGTTTCGCGCTCTCCTTCGCTTTTCTCCCCGCTTCCTATGTCGGCTTCATCCAGCAAGATACGAATTTGATTGGACATGGCAAACTCCTTTCAAACACCGCAGCATTTTTCCCCATCCGTACCCGACGGCTGCGTCCGGGCAAAGGAAAAAGGCGAAAAATAACAGGCGGACGGGTAAAGAATAGGCGGCGTATATCGATTCATCTGTGCGGCAACGCGCCTATGCGGCCGCTTCCAAACAGGGGAGTTGTGCAATATCCCAGGGGCATTAAAGAATCGGGAAATCCCAAAAACAAAACCCGTCCACGCTTACGCTCAGACGGGTTAAAACCACTCTTGAGACAACAATTCTATTACGGCGCAGTGCCCGTGATCTTTAGATTAGCAATGCCTATGCCGCGCTTTTTCCGGAAACTCCAATAGGGTCAGAGTAAAATTAATTTCAGCATTCGATTGCGCGGCGTCACAAATATTTTCTCACTTCAAAATACCTTCCGCCACTTCATATAACTTAACGGAAGCGAAAAATAAACATTATTTTTTTGTCACCATTAACTTGCTTTTCTTTATGATGCGATTCTGCTTTAAAGAATTCAACCGCATCCCCAGAGAAAATATGAAAACCATTCTCAGCCTCCTTTTCAGGCTCCTTATCCTAGCCGCGATCCTGCTGCTCGCAGCAGCGGCCGGCTTGCTGATCTACATGACGGCGATGCCGGGTTCGTCGCAGCGTGCGCCGTTGCTGCCATTGACTGCGGAAGAACGCGCGCTGAGTGCGCTGCTGAAACGGCATGTCGTCAAGCTCGCAAGCGAAGAACATAACGTCGCACATTACGCAAAACTGGAACAAGCCGCGCAATACATCGAAGACACGCTCACCGGCTACGGCTACAAGGTGAAGCGCCAGTCCTACGACAGCAAGGCCGGCCCGGTACGCAACCTCGAAGTATCGATCGCAAATACACCCTCAGGCAAGCCCAAGCAAGTCATCGTCGTCGGCGCACACTACGATTCGGTGGAGGGTGCGCCCGGCGCCAACGATAACGGTACCGGCAGCGCAGGCGTAATCGAACTGGCGCGCTTGCTCAAGGATTTCAAGCCGGCCGAGGGCACTGAATTGAAGCTGGTCCTGTATGTCAACGAGGAACCGCCATATTTCAAAACCACCCAAATGGGAAGCTGGGTCCATGCCAGCGATTTGCACGCCCGCGGGGAGAACGTAGTGGCGATGCTCTCGCTGGAAACCATGGGCTACTACTCGGAAGAAAAGGGCAGCCAACGCTACCCCTTCCCCTTCAACATGCTGTATCCGGACACCGGGAATTTCATCGGCTTTGTCGGTACGCTCGAATCCCGCGCCTTGGTGCATCGGACCGTTGCATCGTTTCGCAAAAACGCCGCCTTTCCTTCGGAAGGCGTGGCCGCCCCGGCCTTCATCCCGGGAATCGACTGGTCCGATCACTGGTCTTATAGGGAATTCGGTTATCCGGGATTGATGATTACCGATACCGCGCCTTTCCGCCACATGCAATACCACACGGAAGAAGACACAGTCGACAAGATCGATTTCGACCGCTTGGCGCGCGTCATCAAAGGTATCGAAAAAGTGACACGGGAATTGGCGCAGGCGCCGTGACCATCAGCCATAGCAGACCGGCGCGCTCGCCGCGCAATTATCGATAGACGGCCAGCAAGGTGTGCAACGGCGCCCCCACGCTTCCCTCTTCTTCCGCCCGCATCTGTTCGAACGCCGTTCCCGGCGGCGGGCGACTGAAGTAATAGCCCTGCATCAGGTCGCAATCAGGGTGCGTCAGATACTGCAGCTGCGCGGCGGTTTCCATGCCTTTCACAATGACATGCAGCCGCAGGGTATGCACCGACGAAATGATGGATAACACCCTTGTCCGCGAACGCTCAATGGAGGTGCGGCACGCTCGCGCTGTGATTCATGCTGCAAGGCTCAAGAACCGGTGCACGCCAGACGTTCTCGTCTTGCCAGCGCTGGAAACAACTTCATCCACACGCCTACCACGAGCAAGGTGCCAAGTCCGCCGATCAGCACCGACGGCACAGCGCCGAACCAGCCCGCCGTAAGACCCGATTCGAATTCGCCCAGTTGATTCGATGCGCCGATAAAAATAGAATTGACCGCGCTCACCCTGCCGCGCATGTCATTCGGTGTTTCCAGTTGCACCAGCGATTGGCGAATCACGACACTGACCATGTCGAATGCGCCGGTGACGGCCAATGCAAACAGCGACAGCATGAATGAAGTCGACAGCGCGAAGACGAGGGTGGCAAGACCATATATAGCGACCGAACCGAACATCGCCGCCCCGACACGGCGCTGAATCGGATGGTGCGCGAGATAGAGCGACATGGACAATGCGCCGGCCGCCGGCGCCGAGCGCAGCAAGCCGAGTCCCCAAGGGCCGACATGCAAAATGTCCTTCGCAAAAATCGGCAGCAGCGCGACCGCACCGCCCAGCAATACTGCAAACAAATCAAGCGAAATCGCGCCCAGGACTTCCTTGCGCTGCCAGATGAAGGCGATGCCGGCAAACAGATTTTTAAGGTTCACCGGTTCGCGCGGACCAGGCACATGGTCGAGCAGAATCACCGAGACAAAACCGATGGCAAGCACAAACAGCATGGCCGATACCCCATACGCCACGTGCGCGCCCGCCACATAAATGAATCCGCCCAGCGCCGGCCCCAGGATGATGGCTGCTTGCGCACCGGCTGCAGAAGCGGCCAGCGCTCGCGGCAATACTGCGGCGGGAACCAGCAGCGGGCCCAGCGCCTGCTGGGTCGGCATTTGGAACGCCTTGGCGGCGCCCAGCACAAGCGATGCGATCAGGATTGCCTCACGGCTCAACCAGCCGCCCAGCGTGCCTGCGATCAAACCGATCGTGACCAGCAATTGCCCACCCAGGCACCAGGCAAGCACACGGCGCCGATCGAAACGATCGGCAACATGGCCCGCCGCCAGCGACAAGGCAAGCGCGGGAAGAAATTGCGCGAGTCCGACCATTCCGAGGTCATAGGCGCTGTGGGTCAGGTCGTACATCTGCCAGGCCAGCACCACCATCATCATCTGGTTGGCCATGGTGGTGGCGACGCGGCCAAGAAAAAAATACAGGAAAGCGCGGTATTCGAGCAGCGGATTTTTCATCTTATTGATGCAAGGATAAGATTCAACCGCGTGATTTTACCGCGCACCGCATTTTCAAAAATGATGGACATGGACGGCAACCCGGTCAACTTCCCGCTTTCGCTCCCGGCCGGAACGGCAAAACTTTTCTCCCGTCTTGATGCACTCGGGCGCCGCTGCAATACGGCTAGAGTCTGCTATGAACTCAAGCAGGCTCTAGACGATGCTGCGGGCAACATGAGTCATCCCCGCAGCGCGTCGATCAAACCCAGATCAACCGCTTTCGCCGCCGCTTGGACATGAGTTCTCACATCCAGTTTGGCGAGCAGGCTGGACACATGGCGTTTGACCATGGGCCCTTGGCCTATTTCATTCATTAAAACTGCACCAAAGGCATTTTGCTCAAAATCACAGAAAAGAATCAAGGCTGGAATTTTTCTGTTGAGCATTACAGCGTCCCTCCGTCTCATCCGACCTGCGTTTCTCCCTTCCTTCTCTCCTAAAATCCGGCTATAATCCCGGTCTCGTTGGGTTGTTAGCTCAGTTGGTAGAGCAGCGGACTCTTAATCCGTAGGTCGAGTGTTCGAGCCACTCACAGCCCACCAATAAAATCAAGTACTTAGCCCAGTCAATGTGATTGGGCTTTTTGCTTTCCGGAAGTTGTGTAACCCTCATGTAACCCGATTTTGTCAATACGCAGTTTTCCGGGCGTAGGCTCCTCGCAAGTTTTCCCGGCTAATATCAGACGCATCCAAAGCTCAGGGAGATAAATATGGCAGGAATTCGCATGTTCGAAGAACAGTTGCGCCTAATGACACCCCACACGTATAACGCGCTAACCAAGTTAGTCATGGCTATGGCTGATGTCACAAAGAATGCCGGAAGGAAAACACTGTTCGGTCGAGATAAGGGGCAGGAATCGTATTCAAAATTTCTTGCGATGCTAAAAGTCACTATTCAAGCGATGGTCTTAGATGGCGTGATTCGGGAGTCCACACCTACCGACGAAGTTGCAGCAGAACTTGAAAAGAAATTGGAGATATTCTCCATGGCTTTTCCTAACTGGCAAGATGCTTACGGATTCGCTGCTATGTTCCTGGGAGAGAAACGAAAAGACGCGTTTGCAACTATAGACAGATTGCGTTCTATCCCGTAGATATTCTTTTTCTAAGCATTGAAAAAATCACGCCTGTCCAAAGAACTGCATAACGGTCATCATGAATGCACGGTCTTTCTCTCGCTCGATTTCAACAATTGCGGCCCGCAGTCGGTCGAACGTTGTTTGATGCATGCCCTTGGGTTTGCGCCATCCGTTCCATTCACCGGCACTACCGGCAAGCCTGCGTTCAATCTTCCGTTGCTTTCGCCATAAACGGGAAATAGCATCCTCGCTTTGGCTTGCATAGGCAAGTTTGGAACAATGCCGACATGCAAACGTGCCACTTGTCAGGTAGAGGATGGCCGAACGCTTTCCGCAATGCGGGCACAAGAACCAAACCCGCTCACCGCCGTAATTGCATTCTGTTCTGGTTAGCCGAATCGGAAGACGAACGGCCTTTTCGTTCGCACAGTAGTGCAGTGTAATACAGTCGCCTCCATCGACAAGCATTCCAATGGAAGCAACCTGTCTCCCCTCGGTGGTCCATGACCAAGTGTACTCACGGCCCGGCGCCAAAAACCCATCCCTTATAAATTTCCGGACATCCAACTGACACCGGGTATTGACCTTGCTCTTCCAACCCGGACGCCCCGCACCATATCGACTGCCACCACGCATATTCATCTCACAGAAAACGAAATCATTAAGCAAAATACGGGTTCTTTTTTCGTTGCATCGGTCGGGAACCGGTGCGAACTCTGAGTTTCATCGCTTAACTAAAATGGCCGACAAATTTCTTTTTATTGACTGCGATATTTCCACCCTCCCGCGCGCGTACCGGTTTCGTATTTCCTGTTAACGATGCGGCGGTCTTTCCCTCGCTTCGCCCAATAAAAGACGCTCAAGCGTCCGCCCGCCACATTCATTTGATTTACGTACTCGCGCCAGAAAAGCCGCCAATTCAGGATGGACATAGACCGATAGACGTTTAAACCCAGCCTGCTTCATTTTGCGCTTGTAAATTCTTAAGCGCTCGGCATTCGTTGTCTTCATTGTTTGACCTCAGTCATATCAAGTTCTCGGAATTCATCGCGGCAATCGGGCGTCATGGCAAAATCGCCTTCAATTTCTTGGATTGTTTCACCGGGGTGGCTATCCATTCGCCTTTTGTGTCATCCCAATAGCCCGGCCGCGTCTCGTAGTCGCTGATGCGCTGGTAGTCGCCATCATTGATTTTTTCGGCTAGGGTCGCAGGCAAAACGTCGAAGCCTACGCAGAGCAAATTTTTCCATTTCGGCGAATCATCGAATCCAAACCATGGTTCAGCATGCCGTCCGCTCAGCACCGAGCCAAGCTGTGCCAATTTGTCCCGTATCCGAAACTCAGGCTTGAGCGATATTTGCCACTCGGTTGAATCGTCCAGCAACGTCCCCGAATCAGAATGACGCTTGGCCGCATTTTGAGGCTTGGCGACGCATTTTTCTGAAGCCACCGACACATTCGTCACAAGTCTGCGTTTGCGCACCTTGACGGGCCTTTCTGGCTTTTCATCCGGAGAGCTAACCGACTTCTCCACACAGTCCGCGCCGTTTGCCGATTTTTCTGTACCGGTAGCAAGTTCGGTCGATGTGGTTAGACTGCTGTCGCATACTTCACAAGGCCCCGCCAATTCATTGCCTGCAGATGGTACTTCTAGATGGTCTCCGTTAGAAGCAGTAGAGGAATGGCAAAAATTGTCCCGGATAGCTCCGTTAGGAGAAGCAAGCGACGCCCTCTTTACTCCGTTAGAAGGAACTATACGCGCCCGCCTTCCTGCTCCAGACGGAGTAAGGCTCGCGTTTTTTTCAGAACCGAAATCGTGATACGCGCCACGTCGGAACGACTCGGCAGCACCGGCGTCATAACCCGACAGTTTATCGAGCGCCTGCCAAGTCACAGCATACCAACTTGCTTTGTTTGGGCGCTGGCCTTTTACCATTTCGTGAATGAATCCCCCCTCAAGCAGGTCGCGCTTGGCCCGCACGATAACCCCCGCACTTTTCCAGCCGCGTTTCGCAAGATAAGCACCAGACGCCAATAAGCGTCCGTTGTTGTCTCGCACGAACTGACGGGCGAACTCCAGCAGCAAGGCACGCGCCGGATGCGACAAACGGGCATAGTTGGCGCTATCAAGCACCGACCAAGGCAATGCCACGAAACCGCCCGCATCGCGCCCTGAATTGCCCTTACCGCGCTTTTGATAGTCCTTACCCATGGCGTACATCCTTCCGCTTGCGCAGCCACGCATTGACCGCATGCCGGTCATAGTCGGTAAATTCATACACACCGTACTTGGTGGGATATCCATCGCGGTCGATTGCCGGTACTCGGCAACATGGAACAGACAATCCACGGCGGCGCAATTCCGCTATCAGGTCCGGTCCATTGCTGGCACCTGCTGTACGGTCGATTTCTTCGCGCTTCCTTGGTCGAATCAATAGTGAATGAATCACGCGCAGATGTCGCGGATTATCAGTACCGGCGAATTTGCAAGCGGTCTTTTCTGTAGAATCCTCGGTGTCATCGCCAAGGTCCAATTCTGCTATTAACGGGAGTTGGGCCTTTTCCATTATTGGCCTCCGTTCAACAGCGCGGCGATTTCTTCAAGCGGCCATGCAAGACGGCCATTAATACGAATGGGGCGAATAGGTCCGTTTTCAAGGCAGGCCCATTTGCGCAAAGTTTGCGGCGCTCGATTTAGAGCTTTAGCAGCTTCGGCGGTGGTGATAGCTTGGCGTAATTGGTGAAGTGTTTGCATTGCTGCTCCGTTTAGTTGATTGGAGCCTTCACTTCATTGGCGGGAAAATTTCCCATAAAGCCAAATTAAAAAGCTAGAAAACCGGCATGATTACTGAGTTTCAGCGCTATTCGCAATGCACGGGAATTTCTCTGATAATCGTTTCCCGCATTTCCCGCGTTATGGTTTATTCCTTTTCCACCAATCGCCCTGTATGGCATTGCGCTGAATATATTGTGCCGAAACCGGCTTACCATGAGCGCCATAAATTTTCATTTCACGCATCTTTGTTTCAACGTGCGTGCAAACGTCGGATTGACTCGGAAAAAGGTCTTGCGCCTTGTGCCGGTCAATATATTCCTTCGCAAACTCCTGTGCCTTAATCATCCATTCCCCATTAGCTTGCCCTGAAACTTGCTTCTGCCCTGGCGGATGTGCTCCCAGCCGCCTATCGATAGACAATGCCGGCGGCGATTCCGCCTTTTTTCCCGCCACCCTAGCCAATTCTTCCGGAATGGCCGGCCAACCTTGCCTAGATTGTTCGATTGCTTTCGCATCCACTTCGCGAACCCACGCCTCCCAATCGCAAATCCACGAATGAATCTTCAAGCTACGGTCGCGAGCGTATGCTATCCAATCCTTCAGCGTCTTTTGCTTGTTGCTCGCACCATCAAAGGTATTCTTGAGTCGCCGAAAATCCTCCGGCCCCATTTCATCGTTTGTGTTCGTTTCCGCATCTTCAACTTTTTGAGTATTTGGGTTTCGCCTCGATAACAACATTGCAGCATGAGTGGGAGAAATAGACTCGGCGAGCCACCATGCATTTGCATCCATTGAGTAAAGCCACTCACCGGCTTTTCGCTCAATCTGTCGCGCCGGGTTGTGTTTCAAGTCGTAATCGTTAATTTGACGTTTCCGCTTTTCCAGCGTGTAACCATCCCAATATTCAGGACATGGAAAAAATGCTTGCTTTACATATTCGCGTATATGCTCCGGCAATTCATCGTAGCGCCTGTCGAAATACAAATTCAATTCCACGCGAAGTTTTTCCCAATCTGGCGATTCGGCTTTCTTTTCCACTTCCGCCAATTTTCTCTTGTACTCAGCCAAATGCTTGCCGTCGATAGAAATTCGTTCTTTCGTGACCGTAACCGTTGCATTCTTCGGATGGTATTTGTATGTCCATCCGCCATCGGCAACCGGCTGCCGTTGCAACATTTCATCATCCATCGTCCCGCCGAGCGGACTTCTTGTGCGTGCAAGAAGCTGGAAGGTTGGAATTTCAATTTTCCCGTTAGCGAAGATGCTGGATAGTTCCATGCTGTCCAAAATGCCGTGAATTTTGAAACGGCCAGATTCGGTGCCGTGTTCATCCAGCACCTCGTCAACAACAAATACACCAAGCTTCAGGCCATCATATGGCGTGGTCCGGAATGCCGCATATTGCAGCAAGGTCGACTCTGAAAGATTTAGGGTTTTTGCGGCATCTGCCAGGAAATAAAGCTGCAGGCCTAGTTGTTCCGGTGAGTTCATCGCGTTCCTTCAAACACCTTCAATGAAACAGGCACCAGACTGACGGGAGAGGGCTTCCCGCTTTTCTCCCTCGTCGGGGTAGCCTGGCGCTTTAAATCGTCAATGCCGCCGTAATTCTTCTCGGATTGTCTTCTTAATCGTCGCCTCAATGCTTTCCGCCTGCAGCGCCTGCTTGAGCGCATCGTTAATCAAGGTCTGATAACCACGCTCCCCGGCCTTTGATTTGAAGTGTTCAATGATGGCACTGTCCAGATAGATATTGACGCGCTGCTTGTTCGGTAAAACCGCCCCGGTCGGGCCGCGCTTGCGCAATACCAACTTGCCGGATTTAATGTCGGCCTGTGTAATCGGCGCATCCTCATCAAAGGTTGCCGAAGTAGATTTTTTGCTCATGTTTGTCTGCCTTTCGCATGGAAATAATGCGGATTTCCGTATCTGATTCGGTCGTGACGATAAACACTACCGCCCCGTCCAGCATCCCTAGCGTGATGAATCGCGGCTCATCATAATCAAAGCGGTTATCCTCAAACGTGACGGTTTTCCCGCTTTCGATTACCTGCGGTGCGTCATCGAAGTCCAGGCCGTGCTTTTTTAAATTCGCTGCTTTTTTCGCGCGGTCGTAGCTGTATCGCATAGGCATATTATATGTATGTTTATGTGTATTTTAAAGGCTGACCAAACCGTATCCGGCAATTATTCAGATGCGGCCGCCACGATTCGCAAACCCGGCTGTTCCGGCACAAAGGCTATTCCGGCCTGCTCCAATATCCAAGCCTCAATGGTGTCGTGCCATTTGCGCAGCAAGTCCAAGGGGCGGCGGCGATAATGCCTTTCAGCTAAGGCGCTCGGCTTGTGTCCCATGATTTGCGCACTGATACCGCTAGGCATCTCAACCCATTCGCATAAGGTGCCAAAGGACCGGCGCAGGCCATGCAGTGATACATG
Source organism: uncultured Burkholderiales bacterium (assembly GCA_966211965.1). GTDB lineage: Bacteria > Pseudomonadota > Gammaproteobacteria > Burkholderiales > Burkholderiaceae_D > CBIHON01. The sequence goes on along the minus strand of CBIHON010000025.1, from coordinate 55,638 downwards.
AGGCAGGCCAGCAGCGGCCAATGCCTTGGTATGCGCAATACGCGGCTCTTGAATACGCCCATTGGCGGCGGTTTTACTTGAAAACACCCATTCCGAAGGCTTCCAATCATCCAGCGCTTCGCCCTGCTCTTTTAGCCTTGTCGGCGACGGCATGTCATTAATGCGCTTCAGATTCAGCAGCAAACTGGAAAGGTAGGGCGTAAGCGGAATAACCCGGTTTCCCTCCACCTTGTCGCGGATGGAAAGGCTTCGCCATTGAAAATCCACATCTTCCCAGCGCAACCCGGCCATTTCCTCGCGACGGGCACCAGTTAATAACAGGGCTTGCAGGTAGGCGCTGATTACGGGGTTTCCAATCTTGCGTACAGCATCGAACCATACCCGCAACTGCTCACGTTGCAGGCTGTCGCCTTCCTTTGCTTGATTCTTGGGAAGGGCATCTTTGACCATGCGCGCACTGTATGCACCTGGCGCAATGAGTCCGCGATAATCCGGCATGTCGGCGGCCCAGCGAATGAAAGCCCGCAACAGCCGATAACTTTGCGCGGCGTTGGTCGGGCGGGTTTCCGATTCGCTCTTGAGCCATTCGGCTAAGCGGTTTGCGGTAAGGTCGGGCAGCAGCACCGGCATGAGCGCAGCAAGCGGCCCGGCCGTTTTCTCGCCCTTGCCACGTTTGCGCTTCTCTCCACCAGCAGCAGCCAGCCTTACATGGTCCTGATAGTTGCGTTCGCTCCACTTTGCTTTGCGGGCTTCCAAATAGACGGGCCACGCATCGCCCAGCGTCAGGATTTGGCGTTGCGCTTCCGTCCGCGCCGCTTCTACTTTGGTACGCTGTTCGGCTTTCAGTTGGCGCGGGTCTATCCCTTGGTCCATGAATGATTGCAAGCGGCGGGCCTCCTCCCTTGCACCTCGGCGCGTTTCTACCCGCTTGCCGTCCGCATCCTTGCCCCATTGGGTTTCAATCGGCCACGTGTTGGGACTGCCAATGGTCAGGCGTATGGTTTGCCCGTTTAGCTTGCCTTGATAGATAAATGACTTGGCACCGGATGACGTAATCCGCAATCCCAAGCCCTTGGCTTCCTCATCCCAAAGGAAAGTTTGCGCCAGTCCTTCAGGGCAAATTGCCCTCTCAATCCGGCCAGCAGTAAATGCGATTTTTGCCATCTCCAAATAATCCGTAAGTCGCCATGTAACCGCCATGTAACCACTTAATCGGAATATTTGTCAACACAATGGAATATCAAAAAATGAAAATCCCCTTAAAAATCCTTATTTCATAAGGGTTTCAAGCGATTTGGATATTTTAATCAACACTTAGAAATGCACTGTTTTTCGGACTCTTAATCCGTAGGTCGAGTGTTCGAGCCACTCACAGCCCACCAGTACAATCAATGGCTTATATGTGAAAACATGTAAGCCATTTTTATATGTGAAAACATGTAAGCCATTTTCTTTTCTCGGCCAAGCGTGATATATCCGGAACACATGCTGTGTTGCACTGGCCGTCATAAGCTGCAGACACAGCATGCAGCCGGCATGCGTCTGTTCTCATCAAGAACCTGTTCAGGGCCTAAGGCCAGTCCGTTCACGCAGTAAGCGTCTGATCGTAGCGAGCGCCAAACACGGTGCACCATCCTATACCGCGAACCGATATTCGCCCAAATGCTTTGCAGCTGGCGCATTCGTCATCGACAACAGCCGTTGCAGCTGCAACAAGCCAAACATCCAATATCCCAAATCCGATTCCGCATTGATATGCCCTACGGCACCGGCATTGACGAATTTGCTCCCCCATGTGCGCGCCCATTGCGCCGCCTCATGCGCCGTCATCCACGGATCGTCGGTACTGCCGATCAGAATCGACGGACAAGGCAAGCGCGCATCGCACAACAGGTCCGACACCCCAAACTTCTCCGGATCGGCCGGCGCGACCAGCAAGGCTCCAATCAAATTGGTCGCCCCTGAAGTGGCACGATGCGCCGCCGTCAAACAACCAAAACTATGCGCGACGATCACCGTGGGCCGCTCGTCGCTGCGCAGTACCTGATCCAGGCGCGCCGACCAGACCTCAAGCTCCGGGCTATCCCAGCGCACCTGTTCGACGCGCTCGAACGCCGGATAAAGTTGCTGCCAGCGTGTTTGCCAATGCCCCGGTCCGCTGTTGTTCAAGCCGGGAACAATCAGCACGCGCACTTCCGATGCAAGTTGTCCCATATCAGGCCCCCCTTTCGTGCAGCACAGCCAAGATGCCGACGCGATCGAGCGCAGACTTCGGCACTTCCCAGAGATTGCCGTCGAGCCGGACGGGCATCCCGGCTTGCCTCTTGCGGCACAAGGATTCCAGACAATGAGCGAGAGCAGGATATTGCATGACGACCTCCCTGAGAATGCGTTCGTGCATTGAAGGTTATAACTTGGCGATGGAGACTTCGGTGGCCTTGATCAGCGCAACCACTTCAGACCCCGGCACCAGATCGAGGTCTTTGATTGAACGCGTGGTGATGACCGATGTGACGATGCCGGCAGGCGTTTCCACATCGACCTCCGACACGACCGGGCCTTCGATAATGGTTTTGATTTTGCCTCTGAATTGATTGCGGACGTTGATTGCCTGGATGGTCATGATTTTTCCTGGAGTGAAGACAGATAAATAGTGCTGCTTTATAGAGACGCCAGATTAAATAATTCAGAAAAAAATAGAACGAATACTTTCGCTGCTCTTTATTTGAAATGTGCATATGGCTCGCGGCATCGCTCGACATGCGGCTGTGCGCCAGGGTATGTCTTCAAAAACGCTTATTCGGTTTATGGATCTCGCGTGCACCTGTAGCGTCCTCGCTTTCCTCTGCGTTTTCTGCATAAGCAAGCGCGATTTGATTCGTTCTCGCTCTTATGTTTGATCGCTACACTGCGCCGCATAGATCAATACCTGTCATGACAGGTTCACAGAAAACTGTTCCGATGAAACATTTCCGCACGGTCGAATCGCCCCCGGCACCGCTAGAAAATTCTGCGCGAACGCATTCTGAACGGCGTCGTGCGGCGGTGCATTCCGGTATCGCCGGCAAATCGCACCTCCCCCAAATAAATCAAACCAAATTGTCAAAAGCCAACATGCAAACTCATACACAAACCGTTGATGTGCTCGTGATCGGTGGCGGCACCGCAGGGCCGATGGCGGCGGTAAAAGCCAAGGAAGCCAATCCGAAACTGCGCGTCCTCCTGCTGGAAAAAGCCAACGTCAAACGCAGCGGCGCGATCTCGATGGGAATGGACGGTTTGAACAATGCCGTGGTGCCTGGTTTTGCAACGCCGGAGCAGTATGTGAAAGAAATCACCACCGCCAACGATGGCATCGTCAATCAAAAAACCGTGATGGCCTACGCGCAAGGCAGTTACCCGATGATCGAGGAACTGGATCGATGGGGCGTCAAGTTCGAGAAGGATGAAACCGGCGACTATGCGATGCGCAAGGTGCACCACATGGGGACTTACGTGTTGCCGATGCCGGAAGGCCACGACATCAAAAAGGTGTTGTATCGCCGACTGAAAAAGACGCGCGTCGACATCACCAACCGGCTGGTGGCGACCCGCCTGCTGCTGGCATCCGACGGCAGTATCGCCGGCGCGATGGCTTTCGATTGCCGTAGCGGCGACTTCCACGTGATTCGCGCCAAGACGGTGATCCTCTCCACCGGCGCCGCCGGACGACTCGGACTGCCTGCCTCGGGCTACCTGTTCGGCACCTATGAGAACCCGACCAACGCCGGCGACGGCTACAGCATGGCTTATCACGCCGGTGCGGAACTGTCCGGCATCGAATGCTTCCAGATCAATCCGCTGATCAAGGATTACAACGGCCCGGCTTGCGCCTATGTGACCGGCCCGTTCGGCGGCTTCACCACCAACAACAAGGGCGAGCGCTTCATCGAGTGCGACTACTGGAGCGGCCAGATGATGCAAGAGTTCTACAACGAACTGCAAGGCGGAAACGGCCCGGTATTTTTGAAGCTGAACCACTTGGCGGAAGAAACGATCAGCACCATCGAAACCATTCTGCATACCAATGAGCGTCCCAGCCGCGGCCGCTTTCATGCAGGTCGCGGTACCGATTATCGAAGCCAGATGGTGGAAATGCATATCTCGGAAATCGGCTTGTGCAGCGGCCATTCAGCTTCCGGCGTATGGGTCAATGAGCATGCAGAGACGACGGTGACGGGACTGTACGCGGCGGGCGATCTGGCTTGCGTACCGCACAACTACATGCTGGGCGCCTTCGTCTACGGCAAGATCGCCGGTGAAAGCGCAGCGCGCTATTGCGCCGAAACAGGATTGGCCGAGGTCGATGAGGCGCAGGTTGACGCCGAACGTGAACGCGTATGGGCGCCGCTGACACGCAAGGATGGTTTGCCGCCGGCGCAAGTCGAGTACAAATTGCGGCGCATGGTCAATGACTACCTGCAACCGCCCAAGGTCACGCGCAAGATGGAAATCGGGTTGGCGCGCTTCGAGGCGATTCGCGCCGATCTGGACCGTCTGTCGGCCTCCGATCCGCACGAGCTGATGCGGGCGATGGAAGTGCATGCGATCCGTGACTGCGCCGAACTGGCGGCACGCGCCTCGCTGTATCGCACCGAGAGCCGTTGGGGCTTGTACCACAACCGGGTCGATTACCCGGCGCGCAACGACAAGGATTGGTTTGTCCATGTGCAGGTAAAAAAAGTTGGAAGTTCGATGACCTGCTTCAAACGCCCGGTCGATCCGTACATCGTCAGCCTGGGTGAACGGGAAAAGGCTGCGTATCAACGCCTGCGGATTGACAAGAACATCAACAAGGAAGCGCAAGCCGTTTCTGTTTAAAGGAGTGATCAGATGCCCATTGCTTTTAGTTCGACCAGCGTCCCCGTGAAGGTCGATGAGGATTTATGCATTGCACATAAAGGCTGCACAGTCTGCGTCGATGTCTGCCCGCTCGACGTGCTCGCGATCGATATGGTCAAGGGAAAGGCATACATGAAGTTCGATGAATGCTGGTACTGCATGCCATGCGAAAAGGATTGCCCTACCGGAGCGGTGACCGTGGATATTCCATATTTGCTGCGCTAGCAAAAAAACTCACCAGGAAAATTCGACAATGCCGACCAAGTCACACATAGAAGCCAACTACCGCTTCATCGCGGCACAGCAGGAAATGAATGTCCGCACAATCAAATTCCTTGGAGAAAAAATGTACCTGAGCCAAAAACTTGCCGGCCTGCTGCTGACTTTAGCCGTAAGCGCGACCCAGGCCGAAACCATCCGCATCGCCATCGGCACGCAAGACACCACTATCAACTGCGCCACCGGCGGCCTGCTGATCCGCGAGCTGAAACTCCTCGAAAAATATCTGCCCCGCGACGGCAAATACAAGGACGCTCAATACGACATCCAATGGAAAAACTTCACCTCCGGCGCTCCACTGACCAATGAAATGGTCGCCGGCAAACTCGACATCGGATCGATGGCCGATTTCCCGGGCTCCTTCAACGGCGCTGCGTTTCAAAAAGCCGGCAAGCAAAGCCTGTTCGTCACCGTCCTGTCCGGCAGCACGCTCGGCAGCGGCAACGGCATCGTGGTGCCGAAAAACTCGCCGGTGCAATCGCTGGCCGAACTGAAAGGCAAAACCATCTCCGTGCCATTTGCCTCCACCGCGCACGGCATGCTGCTGCGCGCCGTCAAGGCTCAGGGCTGGGATCCGGAAAAGGATGTGACCATCGTGACCCAGTCGCCGGAAGTCGCCGGCTCTGCACTGCAAAGCAACAAGATCGAAGCGCACGCCGATTTCGTGCCGTTTGCCGAACTGTTTCCACATCGCGGATTCGCGCGCAAGATTTTTGATGGTTCGCAAGCCGGCGCGCCGACCTTGCATGGCAGCCTGGTTGATGCCGGCTACGCAAAAAAATATCCTGAAATCGTGACCGCCTTCCTGCGCGCCGCGATCGAAGCCGACAAGATAATTGCCGCAGAGCCGGAAAAATACAGCGAACTGATTGCCAAAGTGACCGGCATCGAAGCCGAGGTCAATTATCTGTTCCATGGTCCGCTCGGTTTGCAAACACGCGATTTCACTTGGAAACCGGAATACCGCCAGGCCGTGAAAACCTCGATCGACACCCTGCGCCTGATGAAGCGTACCGAAACCGATCTCGATGCCAACCTCTTCATCAACGATCAGTACATCCGCGCTGCGTTCAAGCAAGCCGGCCTGGACTACGACGCGAGCTTGAAGAATTACGCGAAACTGCCGCTAAACGGCAAGGACGCCGCCAACGGCAAGACGATCACCGACTTCAAGCGCCTTGCGCAAATCTGGGTGGAAGGCGAACCGCTGGTGCGCAACTATGCCTCGGCCGAAGCGGCGTTTGCCGAGTTGGGGAAGCTGGAAAAAGCCGGCAAAAAGGTGCGCGTGGTATATGCGCACGACCGCAACAACGGCTTGAAGCTGTTTGCAGTCGATGCCTGGTTCGTCAATGCGAAAAATGAAGTGAGCGCCTTCCTGTTGAAGGAATCCGCCGAAGCTTGGGCCAAACAGTACGGCGGCAAGGTCCTTGACTTCAACGCTGCACGTGCCAGTGCAGGCATTCATTGACATTGGCGGCATGTCGCCGCCTGCCCTCCTCTCCTGCGAGCGTGAGAGGAGGCAAAGCGAAGATCTGGCCGACTGTAACAGCCGATTTGGCAGTGAAAGGTGCGTGTCCGGTGCGCAGCACAGTGATGGCGAGCTATCACGAGCAGGGGCAACGCGGCCATACGTGCCGAACACGCGACAGGCACTTTCGAATTGGCTGTCACAGTCCACTAGTTTCATGTGCTACGCAGGCCCCAATAAAAAGATTGCACGGAGTCAGACAATGAAAACCACCAAACTCGCAGAAAGCGGATATACCGCGGTCAGCCGGTCGAATGCCGAGCGCCTCGCACTGCGCGTGGCCTCGGTCGGGCTATGCATCCTGCTTTGGCAATGGGTGGCTGCCAACCATATCAACCTCGGCATGATGACTTTCCAGAATGTGCCGCCGCCGGACGAGGTGCTCTCCGCCGCATGGTCGCTGCTGCAATCGCCGGCATTGTTGTCGCACTTGGCGGCCAGCTTATCGCGCGTGTTCGCCGGCTTCTTGGCGGCGGCGCTGGCCGGCATCGTGCTTGGCCTCATCGTCGGGCGTTCGCGTTGGGCCGAAGATGTCTTGCTGCCGCCGCTGGAAGTGCTGCGGCCGATTCCGGCGGTGGCCTGGATTCCGCTGGCGATCCTGATGTTTCCGTCGTCGGAAATATCGATGGTTTTCATCACCTTCACCGGCGCGCTTTTTCCGGTTTTACTCAACACGATACACGGCGTGGAAAGCATCGATCCGCGTCTGGTCGCATCGGCGCGCAGCCTTGGCAGCGGGCGCCGCGCCATCTTCACCGAGGTGATTTTGCCGGGTGCGGCGCCGAGCATCGTGACCGGCCTGTCGATCGGCATGGGCACCGCGTGGTTCTGCCTGGTGACGGCGGAAATGATCTCGGGACAATTCGGCATCGGCTATTACACCTGGGCCTCTTACACAATTCAGAATTATGCCGAGATCGTGGTCGGAATGTTGTTCATAGGCGTCTTCGGCATGGGCAGTAGTGTGCTGGTCAAGCGGCTCGGCAACGCGCTGATGCCCTGGCGCCAGCAGGAGAAAAAATAATGCGCCAGACTACGCAAGGCAATATCGCGATCGAACGCCTGCATATTCATCTAGGCCAGGGTGCCGGCCTGTTTGAGGCGGTGCAGGATATTTCGCTATCGGTCGCGCCTGGCGAATTCATCTGTCTGCTCGGCCCGTCCGGCTGCGGCAAATCGACCTTGCTAGGTGCGCTGGCCGGGCATTTGCGGCCGAGCCGCGGCACGATACATGTCGATAATCAGCCGGTAAGCGGCCCGCATCCGGAACGCGGTCTGGTGTTTCAGCATCACACGCTGTTCCCGTGGAAAAAAGTGCTGCAGAATGTCGCCTTCGGCTTGAAGATGAAAGGCATCGCACGCCAGGAGCGGCACCAGCGCGCACGAGAATTGCTAAAGCTGGTTGGACTGGAAGGATTCGAAAACCATTATCCGTCACAGCTGTCAGGCGGCATGAAGCAACGGGTCGAAATTGCCCGTGTGCTGATCAATCATCCGCGCGTATTGCTGATGGATGAACCTTTCGGTGCGCTCGATGCGCAGACGCGCTTGATGATGCAGCAATTACTGCTGGATGTGTGGGGGCGCATCAAGACCACCATCGTTTTCATCACGCACGATATCGACGAAGCTTTATTCCTGGCCGACCGCATCCTGGTGATGAGCCCGCGTCCGGGCCGCATCATCGAAGAAATCCGTCTCGATTTTGCCCGTCCGCGCAGCGCCTATCTGGTCACATCTCCCCAGTTCACGCAATTGAAACGGCATTGTCTGGCGCTTCTGCATCCCGCGCACGAAGGCGTGCCGTTGGAGCGCCTGAGCCCGCTAGGCAAGGCGCCAGTGAAACACTTTCAATTCGCCATTTAAGAAGAAATAATGACTACCGTATTCAACGACGAACCGGAAATGGAAGACATCCAACATCGCCTTCAATCGGCGGACAGCACCGTGCGGCGGATTGCGCTGCTCGACCTGGCCGACTTTGCCGGCGACGAGCATGCGCCGCTCTTTATCGCAGCCCTGCAAGATCCGGCCGCCGAGGTGCGTGCCGAAGCAGCCAAGGCGCTGGAAGCCTTTGAAAGCGCGGCCGGCGTGCGCGCTCTCGTGACGGCCTTGAGCGATACAAACGCTACCGTGCGCGCAGCCGCGGCGCACAGCTTGAGCGAACTGAAGCATCCGGAATCCGCTGCCCTGCTGTTGCCGCACGCGCGGCATCCCCAGGCATCTGTGCGCATTGCGATATTACGCGCCCTGCGCGAACTGCGCGTGCCGGAAAGTTTTGCGCCGGCACTGGCAAGTCTGACCGATGCAAATGCGGCCGTGCGGCGCGAAGCAGTGTCAGTCCTCGGCTATCTGAAGCAGACCGAAGCACTGGCAGCGCTCACCGAATTGGCTGCCCACGATCCTGAACCGGATGTACGGCGCGCAGCAGCCGGTGCCCTGGGCTTTGCGGCGAATGACGCAGTCTTGCCGGCATTGCTGTCGGCCCTGCACGACCCGGCCTGGCAAGTGCGCGAGGAATCCGCCACCACACTGGGCAAGCTGGGCTTGCAGCCGGCAGTGCCGGAACTGATCAACGCATTACAGGACAACTATTGGCAAGTGCGCCTGCGCGCTGCCCGCAGCCTGGGACGCCTGCGCCATCCCGACGCTGTGCCGCCATTGGAGCAAACGCTGTCTCATGAAAACAGCAATCTACGCAAAGAGGCGGCCCTGGCATTAGGCGAAATTCGTGTCCCGGCAGCGCTCCCGGCGCTGGAAAAAATCCAGAACGATCCTGACCCGGAGGTACGCAAGGCGGCGCGGCTGGCGATTGGGCAAATCCGCGCCGCAAGCAACTGAAAAAGAGTTCGCATGCGCCCTGTAAGCATCAACAACGATCCGCGCGCCGGCACGCTTGAAATCGTGTGGAGCGATGGCACATCCCGGCAGTTCGAGCATGCGCATCTGCGCAGCCGCTGCAATTGTGCCGAATGCCGCGCATTGCGTGTACGCACGCAGAATGCGCTACCGGTGGCCCCCGGAATCCGTATCAGCGAAATGCGTCCGGTTGGCGCGTATGGCATGCAGCTGCTATTCAGCGACGGCCATGATCGTGGAATTTATCCCTGGACTTACCTGCACGAATTAGGCGTGGCGGCACAGGCAACGCGGCCCTATCGGTCTGCGGATCAGTGCAAGAAGTCAATGCCGGGCCGAGGAGCGCATGGGCCGTGATGTCCGCTGAACATCGCAGGCCTGAGATCGATCTTCTTACACTGATTCTCGATCCGCTCTTAAATCGTCATGAACAAAGCCGACGTCCATACGCGTGATTGATCACGCTGGCGCGCACTGATGAACAAAGGATGCTCGCGGCCTTTTTCAAGATTCAGTTCGGGCAGTGGAATACTGCCGGACAGGCTGCGCGGCAGGCCCTGTGCCGTCAACCGCTCAAGCGACAGTTTCAGCTCAGTCCCCGGCAGGTCGCGCACGAAACGGGGTTGCCGCAACAAATCGTCTCCGCTCAGCTCGACCAGCACCTGCGGCGCGTGCACATAGGGCTGCGGCTGCAGCACATCGCCTACCTTGATGTAACTGTCGATGCGTGTGCGGACCTCGATCCGGCAACCGGCCAGTTGCGACAAATCCAGTTCGATGCTGTCGGTATCGCCGCTGGTGACCGTACGAAATCCAATGGCGGTGCCATCCTTGCGCCAGCAACTTTGTTCCGGATGATCGAAACCGAAAGCGCGGAAATCTTTGACCACCGCGCCGACGATACGGATTTCCCCATCCCAGTAGGCCCCGCGATAACGGTCCTTGATCCGCGCGCCGCCGAGCCGCAAACGGATGCTCCCGCTGGAGTATCCCAGTTCCTGATGAAGGTCGCGTTGCCAGACGCAGCGTTCGGCATCGAACAGACTGACCTCTTCCCATCCTTGGTCGCCCAGCAAACGGTATTCCAGAGGTTGATCGTCATTTGCATGGAATACCTCGCCCATCCAATGATGCGCCTGACGCACACTCGCGAAGCTGCGTTCACCGGTAGTGGCAAAGGTGCGTCGCGCGCGCAACGCCTGGCCCACGCCGGCACGGTCGAAGCTGTCGGCGAGCACGCCGGTCAGGCCGCCGCGCGAGCCGAACACGGCAGTCGCGGGGACGCCGCCGCCGCACCGGCCCTGATGTTCGTCGCTGTTGGCGGCGGCTCCGACACGATAGCCGCGCTGCAGCGCTTCGGCGTATACCCAATGGAACTGCCCCCAGGCCGATCCGACTTCGATCAAACGCTCCAACTCGGGGTGATGCCAATCCAGATTGCAGCGGCGGCCGCCGACGTGCGGCATCATCAGATGGCCTTCCGGGTCCTTGGCATAAGCGGCATACAACTCGTCGACCGGCCAGGTGCCGGGCTTGATCGGGCCGGAGGTAAATTCATTCCATTCCACCGAACGCACCATGCGTCCGTGTTCGTCGAAAGGAAACTCCGGCTTTCTTCCGTGCAGAAACACGACGTTTCGGTCGCCGCCGGCGCAGGAATTGCCGCACCATTCGGTGCCCGGATAACAAACGAAATGGCCGGGCTGGTTGATGCTATGGATCAATTCCACAGCCTTGTTCCAGCGCTGCTCGGTGATGTTGAAGTCATTGGCGGTATATCCCAGCACATCCAGACCGGCGACATCGCGTCCATAGCTCAGGTTGTAGAGCGTGTCGTTGGTGCCGACCGTATCGTCGGAGTGCACGTGCAGGTCAGCGTACAGAGGCCGCGGGGTGGCGCCGGCCGGATCGATCGTGACGTAGGCCTGGGCTGGCGCGACACGCCGGTCATCGACCTCGGCCGACAGTTGCCACTCACCGGCTTGCGTCAACACCAGGCCGCTCAGGCGCACCACGGCCCAGCCTTGTTCGTTCAGCGTGAATGCCTGCCGGCGCGATTGGCCGTCCGGTCCCTGCAGGTGAAAACAGCCCTGCAGGGGCAGATTGCGGCAGGTGTTGCCCCACTTGTCGTCGGCCCGCACGATGACATCGAAAGCCTCCCCCGCATGGACCAGGCGCGGCGCGATGAGCTGCAAAGCGCACGGCACGTCGGGAACGATGTCCAGCAGCACATCGCCCGGCACTTCGACAAACTTGGAACTGCCCAGAGGATCGATGAACATCCGGAACCGGAAACCCTTTTCAACGAAACTCTGCACCCGGGTGCCTGCGCCGCCTTGCCGCCGATCGCCCAGCCGAATCACGATACGATCGCCGGGATTGAGATAGCCATCCACCGTGTCGACGATGATCGCTTTCTGGAATGGCCGTTCATGTCCTTTCTGGTCAAAGCGCACCTTGAGTTGTTGTACCGTCGCCGGGCTTTGTCCTGGAACCAGTTCGCCGGCATGGTATTCCGCGCTTACATAGTTTGCCGCGGTGGCATCGGAAGTCTGGAACAGGGCCCAATCGGAATAGAACTTGAATGCAAGTTTCAGCCAGGCGCCGTCCGCCAAACCCACCTCCCCCACTTCATAGACAAGCAGCAATTCGGTCCACTCGCCGGCAGTCAACGTATTGCGCTCGCAGGTCACGCTGCCGAGAAACGGCCGTTGCCTGTTGCGTTCGTACAGGCCTTGCGGCGAAATGTAATGGCCGGCTTCAGTGCGCGGATCGAAGGGTTTTGTCATGGCTCACCTCATTTGCGTATGTTTAAAAATGGCAGATTCTTAGGATGGGTGAAACCCATCGCGATCAACCGTGCACGTGATGGGTTTCACCCATCCTGCGAATCTCGGCAAATCCGGCCGATTCGTTTTTTAGACGCTTGTTGGCACCGGCTAATGTTGGCGCCAGGCTTGGTAATGCCGTTCCATGCGCCGGAACACCAGCGTCTCGGCAAGCCAGGCAATTGAACCGATCAGCACGATGCCAAGCAAGACCTGGCTCGCATTGCCGACCTGTCCGCCCATGGACACCATCCAGCCGATGCCGCGCGAGGCGCCGATCATCTCGGCCGCTACCAACGCGCGCCAAGCCTGGCTGAAACCGATGCGCAACGCGGCAGTCAGCGCCGGCAGCGAAGCAGGCAGATACACGTTGAACAGCAATTGCCATTTCTTCGCCCCCAGCGTGCGCGCCGCACGCACTTCGCCGCCGTGGATGGCCTGCACGCCTTCCTGGATCGTGATCGCCATTGGAAATACCGAAGCGATAAAAATCACCATCACGATCGAGACATACCCCAACCCGAAAATGATCATGGTCAGCGGCGCCCAGGCGATCGGAGGGATCGCCATGAACAAGCCGTTCAGAGGCGTGACGAAATCGCGAAAACCTTTGGAAACGCCCGCCATCGTGCCGATGAGAAGCGCCGCGATGGCGGCCGTGCCGAATCCGCCCAATTCCTCGAGCAGGCTGGCGACGATCTGCTGCCCCAGCTTTTCGGTTTGCAGCCAGCGCAATCCCTCCGCGAATACTTCCCACGGCTGCGGCAAAATATAGGATGGAAAGCGGCTGGCGGCCAGACTCCATGCCAGCAGAAGGAAAGGCAACGAAGCCCAGCTCCAGGACGGTTTGATCCAACGCACACGCATGTCCGCCCCCGCTTACGGTTTGCGAGCTTGTTCGGCCCGCTGCAGCCAGGACATGTCGACCACCTGCTCCACCTTCAATGCCTTGTTCATGAAGCCAAGCGAATACGAGTAATCCATCAGACGCTGGATGAACTGCAGATCGGACGATTCCAGCCGGTCGGACCAGCCGAGACGCTTGCGTGCTTCCTGCACTACCGCAGCCGGTTCGATGGTTTTGCCGGCCGCAGTCTTGATCGCGCCGATCTTGAATGCTTCCGCGATGATCCTGTTCGACTCGTCGGGATGCGCCTTCAGGAAAGCGATCGCTTTGCGGTGCGCGCGCAAGACCTTCAGTACATCGTCGGGACGTTCTTTCAAGACCTTCGGCACGGCCATCACGACATACCACGGATAATTCGGAATGCGCTGATTGACGTCCAATACCAGACGGGAGGTACCGCGCAGCAGAGATTCGGATACGAAGGGTTCCCAAGTGAAGGCGGCATCCACCAGATTGCGTTCGAGCGCGGCATTCATGTTCGCCGGCGGCATTGCGGCGATGTCCAGGTCGCGCTCGGGGTCGAGTCCGCCAAGCTCCTTGAGCACATAACCGCGCAGCAGCACATCCATGCCGCTGCCCTTTGCGACGCCCGCCAGCTTCTTGCCGCGCAGATCGGCGACCGTCTTGACCGTCCCCGCATTATTCGCAACCACCGCAGCCTGGCCGAAATTGACCTTGGCGACGATACGGCTATCGAGACCGCGCGAGAACCACTGGTACACCGGCGGCGCGCCGATGTAAGCCATATCCAGTTCACCGGCGGAAAGCGCCTGCTGCACGACTGGGCCATCGCCGAAGGATTTGATGTCGACCTTGAGACCTTCTTCCGCGAAAAAACCTTTCTTGTCTGCGATCAGCGCCGGCGCATTGGCCATCGCATAGACCCAGCCGATGCGCAACGGTTTGTCCTGGGCGTGAGCGGAAGCAATGGAGAATAAAGGCAAAGCGAGGCAAAAGATAATTTTTTTGATCATGCTTTTTCAATCGGAAAATAGTGTTGTGAAAGACGGCTGAAGCCGCTCACGCCGCAGCCATCGCCAGCGAAATGCTTTCCATCAGCGCACCGGAATAATCGAAGAAGCGCGGCAGTTTTCGCGTCTCGCGATGGCTGCGAGGCCGCGGCAAATCGATGTCGAGTTCGCTGCGTACGCCGTTGGGCGTACTGCCGAGAACCACGACGCGGTCAGCCAGGAACACCGCCTCGTCGATATCATGCGTAATGAAAACGATGCTCTGGCCCAGCGCCGACCAGAGCCGCAAAATCTCCTCATTCATGCTATTGCGCGTGATCGCATCCAGCGCCGCGAATGGCTCATCCATCAACAGCAGCTTCGGCTCCAGCGCCAAAGCCCGCGCCAGCGAGACCCGTTGCTGCATTCCGCCGGACAGCTGGAATGGCAGTTTTTTCTCTGCATGCGTCAAACCGACCAGGGCAAGGTAATGCCGCGCCCGTTCATACTGCTCGCTCAGACTCAAGCGCTGCTCCATGCGCAAGCCGAAGCGCGTGTTTTCCAATGCATTCAACCAGGGAAAAAGCTGAGGCGACTGAAACACATAACCCAACTCATCCATTTCCGGCCGCACCGGGGCTCCGTTGATGCTGATGCTGCCGCGCGACGGCTGTTGGAAACCGGACAGCAGGTTCAGCAACGTGCTCTTGCCGCAGCCGGACGGTCCAAGCAACGCGACGAATTCTCCCGGCCTGACCTGTAGCGAAAGATTCTTGAAAACCGCGTGTCCATTCGGATAAGAAAAATCGATCGCATCCACCGACAAGGTTGCAGCACAACGTGGAGGGCAATATTCTTTGAGCATTTTCTTGCTGCCTGATTGAGTGGTTGCGATGCGTTGAAAGCCACGTTTGCTGGCTGTATTGTTATGATACGTATTAATACAAGTTGAGTAAATAATGGTTTCGCATAACCATATCGGTTTTTTATTTTTCACCGCAACGCGCTTGCCTTCTTCTTAAAAATCCAGCAACGGACATGCAACTCATTCGTGAAAACATCACCTCGCTCTACGAGCAAATCGCGGCGCAACTGCGCAGCAGAATCCTCAGCGGCCAATACGACCCCACAGGAAAACTGCCGTCAGAGGCGGAACTGTGCTCGCTATTTCGCGTAAGCCGCGTCACGGTGCGCCAGGCCTTGGGCAAGCTGACCGACGAAGGCGTGGTCGAGCGCAAGCAAGGAAAAGGCACCTACGCTTCCGGGAAAAAAGTACGCCACGGCCTCGACAGCTTGCGCAGTTTCCATGAATCGCTGGTGCTTCAGGGGCTCAAACCGGAAATGCGCCTGATATCAAAAGAAGTCGTGCCGTTGCCGGAATCGCTGCGCCCGCTGTTTGGAGCCAGGCTGAAAAAATGTCTGCTGCTGGAACGTCTGCATCTGGTGGATAATGAGCCGATCGCGTTCGGACGCAGCCATCTTCCCGCGAAGTTGAAGGCCGTCAGCTGGAATGACGCGCAACGGCAGCCGAATTACACGATGCTGAAAGCGGTGACAGGGAATTCTGTGGCGCGCGCCGATATTGCCATCCGCGCCCAGCCGGCAGACAAGCAGATGGCACAGTTACTCAAGGTGAAAATCGGCGCCGCGCTAATGGTGATGGTGCGTACTTCGTACTTTGCCACCGATGTCTGCTGCGACCAGTCGACATTTTTTATCCGCCCGGAGCGGTACGAATTTATACTGAAGAGCACCTGATTCAATTTGCCTGACCAAGCGTGAAATGGCATGTGTCGCCATCAGTTTCCGCAGGCCTTCCTGCCTTCCGTCTTGAAGCAGAAGTCTCCCATCAGGCTGCTGGTTTCCCATGGCACCTGCTGCAGTTGGGTTTCTTGCGCGACGCCGATCCGCACCTGCTTGAACAAGCGCTCCACCGGCAATCCGGGTGTGTTCAACCATTGCAGCAAATGCTTGGTATAGACGCTGTTTTCCTGGTTGGAACTGTCGCGCGCCACCGAGCCGGGCGCAGTGGAAAATGCGACCAGGGTCCCGCGCGGCGCTTCGATATGGGCCAAACCTGAGGGGCGGGACGAACTGAGGCCGCGCGTGCGGATACGTGCGTCGGCCAGTTGCGCCGTTACCGATCCGAATGGATTGTTGCGGCAGGCATCCAGAATGACCAGGTTGAAGCCGGATTTGAGCGCGCCGAGGCGCTCAAGAAACTCGCCGATGTCGGTAGCCTGCTGCGGCAGCTCGTCTTCGGAGCGGAAGTCGGCATCGACCGGGATCAGGTAGTTGCGCCCTTTCGATTGCACGCCATGTCCGGCATAAAAAAACAGCCGCACCTCGTTGCGCGAGGCCGAGCGGGAAAAATCCTGCAAGGCTTCGTTCAAATCGCGGCGCGAGGTATTCTTGCGCAAGATCACGCGAAAGCCGAGCTGCTTCAGCGAGGCGGCCATTGCTTCCGCATCGTTGTGCGGGTTGCGCAAGGCGCCGTTGCGGTAGGCCGAATTGCCGATGACCAGGGCAATGCGTCCTTCGCCTTGAGCCGCGTCTTGTGCATGCGGCAGACCTGGGAACAAGGCCGAGGCCGCGAGCAACGCTGCGCCGAAGGCGGCCCTCAGCCGCGAGGGCGCGGACCGCGGTTTATGGTTTGGCAGGGAGTGCATTGACGATATCCGCCGATTCGATTTTTGTGCTGGCTCTCAGGGTGTTCAGCGCGGCGGTCAGCTTGTCGGCATCGACCAGCAGGTAGTAATCGCCGAGTTGCGACGGGCCCGCAACGATTTCAGCGCCGGCCTTGCGCAGCAGTTCACGCAAATCGTTTTCGGTGCTGGTCGGCGCGAACATGACGCGGATGAACTTGGTCGGTTGCAGTGCCGGCTGGGTCGAGCGGATTTCGGAATAGCTGCCCGGGTCTTCCTGCGTGGACCACAGGTAGCCGATCACGCCGAACTGCACCGCCGCGACGGCGCAGGCGAATGCGAATTTCGGCGAGGCCTGGAATGATTCCATGATGCCGGACAAGAAGATCTTGAGGGCGGACTCCTTGGGGGCTGGACGTGCCCGCTCGATGCGCCTGAACACTTCATCCATCGCATGGGCAGGCGGTTCCCATTCGGCGGTTTCGGCCTTGATCGCGTCGCGCACGGCGAGCTCCCAGTCCAGGGCCCTGCGGGCCTCGGCGCTGTTGGCGATCGCGGCTTCAAGCCGCGCCCGCTCTTCCGCGCTGAGTGTGCCATTGGCCAGCCATGGCAGGTCGTGTTGGATATCGCCTTGCATTTTGTGCTCCTTCAAATGTTTTTTTGCGCAGAAGTCTGTAGCGCTTCCGCTGCCGTCAAACCCTGTCGATTACGTCGTTGCTATACCGGGCAAGAGGCCGTCTGCTGGTTCGACGCCGATACGCAGGCACCGAGCTGAGAACGCGCATGCGACAGGCGGCTCTTGATCGTACCCTCCGGGACCCCCATCAGTTTCGCAATATCGGCCAAACCGTAGTCCTCGAAGTAAGTCAGGTGTACACATTCGCGATGCTTGACCGAAAGCTTTTGCAAACAACGCCGTATTACTTCACGCAACTGCTTTTGCGCCAGCTCATCAAAACCGTCGGGCGCAGTCGATGCGATCAGTTCAGCAAATTCATCGATGTCCTCATGCTGCACCGACCCGGTGCGGCGCAAGGCCATCAATGCCTTGTTCCTGGCAATTCCGAGAACCCAGGTTGAAACCTGGGAATCTCCCCGAAACTGCCCGGCGATGCGCCACACTTCATACATGGTATCGACCAGGACTTCATCGGCCGATTCCGGATTGTTCAACATCCGCCGCAGAAACGCGTACACGCGACTGGACAACATCTTGTACAAGGCTTCATACGCGGCCTTGTCTTCCTTGCCGACGCGGCGCAACAGCTCCAGCGCCTTGTCGTTATCAAAACCTGCTGCTGCACTCATAGGTTGCCTTCCGGCGCAATTTGGTTCATTTAAATTTCGAGGGTTGTCTTTGCCGTTTGATGGCCGGGAAACATGCGCGGAACCAAAGATGCTCCAGGCCAATGGCTTTTTGTTTGAAGAATGGCGTATTGTGCAACAAAGTACGCAGTCAGGCCACTGCGGCGGCGCTATCGCGTGGTGGCAAGAGGAGAAATCGGTCCCCCTGGCGCAAACGTCCGGGGGATTGCAGGCCATTCGTCAGGGCCTTGCCCCGTTCAAACGCGTACAGGGCCGGCATTTTGCCGGAAACATCATCGACCAGCGAATCGATGATCAAGCCGTATTTTTTGTGGGTGGGAGTTTGTTTTGGAAAACAGGTCCTCGGCGCAACAAGGACTGCCCGCTAGAGCATTTTTAGCCTGACCGTGCGGAGTCAAGGTCAGGCCGAGGAGCGGACGCGTACAGACGTACGCCGAGCACCGGAGGCCTGAGATTGGCCCGTACAGTCAGGCTAAAAATGCTCTAGAGCAGTTTCAGCCTGACTGTACAGGAGCCAAGGTTGAGCCGAGAAGCGCAACCGTACGAATGGTACGATGAGCATCGCAGGCGCAAGATTGGCCGTGTACAGTCAGGATGAAATTGCTCTAACGGCCGTGCGAGCAGGCAGCACCAGAGTTTGGCCGATGCGGCCTGTAAGAAAGCCCAAAACGGGAGGGATTCCCGTTTCATCAGCCCCCTCCGGTATCGCAAGGATTGCTTTTATCGCATGTCACCGCCCATTTCGGGTATAGGCGGCTTTTCTCGCCACATACCAATCCTCGCAAAAAAACATGACAGGGAAATTGATGGTTTTTTTCGTCAGGCGGGGGTGTAGCGAGGATTGATCTCAGATCCGGTCAACGCTTCCCGCACCGGTGATCGACTGCGTCACCTTGGCCTTGCCCTGGTATTCGATATTGCCCGCGCCGCCAATCACCGCCTTCAGGCTGTCGTCGGCATGTACCTTGATATTGCCCGATCCGTCGATGCGCGCCTCCACGGTTTGCGCGTTGAACTTCAGCGCATCGACGTCGCCGCTGCCGCCAATGCGCACCACCATCGATTTACCGCTGCCGGCCACTTCGATATTGCCCGAGCCGGGCATGGCGATTTGCAGCTTGCCCGGCGTGATGTTTTTGAGCTTGATGTCGCCGCTGCCGCCTGCTTCGACATCGAAATCGGTTCCAGTAAAACCTTCGATCAGGATGTTGCCGCTGCCGTCGCTTTTCAGGCCGCGCAGGGACTTGAGCGTGAGCGTGAACTTGAGTCCCTTCTCGGTCTTGAAGCTGCCCTTGCTGGCTAATGTCATGGTGCCGCCCTTGATGCCGATATCCATTTGCGCCAGCACCTTGGGTTCCGATTCGATCGTCAATTTTTCTTCGGTCCCGACGCGCACCGACAAGTCGCCCGAGGTCTTGAACACGACGCGCGTTACGCCGTCGGCCGGCTTGGTCATGACCTCGGCGCAGACCGACTGTGCCATCAACGCCATGCAGGCAACCGATACTCCAGTACGAATATTTTTCAGTATTTTCATGTTCAGCTCTTTGACAAAATGCACATGCCGTCCTTGAGATCGAGCACGACCACCGAAGGATCGCCATCCATGCGCGGCACATTGATCGCATTGGAAGCCTTCTCAAGATCATGGCGGAAACCGCTGCCTTCATATAGCAGGCGGCCGTGGTGCCAGCAGCGCAGCGTGTGGCCGCCGGGCTTGCGCGTGTCGCGCACCGTGGAAGCCTGTTCCGAAGCGGCAACGGCGCCGGTATTGGCCGCCGGTGCAACCAGTATCGCACCGGAGGGAGTGCCGAGCTCGGTGCCGGCAACGGCAGGCAGTACTACGGCGCCTGCCGTCATGGCGAATAACACCCCCCTGGAAAAAATTCTCTTCATGATGTTCCTCAACGAACGTTCAAAGTAAAGTTGCCGACGCCGAGCGTGGCCCCGGCCGCTTTGGCAAATACGGCCTTGAGTTCAGCCATCGATTTGACTGTAGCCGGCACATCGATATCGCCGCCGCCGATCGCCGGAAGCACGTCTGCATAGACATCCTTGCCAGCTGCAAAGCACGCGATATGTTCCGGCACGCCCTTGGTATTGACGCTGATGTTGAACTCTTTTCCATTGGGCAGCTGGACACCGTTCTTGGCGCTGACCAGTGAATCCTTGGCAAAGCGGTTCGGGAAAAAGCGTGCGATTTTCTGTGTCTCATCCTGCATGAAACAGTAGACGTAGGCATCCCGGCTCGGCGTCACCTTGAGCGCCAATTGCTCACCCTTCTTGAACTGGTTACCGCCTTTCAAAGACGCGATCGAGACCGTAATCGGCGTGGCGTCGTTCGGGTTCACGGCCTTGGCCGCAGGTGTCTTGTAGGATGCGAGTTTTTCCCTCGCCTTGGGGGCGACTTGATAATGATTGGCGTCGAGATAGGCGGTAAAGAAAGCCAGGTCAACCACCGCGCTCTTTTCCAGCCCCATCGCTTCGCGGTAGGCGGTGATGGCGCCGATCAGGGCATCATCGTTCTTGCCGTTCACTTCACCGGTATACACGCCGCGAATACGCATCTGCTGCTGCCAATACGAGACGATCTCGCCGTCGCTGTACATGCCGGAATACCAATCGCTGATTTCATTCTTGACCGCTTCGGCCTGGCTGGTGGCGCCCAGGCAAACCCAGTAGGGTGTTCTGGTCAGCTTGCCGAACAGCTCGATGGTGGCCATTTCCACCAGGTTGCGCAGGGCTTGCGCGGTGCCTTCCGAACGCGACAGATTGGCTTGGTAATTGATGCCGAATTTCGCGTAGCCGGCTTCGCCTTCAACGCCGCTGCCGGATTTGAAAATGGCGACCGAGTTGCTGGAGGTAACACCCGATACGATCGATAAATCGCTGGTGCGCATCATCGTCAGGTCCAGCCCCAGGATCGTGGTCGCCGCCGTCGAAGCGCGGCCGATACCGAAGAAGGGCTCGATCGCGATGCCGCCGCCTTCGGTTTTCTTGGCGACGTTTTCATCGAGTTGCGTGATGGAACCGCGAATGCCGTATTGCGGAACCAACTGGAACAAGTTTTTCTTTTCGGCTTCCTTCATGAAGCCGATCATGTTGCTCGAGTCCGAGCCGTAGGCAATCAGCCGCACCGCTTTGCTGCGCTTGGTCATTTCGGATACCGAGGTGATCAGCATGTCCTTGGTGCCGGCGCTGACTTTCTTGGTCTGGTCCGACAAGTCTTCCGTGATGACGACGAGGTCGCGTACCCCGTACATCAAGAACATATTGTCCATGCAGCGCAAGCCGGACGAGAAATTGGTGATGGTGCGGACCGGCGATTGCTCCGGTCCCTTGCGCAATTCTTGCGTGACCTCGGCAGCCTCCTTGCGCACCGAGCCTTCGGTCGTGACGCAACCGGTTCCCAGTAGCGCAATACCGCAGATCAGTATTCTCATTTTGCCAAACATGATCGCTCTCTTCAGTTGAGTTCCAGGAGAACGCGTTCCGGCGGAACCGGACGCTCCCTTATTTTTTACAGTTTGCCATGTTAATGACCGGTCCGGTCACAATCGTTGTGGATTGTTTGCCGAACATTTCCTTGATGCCGCTATTGCTTTTCTTGTCGTTATTGCTGTTGATGTTGACTGAACCGCAATCGCTGCTTCCACCTTCGTTCGTGCTTGCCTTGATACCGTCGGCTATCGACGTTTTCTTCGATTTTTCTTTACCGATCTTGGCCAGGATGTCAGCATCCATGTCCATTTGTTCTGCATTCACCGTCGGCGGGCTGGCGGCATGCGCCAGTGCGAAGCTGAGTGCAGCCAATAATCCTGCCATCCCTATGCGTGCCGTATTCATTGCAACCCTCTTCTCGTCGTACCAGGAAACATGGGAAACGGCACGGGCATGCACAGCCTCGTGCCGTCGATTTGAAGCTGCTTATTGGGCGTTACCGACCTTCATCTTTTGGTCATTCAACAGCCCCGCCTGGTTTTGCGTGGCATTCTTGATCGTCACGTTGGACTTGCCGCCATTGGCTGCATTGCCAATTTCCATTTGCTGATTGTTCAACAAACCCGCTTGATTTTGCGTGATGTTGCTGGCCACCACCTTCGATTCGCTGCCCTTGCCGCTCGCATTGCCGATTTTTGCTTCTTGCTTGTTCAACAGACCAGCCTGGTTTTGCGTAATGTTCTTGGCTGTCACGTTCGACTTGCCGCCATTGGACGCATTGCCGATCTGCAGGTCTTGCTTGTTGAGCAGGCCAGCTTGGTTTTGCTTGATGTTTTGTGCGTTGACTTTCGATTCGCTGCCCTTGCCGCTGGCATTGCCGATCGAAACCTTCTGATCATTCAACAGGCCGGCCTGGTTTTGCGTGACGCCCTTGGCGGTCACGTTCGATTTGCCGCCGCTGGAGGCATTGCCCAGATCCATTTCCTGCTTGTTCAACAGGCCGGCCTGGTTTTGCTTCAGGTCGTCGGCGCTGACCTTGGATTGGGAAGCCTGGGCGAAGGCCGCGCCGGCGAACAGGGTTGCAACGGCGATGGCGATGAGCTTGGATGTCAGTTTCATGGTATTCCCTCGTGATTGTTAAGTTTAAGTGATTGTTTTTTTACCCGTTGATCTGAAGGCACTCAAGGTTGCGCTTGCATTGACTCTAGGTTGCGCATCCCAAAAAAACGGTTCAATTTATTTTTCGGTATCGGCAGGGTCGTGCCGAATGCCACTGCAGTGGAAGAATTCCTGGGCGAGCCCTTCGAGAACACCGCGCAGTTCTATCCCCATCTGGCGCTTGCGCCGAGCACCATTGCCGTGCTTTATGTAGGCTTGCCCGTCGAAGACGGTTTATCGATCTGCCGCCATTTGCGCAAACATGACGGGGAGATGGGCATCGTCTTTGTTACCACCCGAGGCTTGAGAGAACATCATTTGCGCAGCAAGGGGGAACGCGCAGCAGGTCTGACGCTCCCGGTACGGGCAGTTTGTGGCGTGGGATATTGCTGAAGCGAAGCGGCCGCAGGCCTCACGTGATATGGAAACCGATTCTTTGAGAGGGCGGTAAAGAGGCCGCGCTCCAAGGTGACCTGATATTCTCATATCTGCGCGGGAACAGGACACTAGAGCAGTTTCAGCCTGACTGTACAGGACCCAAGGTTGTGCCGAGAAGCGCAACCGTACGAATGGTACGGTGAGCATCGCAGGCGCAAGATTGGCCGTGTACGGTCAGGATGAAACTGCTCTAGCGGCGAAGAAACACCCTCATCCTCTCATACCCCGCCCGGCTGATCGGGACCTGCATCCCGTTCCGCAGCAGCGCCGCGTAGCCGCTCTTCGCATTGCCCTCGATGCTCTTCAATTTCGACGCGTTGATCAGAAAGGAGCGATGCACCCGCACAAACTGATCCGGATCGAGCTGTGCTTCCAGGTCCGACAGGCGCTGCGTTTTCATGAACGATTTTCCATCCGCGTGAATCCGGATGTAATCGTCCTCCGCCTCGACATAATCGATGCTCGCGACAGACACGATATGCACTTGGCCGCGATCCCGGATCAGGATGCGTTCGAGACGTTGCGCCGTATGTGCGACCAGCTTGTCGAGCGCATCTGCCCCTTGGCCGAGTAATTTTCCAGCGTGTGCCAGGGCCTCATCGAAGCGCGCCTGCGAAAACGGTTTGAGCAAATAATCCACCGCATGCAAATCAAAAGCCTTCAACGCGTACTGGTCATACGCCGTCGTGAAGATGATGCCGGAGCGCCGGCCGCTTGCTTCCAGCACTTCGAAGCCGGAGAGCTTCGGCATCTGGATGTCGAGGAAAACCAAATCCGGCTCGCAGGCGCCGATCTGTTCCAAGGTCTCCAGTCCGTTCGCCGCTTCGCCGACGATCCGGACCTCGGGATGGCTGCGCAAATACTCGCGGATGAGGCGGCGTGCGAGTGCTTCGTCGTCGGCAATGAGTGCGTTAATCATGTGTGCGGGTACCTGGTTCGAAAGGAACAATGACTTCGACCACGAAGCGGCGGTCGTCGGTTTGTTGCCAATTGATGCGCGCCCGGCCGTCGTGCAAGGCCGCGAAACGCAGGCGGCTGTTCTTCAGGCCGAGGCCATTCCCGGCCGGCGGGGTCTGCGCTGCATCGACGGGACCGGCGACCGGATTCTCGACCGTGAGAGTCAAGCCCTGGCTGCGCGCCATGCCCCGGATCGTGATTGTGCCGCCCTGGTCCAGGTTACGAATGCCGTGTTTCACCGCGTTCTCTACCAGGGGTTGCAGGCAGAGCGGAGGGACCAAGGCGGATTGCGCCTGCGCGTCAATGCGGATATCCACTGCCAGCTTGTCGCCGAAGCGGATCTTCTCGATCGCCAGAAAATCTTCGCACAGAGCGATTTCATCGGCGAGCGGAATCGCACGCTGCTCCGACAGCGCAAGCGTCTGCCGGAAGAACTGTGCCAAGGCGATCGTCATCGCGCGTGCTGCGGCCGGGTCGATGGCGGTCAGTGCACTGATCGAATGAAGGCTGTTGAACAGAAAATGCGGATCGATCTGCGAGCGCAGCACGTGGAGTTCGGCGTCGCGCGCAAGCAGCCGGGATTCCGCTTCACGGCGTTCGGCTGCCCAAATATTTTCGAAGGCAATCAGCACGTCGTGCGCCAGGATCGACAGCAGATAGAAGCCGGCTCCGAGAGTAAACAGGAGGATGGCCAAATGCCGGGACATGACAATTGATGCCCACTCCGTATCAAGCGTGCGCAGCAGCGTATTCCACGTAGCGCATGACATCAGCCACGCGAATCCAGCGGTGAGCGAAGCGCCGCCGAACACCGCCACTGTCGTCGGCAAACTGCGTCGCGCGAAAGGCTGTGCGCGGCAGACATAATAGGCCGACAATGCAAAGAATGCGTAAGCCAGGCATACCGGGATCGCGAACAGCAATGCGTTGCGCCACGGTGCAACGCCGGCCGCGGCGAGCAGGCCTGCCATCAGCGTTCCCGTCAACAGCCAGGCGGCGAGATAGGGCAGCAGCTTGCGAAAATCGGACAAGATAGGGTGCATGCCGGCGGGTCAGTTCTTGATTTCAACACCACCCATGATGACATAGCCTTTGATGACAAGCCGCTTCACGGTGTCCGCCGGCGGGATACTGCGGTCTTCGACCCCGCCCAAAAGCGGAACGGCCTCGCTCACCACGGCCCAGTCACCGGGAACGGTGATTTCGATACCACCCCAGAATGCAAACACGCTCAGTACAGCTTGCGTTTCGATGGAGGCTTGGCGCAAGTCGAGTTCGACGCCGCCCATGACGGCTGTGATATCGCCGCCGCGGAATTCCTTGGAATCGCTTTTCAGACGATGACCGCTCATGACGGCCGTGGTATCGAGAAAGTGTTTGTTCTCCACGTATTTGTTCTCCATGCCGGTTCGGGGATCACCGTTGAAATCGGAACGATATCTGCGTGATTGCCCTTTGGTGAGGACCATGAGGCCGGCCAGGATCAACAATACCGGCCACCAGTCGCGGATGTGGATATGGATGATGCCGGCGTTGTGCAGCGTCCACACCGTGCCGGCTGCCATCAGTGCCGTACCGAACAGGTAGCCGGGAGCGTGGTGCGCCCGTGCTAGTTTCAGGCCGCCCAGCACGATCAGGATGGTTGGCCAGAATTGCAAAATGCGGCCGGTGTCGAAGATGTTGAGATTGTCGAGCAGCGCCAGCAAGCCGACGACGATGATGAACCCGCCGGCCAGGATGCGGCCGTTGTCTTTGTTACGATGCATTGTGCAGACTCCTTGAAATGATTGCCTCGGATTTTTTCCACGCATCGACGATAGCGCAGGCATGCGGAGCTTGTCGCCGGTTTTTCGGCGAATGGCGGCGGCGGGTCGGTGATTGGAGTACAAGAACCTGTTCAGTGTCTTTCCGGCATGCGCGTTCGGCCGAGAAGGGATGCAGTGCAAGGCGCGCCGCGCCGCTCAGGGTCTATCCCTGAGCAAGCGGACTCTGGCGGAATGTGGCCTGGACATGCCGCAAGGCATGTCCAGGCTGATGAGTGCGGTGAAGTGCCTCATTGCCGATGAGGGTAACGCATTGCCTGTGGTGATGCGCGCTCTGGCGCAACGATTGCCGTCGCATTTGCTGGAGCTGGATCGGCAGGTGCAAGAGATCGACAACCAGGTGCGGCAAATATCCAGGCAATCGAGCATGTGTCGCCGATTGGAGCAGGTGCCGGGGATTGGGCCGACTGCGGTCACCGCCCTGGAAGCAACAGTAGGAGAGCAGATCGGCACGTTCAAGAATGGCAGGCAGTTGGCGGCCTTTCTTGGCTTGGTGCCCAAGCGGCATTGTCGCGCGCGTAGTTGATGATCTGCAGCGCCGGCCCGGCGTAAATTGCACGACATCCGGGCCCAGGCCGTCCTCAACAAATTTAGTTATTCCCGATATTTACTTTCTGTACATTCAGCAAACCACCCTGTCCCTGCACGATCGCGCCGGTCGCCACCGCGGTCGATCCGGAGTTTGCATTGCCTACATTTACCTGCTGACTGTTCAGCAGTCCGGCTTGGCCCTGCACGATCGCACCGACCGCCACATTGGATGTACCGTTGGAGGCATTGCCGATTTTCGCCTGCTGGTTGTTCAGCAGACCGGCTTGGCCTTGCACGATCGCACCTACCGCCACATTCGACTTGCCGTTGCCGGACGCATTGCCGACCGACAGTTGCTGGTTGTTCAGCAAGCCAGCCTGGCCTTGCACCGCGGCGCCTACCGCGACATTGCTCTTGCCGTTGCCGGAAGCGTTACCGATCTGCATATCCTGGTTATTCAGCAAGCCGGCCTGGCCTTGCACGATCGCACCGGCTTTCACATTGCTCTTGCCATTGCCCGAAGTCTTGCCCACCTCCATATTTTGTCGCTGCAAGAGCCCGGCTTGGCCTTGTACTACGGCGCCAACGGTGACATTGCTCTTGCCGTTACCGCTCGAGCCGCCCACGTTCATGCTTTGGCTATTGAGCAGTCCAGCTTGGCCTTGCAACACCGCACCGGTCCGGACCTGGGACGAGCCGGTACCGGAAACCGAGCCCAGGTTCATGTCCTGGCTGTTGAGCAAGCCGGCCTGCCCTTGCATGACCGTACCGGGCTTGACGTCCGACTTGCCTGAGCCGGCATTGCCGATCGCCATCTTTTGGCTGTTGAGCAAACCGGCTTGGCCCTGCTGCACGTTGTTCACCGTGACGTTGGACTGCCCACCTTTGCCTGCATTGCCGATGCTCATTTCCTGGCTGTTGAGCAGGCCGACTTGACCCTGATTGACGTTCTTGGCATTCACTTTGGCTTTGCCGCCGCCTGTGCTATTGCCCAAGTCCATCGATTGCTTGTTAAGCAGGCCGGCCTGGCCCTGGTTGATATCTTGCGCTTGCACCTGCGCCAGTGCCGGCGAAGCGATCCACAGCGAGGCAATCAAACAAGCGCCCCATGTCATCACACCTTTTTTCGTGGTATTCATTTGCTTTTCCTCGCTTTAATTGGATCGACGTTACCTCTCTTATTGTGCGTTACCGACGTTCATCTTTTGGTCATTCAACAGGCCAGCTTGGTTTTGCGTGGCATTCTTGATCGTCACGTTAGACTTGCCGCCATTGGCTGCATTGCCAATTTCCATTTGCTGATTGTTCAACAAACCCGCTTGATTTTGCGTGATGTTGCTGGCCACCACCTTCGATTCGCTGCCCTTGCCGCTCGCATTGCCGATTTTTGCTTCTTGCTTGTTCAACAGACCAGCCTGGTTTTGCGTAATGTTCTTGGCTGTCACGTTCGACTTGCCGCCATTGGACGCATTGCCGATCTGCAGGTCTTGCTTGTTGAGCAGGCCAGCTTGGTTTTGCTTGATGTTTTGTGCGTTGACTTTCGATTCGCTGCCCTTGCCGCTGGCATTGCCGATCGAAACCTTCTGATCATTCAACAGGCCGGCCTGGTTTTGCGTGACGCCCTTGGCGGTCACGTTCGATTTGCCGCCGCTGGAGGCATTGCCCAGATCCATTTCCTGCTTGTTCAACAGGCCGGCCTGGTTTTGCTTCAGGTCGTCGGCGCTGACCTTGGATTGGGAAGCCTGGGCGAAGGCCGCGCCGGCGAACAGGGTTGCAACGGCGATGGCGATGAGCTTGGATGTCAGTTTCATGGTATTCCCTCGTGATTGTTAAGTTTAAGTGATTGTTTTTTTACCCGTTGATCTGAAGGCACTCAAGGTTGCGCTTGCATTGACTCTAGGTTGCGCATCCCAAAAAAACGGTTCAATTTATTTTCAAGATTTTTTCGATCGTTGAAAGTGGACTTATTCTTCATGGCTTCATGGGCTAACAATCCGGCAGGTCAGGCGCGCAAAACTGCCTGCAAACCGCCTGAAAAAACGTAGCGAGCAGCCCTGAGATTGGGCTACTCGCTACGTTTTTTGACAACTTCTAAAGTGCGGTATCCGGTTAGTCGAGCCGGTACTGTCCGTCCGCCTTTGGGAGCGGCTGCTGCGATAAACCGGCTTGAAAACTGCGGCGTAAATCAGCCAACTCAGCCTCCGTCATGCCGAGATCTGCGGCGCTGAATACCGCCGGGTCGGGAGTGTGCATCAGGAAGGCCTGCATTTCATTGGCCGACAATTCGCGGTTGCTCGTATCGTAGCCCCGCTTGCGGAGAAACTGGGTGAACTTGCCCCGCGCGGCCGGGTTCATCCCATGCGACCAGAACCACATCACGTAATGCTGGTAAGGGATGTCGGTGGCGAAGCGCGCGTGGGAGAATTCGTGCTCCACCGTGACCATGCGCATTGCCGGCGACACGCTGCACATGGCGCAGCCCGGCACCGTCGAGACTTGCGGCACGCTGACCACGATCGCATCCGGCTCCAGCGCGGATACACCGAACTCGTCCTCCCGCAGCAATTGCATCTGCAGCAGCCAATCACGCAGCCCTTGCTCATCGGACGTCAAGGGTTCGCCCTGGAAGCGCGCGGTATTGAAAAAGCGCGCAAACTCGGCGATGCGGATATTGTTGCCGATGGTGAGGGTGCTGATCGTCTTGGCATTCTTCGCCAGCCATTTTTGCACCTCGGGGACCGTCATCACGCGCGTTTTGGAAGTGCCCTCGCGCTCGATAAAAAGAATCACGCGCCCGAAGATGCGCCCTTGCGCCTGCGCCGTCGGAAAATCAAACACGACGGTCTGCTCGCTGCCTCTCAGCACATAGGCGGCAAATTTATCGGTGACCGATGCAAGAATCTCTTCCTTGCTCAAGCGCTGGAGTTCGCTCAAGCGCAGCGGCGGTACGGCAATCGGGGCTGGCGGCGCATCTTTGGCAGCGGCAGCGGGCTCCCCGACTGCGGCAGGAACGCGCAGCACGCCGGATTCCTTGACTGGCGGCGGCTCTTCCCTAGGCACGGCGGAAGCGGCATCTCTCGTAGTCGTGGAAGAGGCGGAATCGAGCTGGCGCTTGATCGAATCAAGGGCCGGTCCGATGATGGTCGGCGGCACATCGAATTCCAGCTTCATGGGTTTGGAAATCGACGCAGGGACGCCGATATCGCCGGCTTGGCCTGCCGGGAACTTCCCGGGCCCGGCATCGAGTATCTGTCCTACGGCAGGCTGGCCGGACAGACAGCCGGCGATTGCGAACAGCGAGCCTGCACGCCGGACGAATAACATGCTGGCGCCGATTGGCGATCGGGCGGCCGCGCGCAATACCGAACGCAGCCTCCGGACGACTTTATCAGCCATTGATGATCACGCGCACGCGGCGATTGACTTCGTCCTCAGGATTGCTCGGATCGACCGGTTCGCTCGAGCCCTTTCCTAACGCCTTCAGCTTATTGCCGGGGATGCCGTGCTTGCTGGCCAGATAGCTGCGGGCGGATTGTGCGCGCCGCAACGACAGCACCTTGTTGTAGGCTGGATTGCCTTTTGCATCGGCATGTCCCTCCAGCACGATGGACTTGGAGCCGGCCAGCGCGTCCGACTTCAAGGCTTCGGCAAGCTGATCCAATACATCCTTGCCGTCCTGGCTCAGCAAACCCGAATTAAATTCAAATTTGATGTCAAGATCCAGCGCGCGCGGCTCGGCATCGGCAGGTGCTGCTTTGGGCTGCTCGGCTGCCGCATCGCTGCTGCCCAATGACAAGCCGCGCGTGCGCACGTTGTGGGCCACTTTGGTGGGACTCAGCGCTTCCAGAATCTGGCTGCTGCTGGGTTTGCCGCGCAGGGATTTGACCTCGTCAGCGAACGAGCCGGCGGTGAAAGAACCCAGGCCAATGGCGAAAATGGCGGCAAGCGCAACTTTGGAAGCGGAAAATTTGGTGCTCATGGAAATCTCCTTAACAGGTATGAAATTGATGCCCTTCACTGATAAGTTGCATCAATCTTCGCCACGGTTCAGTTTATTTGAAACCTGTTGGCCGAACCGGGCTGGCGCCCGTTTGGCGAGAGCCTGAACAACAGGTTCTTACCGCCCCTTCCAGCAAGCACTCGGAGAAAGCGCAGGCTCAGGTTGTGCCGCCGGCTCCAAAAAACTGCTCAAGCGTCTGCTTGAATTCGCGCTTGGTCGTCACGCGAAAGAACAGGCTCGCATAGGGAAAAATCTTGCTGACCGCGCCCCCGTCGTTGGCATGGCCGGGGTCGATGGTCAGCACCGTCAGGCCGAACTTGTCTTCCTCAAGCGGCAGCCATTGCCCTTTCTCCGCCACCTCGCGCTTGAGCTGTTTGACCAACGGTAGGGGTACCAGCCGATCAGCCTTGTAACGCTCGTAGGGCACCTTGAAGAATTTGGCGAGCGACTCTCCGATGGCCGCCAGCTTGACCTGGAACTCATCGACCAAGGCATCTTCGATGTCGATGTTCTTGCGCCGCGCCCAGCGACCGGCAAGCTCCAGCTCCGGTCCGGAAATAATCGAATCGACGACCAGAGATTCGTATTTCGAACGAATCGCCGACGGCATCCTGGTGCGCTGGACAAATGCGATCGCCATGGTTTCGCATAATTCCTTCAGTCCTTGTTCGGCACGCGCGGTAAAAGCTTCGTCATCGCGATTGTTGAGAAGCTGGATCACACCGAGCAATTCCCCGCTGCCCGCATCAACCAAGGGAGCGGCCAGCATCTGCTTGGTGCGATAGGCCGTCAGTTGATCAACCTCGCGCCGGAAGTGGAGTTCCGGCTCATGCGCCTTCATTTCCGCTTCGTCGTAGACGTCACTGATACGCACACTGCGTTTGAACAAGGCGACATGCCCGGCGATACTTTGCGCGTTCAAGGGCAAAACCAGGTCCTTGTTGGTATTGATGCCGGTCTTGACCTTCGAATAAATGAACTGCTTGTCCTTGCTGACCGCATACAAGGTCAGGCGGTCGCAATTGAACAGATCGCAAATATCCTTCGACAGATCGAGCATGATCTCATCAAGGTTATTGGTGGCGTGGATCTTGTTGGTCACCGCCTGGAGCTTCTTTGAAAAGTACAGGCGGCTCTGCAGATCGGCCGGCGTCGCGGTGTCCGGCTGAATATCGGGGAGCCTGCTCATTTCATCTCTTCCATGATGGTCCTCTCGTCTGATTGCCGTCCGAAACTGCGGTAGAGCCGGACGGGCCCGTCCAAAGGAATTGGCGCAAGCCATGGTTAATTGCATTGCGCGGTTGCAATAACCATACAACAGCTTGCCGCCCTGCGCAAATGCCGGTTGCGAGCGGCCACTCTCACCGTCAGACGCGTATTTGAATCCGAATGGTGACATCCCGCGTATAAAGCTCAATACTTGTGGCTTTTATACAGGACTTGCGATGAATTGGCTCCGGGCAGTACTTGCCCTCTTCATTTTCGGAACAGCGCTCCCGGCTGGGGCGCATGAATTCTGGCTATGGGCGCAACCGTTTGCGCCGGCCGCCGGCTCGGCCGCCCGGCTGACCCTGAATGTCGGCGAATACTTCACCGGCGACTTGATCGGGTACGCCAGGACGAACGTCGCCGCCATCCATCATTACGCAGCGGGAAAAAGTGCAGACCTGCTAAGCCGCATACCTGGCAACGCCATCTTGCCGGATTTAAAACTGGCCTTTCCGGATGCCGGCATCAACCTGATTGCTTTCGATAGCCATCCAAGCCAAATCACGTTGCCTGCCGAGAAGTTCCATGCGTATTTGCATGACGAAGGCCTCGACACAATCATTAAACAGCGCGAGGCGTCGGGTGAGGCCGCACAGCCCGGACGCGAGCGCTATCGCCGCAATGTGAAGACCCTGCTGCGGGTCGGGGGACGATCGGATGCAGCCTATGCGATAAGCACCGGTCAGCGCCTGGAAATCCTGCCGCTGACGGACCCTTATGCCGCCGGGAAAAACACGACCCTGGACTTCAGGCTCCTGTTCGATGGAAAACCGCTGGCCGATACCCTGGTAAAGGCATGGCACAAGCATGACGAACAAACTGTGATGATCAGGACGCGTTCGACAGCGGAAGGCCTGGTGCGCTTCGCGCTGCCTTATGACGGCGCATGGATGATCAGCGCGGTACACATGATTCCCGCCACGGATTCCACGGAAGTCGACTGGGATAGTTATTGGGGCAATCTTACTTTTGAGCGGCCGTCGACAAGCCTCATTGCAGCGAAAAAATCAAACAGGTAGCCCTGCATCGGTTGCTTGGTCCGATGCAGACCCTCTGCATCAATCCTCAAATTCGATCAGCAAGTCCTTCGCGCTCACCACTGTTCCTGGCTTGACATGCAGGTGCTTGACGACGGCATCGCGCTCGGCCCGGATCATGGTTTCCATCTTCATCGCTTCCAGCGATACCAGAGGATCGCCCTTCGCCACCTTCTGCCCTGACTTGACCGCCAGCGTGACCACCATGCCTGGCATCGGCGCCCCCAGATGGCGGGCATTGCCGTCTTCTGCACGCGGATGCGTGACCAGTTTGGCCGCACCGTCGCGATCGATGCGCACCAAGCGCGGCTGGCCGTTCAACTCGAAGAACAACTTGCTCTGCCCTTCCTCTTCCAGTTCGGTCCGGCCCTGCAGGCGCAACACCAGTGTCTTGCCATGGTCGATGTCGACCGAGATTTCCTCGCCCTCTTTCAAACCATAGAAAAATACCGGCGTCGGCAGCACGCTGACGTCACCGTAGTGCCGCCGGTGCTCGGCATAGTCCTTGAAAACCTTGGGGTACATCAAATAGGAAGCCAGTTCCGCATCGTTGATGGCGCGTCCGACAGCCGCTTCCGCTTCGCCCCGCACCGCCGCGAAATCCACCGGAGGCAAGTGCGCGCCGGGCCGGCCTTCGAGCGGCTTGCCGCCTTTCAGCACCTTCTGTTCCAAGGCCTTGGGGAAACCGTCGGCAGGAAAACCGAGTTCGCCCTTGAACAGGGAAATCACCGATTCCGGAAACGCGACTTCCTTGTCGGGATTGCGCACATCGTCCGGGCTTAGATCGTTGGCAACCATGAACAAGGCCATATCGCCGACCACCTTGGAGGTCGGCGTCACCTTGACGATATCGCCGAACAATTGGTTGACGTCGGCATAGGCTTGCGCCACTTCGGTCCAGCGATGCTCCAGCCCCATCGCACGCGCCTGTTCGCGCAGATTGGTGTACTGGCCGCCCGGCATCTCGTGCCGGTATACATCGGCGGTACCGGAGCGGATATCGGCTTCGAAAGGCGCATAGTGACGGCGCACGCCTTCCCAGTATTGCGAAACGGCGAACATTGCGCCGGTATCCATGCGCGGGTCGCGCTCGGTGCCCGCCAGGGCTGCGGCGATCGAACCGAGATTGGGTTGCGAGGTCAGCCCGCTCATCGCATCCATCGCGCCATCGACTGCATCGCAGCCAGCCTCGACCGCCGCCAGCACGGTGGCTGCCGCGATGCCGCTGGTGTCATGCGTATGGAAGTGGATCGGCAGGCCGATTTCTTCCTTGAGCGCCTTGACCAGCGTTCGCGCTGCATGCGGTTTGCAGACGCCGGCCATGTCCTTGATCGCAAGAATATGGACGCCGGCACGCTCCAGTTCCCTCGCCATCGCGACGTAATATTTGAGATCGTACTTGGCCCGCTTCGGATCGAGCAGGTCGCCGGTATAGCAGATCGCGCCTTCGCACAAGGCCCCGGATTCGCGCACTGCGTCGATGGCCACACGCATGTTCT
Organism: uncultured Burkholderiales bacterium; assembly: GCA_966211965.1. Classification (GTDB taxonomy): domain Bacteria; phylum Pseudomonadota; class Gammaproteobacteria; order Burkholderiales; family Burkholderiaceae_D; genus CBIHON01. The sequence goes on along the minus strand of CBIHON010000025.1, from coordinate 21,282 downwards.
CCACCCAGTTGAGCGAGTCGAATACGCGGAACAAATCGATGCCGCCCTTGGCCGCTTGCTGGACGAAATACTTGACCACGTTGTCGGCGTAATTGGTATAGCCGACCGCGTTGGAGCCGCGCAACAGCATCTGGAACAGGATGTTGGGTACGGCAGTGCGCAGTCGCGCCAGACGGTCCCAGGGATCTTCCTTCAGGAAGCGCATCGCAACGTCGAAGGTGGCGCCGCCCCAGCACTCAAGCGAGAACAGATTCGGCAGCATGCGCGCGTAATAAGGCGCGATCGCCAGCATGTCGGCGGTTCGCATGCGGGTGGCGAACAGCGACTGGTGAGCGTCGCGCATCGTCGTATCGGTCAACAAGACCTGTGGCTGCGCCTTCATCCATTCCGCAAATTTGTCGGCGCCGAGTTCGAGCAGTTTGTCGCGGCTGCCGGGGACAACCGGCGCACCGCGATTAGCAACCGGCAACAGCGCATGGGGAAGGACACCGTCCGGACTCTTGCGCCCCTTCATCTCGGGATTGCCGTTGACCACCACATTGCCGACGAAGCGCAGCAAGCGCGTGGCGCGGTCGCGCCGCTTGGCGAACTGGAACAGCTCCGGCGTGGTATCGATGAAGCGTGTGATGCATTCGCCCGACTTGAACTGCGCGTGGTTGATCACGTTTTCCAGGAAGGGCAGATTGGTCGAGACGCCGCGGATGCGGAATTCGCGCAAGGCCCGGTCCATGCGCGCGATCGCCTCATCCGAGGTCGGCGCCCAGGTCGTGACCTTGACCAGCAGCGAATCGTAGTAAGGCGTAATGACCGCGCCGGAATACGCAGTCCCGGCATCGAGCCGCACACCGAAACCGGCCGCGCTGCGGTAGGTGGTCAGGCGGCCGTAGTCCGGCGTGAAATTGTTCTCCGGGTCTTCCGTGGTGATGCGGCATTGCAAGGCATTGCCCATCAGGTGGATGCCGGACTGCTCCGGCACGCCCGCGGACAACTCGCCCGTGCCGCCGATGTGACAGTTCTCGCTGATACGGATCTGCGCTTTCACGATATCGATGCCGGTGACCTGTTCTGTGACGGTGTGCTCGACCTGGATGCGCGGATTGACCTCGATGAAGTAGAACTGGCCGGTATCGGCATCCATCAGGAATTCGACCGTGCCGGCATGGGTATAGCCGACCGCACGCCCTAGGCGCAAGGCGGCTTCGCACAGCTCGGTGCGCGCGGCATCGGTCAGGTAAGGCGCCGGAGCCCGCTCCACCACCTTCTGGTTGCGGCGCTGCACGGAGCAATCGCGCTCGAACAAGTGGACCAGATTGCCGTGGGCATCGCCCAGAATTTGCACTTCGACGTGGCGCGCGCGGCGTACCAGTTTTTCCAGATACATCTCGTCATTGCCGAAAGCGGCCAAGGCTTCGCGCCGCGCCATTTCCAGCTGCCCCGGCAGGTCGGCCTCGGATTCGATCACGCGCATGCCGCGCCCGCCCCCGCCCCAGCTGGCTTTCAGCATCAAGGGATAGCCGACTGCCAGTGCCAGCTTTTTCGCTTCTTCGATATCGCGAGGCAAAGCGCTGGTAGCCGGCATCACCGGCACGCCGGCGGCCACGGCGGCATTGCGCGCGGCGACCTTATTGCCGAGAGTACGCATGACCTGCGGCTTGGGGCCGATGAAGCGGATGCCATTCTTGGCGCAGGCTTCGGCAAAATCAGGATTCTCCGAGAGGAAGCCATAACCCGGATGGATCGCATCGACCTGCGCTTCCTTGGCAATGCGGATAATGTCGTCGATATCCAGATACGCGGCAATCGGCTTTTTGCCCTCCCCCACCAAATAGCTTTCATCGGCCTTGAAGCGATGCAGCGCGAAGCGGTCTTCGGCGGCATAGATGGCGACGGTGCGGATACCTAGTTCGGCGGCGGCGCGCATCACGCGGATGCAGATCTCGGAACGGTTGGCAACCAGCAGTTTGCGGATATGGTGAGGACGTTGATGGGTCATGGTCGATCGATGAGGAAGAGTGGTTTCAAATCATTGCCAAGCTATTGCCTATTGCCTATTGCCAAGCATGCGCATTAGTCTAGCCGAGGTAAGACGAAATTAGGGCGCTATAGGGGTACATAGCGTAGTAGTACGTAGGCAAATTCAAGGAGAGGCAGCTGCGCGCCGCCTGATGGACTTCCGGCATCCGATTCCGGTCATGCGGATCAGTACGATAGAGGTTTGACGCGGGGACATTCTAAATAAGCCGGCACGCCGATGAGCATGTCGGCGCAGTAGCCGCCCGTTCAAATAGAAGCAGCAGCGATACAGGAAAGGCAAGGTAAAAAAAAAGCCCGCGAGCTTTTTTAAGGCTGCGGGCTAAATCCAATTCTTGGAGGAGATTGGAGGAGACAGATACAACTATACCGCACCGCAGCATATTAGAATACTTTATTTTTAAAATATCAGACATTCAAAAAATATATATCAATGCCTTTTCCAATGCTTGCCGATGGCTTCCCAGGCTTCTTGAATCCAAAGCATGTAAGGCCTCACGGAGATGCGCTAAAGCGGTTGACATTACGCAAAAAACAATGCGGTGAAGAAACTCTCAAACCCTTCTGTTTTGTGTAAAATCAACAGCCTGTATTTGCAAGGTGACATGAATTTGTGGGGGCAAGCTTAAAAAGCTGTACTGTTCATCGAGTTACTTGTACCGTAAGAGCTTCCACCAACCATGAGGTTGAACAAGAATGCGTTTGCAAACCGACTCACTAGAATTCTGGCTCCTTTGCGCAGTGACAACCGCATTACTGGCCAGCTTGGCCTATGTGGTGAAACTCAAGCAGCAAACACGCCGAGAAGCACGAGATATCGCGGCGGTCAACATCCTGATTGTTGACTATTTTCGCAAGACTGGCGTGGAAGTAGCGGTCGGTTGCGTACGCTTGCTCGGCAACAAACGCTTCACGGCCTTGATCGAATCCGAACCGATGAAACGGTTTCGTTTGTCGCACATCATCGAAATGACCCTGCGCGACCATATTCAGAAATCCTGCGGGTTGGAACTGGAAAAAATTTACTGGCGCTTCCCCATCAAGGAAGCGACCCGCGAAGCCTCTGCCGCTGCCCAAGCCCCTGGCGGCAAGCCGGCTGAAGGGACCGATGAATACATCAACGAGGGCTTGGTGCACTACAAGGATCTTCCCAAGGTCGAGGTCACCGAAATCTCATGGGATAAATTTGAAGAAGCCGCCACGATAGAATCCGAGAAAAAACCGCCTCCGGAACCTCAGCCCGAATCACAAGGAAACGGCTAATCCCCTCAAACCGAGCGGCACTCTGCCAAGCTGGTTTTGTCTACCGCTTCGCCGTCCTTTGCGCCGCCAAGCTGCGCCAACATATCGCGCACCAGCGGATAACGCAGCCGGACGCCGAGTTCCGATTTGAGCCGCACATTGCTCAAGCGCCGCGACTCGGACATGAACGACAGCAACATGGGCGACACCACATTTTTCAGTTCGTCACCGGGCAAGCGAGGCGGCCGCGGCAAATGCAAGGCATCGGCCACCGCATCGAAATATTCCCCCATCTTCATATCCGAATCATCGACCGCGTGATACAGCCGGCAAGGCAGCGCCCTGAACAAAGCCAATGCGACAATGCGGGCCAAATCGTCGGCATGGATATGATTGGTATGCACGTCTTCATCCGGTAATAAAGCCGGCGTTCCTTTCTTCAAGCGTTCGATCGGCAAGCGATCGTCCGCATAGATCCCCGGCGCGCGCAAGATGCTCAAGCGCGAGTGTGAGCGTCTGGCCCAAGCGCGCAACGTCCGCTCTGCATCGACACGGCGCTTGGCGCGGGCATTTTGTGGCTGCACCGGATGCGTCTCGTCAATCAGTGCCCCACCGCAATCGCCGTACACCCCGGTTGTACTGACATAAACCAAAGTCGCATGCTCGGGTAAAATTGCGGTCAAATTGCGGCTGCGACGGTCAATTATTCCTTCGGACTGCGGTGGAGCAAGATGCACGATCGCAGTCGCCAAACGGGCCAGCCGCGCCAGACTGGCGGCTTGATCCAGGTCGGCCACCAGGGGAACGGCGCCGGCGGCACGCAACTGATCGCAGCGCGAAGCTTGGCTGGTGACGGCGAACACGCGAAAACGCCCACGCAGCAGTGGCAATAGCCGCATGCCGACGTCGCCGCAACCGAGGATCAAAACACGCGGCCTGGCAAATCTGGTGCCGATTTTATTCATGTCTTTTTTCATCATCAGGATTGTATGAGCTTCCAAGTAACTGTCCAGCCCAGCGGCCGGCAATTTGTTTGTGACGAAGGGGAAACCGTATTGAGCGCAGCCATCCGCTTGGGTGTCGGCTTGCCCTACGGTTGCAAAAACGGCGCATGCGGCACCTGCAAAGGCAAGCTGCTGTCCGGCAAGGTCACGCATGCCAAGCATCAGGAAAAAGCCCTGTCGGCGGCGGAAGAAGAAAGCGGCAGTTCGCTGTTTTGCTGCGCCACGCCGCACACCGACATCGTGATCGAGGCACGCGAAGTGCTGGGCGCCGGAGAATTCCCGATCAAGAAATTGCCGTCGCGCGTCGCCAAGGTGGAAAGAGTCAGCGACGACGTAACCATCATCGCGCTGCAGTTGCCGGCCAATGAGCGGCTGCAATACTTCGCCGGCCAGTATATCGAGTTCCTGCTGAAAGATGGCAAGCGCCGCAGCTACAGCATCGCCAATGCGCCGCATCTCGATGAACATATCACGCTGCATATCCGCCACATGCCTGGCGGTCTGTTCACCGATCATGTATTCAACAATATGAAAGAGCGCGACATCCTGCGCTTCGAAGGCCCGCTCGGCAGCTTCTTCCTGCGCGAAGACTCGGACAAACCTATCGTGTTCGTGGCCTCCGGCACAGGTTTTGCGCCAATCAAGGCCATCATTGAACACGCGGCAAACGAAAAAAACGCGCGCCCGATGGTCTTGTACTGGGGCGGGCGGCGCCCCAAGGATTTGTACATGCATGCGCTGTGCGAGGAATGGGCACGTACGCTGCCCAACTTCAAATATGTGCCGGTGATCTCGGAAGCCCTGCCGGAAGATGCCTGGACCGGCCGTACCGGCTTCGTGCATCGCGCGGTGATGGATGACCTGCCCGACCTGTCCGGTCATCAGGTCTATGCCTGTGGCGCACCGGTGATGGTCGATTCGGCCAAGCGTGATTTTGTAGCCCATTGCAAGCTGCCGGAAGAAGAATTTTATGCCGACTCGTTTACTTCCGAAGCTGATTTGGTGAAATAAAGTACCGTAAAAAGTTTTTGACGCACTGTGCAAAACGTCATAATATGGCCAACATGAACGCCACTGCCCAATTCCTGCGACGCCGTAACCCGCTGCCAGAACCCTGGAAGCCGTGCGTGTAAGCGTTTGCCGCTCACTAAAGCCACAGGTCTTTCCTGTGGCTTTTTTTTTACTATTCCCCCTGCCTTTATCAACTTACCCTTACCCAGGAGTTATCCCAAATGGAATTCAGCCAGTACGAAATCAATGCCCTCTTACCGATTACCACCCGGCCGTCGGTTGTATTTACCGAAGGTCAGGGCATGTGGCTGACCGACCATACCGGCAAACGTTATCTCGACTATTTGCAGGGCTGGGCCGTCAATTGCCTCGGCCATTCGCCGCAATGCATGCAGGAAGCACTCCAGGCCCAGGCTAAAAAGCTGATCAATCCATCTCCCGCTTTCTATAACGAGCCTTCGATCCGGCTGGCCTCGATGCTGGTCAAGAACTCCTGCTTCGATCATGTGTTTTTTGCCAGCAGTGGCGCGGAAGCCAACGAAGGAGCAATCAAACTGGCGCGTAAATGGGGCAAGAAAAATCCGAACAAGGCAGGTGAGAGCCGCTATGAAATCATCACCTTCGAACACGGTTTCCACGGCCGCACGCTGGCCACCATGTCTGCCTGCGGCAAGGCAGGCTGGGATACGATATTCGCGCCGCAAGTACCTGGTTTTCCGAAAGCGATTTTCAATGACATCGGCAGCGTGGAAAAACTGATCGGCGACAAGACGGTCGCAGTGATGCTGGAACCGGTACAGGGCGAAGGCGGCGTGATTCCGGCCACGCGCGAATTCATGCGGGCGTTGCGCGCGCTTACCAAGCAACGCGGCCTGCTGCTGATTGTCGATGAAGTACAGACCGGCATGGGCCGCACCGGCAAACTGTTTGCACATCAATTGGCTGAGGTGGAACCGGATATCATGACGCTTGGAAAAGGCATTGGCGGCGGTGTCCCGCTCGCGGGAATGCTGTGCCGTGAAGAGATCGCCTGCTTCGAACCGGGTGACCAGGGGGGCACTTATAGTGGCAATCCCTTGATGACCGCAGTCGGAAGCGCGGTCATGCAAGAATTATTGCAACCCGGCTTCATGCAATCGGTCCAAGACAAAGGTGCATACCTCAGCAAAGCCTTGTTCCAACTCGTCGACCGTCACCATTTACAGGGCGAGCGCGGTGAAGGCTTGCTGCGGGCGCTGCAGCTCGGCAAGGACATCGGTCCGCAAATTGTAGAAGCCGCGCGCAATTTGAGCCCGGTCGGGCTGCTGCTGAACTCGCCGCGCCCGAATTTGTTGCGTTTCATGCCGTCCTTGAACGTGACGACGGAAGAAATCGATCAAATGATTTCGATGTTGTCGGATGTGCTGACCGGGCTGGCCTAAGACGAGGGCTCTTGTATCAAAACACAATGCCGCGCATTATGTCTGGTGAATGGCTGCGACAGCCGGTACTTGCTCAAGGATGTAGAAATGAAAGCACCGAGGACGTGGCATTCCTGGTGATTTCGCAACCGTCCACCAACAGGGACCGCGAAAATCTGGAAAATCTGTAGAGGCAAAATATGATCAAAATCTCTGGAGGCTGCGTTCGGCGCTTAGGCGTCGGGCCAAGTAAAACGATATGAGCATCACTATCTCAGACGACCCATCTCTGCTGAACATCCCGATGATTCATCGTTTTCTGAGCGAAGAATCGACTTGGGCCACCGGCATTCCATTGACCACGGTCGAGCGCGCGATCAGCAATTCCTTGTGCTTCGGCGCTTATGAGAATGCGCAGCAGGTCGGCTTCGTGCGCGTCGTGACCGATTGGGCCACCTTCGGTTATCTATGCGATTTGTTCACAATCCCCACGCACCGCCGACGAGGGATCGCCCGTCAACTGATCGAGGCGGTATTGGCACACTCCGACTTGAACAAATTGCGGCGCTTCACGCTGGTGACATCGACTGCGAGCAAGCTCTATGAAAAATTCGGCTGGACCGAGTTACATGAGCCGAGGAATTACATGGAGCGGTATTTCCCGAATATCTATCAGCAGAGTTAGAACTCTCTAGAGCGTTGCTTTTAGACCCCTTTCTTTTCAAGGAAGGGAACGCCTATTTGCTGCTCTCCCTTCCAACCAGAGGGTGCTAAAGTTTGTTCGCCAAAACCTGCGAAAAACTCTGCCCCACCTTTCTAAAGTTAAAAAACGGCGCCGCAAGACGCCGTTTTTAATTTATTACTTCTTCCGCATCGGCGGCAAATCGGTGCACACGCCTTCAAACACTTCCGCTGCCATGCCGATCGATTCACCCAGGGTCGGATGCGGATGGATTGTCTTGCCGATATCCACTGCGTCCGCCCCCATCTCGATCGCCAGCGCGATTTCGCCGATCATGTCGCCGGCATGGGTGCCGACGATGCCGCCGCCGACGATGCGATGCGTCTCGGCATCGAACAGCAACTTGGTAAAGCCCTCCTCACGTCCATTGGCAACCGCACGGCCGCTGGCGGCCCAGGGGAAATGCCCTTTCTCGAGCTTGATCCCTTTGGCCTTGGCTTCATCTTCGGTAATCCCGACCCATGCGACTTCCGGATCGGTATATGCGACCGATGGGATCACGCTGGCGTCGAAATGCGCCTTGTGACCTGCGGCAGCTTCCGCGGCGACGTGCGCTTCATGCACGGCCTTATGCGCCAGCATCGGTTGTCCGACCAAATCGCCGATGGCGAAGATATGCGGCACGTTGGTGCGCATTTGCGAATCGACGTTGATGAAGCCGCGATCGGTAACCGCTACACCGGCCTTGTCGGCGGCGATTTTCTTGCCGTTCGGGCTGCGGCCGACCGCCACCAGCACCATATCGTAAAGCTGCGGCTCGGGCGCTGCGACGCCTGCCTCGGCACTTTCAAACGACACCTTGATTCCTTCCGGCAAGGCTTCCACCGCGACGGTTTTGGTCTTCAACATGATCTTGTCGAAGCGCTTCTCATTAAATTTCTGCCAGACCTTGACCATGTCGCGATCAGCGCCTTGCATCAGGCCGTCCATCATCTCGACCACATCGATACGGGCGCCGAGCGTGGAATAGACGGTTGCCATTTCCAGGCCGATGATGCCGCCGCCGATGACCAGCATGCGCTTGGGCACTTGGCGCAATTCGAGCGCGCCGGTGGAATCGACGATGCGCGGATCTTGCGGCACGAACGGCAGATTCACCACCGACGAACCGGCGGCAATAATGGCCTGTTTGAATTGCACGGTTTTCTTGCTGCCGTCTGCAGCGGTGACTTCCAGGTGATTCGGGCCGACAAACTGACCGACGCCCTGCACCAAGTTGACCTTGCGCGCCTTGGCCATGCCAGCCAGGCCGCCGGTCATTTTACTGATGACTTTGTCCTTGTAACCGCGCAGCTTGTCGATGTCGACTTCAGGCTTGCTGAAGGTGACGCCATGCGCCGCCATCCCGGCAACTTCGTCGATCACGGCGGCGACATGCAGCAATGCCTTGGAGGGAATGCACCCGACATTCAGGCAAACGCCACCGAGTGTCGAATAACGCTCGACCAATACCGTCGCCATGCCGAGGTCGGCGGACCGGAAAGCAGCGGAGTAACCGCCAGGGCCGGCGCCAAGAACCAGCATGTCACATTGGACGTCGACCGTGCCGGTGAAATTTGCCGCAGCCGGCGCAGCAGCAGCCGGCGCCTTGCTCGCGGCGGCGACCGGCTCGGCACTGACGGCCGGAGCCGAAGCAGCAGCCGGCGCTGCCGAGGCGGCAGTTGCGCCATCCGACGCTTCCAGCATCAACAGCAGCGAGCCTTCGGCCACCTTGTCGCCGAGCTTGACTTTCAATTCTTTTACGACGCCGGCATGGCTGGAGGGAATCTCCATGCTGGCTTTGTCGGATTCGACCGTGATCAGCGACTGGTCGACCTTGACCGTGTCGCCTGGTTTGACCAGCAGCTCAATTACTTCGACTTCCTTGAAATCGCCGATATCGGGGACTTTGACTTCCATCAAACTCATAGCTTTAGCTCCGTTCTCTCCATCCCCGTCAAGGGGAGAGCCGGAGTGAGGATGGATTTCGATAGTGCATTCAGACGCATACCGGCACTCCCTCCCCACCCTGCCTCCCCTTGAAGGAGAGGGAATGGCCTCCCTTAGAAAGGGAAAGAATTAATTATTCACTTCGTCGAAAACTGTAGATCTGAAACGGCCCCGACGAACTCTTGTCGAATTCCGCTCCAGCCTGCACACCTATTTCAGCCACTTCCCTGGCGCTTTCCACGCGGTCGTACGCCGCATACATCGCACCCAACGCAAAATTCCTGCCGCTGCCGATCCCCCAAAAACGATCGAAGCTGAACACTTCCCGATACGAATACACGCCGAAGATGCCGTACGGATTCGCAATCAAGGAAGTGATCTGCGAAGATTCATAAGGATCGTCATCATCTTCCTTGGTATTCAGAAAATAGTTGTCTTTCAGAATCTGATGCACCCGCGAGTAAGTCTCGAACACTTCTTCCCGGCTGGTCAGCTTGCAATGCTCGCCCATCTCCACCAGCAACTTGCGCATCACCGGAAAATGAGCCGCCGTACCGGCCAGCGTCACATACGAATCGCCGACCGGGAAAATCTTGTTGTTCGCTTCGTATGCACTCGACAATCGGGTGTCGCCAAACGTGACCAGGGAGTCGGCCGCAATAGCGATTTGATTTCCTTTTTTCACTACAACGCAGGTGGTCATTGCTTATCTCCTTGATGACAATATTGCTAGTGTAGACCGCAGCGCCGGCATTTTGTAACCGGCACGGCATCTCCATCTGTCATCCGAAATCGGACCTGCGGAAAATCACAACAAGGTTTTGCGCAAATCGGCCAGCACTTCACCTAGATACACGCTGAAGCGCGCACCCATTGCGCCGTCGATCACGCGATGATCGTAGGACAGCGACATCGGCATCATCAGGCGCGGCTGGAATTGCTTGCCGTCCCAGACCGGTTTGATCGCGGATTTGGATAGCCCCAGGATCGCCACTTCCGGCGCGTTGATGATCGGTGTGAAAGCAGTGCCGCCGATGCCGCCCAGCGACGAAATGGTGAAGCTGGCGCCCTGCATGTCGGCCGGTTTCAACTTGCCTTCACGCGCTTGCGCCGACAGATCACCCATTTCTTGCGCAATCTGCGCGATACCTTTCTTGTCGGCATCCTTAATGACAGGAACCACCAGGCCGTTCGGGGTGTCGGCAGCAAAACCGATGTGGTAGTACTGCTTCAGGATCAGGTTCTCGCCCTTGGCGTCGAGCGATGCGTTGAAAGCCGGGAATTTCTTCAGGGCCGCAACGCTGGCCTTGATCACGAAAGCCAGCATGGTCAGCTTGACGCCCGACTTCGCCATTGCGGCGTTGGAGGTTTTGCGGAATTCTTCCAATTCGGTGACATCGGCTTCGTCGAACTGCGTCACATGCGGAATCATCACCCAGTTACGATGCAGATTCGGGCCGCTGATTTTCTTGATGCGTGAGAGCGGCAGCAATTCGGTAGCGCCGAACTTGGAGAAGTCGAGCGAAGGCCATGGCAACAGGTCGAGACCGGCGCCGCCGCCTTTGCCGGCAGGCGCCGCTGTTGCAGTCGCCGCCCCGGAAATTATGCCTTTCACATAGTTCTGCACGTCTTCCTGGGTAACGCGGCCTTTCGGGCCGGAGCCGTTGACGCGGCCCAGATCGACCCCCAACTCGCGTGCGAACTTGCGGATCGAAGGCGACGCATGCGGCTTGGCGCCATTCGACTCGGCAGAAGCCGCCGGTGCCGGTGCAGGAGCCGCTTTGGCCTCTACCGGAGCAGCCGGTGCAGGAACTGCAACCGACGCGCTCGCCGCAGGCGCAGCCGCAGCGGGGGCGGCCGCAGGGGCGGATGCCGGAGCCGGCGCGCTTGCGCCTTCGGTTTCCAGCAACAGCAGCAACGAACCTTCGGCCACCTTGTCGCCGAGCTTGACTTTCAATTCTTTCACGACGCCGGCATGGCTGGAGGGAATCTCCATGCTGGCCTTGTCGGATTCGACCGTGATCAGCGATTGATCGACTTTGATCGTATCGCCCGGCTTCACCATTAATTCAATGACTTCGACTTCCTTGAAATCGCCGATATCGGGGACTTTGACTTCCACCATGCTCATTGCTTTAGCTCCGTTCTCTCCCTCCCCATCAATGGGAAGGCCGGGGTAGGAGTGGATTTCGGCCGCGTACTCAACCGCCTGCGGCAAAAGCCCATCCTCCCTTGCAGGGCGCACACAGGCTTGAAAGCCTGCGTCGTTCCGCGGGGAGACGGCATGTCGCCCGAAATCCCGCTACGCCCCTAGCCTTCCCTCTTGAAAAAGAGGGAGTGTTAGTCGTTATTGTGTGTAAATTACAGCGGCGAATTACAGCGTAACCGGATTCGGCTTGTTCGGATTGATCCCGTACTTTTCAATCGCCTGCGTCACCACCGATGCAGAAATCGCGCCTTCGTCCGCCAGCGATTTGAGCGCTGCCACGGTGACATAGTAACGATTCACTTCAAAGAACTCACGCAGTTTCGCGCGGCTGTCGGAACGGCCGAAACCGTCGGTACCCAGCACTTTGTAGGTGCGCCCCTTCGGCATAAAGGCGCGCACCTGCTCGGCAAAAACGCGCATGTAGTCAGTCGAAACCACGATCGGGCCGGCTGTATCCTGCAAGCATTGGGTGACGTGTGCAACCCGAGGCTGATCGGCCGGATGCAGCATGTTCCAGCGCTCCACATCCTGGCCGTCGCGCGCCAGCAGCGTGAAGGAAGGTGCAGACCACACGTCGGCGCCGATGCCCCAGTCGCCGTTGAGCAAATCGGCCGCTGCGATCACTTCGCGCAGGATCGTGCCGGAGCCCAGCAATTGCACGCGATGCTTGGTTTTCTTCTCGCCTTGCTGCAACAGGTATAAACCCTTCAGGATGTTCTCTTCCTGGCCTTCCTTGAGGCCCGGATGGCTGTAGTTCTCGTTCATCAGAGTGATGTAGTAGAACACGTCTTCCTGCTTCTCGATCATGCGCTTCAAGCCGTCGTGCATGATGACGGCGACTTCATGAGCGAAGGTCGGGTCATACGGAATGCAGTTCGGAATCGTCGCGGCCATTACATGGCTATGGCCATCTTCGTGCTGCAAGCCTTCGCCGTTCAGCGTCGTGCGTCCGGCGGTGCCGCCGAGCAGGAAGCCGCGCGCCCGCATGTCGCCGGCAGCCCATGCCAGGTCGCCGATGCGCTGCAGTCCGAACATCGAATAGAAGGTATAGAACGGCACCATGATGCGGTTATTGGTCGAGTACGAAGTCGCCGCAGCAATCCACGAACTCATCGCACCGGCTTCGTTGATCCCCTCTTGCAGAATCTGGCCAGCCTTGTCTTCGCGATAATAGCTGACCTGGTCCTTGTCGACCGGCTCATACAACTGCCCTTGCTGACTGAAGATGCCGATCTGGCGGAACAGGCCTTCCATGCCGAAGGTACGCGCTTCATCGACCAGGATAGGCACCACGCGCGGCCCCAGGTTGGCGTCGCGCAGCAGGATCGACATGATGCGCACATAGGCTTGCGTGGTCGAGATTTCGCGGCCTTCTGCGGTCGGGTCGAGCACCGCCTTGAACGCGGACAGCTCGGGCACCGGCATGCTTTCCTCGGCCTTCATGCGGCGCTGCGGCAGATAACCGCCGAGTGCGGCGCGGCGTTCATGCAGATACTTCATTTCAGGCGCGTCATCGGACGGCTTGAAGAACGGCACGTTCGGCAAGTCTTCGTCGGGGATCGGAATGGCGAAACGGTCGCGCATTTCGCGGATGGCTTCGTCGTCCAGTTTCTTGGTTTGATGTGCGGTATTGCGCGCTTCGCCCGACTTGCCCATGCCGAAGCCCTTGACGGTCTTGACCAGCAACACGGTCGGCTGGCCCTTGTGCTCTTGCGCAACTTTGAAGGCCGCGTAAATCTTGTGCGGATCGTGGCCGCCGCGTGTCAGGCGCCAGATATCGCCGTCGGTCATGTTGGCGACCATCTCCAGCAATTTCGGATGCTTGCCGAAGAAGTGCTTGCGCACATAGGCGCCGTCCTTGGCGCGATAGTTCTGGTATTCGCCGTCGACGGTTTCCATCATCACGCGCTGCAGGATGCCCTCCTTGTCTTTCGCCAGCAGCTCATCCCAGCCCGGGCCCCAGATCACCTTGACGACATTCCAGCCTGCGCCGCGGAAATCGGCTTCCAGTTCCTGGATGATCTTGCCGTTGCCGCGCACCGGACCATCCAGACGCTGCAGGTTGCAGTTGACCACCATGACCAGGTTGTCGAGCATTTCGCGTGCAGCCATGCCGATCGCGCCCATCGATTCCGGCTCGTCCATCTCGCCGTCGCCGCAGAACACCCAGACCTTGCGGTTGGCGGTGTCGGCGATTTTCCGGGCATGCAGGTATTTGAGGAAGCGCGCCTGATAAATCGCCATCAAGGGGCCAAGACCCATCGACACGGTGGGGAATTGCCAGAAGTCCGGCATCAGCTTTGGATGCGGATAAGAGGAAAGGCCCTTGCCGTCCACTTCGCGCCGGAAGTTCAGCAATTGGTCTTCGGAGAGACGGCCTTCGAGGAAAGCCCGCGCATAGATGCCGGGAGAGGAATGGCCTTGGATATACAGCAGGTCGCCGCCGTGGTTTTCGGTCGGGGCGTGCCAGAAATGGTTGAAACCGATGCCAAGCATGTTGGCGAGCGAGGCAAAGCTGGAAATGTGGCCGCCGAGATCGCCGTCGGCGCGATTGGCCTTGACCACCATCGCCATCGCGTTCCAGCGCATCCAGGAGCGCAGACGTTCTTCGTATTCGAGGTTGCCTGGACAATGTTCGCCCAGATGGGCGGGGATGGTGTTGACGTAAGCGGTATTGCTGGAAAACGGGATGTGCGCGCCACGGCGGCGAGCCAGATCGACCATGCGCTCCATCAGATAGTGGGCGCGCTCCGGGCCTTCGGCTTCAATCACGGCTTCGAGCGCATCAAGCCATTCTTGGGTTTCTACTACATCGGGATCGTTGGCGGCTTGCGCCATTACTTGGTCGAGCTGGGCTGACATGGTACGTCTCCTGGTTGTGCGCCTACTCGATTGATTATCGCGTCAGGCATTCTGTAACAATTTTCGGCCGTTGGGCTGTTTACCACGGTAAAAAGATTCTACCAGCACTTTTTTTAAATTTCAAATTGTGATCTTTGTTTTTACAATGTGAAATATTTCTGTGGCAAATCTGCATCGGCGACTGGCCGCCTTATAATCACGTTTTAATTGTCCACCTCCCGACCTGCCATGACCGCACAACTGATCAACGGAACCCTGCTCTCCCAACAATTGCGTGCCGATGTCGCCAAGCGCGCCGCTGCTCTTGCCGCCGCCGGCAAACAACCCGGCCTGGCGGTCATCTTGGTCGGCGAAGATCCGGCCAGCCAGGTCTATGTGCGCAACAAGATCAAGGCCTGCGCCGACACCGGCATCCGTTCCGTCTTTGAAAAATATGAAGCCACGCTGTCCGAAGCCGATCTGATCAAGCGCATCGAGGCATTGAACCAGGACCCCGCGATTCACGGCATCCTGGTCCAGATGCCCCTGCCCAAGCACATCGATTCGCACAAGGTGATCGAGGCAATCTCGACCCGCAAGGACGTGGATGGCTATTCCGTCTTGAGCGCCGGCGAGCTGATGACCGGTTTGCCCGGTTTTCGGCCTTGCACACCTTATGGCTGCATGAAGATGATCGAGAGCACCGGCTACGATTTGCGCGGCAGGCACGCTGTCGTGATAGGCCGCAGCAATACGGTCGGCAAGCCGATGGCGCTGCTGCTATTGCAGGCGAACGCAACGGTCACCATATGCCATAGTGCGACACCGGATCTGGCTTATCACTGCCGCCAGGCCGATGTCATCGTCGCGGCTGTCGGCCGACGCAATACGGTTACCGCTGACATGATCAAGCCCGGCGCAATCGTGATCGATGTCGGCATGAACCGCAACGACGAAGGCAAGCTGTGCGGCGATGTCGACTTCGACAATGCCAAGGAAGTCGCGGGCTATATCACGCCGGTGCCCGGCGGCGTCGGTCCGATGACGATCACCATGTTGCTGGTCAATACCATTGAAGCCGCAGAAAGAACACTATCGTAATGAATACCTCCGTGAATCCCGTTTTGAATCCCCTGCTCGATTTTTCCGATCTGCCGCGTTTCGATGCAATCAAGCCGGAACATGTGACGCCGGCGATCGACTCCCTGCTTGAACAAAATCGTGCGGTGGTCACGCAATTGGAAGCGCCCCTCCAGACAGTGAGTTGGGAAAATTTCGTCGAGCCGCTGGAAAACGCCACTGAGCGGCTGGGCCGCGCCTGGGGAGTCGTCGGCCACCTGAACGCCGTGGTCGACACGCCGGAGCTGCGGGCAGCCTACAACGAGAACCTGCCGAAACTGACCGAATTCTGGACAGCGCTGGGGCAAAACCTCGCCCTGTTCGATAAATACAGGGCACTGAAAAACAGCCCCGAATACGCAACATATTCAGCCGCACGAAAAAAAATCGTCGAGAACGCCCTGCGCGATTTCCGCCTGGGCGGGGCCGAACTGGCGGACGACAAGAAAGAACGCTTCGCCGAGATACAGGACAAGCACGCCGCCATTTCCACCAAGTTCTCCGAGAACGTGCTGGATGTGACCAACGACTATGCACTGTTTGTCGAAAACGCCGAGGAATTGGCCGGCCTGCCCGACGACGCGAAGCAGGCTGCACGCGCCGCAGCCGAAAAAGACGGCAAGAGCGGCTATAAATTCACGCTGCATTTCCCCTCTTATTTCCCGGTGCTGCAGTACGCCGGCAATCGCGCATTGCGTGAAACGATATACCGCGCCAATGCGACCAAGGCATCCGAACTGGGCGGCAAACCCGAGTGGGACAATTCGCAGAATATCGTCGAGCTGCTGAAACTGCGCGACGAGGAAGCCAAGCTGCTGGGCTACAAGAATTTTGCAGAAGTCTCGCTGGTGCCGAAAATGGCGCAGACCCCGGAGCAAGTCATCGCCTTCCTCGAAGATCTGGGCCGGCGCGCCCGGCCCTTTGCCGAAAATGACCTGGCCGAACTGCGCGCCTTCGCGCAAAAAGAACTTGGCCTCGATACGCTCGAAGCCTGGGACATCACCTACGCTTCCGAAAAACTGCGCGAGCAGCGCTATGCTTTTTCAGAGCAGGAAGTAAAGCAATATTTCCCCGAACCGCAAGTCATTGCGGGCCTGTTCCGCCTGGTGCAAGCCTTGTTCTCGGTCGAAATCAAACCGGACACGGCGCCGGTCTGGCACTCCGACGTCAAGTTCTTCCGCATCGAAAAAAATGGTGCGCTGGTCGGCCAGTTTTATCTCGACTTGTATGCTCGCAACGGCAAGCGTGGCGGCGCATGGATGGACGACGTGCGCAGCCGCCGCATCATCGGACAGCGGGTGCAGACGCCGGTTGCTTACCTGACTTGCAATTTCACCGAACCTGCGGTGGTGGATGGCAAAACCAGGCCGGCTCTGTTCACCCACGATGAAGTGATTACGCTGTTCCACGAATTCGGCCATGGCTTGCATCACATGCTGACCCAGGTCGACGAACTCGGCGTATCCGGTATCGCCGGCGTGGAATGGGATGCGGTCGAACTGCCTTCGCAATTCATGGAGAATTTTTGCTGGGAATGGGACGTACTGCAGCACATGACCGCTCATGCAGATACGGGGGCGCCACTGCCGCGCGCATTGTTCGACAAGATGACTGCGGCCAAGAATTTCCAGTCCGGTTTGCAAACGCTGCGGCAGGTCGAGTTCTCGCTGTTCGACATGCACCTGCACTATGACCATGATGCCTACGGCAGTAAGTCGGTGCAGGATGTGATCGACGAGGTGCGCCGGCAAATCGCCGTCGTCATACCGCCGCGCTTCAATCGCTTCCAGAACTCGTTCAGCCATATCTTTGCCGGCGGCTATGCGGCGGGATACTATAGCTATAAATGGGCCGAAGTCCTGTCGGCCGACGCCTATAGCGCATTCGAGGAAGCTGCACAAGTCAGCGGCAATATCGTGTCAATCGAAACCGGCCGGAAGTTTCAACAGGAAATCCTGGCGATGGGCGGTTCGCGTCCTGCCATCGAATCGTTCAAGGCTTTCCGCGGCAGAGAACCGAAGATCGACGCATTGTTGCGCCATAGCGGCATGGCCGCTTGAATCCCCCAGTCGAGGAGAAAAGATGAAGCGCATTCTGTCATTGTTGACGCTGGCCTTGCTATCATGCAGCGCCGGCGTGCACGCACAGTTGTACAAATGGGTCGGACCGGACGGCAAAGTCAATTACACCGATACGCCGCCCCCTGCCAACGTCAAGCAAGTCGAAAAAAAAACCAGCCTGAGCGGTGGCTCAGCCTATACCGGCTTGCCATATGAATTGGCAGAACTGGTCAAAAGCCATCCCGTCACTTTGTATAGCAGCGACAAATGCACGCCATGCGATGCGGGCCGCAAATTGCTGAATGCGCGTGGCATCCCTTTCACTGAAAAAACCGTCACCAGCAACGAAGACATCGAACAATTGCGGCGGGCCGGCGGCGATTCGCTGCCCCTGCTCGTGGTCGGCCGCAACAAGCAGGTCGGATTCCAGGCAAACACCTGGGAATCGGCCCTGACCGCTGCCGGCTATCCGGAGTCGAGCAAATTGCCGAGAAATTTCAGCAACCCCAAAGCCGAACCGGCAGCGCCCAGGCCGGTAGCTGCCGCTCCTGCCGAAAAGCCTGTACCAAACAGCGATGCCGCCGCCCCCTCCGGCAGCACCGAACTGCCGCCCCCAACCGGCAATGCGCCGCCCGGGTTCCGTTTCTGAAGCGACGAATGACCCGCATCGACTTCCATAGCAATGTCCCGGACAAGATCGCGTACGTCTGCCGTCTGGTGCGCAAGGCGCGCCGGTCGGCAAATTCCAGGCTGGTTTTATTCAGCAACGACCGCAGCCAACTCGCCGCACTCGATGAAGCGCTATGGACGTTTTCTGAGCAGGATTTCCTGCCGCACGTGATGGCGGGCGATCCGTTGGCGGCAAAAACCCCGGTGCTCCTGTGTGCCAGCGAGACGGCTGAACTGCCGCATCATCAGGTCTTGATTAATTTATCGAATACCACACCGGCCCATTTCGCCAGTTTTGAACGCATGATCGAAATCGTCGCCGCGGATGATGCCGATAAATTGGCCGGCCGCGAACGCTATCGCTTTTACCAGCAGCGTGGATATCCGTTAACCCATTTTGTGGCGGAAAAACATGAATAACTCCACCCTCGATGCCGGCATTCCGCTGCTCACCGAAGTCATCGCCGCACCGCAAGCCGGCGTCTCGCGCGACAATGCGCCCCCGCAGCATGCCGCCGCTTCGCACGCCCTCCAGGACAGCCACCCGGCGTCCGCAACCCAGCAAATCGATGGTTGGGTCGATGGGGAATGGAGCCGGCTGGAACGGCAAATCAGCGAACGCGTTTTGCAACAACTAATGGGGCGTATCGATTTCATTCTGGAACAACGGGTCAGAGACAGTTTGGCCGATGTGCTGCAAACGGCAGTAGAAAGCTTGGCAGGCGAAATCCGGCAAGGCTTGCGGCATACGCTCGAGGATGTGATTACGCGAGCGGTTTCGCAAGAAATCAGTCGCTTGCATAAAAAGTGACTTTTTTCTGGATATTTTGTTTTTCATACAGGACTTGGATAATTTCGTTGTGTAATAAATTTTTCCTGCCCTGCATTGAACACCTGAGCACTCCGGAATTGTCTACAATTTCGTATTCGAATGGGAGTGCGCCATGAAAGTCATCGTCCTCGGCGCCGGCATCATCGGCACCGCATCTGCCTGGTTTTTGAACAAGGCAGGCCACGAGGTCATCGTCATCGAACGCCAGCCCGGCGCCGCCCAGGAAACCAGCTTCGCCAACGGTTGCCAGATCTCTGTATCGCACGCCGAGCCGTGGGCCAATCCGGCTGCGCCGATGAAGATTCTGAAATGGCTGGGCAAGGAAGACGCACCTCTGCTGTACCGCTTCCGGCCGGAATGGCTGCAATGGAAATGGGGTCTGCATTTTTTGCGGGAATGCACGTCGGCGCGCACCGCCGCCAACATTCGCCGGATCGTCGCGCTCGCCGAATACAGCCGCCAGACCCTACAGTCGGTACGCGCCGAAACCGGTATCGACTACGATTGCCTGAAGCGCGGCATTCTGCATTTTTATACCAATAGAAAAGATCTCGAAGGCTCGCTGCATGCGGCAAAACTGATGCGCGACCTCGGTTGCCCACGCAATTCGATCGATACCGATGAAGTGGTGCGCATCGAACCTGCACTGGCAAAGATCCGCGACAAGATCGTCGGCGGCGATTTCACGGCAAGCGACGAATCCGGCGACGTCTACAAGTTCACCACCGGCTTGGCGAAAAACGCCGCACAAGCCGGCGCCGATTTCCAATTCAATACCACCGTCACGCGCTTATTGAGCGAAGGCACGGGCGCCTCCTCCAGAATCAGTGGAGTCGAAATCATCGACGGCGAAGGCCGGCACCAGGTACTGCGCGCCGATGCCTTCGTGATTGCCATGGGCAGTCTCTCGACAGCGTTGCTCAAGCCGCTCGGGATTGAACTGATGATCTACCCCGGCAAAGGATATTCCGCCACCTACAGAGTAACCGAGCCCGCTGCTGCGCCGACCGTGTCGCTGACCGACGACGGTTACAAGCTGGTGATGTCGCGCCTGGGCGACCGCCTGCGGGTAGCCGGCACCTGCGAGTTGAATGGTTATACGCGCGACTTGAATACGGTGCGCTGCGAGGCGATCACACGCCGCACGCGCGAATTGTTCCCCGATGCCTGCGACTATGAAAACCCGTCCTATTGGACCGGCTTGCGGCCATTGACGCCGTCCAATGTGCCATATATCGGGAAAACCAGGATCGCCAATCTGTTCCTCAATACCGGACACGGCACGCTCGGCTGGACCATGGGCTGCGGTTCGGGGCGCGCCATTGCCGATATCGTGTCGGGGCGGCAGCCGGAGCTTGATTTGACGTTCACGGGTCTATCGCACAGCAAGCGTGGGCCGATCGTTGCGGCGCAACCGCTTCAGGCTTAGAACCTGCTCAGCTACTTCCCGACGCGCACCTGCACTTCCGCAGCCTTCTCGTCGAAAGCGATCCGCGTCGCGAATTTGGCGCGTTTCATTGGAAAGCGCGACTGAAAGTGGCGCACATTGCCGGAACCGGAAATGACGCGCCGTACAAACTGGTAATAAGCATCCATGTCGATCACATGGACCACCAGGAAATAATCGTAGTCACCCGACACGAAATAACATTGCATCACCTCGGTTTCCTTGGCCATTCGTGCTTCGAATTCCAGCATGTGCTCATCCGATTGATTGATCAGCGAGACTTCCAGAAACGCCAGCATGCCGTAGCCCAGCGCGAACGGATTCACCATCGCGACATCCGCACTGATGATTCCTGCTGCGCGCAACTCGCGAATCCGGCGCAGACAGGTCGGCTGGGAGATGTGCACTTTCTCCGCCAAGGTACGCGTCGGCGTCTGATTATCTTTCTGTAAGAGGTTAAGAAGCTTGCGATCGACCTTGTCTAGAGTATGAAATTTGGACATATAAAAATCGTGGAAAGATCAAAAAAACCACACAAAAACTCTTTGCGAACCGTTTTTTATGTTGTACCGTCTGCTTGTTCAGGAATCTGAATGAGTGAGTGTTGCAGCAACCCTGTTTTTTTTCAATCCTTAGGAGGATATTCATGCAGTTTGAGACCATAAAAATGATTCCATTGGCCGGCGCTGTCGCATTCGCATTCGCAGCTACCGCTTCTGCACAAGAACAAGTCGTCAAGATCGGCC
>CBIHON010000024.1:0-81721 GCA_966211965.1 uncultured Burkholderiales bacterium | reverse complement strand
GGTGAGCATCGCAGGCGCAAGATTGGCCGTGTGCGGTCAGGATGAAACTGCTCTAAAGCGGTAATACGCCAAACGATATTACCGCAAGACATGAGTTTTTAGAACCTATTCCAGCAGGAAGCGCCCCCTCTTGCCCGCGCTCTCCACTGGAAGGTTCTTATCGCAAGCCGTATCTGGAAATGCATGAGCGCGGTGCCGACAGGCATTCGCCAAACAGCATTGCGCTCTTGTTTGCAGCCGGAACGCAAGTAATTGCGCCGGGGCGCTGGGCTATCGACTATCGACCGCGTCCGCCCGAACGGTGTGACACAGATGGCTTGGCTGCGCTGCCACCGCCCAAGTTGCGGCTTGGACCGCCATTCGGTTTTGCGGCCTGGGCGGCGCGGGCTTTGACCGCTGCGGCCTGGCCGCGCGGTTGGCTGCGGCCGCGACCACCGCCGTTGCCGCTGCGTAGTTGCACCGGCTGGGGACGCGCATTCGGATCAGGCTCGAAGCCGACGATGACTTCCTTCGGCAGGGCGCGTTTGATCAGCTTTTCGATATCTTTCAGCATTTCATGCTCATCGACGCACACCAGCGAGACAGCTTCACCGGTCGCGCCGGCGCGTCCGGTGCGACCGATGCGATGGACATAATCTTCCGGAACGTTGGGCAGATCGTAATTCACCACATGCGGCAACTGGTCAATGTCGATACCGCGTGCCGCAATATCCGTCGCGACCAACACCTGCAGGCTGCCATCCTTGAATTCGGACAGCGCTCGTGTACGCGCCGCTTGGCTCTTGTTGCCGTGGATGGCAAGGCCGGCGATGCCATCCTTGCCTAATTGTTCGACCAGCTTATTGGCGCCGTGCTTGGTGCGCGTGAACACAAGCACTTGCGACCATTGCCTGGTCTTGATCAGGTGGGTTAGCAAGGGATGCTTGCGGTCGCGGTCAACCGGATGAATTTTCTGCGCGATGACCTCCGCGGTCGAATTGCGACGCGCCACTTCAATCATGGCGGGTGCGTTCAGCAGTCCGTCTGCCAGCGTCTTGATCTCGTCGGAGAAGGTGGCGGAGAACAGCAGGTTCTGGCGCTGCTTCGGCAATACCGCGAGGATGCGGCGTATATCCTTGATGAAGCCCATGTCGAGCATGCGGTCGGCTTCGTCCAGCACCAGGATTTCGACATGGTTCAGGTTGACCGTGCCTTGCTGCATATGGTCAAGCAGGCGGCCCGGCGTGGCGACCAGGATGTCCACGCCCTGCTTCAACAGCTTGATCTGGGGATTGATGCCGACGCCGCCAAAGATCACCGCCGAGTTCAGCTTCACGTATTTGCCGTAGACGCGCACGCTCTCCTCAACCTGTGCTGCCAGTTCGCGCGTCGGCGTCAGGATCAGGGTGCGGATCGGTCTTTGCGCGGCAGCGCTTGCAGGAGACTTGTTGCCGGTGGCGAGACGATGCAGGATCGGCAGGGTAAAGCCGGCAGTCTTGCCGGTGCCGGTTTGCGCGCCGGCCAGCAGGTCGCCTCCGGCCAGCACGGCGGGAATCGCCTGGGCCTGGATCGGAGTTGGAACGGTATAACCGTGTTCGGTGACGGCACGCACAATTTCATCGGCCAAGCCGAGTTTGGAAAAGGACATAACTACTCTATAAGGATATCGGCCTGTCGCCCAACGGGGCGCCAGTCGCAGGCAAACGGATTAGGACGCAGGAGGTCTCAAAAAGATAGCGGCAGCGTGACTGGAGAAGTGCCGCACGGGCGCAGTATAGCAGGCGTCGTGTGTTGCCATCTGAAAATTAAGCAGGGGCGATGCTGCTGAAAAACCAGCGGAGACCATTTTGGGTCTGCGGCGTTCGGCGCACACTTCTTACGACCTGATACGCGTGTGCTCCTCGACCCAAAATCGAACCGCTGCGTTTTTCAACGGCCTGTCCAGGTGAATCTGGCAAGGCAGGATTATTTTGCGAACGGCGCCAGCAAAGCCACCATTTGTGCGAATACCTTCGGTGTTCCGGCAATCACGTTGCCCTTGTACAGGTAGTCGGATTCGCCGGCGAAGGTGCCCATGATGCCGCCGGATTCGGTGATCAGCAGCGAACCCGCTGCCATATCCCAAGGTTGCAACCCTTTTTCAAAGAAGCCGTCGAGGCGCCCCATCGCCACGTAGGCCAGATCGAGCGCGGCCGAGCCGGGGCGGCGCAAGCCGGCGCAGTTCTTGGTCATGATGCGAAACATCTCGATGTACTCCTCGAGGCTTTCCATGTCGCGAAACGGGAAGCCGGTGCCGATCAATGCATCGGCGATCTTGTCGCGTTTCGTGACGCGGATGCGCTTCTCGTTCAGGTAAGCGCCAGCACCCTTGCTGGCGGTGAACAAGTCGTTGCGGGTTGGATCGTAGATTACCGCTTGCGTGATCTGGCCGCGTTGCTGCAGCGCGATCGAAACGCAGTATTGCGGGAAGCCGTGGATGAAATTGGTGGTGCCATCGAGCGGATCGATGATCCAGACGTTTTCGTTTTCGTCGTGCAGATTGGCTGACGGACCGGATTCCTCGGCCAGGATGGCGTGGCCGGGATAAGCATTCAACAGAACATCAATGATGGCCCGCTCGGCAGCTTGATCGACCTCGGTCACGAAATCGTTTTGTTTTTTCTCGGTCACCGTCAATCGGTCGAGGTCGAAAGAGGCGCGGTTGATGATCGAGGCGCCGCGGCGGGCAGCTTTGATCGCCGTATTGAGCATGGGATGCATAGAGGTTCCGTTAAAATGGCGGCACCGACGCTTAGCCTTACCGCGATCGGAACCACCTATTTGAATAATGAGCGATGCGGCAAGATTTTGGCCAATTCAGCCAGAATTCTTACCGCGAATGGCGCTATTTTAAATGAACCGGCCTGAAACCAACACGTCTCTTTTCAAACGACTGCGCTTTGTGCTGGTCGAAACCAGTCGACCGGGCAATATCGGCGCCACTGCTCGCGCCATGAAAACCATGGGTTTTTCCGATCTGGTGCTGGTCAATCCACGTTTTGCGGACGTGACCCAACAAGACGAGGCGATTGCGTTTGCGAGCGGCGCGCAGGATGTGATGGCGGGTGCGCGCATTGTTGGGTCGATTACCGAGGCCTTGGCGGATTGCAATTTTGCGGCCGCAGTGACAGCACGGCTGCGAGAGTTCTCGCCGCCGGTCATCTCGCCGCGCGCTTTGGCTGGCCAACTGGCGGAAGATGCAAGACTGCATGCGGCCTTGGTATTCGGCAATGAGCGCTTTGGCTTGCCTAACGAAGTGGTCGAAAAATGTAATGTCTTGATCAACATTCCCGCCAATCCAGATTATTCTTCGCTCAATCTGGCGCAGGCGGTACAGGTGCTTGCCTATGAGTGCCGGGTTGCGGCTTGCGGAGATGGGCCGAAGATGAGGGATATCGGGTTTCAGGGCGAGGCTGCCGGGATCGCACAAATTGACGGCATGTACAGTCATCTCGAACAGGCATTGGTTGCGATCGATTTCCTTGATCCCAGGAATCCGAAGAAACTGATGTCGCGTCTCAAGCGCTTGTTTTCACGTACGCAGTTGGAAGTGGAGGAGGTAAATATCTTGCGTGGTATCGCTAATCAGATTTTGCAGAAAAGGAAGTCTTGAATTGGAAGTTATTCGAGCGAGAGCCGGAACAGTATAAAAATAACTTCACTTCCCGAGCCGTTTTTTACTTTTACTAATACCCGCATCGGTACGTAAATCCCGACGCCGGGAGTGGCCTGGACGCAGTGATCCACTACATCGAAAGCATTTTTTCGACGAGCTTGAGCGTAATTTCTCCTGGCTCCATGTCGACTATATACCTGGTTTCGGCTTGTCTTTGCCTATCATGTCAACCCCAGGCGCGCAGCAATCCGACTGCTAGGCCCTCCAATGCGAAATCTTCTCGATCCGGTTCGACCCGTATCGGTTCAAAATCCGGATTCTCCGGCAGTAGCTCGATGAGAGAGCCAGACTTTTTGTAACGCTTGACCGTTACGTCGTCGCCCAGCCGGGCGACGATAATTTGGCCGTTCTTCGCATTGTCGATTTTTTTCACCGCAAGCAAATCGCCGTCCAGGATGCCAGCGTCACGCATCGACATGCCACGTACCTTCAGTAAATAATCCGGTTTGGCGGAGAAGAGGGCTGGATCGACATTGTAGGTCGCTTCGACATGTTCTTGCGCTAGGATCGGCGAACCGGCGGCAACACGTCCGACCAGCGGCAGGCTTAATTGCATCAATGAAGGGTGGGGCAGGGCTAGTTGCGTGGCGTGAAGGCGCTCTACGCCCCGTTCCGTCCCCATGTCTCCGCGCAACCGGATGCCACGGGAGGTTCCGGGAGCGATGTCGATCGCCCCTTTGCGCGCCAGCGCCTGAAGATGCTCTTCCGCCGCATTGGCGGAGCGGAAGCCCAATTCGGCGGCAATCTCGGCACGAGTCGGCGGGAAGCCGGTATTTTCGATCGCATCTTTGATCAGGTTCAGGATTTGTTCCTGTCGCGCGGTCAGTTTGATCATGCTGATGTCCTTGCCGAGTGAGTACAAAGGCTGTTCATAAAAACAGTCTGTATTTTTGTACAGTATTTATGTAAATGCAAGGGGCTTTGGCGCAATTTTGCTCAAATTTTTTTGGTGGGATCCAGTAATTGCTTGAATGGATTGAGTATTTTTCTGTTTCGGCGTATAGTTGCTGGTTTTTCCTCTTCCCACACTCGTCTTGACGCCGAGGTGGGCGATTTGTTAATCCGTCCAAAAGGAGTTTGCATGCGTCATTATGAAATCGTATTTATCGTCCATCCGGATCAAAGCGAGCAAGTGCCCGCAATGATCGAGCGCTACAAGGCAATCGTCGCTGCGCGCGGCGGCAAGGTCCACCGTGTCGAAGACTGGGGGCGCCGTCAGATGGCTTACATGATCCAGAAGCTCGCGAAAGCGCACTATGTTTGCTTGAACATCGAGTGCGACAACGAGACACTGGTCGAAATCGAAACCGGCTTCAAGTTCAATGATGCAGTGCTGCGTCATCTGACCGTCAAGATGAAGAAAGCCGAGACCACCCCATCGCCGATGATGAAAGCTGTACAGAAAGAAGACGCTGCCAAGAGCCATCGTGCCGAGGCGCCCGCTGCGTAATTTGCCCTAGCCAGGGAGAGTGAATCAATTTCAAGTCATTGCGAATATAGCCGAGCGCGACATACTGCGCTATACACCGGCCGGTATTCCGATTGTGTCGGCAAAATTGCTGCACAGTTCGCAACAGCTTGAAGCGGGTATCCAGAGGTTGGTCGAATTTGAAATCGCTGCGCTGGCCGCAGGTGAAATTTCAGGACGATTCAATCAAGCCGAATTAGGCGGGACATTTCAGTTCACGGGCTTCTTGGCACGCAAGAATCGCAATAGCAAAAGCCTCGTATTTCACATCGTTGATTTCGAGAACATCGTTTTAGGTATTGATGGATAGAGTGAAGCGCAAAGCTGCGTACTCTATCTCCAACAAATTGACAGGAGCCAAAAATGGCATTCGGTAAAAAATTCGACAAGAATAAACTGAAACTCAAAGAGAAGCGCAAACAGCAAAATCCTTTGTTCAAACGTAAGAAATTCTGCCGCTTCACCGCTGCAAACGTTGAGCAAGTGGATTACAAAGACGTTGATACGCTGAAGGACTTCGTCCAGGAAAACGGCAAGATCATGCCGGCCCGCCTGACCGGCACTAAAGCCCACTATCAACGCCAGGTTGATACCGCAATCAAGCGCGCACGTTATCTCTCGCTGTTGCCGTACACCGATCTGCACAACGCGTAATTGACGAACTCAGTTACCCAATACGGAGAAAAATATGCAAGTTATTCTGCTGGAAAAAGTCGTTAATCTCGGCAACCTGGGTGAAGTCGTTCGCGTCAAAGACGGTTACGCACGCAACTTCCTGATCCCGCAACGCATGGCTCGCCGTGCTACGACAGCGGCCGTTGCCGAATTCGAAACGAAGCGTGTCGAGTTGGAAAAAGCTGCTGCTGAAAAATTGGCCGCTGCCCAAGCGCAAGGTGAAAAATTGAACGGCTTGACCGTCCAGATTTCGCAAAAAGCCGGTGTCGACGGCCGTTTGTTTGGTTCGGTCACCAACTTCGATATCGCTGAAGCGCTCACCAAGCAAGGCTTCCCGGTTGAGAAGGCGCAAGTTCGCATGCCGCAAGGCCCGCTCAAGGCGGTTGGCGATCACGCGATATCCGTTGCTTTGCATACGGACGTCGTGGTGGACGTCACGATTGCCGTGTTGGGCGAGCATGCCTGATCGCTGCTGCTTTGCATGAATAAAAAAGGCCGGATTTTCCGGCCTTTTTTATTGCGCTTTTGTTTTACTGATGCAGATGCGGTTCAGTTTTCTCCGACTTCACATATCGCGATCGTTTCGTGTTCATTTCGCGCCGACTCGAACCATTCATGGACAAAGGGATTATTGCGCACGGTTTCAGCATACTCGGATACTGCCTGGTTGCCGGGAATGCCGTAGGTGTGCAAGCTAAAAATAATCGGTGCGAACATCGCATCGGCGATCGAAAAATCTCCGAATAACCAAGGCCCATTTTTGGCGTGGGCATCGCGGCAATCGGTAATGAGCGCTTCAATACGCCTCACTTCGTCCGCGATGTCCGGCGTGATGGCAAGCGAGCGATTCTCGGCGCGGCAGTTCATATGTAGGGTGCCGCGTATCGCGAAAAATCCCGAATGCATTTCGGCGCTCAGTGATCTTGCCCGGGCGCGCGCTGCTGCATCCCTAGGCCAGAGCGAGGCGTGCGTCTCGGCGATATATTCGCAAATCGCCAGCGAATCCCAGATCGCCAATCCATCCTCAAAATAAATCGGCACCTTGGCGCTTGGAGTATAACTCAGCAAGCGGTCGCGATAGCCGTCGACATATAACGGTACCATCACTTCTTCAAATTCGATTCCAGCTTGCTTCAGCACCCACCACGCTCTAAACGACCAAGTCGAATAATTTTTGTTGCCAATGACAAGCTTGTTCATTCTCTTCTCCCGTGAAAAATGAACGAGTCTATTAAGTATCCAAGTTAATATAAATGGGTAAAAAATAAATAGATTGTTTGATTTTTTTAAATTATGAGGTGAGCGTGGATCAGCTCTTTGCGATGAAGGTGTTTTGTCAGATTATTGATTCCAATGGCATGGCAAACGCAGCGCGGGCATTGGGCTTGGGTCCGGCAACCGTTACGCAAACCATTGCGGCTTTGGAAAAGGGGCTGGATGCGCGCCTCTTGAATCGCACCACACGCCGTATCGCCATTACCGAGGCGGGGCGGGTTTATTATGACTATGCCAAAAGAATCCTCGATGAGACATTGGCCGCCGAGGAGGCGGTGCGCAAGTCGACGGCCGAACCGAGTGGCCTGTTGCGGATAAGTTTGCCGCTCGGTGTTGCGCAAACCTTTATTTATCCGCAGCTTGCTGCTTTTTCTGGAAGGTATCCGCGGATTCAATTGGATCTCCAAATTAACGACAATATCGTCGATCTGGTCGAAAACAATTTCGACCTTGGCTTGAGAGTCGGTTATCTGGATGATGCCCAATGGGTGGCAAAGCCGCTGCTGCGTTATCGCCGCCTGACCTGTGCCAGTTCGGCTTATCTCGAACGTTGCGGCAAGCCGCAGCATCCAAACGATCTGGCACGGCACAATTGCCTGCTGTATCGGCATGCGGCGGTTGCGGTGCGTTGGGAATATTTGATCGATGGAGAAATTAAGCGGATCGTGGTCAATGGCACTTTTGCCAGCAATGAATCGAATGCATTGCTGAGCTGGGCGCGAAATGGGCAGGGCATTACGCGGCAGCCGGATTGGCTGGTGGCTGAAGACATCAGGACCGGAGCATTGACAACGATCCTGGATGATTTTGCGGTACGAGCTGAACCGGCCCTGCCCGGTATTTTCGTGCTGCTTCCGCGACGGCGGTTCCAGGCGGCCAAAGTCACCGCATTCATCGATTTTTTTGCGGAGAAAATAATGCCGGCAAGCAGGAGTTGAAGTAGTTGCCGGCGTTTTGGCGCGACCTTAAGAAGGTATAATTCGCGCCATGAATAAGCGAGACAAGCAAGACAGGCAGGATAGGCAGGATAAACAAGCCGATCCGCAGTTAGATTCCCTTCGTATTCCCCCGCATTCGATCGAGGCCGAGCAATCCGTAATCGGCGGACTGCTGCTCGACAATGCGGCATGGGATAGGATCGCCGACTTCGTGCGGGCCGAAGACTTCTATCGTTACGATCATCGCATCATTTTTCAGCACATCATCAAGCTGATCAATGGCTCGAAGCCGGCAGACGTGATCACGGTATTCGAATCACTGGCGGGTGTCGGCAAAGCGGAGGAGGTCGGTGGTCTGACCTATTTGAATGCGCTTGCGCAAAATACACCGTCTGCCGCCAATATTCGCCGCTATGCTGAGATCGTGCGTGATCGCGGCGTATTGCGCCAATTGATCACCGTATCCGATGAGATTTCGGGCCAGGCGTTCAATCCGCAAGGCAAGGAAGTCAAGCAGATGCTGGACGAAGCCGAGTCCAAGATCTTTGCCATTGCAGAAGAGGGCGCACGTGGAGCTCAGGGCTTCCAGGAGATTCAGCCGCTGTTGACCCAGGTGGTGGAGCGGATCGATGAACTTTACAATCGCGACGCCCAAAACGACATCACGGGTGTGCCGACCGGCTTTGCCGACCTGGACCGTATGACTTCAGGATTGCAGCCCGGCGACTTGATCATCGTGGCGGGACGACCGTCGATGGGTAAGACGGCATTTTCCATCAACATTGGTGAAAACGTTGCAATCGACAGCGGCTTGCCGGTGGCGGTTTTTTCGATGGAAATGGGCGGCGCACAATTGGCGATGCGTATGCTCGGTTCGGTCGGGCGGCTTGACCAGCACCGGCTGCGTACCGGCAGGCTGGTGGATGAAGACTGGCCGCGCCTGACGCACGCAATCCAGAAAATGAACGATGCCCAGCTTTACATTGATGAAACACCTGCGCTGAACTCGATGGAACTGCGGGCGCGCTCTCGCCGTTTGTCGCGTCAATGCGGTAAACTGGGCTTGATCATTATTGACTACCTGCAACTGATGTCGTCCAATTCCGCAGGAGAGAACCGTGCCACCGAAATCTCGGAAATTTCCCGGAACCTGAAAGGATTGGCGAAGGAGCTGAATTGCCCTGTGATCGCCTTGTCACAGTTGAATCGCTCTCTTGAGCAGCGTCCTAACAAACGCCCGGTCATGTCAGACTTGCGCGAATCGGGCGCTATCGAGCAGGATGCCGACGTGATCTTGTTCATTTACCGCGATGAGGTTTACAATCCGGACTCTCCGGATAAGGGGACGGCGGAGATCATCATCGGTAAGCAGCGTAACGGCCCGATCGGCGCCGTGCGCCTGACCTTCATGGGGCAGTTCACCAAATTCGAAAATTACACCGGCACTGCTGCCCTCTATCAGGGCGATTAAATGTCGTGTCGCTTTGGCGGCAAACCGCAACTTGAAACGATTTAACGCAAATAGAGAGAACGACTATGTTTGGACGCCTCATGCCCACCGAGGGCAAATTCTTTGACTTCTTTAATGAGCATGCCGACTTGTGCGTCAAGGGCGCGAGGGAAATGGTCGCGTTGATGACCAATTTCGATGACCTGGAAATTCGCGTGCATGCAATCGAGGCGATCGAGAAGCAGGCGGACAAGGTCACGCATAACACGATCGAGATGTTGCACAAGACCTTCATCACGCCGCTCGATCGCGAAGACATCCACCAGTTGATCGTGCGCATGGACGATATTCTCGACTTGCTGGAAGACGCGGGCCAGACGATCTCGCTGTACGACATCAAGGCCATCACGCCGGAAGCCAAGCGCCTGGCCGAACTATGCCTGGCCTGCGCCGAGAAGGTGAAAGCGGCAGTAGCCTTGTTGCATAACATGGACCACTCGCGCGAAATTCTGAGCATCTGCGCCGAGATCGACCGCTTGGAGTCGGATGCCGATCATGTGATGCGCGCCGCCATGTCCAAATTGTTCCGTGATGAGCCGGACGTGCGCAATCTGATCAAATTGAAAGCGATCTACGAGATTCTGGAGACGGTCACCGATCGATGCGAAGACGTCGCCAATATCATCGAAGGCATTATTGTTGAAAATGCCTGAGGCAACTGAAAGCGGCAACGCTTATGCGTGTAGCCGCTCTTGATTCCTGGGAGAGCGCGTGCCTGACATCGGCACGATGCATGCGGCGGCCGGCAGCGGAGGCGGGGCCGGCGATTTCATAGTCCGAACTGAAAATATCAAGAAAATCCATGCAAACCCTTCAAATCAGCATTTACGTTCTTGCCCTACTGGTTGCACTGGCTTTGCTGTTCGATTTCATGAACGGCTTTCACGATGCGGCGAACGCGATCGCAACCGTCGTATCGACCGGCGTGCTGAAGCCGCAAGCGGCGGTCGCGGTGGCGGCGGCCTTCAATTTCGTTGCTGTCTTCGTGTTTCAGCTGAAGGTCGCCACGACCGTAGGGAAGGGCACCATCGATCCGGCTGTGGTCGATCATTATGTGGTATTCGGCGCCCTGGTCGGGGCGATCATCTGGAACCTGTTGACCTGGTTTTATGGTATTCCATCTTCTTCTTCGCACGCTTTGATCGGCGGCCTTGTTGGCGCAGCGGTGGCAAAGGCGGGAACCGGTGCTTTGATTTCGGCAGGTTTGATCAAGACCATCTTGTTTATCGTGTTGTCTCCTCTGCTGGGCTTTGTCTTCGGCTCGATCATGATGGTGCTGGTGTCTTGGCTGTTCGTGCGTTCGACGCCGCGGCGGGTCGACAAATGGTTCCGTCGCATGCAATTGCTGTCGGCCTCGATGTACAGTCTCGGCCACGGCGGCAACGATGCACAGAAAACCATGGGGATCATCTGGATGCTGTTGATCGCAGCCGGTTATTCGAGCAGCAAGGATGTCTTGCCATGGTGGGTCATCATCAGTTGCTATTGCGCGATCAGTCTCGGCACCTTGTTCGGCGGTTGGCGCATCGTCAAGACCATGGGCCAGAAGATCACCAAGTTGAAGCCGGTCGGCGGCTTCTGCGCAGAGACGGGTGGCGCGATCACCTTGTTTCTTGCCACTGCGCTCGGCATTCCTGTTTCAACTACGCACACCATCACCGGGGCGATCGTCGGCGTCGGCGCTTCACATAAAATGTCTGCAGTGCGTTGGGGTGTTGCCGGGAATATCGTATGGGCCTGGATCTTGACGATCCCGGCCTCCGCATTCATGGCGGCAATCGCCTGGTGGGTCGGAACACACATCCTATAATAGGCGGGTCAAAGTTTTTTTTGCGGTTTTTGCGAAAATTACTCTGCCCCCCTCTGACTGAAAAAGCGGGGCAGAGTTTTTTCGCGGTTTTTACGAAAATTACTGTGTCCTCTTCTGACCGGCGAAAGGCGGGTCGGAATTATTCGATGTCTTTTGCAAAGAGTCTCTGCCTTCCTTCTTGAATGGGAGCTGCGATGCGCCGACTGCACCTGTTGATTCTATTGGGCTGCTATTCCATCGCGATCGATAGCCATGCGGCGCAATATCGCGTCGATACCCGAGCCAGTAGGGCGTACTTTGAGGTCGGATATTTTGGCGGGGGCTTGGTCAAAGGAATGTTGGACCATATCACCGGATCGGTGGAGTACGATGCCGACAGTAAGGCAGGTGTGGCCGACATCAGCTTCGATATCAGCACGGTCGAGACGGGTAGTGATTTCGTCAACGTCTTCATCAAATCGAGGCATATCTTCGATACCGCCACTTATCCGCGCATGTACTTTCATGCACGCAGTTTCGAATTCAGCGGTGAACAAATGGTTGCGGTCAAAGGCGATTTGACCATGCACGGCGTGACTCAAGCGGTTTTGATGAATGTCAAACGTTTCGTATGCGCCGATGTCATGATTGCAGATCAGACGGGACATCAGTGCACCGGTAATTTCCAGACCGTCGTTTCCCGCAGCAACTTCGGGATGAGCAGTTTTTCATCGATCGTTGATGATGAGGTCAGGATTGCGGTCGACTTGGCCTTGGAGCGGCACCAGCCCTGAGCTGCCCCACATCGGAAGGTTGAGCATGAATGCTTTGCGATCGCTGTTCTTGCTTGTCAGCTTGAGCCAACTGGGCAGCGCAGTGCAAGCGGCCTCGTATTTGCTGGATAGTTCGCACACTTCTGCTTACTTCGCAGCCAGCCATTTCGAGCGCAGCATGGTGCGCGGGCGCTTTAACCGCATTTCCGGCCAGATCGATTTTGAT
This sequence comes from uncultured Burkholderiales bacterium, assembly GCA_966211965.1. Classification (GTDB taxonomy): domain Bacteria; phylum Pseudomonadota; class Gammaproteobacteria; order Burkholderiales; family Burkholderiaceae_D; genus CBIHON01. The sequence continues at coordinate 69,373 of CBIHON010000024.1, read as the reverse complement.
GAGGCCAATCGCAGCGGTACTGTCGATGTGCGCATTGACCCGGATAGTATCGATACCGGTTTGCGCGTTTTGAACGATGTACTCAAATCAGCGCAGTTTTTTGATGCCGAACAGTTTCCCGAGATACGCTTCCAATCGACCGGCTTCGAGTTCGAGGGAGAACGGCTGCGTGCCGTAAACGGCAAGCTGAGCATGCACGGCATGACCTTGCCGGTGCAGTTGCTGGCAAATCGCTTCAAGTGCGGCGAAGTCAAGGTGATGGCCCTGCGGCGCCATGTGTGCGGCGGTGATTTCCATGCGAGCATCAAGCGCAGCGCATTCGGAATGTCGCGGTTTTTGCCGGATGTGGGCGATACGGTGCAGATCGATATTTCGGTTGAGGCGTCGCCGGCAAGTCGATGAGGTGCCGGAGGCCTTGCAGTCGTACCATGCGTTGTACGCACAAATGATCTCCCGCAAAGTATCTCTTTTTCCTTCAATGAGATCGTTGCTCAGACATGAAAGATTCGCGCGCACGGCACACGCCACTTCGCCAAATGTTTAAAAAATAGCCGGCGCATGCCGGCTATTTTCAAGGCGGTTCTTCCCGCACAATTCAATTTCTAAAGCACCTCGCTGGCATGATCCGCCAATCTCGAACGCTCGCCGCGCGCCAGCGTCACATGCCCGCTATGCGCCCAGCCCTTGAAGCGGTCCACCACATAAGTCAAGCCGCTCGAGCCTTCGGTCAAATACGGTGTATCGATTTGCGCGATGTTGCCCAGGCAGACGATCTTGGTGCCGGGGCCGGCGCGGGTCACCAAGGTCTTGATCTGCTTCGGCGTCAGGTTCTGCGCCTCGTCAATGATCAGGAACTTGTTCACGAACGTGCGGCCGCGCATGAAGTTGAGCGACTTGATCTTGATGCGGGAACGGATCAGATCCTGGGTCGCGGCGCGGCCCCATTCGCCGGCGTCGGAATCCGATTTGTTGAGCACTTCCAGGTTGTCGTCGAAGGCTCCCATCCACGGCGACATTTTTTCTTCCTCGGTGCCTGGCAGGAAGCCGATGTCTTCGCCCACCGGCACGGTGACGCGGGTGACGATGATCTCGTTATAGATTTTGGTTTCGAGCACTTGCGCCAAGCCGGCTGCCAGCGCCAGCAGCGTCTTGCCGGTGCCGGCCTGGCCCAGCAGCGTGACGAAATCGCATTCCGGGTCCATCAGCAGGTTCAACGCGAAATTCTGTTCGCGGTTGCGCGCGGTGATGCCCCATACGCCGTTCTTGTTGTGACCGTAGTCGCGCAAGGTACGGATGACAGCAGTCTTGCCGTTGATTTGCGTGACATGGCCATAGAACGAAGGCTCGCCGTTTTTCGGCTCCATGAAGACGAACTGGTTGACCAGCATGGCCGGCACCATCGGGCCGCTCAGGCGGTAATAGGTATAGCCCGCGCCGTTCTTGTTTTCCTGCCAGGATTCGATGCCCTTGCCATGCTTGTTCCAGAAGTCATCCGGCAATTGCAGGATGCCGGAATACAGCAGGTCGGTGTCTTCCAGTACGTGGTCGTTGAAATACTCTTCGGCCGGCAATCCCATCGCACGCGCCTTGATGCGCATGTTGATGTCTTTCGATACCAGCACGATGGCACGCCCAGGGTGTTGTGCTTCCAGTGCGCGCACCACGCCAAGGATCTGATTGTCGGCCTTGCCGTTCGGCAGGCCTTCCGGCAGGTTGACGTTTTGCAGCTTGGTCTGAAAAAACAGACGGCCCTTGGCATCCTTGTTGCCCAGCTTGGACAGGGGAATGCCTTGATCGATCACATCGTCTTCGGTGCCGGCAACCAGCGCATCCAGCGAGCGTGAAACCTGGCGTGCATTGCGAGCGACTTCCGACATGCCCTTCTTATGATCGTCGAGTTCTTCGAGCGTAATCATCGGCAGATAGACATCGTGTTCTTCAAAGCGGAACAGCGACGAGGGATCGTGCATCAGCACATTGGTGTCCAGCACGAACAGCTTGGTGGCGCCCAATTTGTCGGCGGTGCGGCTGGTGCTGGATTTGATATGAATATCCGGCGCCTTGATTTTTTTTGCACGCGGTTTTGCTGTGCGGGCCGGTTCGGTGGATTTGGCGCGTGCCTGCGGCGCGTCTTGAACTGTCGGGTCTGCCGGCTCAATCAGGGTGAGCGGTTTAACCGACTTGCTTTTTTCTGCCTTCGGATAATCGCTGGGTGACAGCATTGAGGCGGGTTTGGTCGGTAATTTGGGCAGGGGCATCAGAACCTCATTTAAAAAGTTTGGAATGACAAGCGGGAACAAGACGCGAGGTTGGCGTTGGAGCGCTTTGCCGATGCAGGAAAGGGGGCTCCTCCGGGCCAGTGATGCTCACCGTATCGTCGTACGGCGCTTCTCTCCCCGACCTGACCTCCCTTGCACGCACCGTCAAATCGCTCTAGGACGGGGCGAAAAAGAGAAGGGGAAATCGCAAAGTAAAAAAGCCGTTTTGGAAGGCCGAGTGCCTCTTCCATAACGGCTTTCTGCAAATGAAATTCGTCTGAATTCAATGGTTTGTTTTACAAACTCAAGCAAGGGCCTTCACGAACTCCAGCACGTCGTCGACGTGTCCAGGCACTTTTACTCCACGCCATTCTTTCACCAATCGGCCTGTCCCGTCAATGACAAAAGTCGAACGCTCGACGCCGCGCACCTGCTTGCCGTACATGTTTTTCATCTTCATCACATCGAATAGCAGGCAAGCCGACTCATCCGGGTCGGAAATCAGCTCGAAGGGTAATGCCAGCTTGGCCTTGAAGCCTTCATGCGAGCGGATGCTGTCGCGGCTGATGCCGAAGATCTCGGTATTGGCCTGCTGAAATTGCGGATACAAATCGCGAAAATGCATGCCTTCGGTGGTGCAGCCGGGAGTGTTGTCTTTTGGGTAAAAATACAAAAGAACGTTTTTCCCCTTGTAATCGGACAGCTTGAAAGTCCGGTCGCCGGTCATTGCCGCGGAAAATTCGGGCACGATTTTGTTGAGTGCTGATGGGCTTTCTGCCACATTGATCTCCAGGTCAATTCGATGGCCCGCTTGCGGCAGCGGGATCTATGGATTGCGAGGCATGCGACGATGACAATCGCTATGCATCGCGTCAAACTACTGCTTGGCTGCCTGGACGATCAATTCGCCGGATCGCCCTGGTAATTCTCCCCAACTGATCGGATAGGTCGGCAGCGCCTGATCCTTTACCTGGCGATAATGCTCCGCCATCGATCCTAACGTATAGCCTTGCTGTTGCCATCCTGTCAGTAGTTGTTCAAAAATGGGGGCAAGTTTTTGCCCTTCAAGCTCCGCATGCAAGGTAAATACATGGTCGCGCGGCGTTGCCGTCAGGCGCAGGAGGTGATCGGCGATATTCGATTCGTCCAGTACAACACCGCCGATGCTGCGTCCGAGCAGTTCGTCGAGAGTGGGCAAGGTGCCGGGAAGCTGGACGCAGGAAGAGGTCTTGCCGAAGATGCGCAAGCGATGCGGCCCGGATGCCGGATCAGCCAATGCGCCGGCTTCGGTCAGCGGCGCCCTTCCGTCGCCGGAATAGGCAATGCCGAATGCATCCAGTTGCGCGAATGCATGCTCGTTCATTTGCCAGCCTGCAGCGCCATGGGTTTGCGGCGCATGGCCGAAAATTTCACGGAAACGCTGATAGGCCAACTCCATCTGCCGAACGGTCCAGGCTGCGTCGCGCCGCCGCACGTTGTCGTGCCATGGGATATGGTCCCAGGTATGGATGCCGCACTCGAATCCGGCATCGCGCGCCGCGCGCATTTCGGCCACGCATTGTTTGCCGATATCAGGGGCGGGCAGTGCCACACCGTACAGCACCGTTTTCAAGCCGTAGTGCTCCAGCACTGAAGTGCGCGAGACCTTGCTGAAAAAGCCGGGCCGGAAAATACGCTTCAATGCCCAGCCGGTGTGGTCCGGGCCGAGCGAAAACAGGAAGGTCGCATTGGCCCGGTACTGCTTGAGTATCCGTACCAGGTTTGGCACACCTTCACGGGTGCCTCGGTAGGTGTCGACGTCGATTTTTAAGGTGAGGAGCGGCACGAAATCCTTGTTCAGGTCATCAAGGTTTAGTCCATCAAGGCGCGCGCTTCACCCACTTGTCCGCGATACGCATCGAAAATATTGCGCAGGGTTTCCGCCATCGTGGTGCTCGGCTTCCAGTCCAGTTCTTCGCAGGTGTTGGTGATTTTCGGCACCCGGTTCTGCACGTCCTGATAGCCTTTGCCGTAGTAGGCGGCGGAGGTGGTCTCGATCAGCTTGACCTTCTTGGCCGAGTCGGCATACTCGGGATACTCGGCGGCCAGCGTCAGCATCATGCCGGCCAGGTCGCGGATCGAGTAATTATTGGCCGGGTTGCCGATGTTATAGATCTTGCCGCTGGCGACGCCGTTCTCGTTGGCGATGATTTTGATCAACGCATCGATGCCGTCATCGATATAGGTGAAGGCGCGCTTTTGCTGGCCGCCGTCGACCAGTGAAATATTTTCGCCGCGCACAATATGGCCGAAGAATTGCGTGACCACGCGCGAGCTGCCTTCCTTTGGCGTGTGGATCGAATCGAGTCCGGCGCCGATCCAGTTGAAGGGACGGAACAGCGTGAAGTTCAAGCCTTCCATGCCGTAGCCCCAGATCACGCGGTCCATCAATTGCTTGGCGCAGGAATAGATCCAGCGCGGCTTGCTGATCGGGCCGCAGATCAATTCCGATTCTTCCGGATCGAATTCTTCATCGTGGCACATGCCGTAGACTTCCGAGGTCGACGGGAACACCAGGTGCTTGCCGTACTTGGCGGCCGAGCGCACGATCGGCAGGTTGGCTTCGAAGTCGAGTTCGAACACGCGCAATGGCTGCTTGACGTAGGTCGATGGCGTGGCAATTGCAACCAGCGGCAGGATCACGTCGCATTTCTTGACGTGATATTCGACCCACTCCTTGTTGATGGTGATGTCGCCCTCGAAGAAATGCATGCGCGACTTGTAGGTTTCGTTGTCGAGCAGGTCGGCGATGCGGTCGGTCATCATGTCCATGCCGTAGACGTGCCAGTCGGTGGTTTCCAAGATGCGCTTGGACAGGTGGTGGCCGATGAAGCCGTTGACGCCGAGGATGAGGACTTTTTTCATGTTCGCATTCTTTGATTAATCAGTGGCAGGGCAAACGGAGGAGCAGGTAGGATGGGCGAAACCCATCATGATCAACCGTACGTAGCATGGGTTGCACCTTGGCGGCCCCACCCATCCTACGATCCCGCCAACAGTTGTTGCAATTCGAGCGGTCCAACGGTTTTGCCGTCCGTCCGCAACTCGTGAATCAGCAGTGCACGACCGTCGCCGCACACGCCAAGAATGCAATTATCCACTACTGCCATGCCCGGCGGCAAATTTGACCAGGTCCGCGGCGATAAACGCGCCTTGCCGATGATATAAGTCCGTCCGGCATGTTCGGTGAACGCGCCGGGATAGGGTGGCGCCACGGCGCGGTGCAGGTTGTACACGGCTTGGGCCGGCTGCGTCCAGTCGATGCGACCGTCTTCCGGTTTGCGGCCGCCGAAGTAGCTGCCCTTGGCGAGGTCGTTCGGTAGCCGGGGTATGCGGCCTTCGAGCATGGCCGGCAAGGCTTGCCACAGCGTTTGTTCCGCCGCCACGGTCAGCTTGCCGAATACCTCGTAGGCGGTGTCGTCCGGCAGGATCGGCACCGCAGTCTGCGCAACGATCGCGCCGGCGTCGGGCTTGGCTGTCATCTCGTGCAGCGTCGCCCCGGTTTCGGTTTCACCGTGCAGCACGGCCCAGTTGACCGGCACTCGACCGCGATACTTCGGCAACAGCGAGCCGTGCATGTTGTAGGCGCCAAGCCGAGCCTGCTGCAGCAAGGCCGGCGGCAGCATGTGGCGATAGTAGAAACTGAAAATAAAGTCGGGCTTGGCGGCTTGCACTTGTGCGAGCAATTCCGGCGAAGCCGGGTCGGAAGGCGTGACGAAGGCGATGCCTTGTTCGCGGCACAAATCCGCTACCGATTCGAACCAGATGGACTCGGCAGGATTGTCTTCATGCGTGACCACCAGTGCGACCTCGACGCCGCGTGCCAGCAGCACCTTCAGGCAGCGCACGCCGACATTGTGATAGGCAAAAACGACAGCGCGCATCAGGCCCGGCTTTCTTCCGCACGGCGCCGGGCGCGTGCCAATTCATCGGGGTCCTGCTGCAGGATGGTTTGCACCACGTAGCGCGGCCGGCCGCGTACTTGCTGGTAAATCCGTCCGACATATTCGCCGACCAGGCCGATGCCGAACAGGATCACGCCCATCAGGAAGAAGGTGATCGCAAACAGCGTAAACACCCCCTCGACTTCGGCGCCGAGCACAAAGCGTCGCACCAGCAACAACACGAACAGCGCAGCCGAAACAAACGACAGGCCGATGCCGAGCATCGAAAAAAACTGCAGCGGCATCAAGGAAAATCCGGTTACCAGATCGAAGTTCAAGCGGATCAGGCTGTATAGCGAATACTTTGATTCGCCGGCGGCGCGTTCTTCGTGTTCGACCGTGATCTCGGTCGGTTTGCGTGCGAAGGTATAGGCCAGCGCCGGCACGAAGGTATTGACCTCGCTGCATTGGTTGATCAGGTCGATGATGTTGCGGCCGTAGGCGCGCAGCATATTGCCTTGATCCGTCATTTTGATGTGCGTGATTTTTTCGCGCAGGCGGTTCATCAGCTTGGAGGCATGGGTACGCCAAGCCGAATCCTGCCGCTCACGCCGGATCGAGCCGACGTAATCGTATCCTTCTCGCATCTTGGCGACCAGGTTGCCGATTTCTTCAGGCGGATTCTGCAGGTCGGCATCGAGCGTGACGATGATGTCGCCGCGCGTAGCCTCGAAGCCCGCCAGGATCGCCATGTGCTGGCCATAATTGCCGTTGAACAGCACCACCCGCGTCACATCAGGCCGCAGGCGGAACTGGTCGGCCAGGATGATTGCCGTCTTGTCGCGGCTGCCGTCGTTGACGAATACGATTTCATAGGCGATACCGAGCGCATCGAGCGCAGGGTAAAGCCTTGCGAACAACTTGGCGAGGCCGGCTTCTTCGTTGTATACGGGGATGACGACGGAAAGTTCAGGTTTCATCAATCGTTCGGATTATTGTTGAAGCACGGATTTTACCGCAGCGACCGCGCGCTCCACATCGTTTTCATTCATCGCCGAGAACATCGGCAGCGTCACGATTTGGCGTCCGACCCGCTCCGCGACCGGGAACATGCCTTCCTTGAAACCGCGCTCGCGGTATAGGGTGAACAGATGGATGGGCGCGTAGTGATAACCGATGCCGATGTTCAGCTCTTTCATGCGGGTCATGAAGTCGGCGCGGGTAATGCGCTGCGGCAGCACCAGCTGGAACATATGCCAGTTGGTATTTTCAAAATCGGCAACCGGCAGTTCCGCACCGTATCGGGTCTCGAAGTCCGTACCGAAACAGGTGAAATAATGCTTGGCCAGGGCGCGGCGTTTGGCAGTAATAACCTCGACCTGTTGCATTTGGCCCAGGCCGATGACCGCGGCAATGTCGGTCATGTTGAACTTGCCGCCCAGTACATCGACATCGATGCCGTCCATGCCGCTGCGGGTCACGCCTTGCAAGCGCCATTTCTCAGCTTGGCGCGCTTCTTCCGCATTGTTGAGCACCAGGCATCCCCCTTCCGAGGTCGTGATGTTCTTGTTGGCTTGAAAGCTGAAGGAGGCAAAGTCGCCGAAGGAGCCGATGCGGCGGCCCTTCCAGCTCGAACCGATGGCTTGCGCCGCGTCTTCGATCACGCGCAAGTTGTGCTTTTGCGCGATTGCATACAGGCGGTCCATGTCGACCGGCAAACCGGCAAGGTAGACCGGGATGATGGCTTTCGTGCGCGGCGTGATGGCGGCTTCCAGCAAATCCAGGTCGATGTTGTGCGTGCGCGGATCAATGTCGGCGAACACTGGCGTGGCGCCGACTTCGATGATCACGTTGGATGTCGCGACCCAGGAAATCGGCGTCGTGATCACTTCATCGCCGGGGCCGATGCCTGCGATGCGCAGGGCGATTTCCATGGTGCAGGTGCCGGAATTGAAGGTGCGCACCGGGCGGCCGCCAAAGTACTCGGACAACAGCGCTTCGAACGCCAGTACCTTGGGGCCGGTGGTGATCCAGCCGGAACGCAGCACGTCGGTCACCGCGCTGATGGTTGCTTCGTCGATGGTGGGCCTGGAAAAGGGGAGGAATGCTTGTGTCATGGCTTGGATAGGAAAAGTCGATGAATTAACTGCGGGCCAGCAAGGCCACGCCTACAAGAATGATGCCGATTGCCAGCATGCGTTGCGCTGACACCGCTTCGCCGAGAAAATACCATGCACCGACGGCATTGACGATATAACCCAGCGACACCATCGGATAGGCAATCGTCACATCGACTCTTGAAAGGGCGATGATCCAGACGAAAACCGATACGACATAACAGGTCAGGCCACCGATGATCGGGATCTGGGTCGCGAGTTTCAAGCCGGTGGCAAACCAGTTGTCCGGCGTCAAATGAATCGCGCCGATTGCGTTGGTCCCGGTCTTGAGCAGCAGTTGTGCCGCGGCATTGAGGAATACGCCGGTAAGGATGAAGCCGAGAGTGGTGAGATTCATGCTGGGTTTGTTGGAAAGTGGCAATTGTTCAGGTGTTGCTCGAAAGCGTTGCCATATCCAGTGTGGACTGCGGCATGCCAAATACGGAAAATCATCGCGGCCTCATTGTTTCATTCATTGGCGATAACCACCCGGCGCGAGTCGCGCGTCACCAGCCGCAGCCGCACGCCACTGCTTTGCAACTCGGAAAAAATCTTCGGAGTCGTGATGGCCAGCGCTTTCGGCCCTTTGTTCCATTGCTCTATAAATGCCGCACGTTCCGGCAGCCACAGATGCGGTTCCTGCTGCAGGCCGAAGGCCAGTTCATCCGGATGCTCTACCAAGGTCATGGTCCGGCGTAAATAAAAGGGCAGAGCTTGCTCGTAAAGTCCGACAGCATAAATCTTGACCGCAGGCGTGAGTTCGGCTTCGATTGCCGGCAGCAGCGGCGACCCGGCGCGATAGCGGCCTTGCGCCTCGGTGCCCAGCATCATCAGCTGACCGCCGAGAAATCCCGTCAGGGCAAGAACGATGGTGGCGCGCATCGTCAGATCGCTGCGTCCTTGTTTGATCCACCACAGCACCTGGAGCGCGCCGGCCAGGACCAACGCCAGACCGGCGATTGCCCAAGGCTGCGAGGCACGATAATTGACGATTTCCAGGGCATCGGTCGCCAGTCCCGGCAAGGAGGGAACATAAGCGAGTCCAACCACGCCCAGCACGGCCATCAAGCCCGCCGTGACCGCCCAATTCTTGCGCGTCGCGGTTTCCAGGTGGAGCGCGATCAGCAATGCTAGCGCCGGGAAGATCGGCACGATATACGAGGGCAGCTTGGAGCCCGAAATACTGAAAAAGAAAAAGATGAAGCCGGCCCAGGTCAGCAGCATCTTCCTGGGCTGGAAGCCGGCGTCAGCATCGCGCCGGCCGGCCCAAAGGCTTTGCGCCAGCACGCCGAGCCAGGGCAGGATGCCGATTACCAGGAGCGGAATAAAGTAGTACCAGGGACCGGCACGGTTATGGATCTTGCTGGTGAAGCGTTGCACATGTTCATGAATGAAGAAGAAATGGGGGAACTCGGGATTTTGCAGCGAGACCAGTACAAACCACGGCGTGGTGATCGTAAAAAACACCAGCAGGCCGGCCATCAGATGCAAGCGCTTCCAGATTCCCCAGTCACGCGAGAACAAGGTGTACAGCACCAGCACCGCCCCCGGCAGCACGATCCCGATCAAGCCTTTCGACAGCACCGCCAGCGCCATGCCGGCCCAGCACAGCAGCATCCAGTTGCGCCGTTCACGGGTATCCGCATCCTTGCGCTGCCCGAGCAGCAGGCCGCAGAGCGCCAGCGTCATCATGCCGGCCAGCCCCATGTCGAGCGAGTTGATATGTCCGAAGCCGGCCCACCAGAAACTCGATGCCAGCACCAGGCCGGCATTGAATCCGACCCGCTCGTTGAACACGCGCCGCCCGGCATAGGCAGTCAGGACGATGCCGAGCAAGCCGCACAAGCCGGTCCACAGGCGCGCTTGCCATTCGCCCAGGCCAAAGGCGGCGAAACTCAGCGCATTCATCCAGGTTTGCAGCGGCGGCTTTTCAAAATACTTGATGCCGTTCAGGCGCGGCGTGATCCAGTCGCCGGTGGCGACCATTTCGCGCGCCATTTCCGCATAACGTCCTTCATCGGTAGGGACCAGGGTACGGGCGCCCAGGGCATAAAACCAGACTACGCAAAATACGATGAGCAGGCCCCATGCCAGGGGCTTGGATTTGTGCAGCCCGCTCATGCCGCGGCATCTTCGAAAATCAACGCCAGCGCGACCTTGCGGCCTTCCGCCATCAGGATGTTGTAGGTGCGGCAGGCAGCCTGGTTATCCATCGATTCGACGCCGATGCGGCGCGAGGTGAGGGCCGCGGTCAGTTTCGGATGGACGAAGCGCTGGCGGCGGCCGGTGCCGAGAATCACGACATCCGGCAAGGTCGCGTCGATTTGCGCGAAATGTTCGACGGTGAGTGCATCGAAGGAGTTGACCGGCCACGCGGCGGGCGCGACTTCGGGCAGGACCAGGAGGCTGTAGGCAAAGCGGACGGCATTGATTTCAACGCCCGTGTCGTCATAAGCGGTGACGGTCTGGTATTGTTGGGTTTGGGTCGAGTGAAGCTTCATGTGCGTGAAAGCGCGCCGGATTCCGGCAATTTGAAGACAAAGATCGGGCATTGTAGCGTTTTCCGCCCGATACCGAGCCTTATGCATTGATAAATAAGGGCGCTTTCGGCAAAATGGTCCTTTTTTCGCGGCGCAACATTGCTACGCCCGCTTGCTCCACATTCTTGCATCAAATACCACAAGGAAATCCGTAGTGCGACCGATTCAAAAATCGAAAAAGCTGGCAGACGTTTGCTACGATATCCGCGGCCCGGTCTTGGAAAAAGCCAAGCAAATGGAAGAAGAGGGCCACAAGATCATCAAGCTGAACATCGGCAATCTCGCCGTATTCGGCTTCGACGCGCCGGATGAGATCGTGCATGACATGATCATCAACATGCAGAACGCCTCGGGCTATACCGATTCCAAGGGGTTGTTCGCGCCGCGCAAAGCCATCATGCATTACACGCAGCAAAAGCAGATCAGCGGCGTGACGATCGACGATGTCTATCTCGGCAATGGCGCCTCGGAACTGATCGTCATGAGCGTGAATGCCTTGCTCAACACCGGCGACGAAGTGCTGGTGCCGTCGCCCGACTATCCGCTCTGGACCGCCGCGGTCAGCCTTTCGGGCGGCAAGCCGGTGCATTATGTCTGCGACGAGCAAGCCGGCTGGCTGCCGGACATCGACGACATCAAAAAGAAAATCACTTCCAACACCAAGGCCATCGTCGTCATCAATCCGAACAACCCGACCGGGGCGCTGTATTCGGTCGAGGTGCTGAAGCAAATCGTCGAAGTCGCACGCCAGCACCAGCTGATCGTATTGGCCGACGAGATTTACGACAAGGTGTTGTATGACGGCGCCGCGCATACGTCGCTGGCATCGCTGGCGGACGATGTGCTGTTCATCACCTTCAACGGCCTGTCCAAGAATTACCGCGCCTGCGGCTACCGCGCCGGCTGGATGGTCGTGTCGGGCGAGAAGAAGCATGCGAAAGATTACATCGAGGGGCTCAATATGCTGACCTCGATGCGCTTGTGCGCAAACGCGCCGGGGCAGTATGCGATCCAGACTGCGCTGGGCGGCTATCAAAGCATCAATGACCTGGTCGGTCCCGGCGGGCGCTTGCTGCGCCAGCGCGACCTGGCGCACAAGCTGTTGACCGACATTCCTGGCGTGACATGCGTCAAGCCGACCTCGGCGCTCTACATGTTCCCGCGTCTTGATCCCAAGGTCTATCCGATTGCGGACGATCAGGAATTCGCTTATGAGTTGTTGGCCGAGGAGCGTGTGCTGATCGTGCAAGGCACCGGCTTCAACTGTCCGACCACGGACCATTTCCGCGTCGTGTTCTTACCCAATACCGACGACTTGACCGATGCAATGGGGCGCATTGCGCGCTTCCTGGACGGCTATCGGCGGCGGCACGGAACGGCTTAAAACAATTGCGCGCTTTTCCCGCTGGAGGGCGCGGCATCCATTTTTACGAAGACAGCAGGCATTATGAAACCCATCAAAGTAGGCTTACTCGGCATCGGCACCGTCGGTTCCGGCACGTTCAACGTCTTGAAACGCAACCAGGAAGAAATCACCCGCCGTGCCGGGCGCAGCATCCAGATCACGATGGTGGCCGACCTCAACATCGAGCGCGCCAAGGAATTGACCGATGGAGAATGCCAGGTCGTAAACGACGCCAACCTGGTGGTCAGCAATCCTGATGTCGATATCGTGATCGAATTGATCGGCGGCTACGGCATCGCCAAGGATCTGGTGTTGAAGGCGATCGCCAACGGCAAGCATGTGGTCACAGCCAACAAGGCGCTGCTGGCGACGCACGGCACCGAGATTTTCAAGGCCGCCCAGGAAAAAGGCGTGATGGTCGCGTTCGAAGCGGCGGTCGCCGGCGGCATCCCGATCATCAAGGCCTTGCGTGAAGGCCTGACCGCCAACCGCATCGAATGGATTGCCGGCATCATCAACGGCACCACCAATTTCATCCTGTCCGAAATGCGCGACAAGGGCCTCGACTTCGGCACCGTACTGAAGGAAGCGCAGCGCCTGGGCTATGCCGAAGCCGATCCGACCTTCGATATCGAAGGCGTGGATGCCGCGCACAAGGCCACCATCATGGCCGCGATTGCCTTCGGCATTCCGGTCCAGTTCGACAAAGCGCACGTGGAAGGCATCACCAAGCTGCAAGCGACCGACATCCAGTATGCCGAACAACTCGGCTATCGCATCAAGCTGCTGGGCATTGCCAAACGCACGCCGAACGGTATCGAACTGCGCGTGCATCCGACGCTGATTCCGGCCAATCGCCTGATTGCCAATGTCGAAGGCGCGATGAATGCGGTGCTGGTGCAGGGCGATGCTGTCGGAGCCACGCTTTATTACGGCAAGGGCGCTGGATCGGAGCCGACCGCCTCGGCGGTGATCGCCGACCTGGTCGACATCACGCGCCTGGCGACCGCCGACCCGGAGCATCGGGTGCCGCACCTGGCCTTCCAGCCAAATGCGATGGCCGACACGCCGATTCTGCCGATGTCGGAAATCACCACCAGCTACTACCTGCGCATGCGGGTTGCCGACAAGCTCGGCGTGCTGGCGGACGTTACGCGCATCCTGGCCGATTCGACGATTTCGATCGATGCGATGCTGCAGAAGGAACCGGCCCATGGCGAAACCCAGGCCGACATCATCATGCTGACGCATCAGACGCAGGAGAAGAATGTGGAAGCCGCGATTGCGAAGATCCAGGCCTTGAGTACGGTAGTCGGACCGGTGACCAAGATTCGTTTGGAAGAATTGAGCTAACAAGCCAATTCGGTAGGGCGGGTGAAACTCGCGCAGTCCGTAGGATGGGTGAAACCCATCTATATATCGTGGTCCATGATGGGTTTCACCCATCCTACGTGACTAAACCCCTTTACCTTTCGACCGAATCGCAGCCGGGAAATGCCGCGTGAATTTCATCGGACAGATTGTAAGCGGCTGCCGTCTGGTTGACCGGGCAGCGTATGCGCTGCGCAAGTTCTTCGCCGATTTGGCGGCATATTTTAAAACTTATGGAATTTATCAATCCAGATAGCGCGGACATCCTTGCTTCCGGCTCCAGCACATATCAAGCTCCAAACAGCAAGCAAAAAGAAATCAGCGACCGCAAGCGCTTGCTCTCAATGGTGGCGGCACGGGCGACGAGGGAGGGCCGCACCGATTCTCTATACCCAGGCCTGCGATACTACAGATTCTCCGGCCCCGTCGAGTGCAGCAAAACGCAACTGCTGATGCCGGGCATCGTCGTGATTGTGCAAGGCCGCAAGACAGCCAGGCTTGGCGCGCATTCGCTTTCATACGACGAATTGAATTATCTTGTCCTGGGCTGCGAAGTTACTTGCAACGGGACGGTTGTCGAGGCAAGCGCGGAATATCCTTACCTCGCCATACATCTTGATCTCCCTCCGGACCTTTTGGTCAAGACCCTCATCGCCCTCGCGGATACGCATGCTCCAGTCGAACCTGCCGAAGTTGCGGAGAGCTTCGTTTCTCCGGTCGATTCAAGCGTCATTGAGGCCTTGCTTCGTCTATTGCCGGCAACCGATGATCCGATGGACCGCCATTTGATCGCGCCCCTCGTCGTCGAAGAAATCATTGTCCGGCTATTGCGCTCCGAGGCGGCGGCGGCTGTACGAAGCGCCGCCGGCATTGCGAGAACTGCGATCCGGATTCAAACCGCCATTCAGTTCATACGCGAAAATTTTTCGCAGCCCTTGTCGGTTGATCAGTTGGCTGATCAAGTGGCAATGAGCCCCTCGCACTTCGCGCACAGCTTTCGCGAGATTTCCGGGGTAAGTCCGATGCGCTATTTACGCGACATACGTCTCGATGAAGCACGCATCCTGATGTTGGGGGGCGGTCTGCGCGCCGGAGAGGCGGCGGCAAAAGTCGGTTTTGAAAGCGCGGCGCATTTCGCCCGCGAATTCAAGAATCGATTTGAGGCCACGCCGACCGAATACCTCCGCCGGGTACTCGGCCAAAAGGCGAATGAAGTCCGCAGAATCAATCAATAAAATCGCAGTTCCCGCCATTGCCGCGCCGATGTGGCCGCGGCTATCCTTTCGGTCGATATGGCATTAAGAACCTACCCCAGTAGGGCTCGACCCCGCCTTGCGCGTGGTAAAGGGTGCGGACTGCGTTGTTCGTCGTTGCATAGCCAGCTATGCGGCCTCCTCGCGCTTTATCCTCACTCCTTTCTCACGCACAATCCGACGCTGTCCCCTAATAGGATAGGTTCTACGCCCTATTGACTCGGAACCGGAAGGTTTTTCCACAACTTTGTCCCAAGAAAATTCATCATGAAAAAAATCATCCTGGCTGCGGCAATCGGCATTGCATTGACTGGCGGCGCCGCTATGGCGGCAGATAAATTCACCCTTTCCAGTCCTGACATCAAAGACGGCGGCAAGATAGACGCCAAGCACTACTGGAACAGCTTCGGCTGCACCGGAGCCAACGAAATGCCTGCATTGGAATGGCAAGGCGCGCCGGCTGGCACCAAAAGCTTTGCCGTGACCTTTTACGATAGGGATGCGCCTACCGGCAGCGGTTTTTGGCATTGGGTCGCCTACAATATTCCGGCAAATATCAATCGCCTCGACGGCGGAGTGGATGGCGGGAAGCTGGCGGCTGGAGTAACAGAAGGCAACACCGATTTGGGCAAGCCCGGCTTTTTCGGACCCTGCCCGCCGGTGGGACGCCAGCATCATTACGTCTACACCGTATATGCGTTGAAAACCGAAAAATTGGATGTGCCTGCCGGCGCACCCGCCGCGCTGACCGGCTTCTTCCTGTGGCAGAATACGCTCGCGAAAACGAGTTTCTCCGTGATCGCAGGCCCTAGAAAATAGTAGGCTCAATATGGTTCGATGGATCTCCATGCAAGGAGAATCGATCGGTCTCAAGCGGTAATCGCGACGCTCCTTGCCGCCCGTCGCGCCGCTACCGGAAGCTGCTTTGCCCGCTTTGCCTTTTGTGCCGGTGCCACTGGTTTACAATAGCCGCGAATTTCAACTCTGCGGCTATATTTCAATAGATCATGAAACCCATCAAAGTAGGCCTCCTAGGCATCGGCACAGTCGGCTCCGGCACGTATAACGTTCTCAAGCGCAATCAAAAAGAAATCAGCGGCCGCGCCGGCCGTCCGATTGAAGTAGCCATGGTTGCAGTCCGCAACATCGAGCGGGCGCGCCGGATCGTCGGCGACGAAGTGCAAATCGTCACCGACCCGGCTCTGGTGGTCAACAGCCCCGACATCGACATCGTGGTCGAGGTGATTGGCGGCTGCACCGTTGCCAAAGACCTGGTGCTGCAAGCCATCGCCAACGGCAAGCATGTCGTCACCGCCAACAAGGCCTTGTTGGCCTTGCACGGCAATGAAATTTTCGCTGCCGCACAGGCGAAGGGCGTCGCCGTCGCGTTCGAAGGCGCGGTCGCCGTCAGCATCCCGATCATCAAGGCCTTGCGTGAAGGCCTGACCGCCAACCGCATCGAATGGATTGCCGGCATCATCAACGGCACCACCAATTTCATCCTCTCCGAAATGCGCGACAAGGGCCTCGACTTCGACGTCGTGCTGAAAGAGGCGCAACGCCGCGGCTATGCCGAAGCCGATCCGACTTTCGATATCGAGGGTATCGACGCTGCGCACAAGGTGACGATCATGTCGGCCATCGCCTTCGGCATCCCGGTGCAATTCGACAAGGCGCACATCGAAGGCATCACCAAACTCGCCGCGGTCGATATCGAATATGCGGAAAGCCTCGGTTATCGCATCAAACTGCTCGGCATTACCAAGCGCACTGCAAACGGGATCGAGTTGCGCGTGCATCCTGCCCTGGTTCCCGCCAAGCGCCTGATCGCCAACGTCGAAGGATCAATGAACGGCATCATGGTGCAAAGCGACGCGGCCGGCGTGACCATGTATTACGGCGCAGGCGCCGGATCGGAGCAGACCGCGTCGGCGGTGATTGCCGACCTGGTCGACCTGACGCGCCTGGTGACCGCCGATCCGGAACATCGCGTGCCGCACTTGGCGTTCCAGCCGAACGCGATGGCCGACACGCCGATTTTGCCGATGTCGGAAATCACCACCAGCTACTACCTGCGCATCCGCGTCGCCGACAAGCTGGGCGTGATGGCGGATATCACCCGCATCCTGGCCGATTCGACGATTTCGATCGATGCGATGCTGCAGAAGGAGCCTGCCGATGGTGAAACACACGCCGACATCATCATGCTGACGCATCAGACGCAAGAGAAAAACGTCGACGAGGCGCTGCGCAAGATTGAAGCCTTGCCGACCGTCGCGGGAGCCGTTACCAGGATTCGTCTGGAGCAATTGGCCTGATCCAGAGCGAAGGGCGGCGATGTCGGACTTGATCGAATTCGAGACGCAACGTCTGCGGCTGCGCCAATGGCGCAGCTCCGATCGCGAACCGTTTGCACGCATGAATGCCGATCGGCGCGTCATGGAATTCTTTCCAAGCCCGCTCGATCGCGCCGAAAGCGATGCCCTTGCCGAGCGCATCGAGCGCTTGATCGCCGAGCATGGCTGGGGCTTATGGGCCGTAGAAACCCTGCACGCCAAGCAGTTCATCGGATTTGTCGGCTTGCACCATCTCTCTGCTGATCTTCCTTTTGCGCCAGGCGTCGAGATCGGCTGGCGCCTTGCATCTGAACATTGGGGACAGGGCTATGCGCTGGAAGCCGCACGTGCCGCATTGCGCGCCGGTTTCGAGAAGCTCGGATTGCCGGAGATCGTCGCGTTCACCGCGCTTCAGAATCTCAGGTCGCGGGCACTGATGGAACAGCTCGGGATGCGCAATTCGGGAGAAAATTTCCTGCATCCGCGGCTTGCGGCAGACAGCCCGCTGCGTGAACATTGCCTGTATCGTTTATCGCGCGAGGGTCGGATTGATCAACTCATCCCGATATGACCGCATTAGTCCTGCTTCCCGGTATTGATGGTACCGGCAAGATGTTTGCCGAGTTTGTTGCTTCGCTCGATACAGGTATCGAGGTAATCGTGGTGTCCTACCCGGCTGAGCCGGCGCTGGGCTATGAGGCGCTTGAAGATTTTGCGCGTGCTCATCTGCCGCTCGGACGGCCCTTCGTTCTACTTGGCGAGTGTTTTTCCGGACCCCTTGCGATTTCGCTTGCAGCGTCCAAGCCCGCCGGGTTGATCGGGGTGGTACTGTGCTGTTCGTTTGTACGCAACCCACGGCCGTTTTTTGCGTTCGCCAAATGCCTTGTGCCTTTTCTTCCCGTCAAGGCCGTCCCGCTCGGCTTGGCAATGCCGTTCGTCTTCGGACGTTTTTCAAGTGCAGTATTGCGTTTGGCGTTGCGTGAAACGTTAAGGCTTGTGCCGGCCAGGACATTGCGTGCCAGGCTGCGTGCCGTATTTGACGTCGACGTGGCGCCAAAGCTGGCACAGCTTGACATTCCGGTCTTGTATTTGCGGGCGTCGGAAGACCGCATCGTGCCGTGCTCGGCTTCGCAGCAAGTTGCGCAGCTGCTTCCTTCGGCAAAAATTATCAGTTTGCAGGGGCCTCATCTTTTATTGCAAGCGGCATCGTCTCCGGCGGCTTTTGCCATTGAGCAATTCATGCGCCAGATTGAAGATCCTATCTTTTCCAATCACGGCACACTTGCCGGCCATTTTCCCGCTACCGCGATCGCTTCCCCATCGCCGGGCCAGGGCGGCATCGTGACGCCCAGCACCAGCAGCGGACCATCGCCAAAAGCGCGAAACTGAAAATGCGTACCAAGCGGAATCGTCAGGCAGATGCCGGGTTCCAGCGTGACGATTTCTTCATGCGAACCCAGCTTGCGCCACATCTCTCCTCGGCCGGACTGGCAGAACCATATTTCCTCGACGGTTCTATGGGGCACCGCGGCTCAAGTCAGGCCGGGCGCCAATGCGAATTGGGCCATGCCGCCGCCCGCAAGGCCGGGCAGGATGCGTACGTCGGAGCCATCCGGCGCCACCGCGTTGCGCCGCGTTGGAATCATCATGGTCTGGAACAGGGACATCGATATTCCTTTGAAAAGTGGGGGGGCTTGAGTTTGGCAGAACAGGGAGGAGATTCCATCCCGTATGCGGCGCCATCCTGCCGCCGCAAGCAGATCGCTGCAAGTCCATGGTAAGCTATATTTCTGGTGGGAAATTATTCGCCTGAGCAGTATCGCCGCCGCTTCCTATGACCCAAACCACGCGATTCCACGGAGAACCCATGAAGAAATTTATTGGCGCATTGCTGTGCACAATAGCTTTGCTGACTGGCCAAAATACGCTGGCCGATGACATCCAGCGAGGCACTGAAAAAGAAGCGTTTGAACTGGTCAAAAAGGCCGTGGCGTACATCAAGCAGCATGGCAAGGAAAAAGGCTTTGCCGAAATCAGCAGTCCTACTGGCCAATTTCGCAATAAGGATTTGTTCGTCGCCGTGTACGATCTGAAAGGCATCAACCTGGCGCATGGCGTTACTGCCAAGGCAATCGGCAAAGATTTATATGAGGTTACCGATGTCGACGGCAAGTACTGGATGAAGGAACGTCTTGAAATTGCCAGGGCAAAGGGCTCGGGCTGGCAGGAGTACAAGTTTCCGCATCCGGTTTCCAAGAAAATCGAAATCAAGCGGTCCTACTTCGAGCTTGTCGACGATTTCGTCGTGAATTGCGGCTATAACAAACCCTACGTTTATTGATCCATTGGTATCCGGACGCGGCAGTGCATGAGGGGCGCTGCCTGCGGGATTTCGCGTCTTCGGCGACAATGATTGACGTTGCCATCAACCAGTTGAGGAAGACGCGGACATGAATACACTGACGGTCGATGTTGCCGTAATCGGTGCCGGCACTGCCGGCTTGGCGGCCTACCGGGCGGCGAAGTCGCACGGCAAGCGTGTTGTCCTGATCGAGTCCGGCCCTTACGGCACCACTTGCGCCAGGGTCGGCTGCATGCCGAGCAAGCTGTTGATCGCGGCAGCGGAAGCGGCGCATGCGATCGATGCGGCGCAGGGCTTCGGCATCCATGCGGGTGCCGTACGCATCGACGGCAAGGCGGTGATGAAGCGCGTACGCAGCGAGCGCGACCGCTTTGTCGGCTTTGTCCTGGAGTCGGTGAAAAAAATTCCGGCCGAAGACCGTCTGCGCGGCCATGCCCGTTTCGTCGGTCCGCGCCGCTTGCAAATCGATGAACACACGTTGGTCGAGGCCGAGCGCATCGTGATCGCGACCGGCTCCAGTCCCGTGGTGCCGGATATGCTGGCCGAAGCCGGTACCCGGCTGGTGGTCAATGATGACGTGTTCGAGTGGCACGATTTGCCTGCATCAGTCGCGGTCATCGGCAGCGGCATCATCGGCCTGGAACTGGGACAAGCCTTGCACCGGCTCGGCGTACGCGTTGCAATCTTCGCGCGCAGCGAGCGCCTTGCACAATTGAGCGACAGCGCGGTATTGGCGAGTGCGGACAAGTATTTCAGCGCCGAACTCGACCTGCGCCTGTGCACCCGCGTGTTGCAAGTGACGCCGGAGGCCGACGGTTTGCTGCTGCAGACGCTCGACTCCGAAGATGTGGAGCGAACCGAGCGTTTCGAATTCCTGTTGGCGGCCGTCGGACGTGCTCCCAATGTCAAAGGCCTGGGCCTCGAGCATACGGGGATCGCACTCGACAAGGCCGGCATTCCGCTATACGACCGGAACACCATGCAATGCGGCGACAGCGCGATTTTCATTGCCGGCGATGCCAACGCCGAAAGCCCCTTGCTGCATGAAGCGGCCGATCAGGGCCGCATCGCCGGCGACAATGCAGGACGCTATCCGCAAATCTGCCCTGGCTTGCGGCGTGCGCCGATCGCCGTCGCCTTCACCGATCCGCAAATCGCAACGGTGGGCAAGTCTTATCGCGCCCTGCAGAAAACCCATGCCGGCAAATTCGCCGTCGGCGAAGTCTCGTTCGAGAACCAGGGCCGCAGCCGCGTCATGCTGCAAAACCGCGGCATGCTGCGCGTGTATGCGGAATACGGATCTGGGCTGTTCCTTGGAGCCGAAATGATAGCGCCGCGTGCCGAACATCTGGCGCATCTACTGGCCTGGGCTTGCCAGAATCGGATGACGGTGGCGCAGATGCTGGACATGCCGTTTTACCACCCGGTGATCGAGGAGGGCGTGCGCACCGCCTTGCGCGATGTCGATGAAAAGCTGCTGCGCGGCTTGCCCGAGATCGAACACGCGACGGATTGCACGCCGGGGATGTAGCGGCCGCGGCCGGCCAACATGCAATTTCTTTTGTGAGCCAAGTGGTTCATGAAATTTTGGATGAATTCCTAGTGTCCTGTTCCGTAAATTCGTTGCATAAAAGATGACGAGAATCGCGCCGATACCGCGTCAAAAATGCGCGCAAGGCCTCGGCCTTGCTGTGCTTTTTTCCTTGTCTCGGCCCGATTTCGCCACTTTTACTTTTGCTACGAATTTACGGAACAGGACACTAGATATACCTGCATTCAGTAATTACGATGTCAGAAATATAAAATTTATATTTCTGACATCGTAACAAGGCGATTGATCAGCTTCTTTCACCATGGAACTCAGGTATGACAATCTCAAAAAGAAAAATGATTTATGCCGCATTGCTTTCAGCCTTCGGCGGGCTGGGTGCGGTCGGCACTGCAAGCGCGGTTCAAGTTAATCCTGCCGGTATCGGTCAAGCCTTGATTTACCCTTACTACACCGTGCGCACTGCCGGCAGAGGCGCCTACAATACCTATTTGTCAGTGGTGAATACGACTGTCTCGACCAAGGCAGTCAAGGTACGTTTTCGCGAGGGAAAAAACAGCAAGCCGGTGCTGGATTTCAATCTATATCTGTCGCCTTTCGATGTCTGGGCTGCGGCCGTGGTGCCGGCCAGCGAGAGCGACCCCACGGCAGGTGCTAAATTAATCACGGCGGACACCTCTTGCACGACTCCCGCCTACAAGGGAAATGAATCGGCCTTCGTGTTCAGCAATGCTGCTTTTACCAATGCCGATGGAACGTCGACCGATGGTGAAACCACGTCGATCGATCGGACCAGCGAGGGCCATTTCGAAATCATTGAAATGGGCGATGTCACCGGCACCATCACCACGGGCCTGGTTCACCGCAATGGCGTTCCTGTCAACTGCGGGGTGCTTGGTGTGTTGACCACAAGCGATACTCGTGTGCGCGGCGCGTCTGGCGGGTTGACGGGCTCTGGAATGCTCATCAATGTCAATAACGGCACGGCGTTTTCTTACAATGCGGTTGCGTTGGACGACTTTGCGACGGGTGTTAATCTGTGGAGCAAGCCGGGCAGTACGTTACCTGATTTGGGTAGTGCGTCACCCAGAGTGAGCGTCGTGCTGACCAGAGAAGGCATGGTGACAAGTGACTGGAGTAATTCTCCCGTTTCGGCCGATCCAGTCAGCGCGGTACTGATGCATGACAATCTGATCAATGAATTCGTACTGGATACGGCAACCTTTTCCGGTACGGATTGGGTGATGACCTTTCCGACCAAATATGCCTACGTCGCGAATGATGTGGTCATTGGCCAGAAACGGGTAAATTCTGCTGCGCAGAGACCATTCCAGCAAAATTTCTGGACTGGCGGTGCTTGCGATGCCATTGTCGTTACCCCCTTCGATCGGGAAGGAAAAGGAATTACGCTTGACGTAGTGGTAGGTCTGCCACCACCCCCACCTCCGCCTGTTTCACTCTGCTGGGCGGCGAATGTGATGACTTTTGAAAATTCTTTCGGCGTTCCTTCCGACCTTCTTGGCTCCAGGAACAGGGTGCTGGCCGCTAGCCGCCGCTGGGTGAGCGGGGAGGTCATCAGCAAATGGGGATTTCAAAACGGTTGGGCGAATGTAAGTTTTTTCGGGGTATCTGCTTATCCGACAGCGCATAGAATATCCGCACCTTTAGGGGCAAGTACGCGGCTCAATTCTCGTGGCGAGATTGTCCGCGACGACGGCGTATATTTTGGTTTGCCCGCGGTTGGCTTCATGGTGCAGGACTTCATCAACGGCAACCTGCAGGTCGGCGGTACCAGCACGCTGTCGAATTACGGCGGCCTCTTTGAGCACAAGAGCACCAATTATGTGCCTGTCAGTCGATAGCGGAAGGGAGCCCTGCGAGGCTCTCCGTTCACTTTTCGCTTTTCATTGCCGGTATGACGGCAACATCGTTCCATATTGTTTCTTGCGTAGATCCTCTGCTGCATTCACCAATCCGCGCCGCGATGATCCCTGTCGAACCGTATCTGGTCCTGTTCCAGTTGCTGCTGCAACTGCTGCTGCCCGGTACGGGCCACCGCGATGCGGCGGGATTCATCGTCGCGGTGCTCGATCAATTCATCGACCAGGCGCTCGTTGATCCGGCGGAAGGTATCGGCGAATTCGCGCGCCCGCCAGCGATCGAATCCAAGTAATTCCAGCACCGAGCGGCCCGAGCGCAGCGAGCTCTCGAACAATTCGCGTTCGATCAATTCGACCTTGCGCAGTTTGAGCTGGATCGCATGGGTCACATCGCGCGCCCGTGCCACCAGCTTTACCTGGGGGAAATGCCGCTGCACCAGGTCGACCAGTTTCAGGCTCTGCTCAGGATCGTCGATCGCGACCACCAGCACCTTTGCATGCGCGATGCCTGCAGCCTCGATCAATTCCAGCCTGGTGGCATCACCGTAATACAGCTTGTAGCCGAACTTGCGCAGCGTATCGATCGTGCTGGCATTGTGATCCAGAATGGTCGGGCGGATGCCCGATGCCAGCAGCAGGCGGCCGACGATCTGGCCGTAGCGGCCAAAACCGGCGATCAGGACCGGCGCATGCTCGTTTTCCATCGCGTCGGCGGCGCGCTCGCTGATCCGGGATTTTGCCAGCCGGTCGCGCACGATCAGCAACAGCGGCGTGGTCGCCATCGATAGCGCTGCGATAATCGTCAGCAAGCCCGCTTCAGTATCCGGCAATACCTGCGCTGCACGCGCCGTGCTGATCACGACGAAGGCGAATTCGCCGACTTGCGACAGCAGGACCGCGAACAAGCCGAACTGTTCGTCCGGCACGTCAAAGCGGCGCGCCAGCCACCATAATCCGAGCAGTTTCAGCGTCACGACCAGCAGCAGGCCGATCCCGACCATGAGCGGCGCCTGCGCCACCAGGCCGAGGTTCATCGTCATCCCGACCGCGATGAAAAACAGACCCAGCAGCAAGCCCTTGAACGGCTGGATGTCGGCTTCCAGCGCGTGCCGGTATTCCGAGCCGGCCAGCAGCACGCCGGCGAGAAAGGCGCCCAGGCCCATCGACAGCGCGACATACTCCATCAACGCCGCAATCCCGATCACCAGCAGCAGCGCAAAGGCGGTGAATACCTCGCGCAAGCCGAGCGAGGCGATCGCGCGCATCGCCGGGTAAGCCAGGAAGCGGCCGATCACCACCACGCCGACAATCGCTCCCAATTGTTTGGCGATCTGCATCAGATCGGCGGCGCCGGTAGTTTGCGGCCCCAGGGCGGCAGCCAGCGCCAGCAAGGGAATCGCCGCGATGTCCTGGAACAGCAGGATCGCAAAGCCGCTGCGGCCCGGCGGCGAGGACAGCAGGTTGCGCTCCTGCATGATCTGCACCGCGATTGCGGTGGACGACAGGGACATTGCCAGCGCCGCCACCAGCGACGCTTGCCAAGTCCATCCGGCCAGCAAACCGATTGGCATCAGCAGCGCGGCGCACACCAGCATTTGCAGCGTGCCGCCGCCAAACACCGCGGCGCGCATCGCCCACAGGCGCTTGGGTTCGAGTTCCAGGCCGATCAGGAACAGCATCAGCACCACGCCGAGTTCTGACGCATGCACGATGGTATCGATATTGGACACCAGGCCGAAACCCCAGGGGCCGATCAGTACGCCCGCCATCAGATAACCGAGCACCGAGCCCAGCCCGAGACGCACCGCCAGCGGCACACAGACCACCGCCGCCGCAAGAAAGAGCAGGATCTGGATCATGGCCGGCCCGCGCTCGCGACCATCTCTTCAACGCGTACCGCCAGCGCATGGCGTGTGGCCTCGCGCTGGGCAGCATCCTGTTGATGCGCGCCATGCACGACGAAGGGCGGTTGCCAATCCATGCCGCAGAAACGCGCGGTCTGTTCGATCGGTGCGATGAAATCCTCGAACGGACGCTGGTGCATGCCCTGGTTTGAATAGTCGTGCACATGGCCGCCGGTGGTGGTGACCCATAGGCAACGCCGGCCGACCAAGGCTTTGCCTTCGCGGCCATAGGCCCAGCCGCGGGTGAGCACCTGGTCGAACCACTGCTTCATCAGGGCCGGCACGCTGTACCAGTACAGGGGAGCCAGCCAGACGATGTTTTGCGTTGCCGACAGCGCGGCCTGCTCGGCCTGCACATCGATATCGCCATCCGGGTAAAGATCGTAGAGCGCATGCACCGACACATCCTTGCGTTGCAGGAAAACTTCCAGCAGCGCCCGGCTCGAAATCGATCGCGTCGGATAAGGGTGGGCATAGACCACGTGGAGCTTTGCCTGTTGCATAAGACTGCCTCGCCTTCGTCAGCGGTGTATCACCACCAGTAAAGCCTTCGCTTCTGTCTTGCCAGTGTTGCGGATGGCGTGATTTTTATCAGCTTGATAGCGCGCCGTCGCCCCATGCTTGAGTTTTTTCTTCTCGCCGTCGACTTCGATTTCCAGGGTGCCATGCAGCAGCGTCAGATGCTCGGTAGTACCCGGATCGTGCGGCGCCGACACCAGGGCGCCATTCGCAGCCAGCGTCAATTCATACCACTCGAATTTTCCGGCCAGTTCCATCGGTCCCAATATCCGCAGGACATAACCGGAATGGTCGCCGGGCAGGGTGGGGGTTTCGTGAGCATCAAGAATGCGGATCGCCTCGACCTGCCGGGTCTCGTTTGCCAGCAATTCCGCGATGCCGATGCCCAGCGCATTGGCCAGCCGCCAAGCCACGGCGATGGTCGGATTGGCTTTTTCGCGTTCGATTTGCGACAGCATCGATTTCGACACCCCGGCCGCGCGCGACAGGTCTTCCAGCGTCAAGTCGCGTTCGAGACGCAACTTTTGCAGCGTGGCACCGACTTCCGGGGGGGATTTTTTAGGTGGAGGAGTTTTCATGGCGGAGTGCTTGCAATGTTCAATAAGGAGGACTAATATTCACTATATTGAATTTAAGTTCTAAATAGTGGAATTGCTTGTTTGTTTTGAATACATTTAAAAACATCGTAACAGACGGATTGCATTGTTTATACAAGCTTGTCAAGAAATAACCGCAAACCAATAGCAAACCGATACCGAGGAACGCCATGAGCGCAAGCAATGCACAACAAGCCTTTTATGCCGGACTGGACAGCAACCTGGCGACCTTGCGCGAACAAGGCCTTTACAAGCAAGAGCGGGTCATTGCTTCCCGGCAGGGCGCCGCAGTGGCATGTGACGACGGCCGTATCTTGATCAACCTGTGCGCCAATAATTATCTGGGCCTGTCAGGCGACGAAGCCATGGTCAAGGCAGCCATCGAGGCGACTGAACACTATGGCTACGGCTTGTCCTCGGTGCGCTTCATTTGCGGTACTCAGACCGTGCACAAGCAATTGGAGCGCGCGATTTCGGAGTTTCTCGGGATGGAAGATACCATCCTGTACGCTGCGGCTTTCGATGCCAACGGCGGCGTGTTCGAGCCCTTGTTCGACGAGCAGGACGCCATCATTTCCGATGCCCTGAACCATGCCTCGATCATCGATGGCATCCGCCTGTGCAAGGCGGCACGCTATCGTTATCAGCACAACGACATGGCGGACCTGGAATTGCAATTGCAGGCTGCAGCAGGCAAGCGCCACAAGCTGATCGTGACCGACGGCGTGTTTTCGATGGACGGCACGATTGCGCAGCTTGACAAGATCTGCGATCTGGCGGAGCGCTACGGCGCACTGGTGATGATCGACGAATGCCATGCGTCCGGCTTCATGGGCGCGACCGGGCGCGGCACGCACGAGCATCATGGCGTGATGGGCCGCATCGACATCATCACCGGCACGCTGGGCAAGGCGCTCGGCGGCGCGATGGGCGGCTTCACCGCTGCGCGGCGCGAAGTGATCGAGACGCTGCGCCAGAAATCGCGTCCGTATTTATTTTCCAACAGCCTGGCGCCGACCATTGCCGGTGCTTCGCTCGAAGTGTTGAAGCGTCTGTCGTCCTCGACTGAATTGCGCGACCGCCTGCATGCCAATACCGCGCATTTCCGCCGCGCGATTGCCGAGCTGGGATTCACCGTCAAGCCGGGCACGCATCCGGTCGTGCCTGTGATGCTGTTCGATGCTCCGCTGGCGCAGCAATTCGCCAAGCGGCTCTATGAGTTGGGCGTGCTGGTGACCGGCTTCTTTTATCCGGTAGTGCCGATGGGACAGGCGCGGGTGCGGGTGCAGTTGTCGGCGGCGCATACGACCGCGCAGTTGGATAAGGCGCTCGCCGCTTTTGCTCAGGCCGGACGTGAATTGGGACTGTTGAAAAACTAAGCAGGAGGATGACACATGGAACGCATTCTGGTAATCGGCGCCAACGGGCAAATCGGCAGCGAACTGGTCGATGCACTTGTCGCCAGGAACGGCGCGGACAACGTGATCGCGGCCGACATCGGCGCGCGCAGCCTGTTCGGCGCGGCGTGCTACGAGACGGTCGACGTCCTTGACAGCAAGCGCCTGGCGCAAGTGGTAGAGAGCTACGGCGTCACGCAGGTATATCAACTGGCCGCGCTGTTGTCCGTCACCGGCGAACAAGCGCCGCTGAAAGCCTGGACCCTGAACATGAACGGCTTGCTCAACGTCCTTGAGCTGGCGCGCGAACGCAACCAGGCTGGCAAGCCTTTGCGCGTGTTCTGGCCATCCTCGATCGCCGCTTTCGGCCCGCACACGCCGGCGGTCGATACGCCGCAACTGGCGGTGATGGACCCGACCACGATTTACGGCATCAGCAAGCAGGCCGGCGAGCGTCTGTGCGAATACTATTTCAGCAAATTCGGCGTCGACGTGCGCAGCATCCGCTACCCCGGCATCATCAGCTACAAGTCGCCGCCGGGCGGCGGCACCACCGACTACGCGATCGCGATTTTCCATGCGGCCAAGCGCGGCGAGCGCTACGACTGCTACCTCGGACCCGAGACCACGTTGCCGATGATCTACATGCCCGACGCGATTCGCGCCACCATCGAATTGATGGAAGCGCCGGTCGAGCAGATCCGGATTCGCTCGGCCTACAATGTCGCCGGCGTGAGCTTCAATCCACGGCAGTTGGCGCAAGTTATCAAACAATATCTGCCCGAGTTCGACATAAGCTACCGGCCGGATCATCGCCAGGCGATTGCGGATAGCTGGCCGCATAGCCTGGACGATACTTATGCTCGCGCTGATTGGGGTTGGCGGGCCCATATCGGGCTCACGCATCTGGTGGAAGACATGCTGCTCCATATGAATGTGGTGGAACGCGAGTGCCACCAGGCAGCTTGAGGACGGAACCGCCGTATGCTTACACGCGTATTTGACCTGTACGACGAAGATGATGGGCAAGAAAAGAGGGCGGCCAGGCCGGTCGCCGTGCCGTATGGATTCGACACGATGGCCGATTTGATGCGCCATGGGGCCGATAACGGTTTGCGCATCGCCGCGATGATGCGTGCCAACGAGCGCGTGTATGAAGATGAGGCCAGCCTGAATGCAAAGCTGGACCGGATCCGGCTGGCGGCGCTTGAGAGCCGGGACGAGCCTGGAATTGTCTCCATGGTGTTGCGGCATTACGTGCGGGACTGCCGCCCGGCCAATGCGGCGGCAGGAGCGCGCGATTTCCTGCTGGCTGCGGCGGCGATCGGCATGGTTTGCAAGCGTAGCGCGGCGTTTCCAAATGACGAAATCGTGGCCTGCGCGATGGCTGCCGCGGGCTTGACCGCGGCGCTGGGCGGCAATAACGAACGCATTGAAGCGGCTGCTGCCAATGGGGTCGATGCTTGCGTCAGCTTGCGGGGAGATCGCGCCGGCAGCGCCTTGAAAGGCGGCGCAGAGGAGTATGGCGTGATCGCGGCGCTGGCGATTGCCGCTTCCTCCGCGGCGCTCAATGCCGAGTTCAGTGCCGAGCTCAGCACCCAGAACACCACCCCGCGTGCCGGCCTCGATCAAACGATTGCAAGTATCGGCGTAGAGCAGGGCAAATACAGAGGAAATCCGCCAGGCGGGGCGGCGGTGCGCGGCGCAGCGATCGGCTATGCGCTTGGCTAAGCAGGTCCGCAAGGATTTTTTGACACGGTCATGAGAGCGTTTCCTCCCCTTGAAGGAGAGGGAGCTGGATCGAGCTTCGTGTCAAAAATTTCTGCGGACCTGCTTAGCCGGTACGCATGCGGTCTTGTGTTTTCAGCCTGATGAGGCCGGCGTTGGAGTCCGAAATTTCCATGCGACCTTGGTGCCGCTTTATAATGTCGGTCACTCGTTGTCATCCAATCCACTGAACCCACTATGCAATACGTCTCCACGCGCGGCCTGGCTCCGGCACAATCCTTCTCCCAAATCCTGCTCGGCGGACTCGCGCCCGACGGCGGCTTGTACCTGCCGGCGGAATATCCGCAAGTCAGCGGCGCCGAACTCGATGCCTGGCGCAAGCTGTCCTATGCCGACCTGGCGCTGGAAGTCCTGAAGAAATTCGCAACCGATATTCCCGAAGCCGACTTGAAGGCGCTGACCCGCAAAACCTATACCGCCGAGGTCTACCGCAACGCGCGCGCCGGGGAAGATGCCGCGCAAATCACGCCTTTGCGCGTGCTGGAAGAAAAGAACGGCAGCAAGCTGATGCTGCAAGCCCTGTCCAACGGCCCGACGCTGGCTTTCAAGGACATGGCGATGCAATTGCTCGGCAATCTGTTCGAATACACGCTGGCCAGGCAGCATGCCGAGTTGAACATCTTCGGCGCCACCTCGGGTGACACCGGCAGCGCGGCGGAATACGCGATGCGCGGCAAGAAGGGCATCCGCGTCTTCATGCTGTCTCCGTACAAGAAGATGAGCGCCTTCCAGACCGCGCAAATGTTCAGCCTGCAAGACCCGAATATTTTCAATATCGCGGTCGAAGGCGTGTTCGACGATTGCCAGGACATGGTCAAGGCCGTGTCGAACGACCTCGAATTCAAGACCCGCCAGAAAATCGGCACCGTCAATTCGATCAACTGGGCGCGCGTGGTGGCGCAAGTGGTGTACTACTTCCGCGGTTACCTGAGCGCAACCGCCAGCAACGAGCAAAAGGTTTCGTTCACTGTCCCATCCGGCAATTTCGGCAATATCTGCGCCGGCCACATCGCGCGCATGATGGGCCTGCCGATCGACAAGCTGGTGGCGGCGACCAATGAGAACGACGTGCTCGACGAATTCTTCCGCACCGGCGTCTACCGCGTGCGCAAATCGGCCGAGACTTACCATACCAGCAGTCCCTCGATGGACATTTCGAAAGCTTCCAATTTCGAACGTTTCATCTATGACTTGCTCGGCCGCGACAGCGAGCGGGTGCGCGCCTTGTTCCAGAAAGTCGAAACGCATGGCGGCTTCGATCTGTCCGGCAAGCCGGGCAGCGACGGAGATGAATTCGGCAAGATTGCGCAATACGGTTTCCTGTCGGGCAGGTCGACCCACCAGGACCGCCTCAACACGATCCGCGACGTCCAGGACGACTACGACGTGATGATCGACACCCATACCGCCGACGGCATCAAGGTCGCCCGCCAGTACTTGACGCCAGGCGTACCGATGATCGTGCTGGAAACCGCGCTGCCGGCAAAATTCAATGAGACCATTCTGGAAGCGCTGGGTGTCGACGCGCAACGTCCGGCCGGGTTCGAGAATATCGAAGACTTGCCGCAGCGCTTCGTGGTGATGGCGCCGGATGTGGCGAAGATGAAGGCGTATATTGCCGAGCATACGGGCTTGTAATATGCCGGAACTCAATGTAGGAGCGGCCCTTGGCCGTGACAGCACTTGAATGGGGGCTATCAGAGCGCTATCGCGGCCATGAGCCGCTCCTGCGGGGCGGTCGATATTTTCGCCATCGATGCCTGAGCTTTGGCCTGAGTTTTAGAGGCTCTTAGAACAAGAGCCTCATTCGGTTTACAATCTTCGCAATGCCGTCACCACCGAGCCCAGCATGACCGAACAGAAACCCATGTTGAGCGTTGCCGAAGCGCTCGATTTCCTTCTATCCGCAGCCCGTCCCCTCACCGACAGCGAAATCATTCCGACGTTGGACGCCAATGGCCGTGTTCTCGCCGCCGCGCAAAGTTCGCAACTCGACGTCCCGCCGATGGACAATACGCAGATGGACGGCTATGCGGTACGCGCCGCGTATTGCCTGGGCGGTTCGGCGCGCCTGAAGGTGACTCAACGCATTCCCGCAGGCCAGGTGCCGCAGACCCTGCAGCCCGGTACCGCCGCCAGGATATTCACGGGCGCGATGATTCCGCCCGGCGCGGATGCAGTCGTGATGCAGGAGTTGTGCGAAGCGGAAAAAAGCGGGGACGGCGAGTTCGTCACAGTCCGTCACATACCGAAATCCGGCGACTGGATACGCCGCGCCGGTGAAGACATCCGGGCCGGCAGCACGATCCTGCCGGCCGGCTGCCGCCTGCGTGCGCAGGAACTGGGCTTGGCCGCTTCGGTTGGTCTTGCCGCGCTGCCGGTGGTGCGCAAGCTGCGCGTGGCGGTTTTTTTCACCGGCGATGAACTGACTATGCCGGGCGAGGTTTTGAAGCCTGGAGCGATTTACAACTCCAACCGTTTCACCTTGCGCGCCATGCTGGAAAACCTGGGCTGCGGCATCACCGATTACGGCATCGTGCCGGACACACTGGGGACGACGCGCGAAACCTTGCGCAAGGCGGCGCAAGAGCATGACTTGATCATCACTTCCGGCGGCGTTTCGGTCGGCGAGGAAGACCACATCAAGCCGGCAGTCGAAGCGGAAGGGCGCTTGAACATGTGGCAGATCGCGGTCAAGCCCGGCAAGCCGCTGGCCTTCGGCGAAGTCGATCGCACCGGCCAGGACGGCAGCGCATTTTTCCTTGGACTGCCGGGCAATCCGGTGTCGAGCTTCGTCACCTTCCTGCTGTTCGTGCGGCCCTTCATTTTGCGCCTGCAAGGCGTACAGGATGTCGCGCCGAGGTCCTTCACGATGCGCGCCGATTTCAATTGGCCGAAAGCCGACAAGCGCAACGAATTCCTGCGTGCGAAAATCAATGCGCAAGGCGGGCTCGATTTGTTTGCCAATCAAAGCTCGGCCGTATTGAGCTCGACGGTGTGGGGCGATGGTTTGATCGACAATCCTCCCGGCCGGACCATCGTCTCGGGCGACATGGTGCGCTTCCTTCCTTTCAACGATCTGCTGTATTGACCGCTGCTCAAATGAATATTCAACTCCGCTTTTTTGCCGGCATTCGCGAGGCGCTCGGCATCGCCCAGGAAACTCTTGCACTGCCGGCGCATGTGCAAACCGTCGGGGAAGTACGCTCGTTCCTGCGCGAGCGCGGCGGCGCCTGGGCCGAAGCGCTGGCCGAAGGACGGGCATTGCGCATGGCGTACAACCATGAAATGACCGGCGCCGATACACGGATTAGCGAAGGCTGCGAAGTGGCGTTTTTCCCGCCGGTGACGGGCGGGTGAAAAGGGCGTTTGTGTAGGAGCGGCCCATGGCGGCGATGCGCCTGGACGATGGCTATTCGGGGACTATCGCGGCCATGGGCCGCTCCCAAACAAACGTCACGTTTGATGCAGTCATTTGAATTTGCGAGATTTATTTTTTTACTCTGAAAGAAAAACATGTCCCTCCAAACCTGGTTGCTTTATGTCGCCGCAGTTTTCGTCCTGACCATCACGCCGGGTCCCAGCGTGTTGATGTGCGTGACCAACAGTGTGAAATACGGCGTGCGCCGCGCTTCCGCCAGCGCGCTGGGCAGCATTACTTCGGGCTGCATCATCATCGCGGTGGTGGGAGTCGGGTTCGGTGCGGTATTGGCGGCTTCGGAAAAGTTTTTCCAGGCGGTCAAATGGATCGGCGTGGCTTACCTGATCTACATCGGCATCAAGTCTTTCCTGTCGAAGGATTCGAGCTTCGCAGTCAGCAGCGAGAATTCCGCGACCGGTTCGAAATCGCTGCGTGACTTGTACCTGAACGGATTCTTGATCGGCATCACCAACCCGAAAGGCCTGCTGTTTTTTTCCGCTTTCCTGCCGCAATTCGTAAACCCGCAGGCCGCGCAATTTCCGCAATTTCTGATTCTGGGCGCAACCTTCGTTTTCTTTGAAACGCTATGGCTGATGACTTACGCGAATTTCGCGGCGCGGGTCGGGCCATGGCTGCGTGCGCCGGGCCGGGCCAAGGTATTCAATCGGATGACCGGGATGACGTTTGTCGGCGCCGGCGCCTTGCTGGCCACGGTTAAGCGGACCTGATCCAAGCCATGCCCATCCGCGTCCAGGCCCAGGATTTCGACCTCAGCGCCGAGGTCGCGCAACTGCGCGCCGCCAACCCGATGGTCGGCGCGGTGGTGAGCTTCATCGGCACGGTGCGCGACATGAACGACGGCAGCAGGGTGGCTGAAATGGAGCTGGAGCATTATCCCGGCATGACCGAGAAAGCCCTGGAAAACATTGCGGCGCAAGCCAAGGCGCGCTGGAATATTTTCGATGCGCTGGTGATCCACCGGGTCGGGCCGCTCAAGCCGCTGGATCAGATCGTGCTGGTGGCGGTGACTTCGGCGCATCGCGGCGAGGCGTTTGCCGCCTGCGAATTCATCATGGATTATCTAAAGACGCAGGCGCCATTCTGGAAAAAGGAACAAACGCCGGAGGGGGCGCGCTGGGTCGATGCGCGCGCTGCGGACGACCAGGCCTTGGCAAAATGGGGCGCCGGTCCCAACAATAATGGAGGAGAACGGCGATGAAATGGCTGGCTGTCGGTTTCGGGGCCGCGTTCGGCGCTTGGCTGCGCTGGGCGCTGAGCGTGTATCTGAACGCCTTTCACCATGCTTTGCCGCTGGGCACGCTGATCGCCAATCTGGGCGGCGGCTTCATGATCGGCATCGCGGTGGCCTTCTTCGAACGCTATCCGGCCTTGCCCGTCGAATGGCGCTTGCTGGTGGTCACCGGGTTTCTCGGTGGGCTGACGACTTTCTCCACCTTCTCCGCCGAGTCGATGATCCTGCTGCAGCGCGGCCAGTATGCCTGGGCGCTGGGACATACGGCGCTGCACCTGGTGGGCTCGATCGCATTTTGCATAGCCGGGTTCGCGACTTACCGGGCGCTGGCATCGTAGGTTCTGCATGCTGGATTACGCACTTTGCCAGGGCCGTGCAAACGATTCTAGAGCATTTTTAGCCTGACCGTGCGGAGACAAGGTCAGGCCGAGGAGCGGACGCGTACAGGCGTACGCCGAGCACCGGAGGCCTGAGATTGGCCCGTACGGTCAGGCTAAAAATGCTCTAATTAAGCATCCTCGGTCCTGTTGCACTCGTACTTGCCGCAGCTGCAACAGGCAGGCGCAATTCAATTCCCCATTCCGCCGTTTTTACAGACTCTTGCAGCAGCGTGCAAAAGCCATGCAGCACGCCGGCTGAAAATCCCACCTCAAAACCATCGCCTTGCGTGGGGCAGAAGTTGATGCGCAGCGGCTGTTGCGGCTTCATCGTGAATTGCGCCAGCGTCACCAGCATCGGCGCGCCGCCGGGTGGAAATGCCTGTACCGCGTTGTCGAAGGGGATGCCGAATTCACCGCGCTCCTTGATCGCGCTGATCGAAGCCTGATGTGCCAGGCCGATAATTTCAGCGCTGGCATGCGCAGCCTGCGGCTGGTCGAGCTTGACCTGGGTTTCCAGCGCGCGAACGATGCCGGACCACAAGTGATGAACCAGCCGCCTGGTCAGCCAGGCGCGGATTTCGTGCAGCGCTCCCTCCTCGGCGCGAAACGACAGGCGCATCAGGATGCGGTCTTCGTCGGGCTGGTAAGTGAGCTGGAGTTGATGTAGATCCATGTTTCTTGATGTTGGTCAGCACATAATTCTTGAAAAGGCTTCAGGCGGCCCAATTTGATTGCCAATAGTGATTTTCTTTAGGGGTAAAGAATGCGTCTCGACAAATTGACCACCAAGTTGCAGGAAGCGCTGGCGGATGCGCAAAGCCAGGCGGTCGGCAATGATAATCAATACATTGAACCTGTGCACGTATTGATTGCGTTATTGAACCAGGAAGATAGCAGCGCACGCTCGCTGCTGCAACGCGCCGGCGTGAACATCGGCGGCTTGAGTTCGGCCTTGAAGGCTGCGCTGGAGCGCCTGCCCAAGGTGAGCGGCACCGGCGGCGAGGTGCAGATCGGCCGTGAATTGGCTTCACTGCTGAACCTGGCCGACAAGGAAGCGCAAAAGCGCGGTGATCAATTCATCGCCAGCGAAATGGTGTTGCTGGCCCTGACCGAAGACAAGTCGGATGCCGGCAAACTGGCGCGTGAAAACGGCCTGACCCGAAAGGCGCTGGAAGCCGCGATCACCGCGGTGCGCGGCGGCAGCAACGTCTCGTCGCAGGACGCAGAGGGGCAGCGCGAGGCGCTCAAGAAATACACGCTCGACCTGACGGAGCGGGCGCGCCTCGGCAAGCTCGATCCGGTGATCGGCCGCGACGATGAAATCCGCCGCGCGATCCAGGTGCTGCAGCGCCGTACCAAGAACAACCCGGTCCTGATCGGCGAACCCGGCGTCGGCAAGACCGCCATCGTCGAAGGACTGGCCCAGCGCATCGTCAACGGCGAGGTGCCCGATTCGCTCAAGGGCAAACGCGTCCTCTCGCTCGATATGGCGGCATTGCTGGCCGGCGCCAAATATCGCGGCGAATTCGAAGAGCGCCTCAAAGCCGTGCTCAAGGAACTCACGCAGGACCAGGGCCAGACCATCGTCTTCATCGACGAGATGCATACCATGGTCGGCGCCGGCAAGGCCGAAGGCGCGATCGACGCGGGCAACATGCTCAAGCCGGCGCTGGCGCGCGGCGAACTGCATTGCATCGGCGCCACCACGCTCGACGAATATCGCAAGTACATCGAAAAGGATGCCGCGCTGGAACGCCGCTTCCAGAAAATCATGGTCGACGAACCGAGCGTCGAAGCCACCATCGCGATCCTGCGCGGCCTGCAGGAAAAATACGAAGTGCACCACGGTGTCGACATCACCGACCCCGCGATCGTCGCTGCGGCTGAGCTGTCGCATCGCTACATCACCGACCGCTTTTTGCCGGACAAGGCAATCGACCTGATCGATGAAGCCGCATCCAAGATCAAGATCGAAATCGACTCCAAGCCCGAGGTGATGGACAAGCTCGATCGCCGCCTGATCCAGTTGAAGATCGAACGCGAAGCGGTGCGCAAGGAGAAGGACGAAGCCTCGCAAAAGCGCATGGGTTTGATCGAGGAAGAGATTGCGCGGCTGGAACGCGAATACGCCGATCTGGAAGAAATCTGGAAATCCGAAAAGGCGGCCGTGCAGGGCACCCAGCACATCAAGGAAGAAATCGAAAAAGTGCGCCTGCAGATGGAAGAGGCCACGCGCAACAGCAATTGGCAGAAAGTGTCGGAACTGCAGTACGGCAGATTGCCCGAGCTGGAAGCGCAACTGAAACAGGCCGACACCGTCAGCGAAGCGAAAGAGGGCAAGCACAAGCTGGTGCGCACCCAGGTCGGCGCCGAAGAAATCGCCGAAGTGGTATCGCGCGCCACCGGCATCCCGGTGTCGAAAATGATGCAGGGCGAACGCGACAAGCTGATTCACATGGAAGAGGCGCTGCATCGACGCGTGGTCGGCCAGCACGAAGCGATCGTCGCGGTGTCGGACGCGATCCGCCGTTCGCGCGCCGGCCTGGGCGACCCGAATCGGCCTTATGGTTCCTTCATGTTCCTGGGGCCGACCGGCGTCGGCAAGACCGAGCTGTGCAAGGCACTGGCATCGTTTTTGTTCGATACCGAAGAATCGATCATCCGCATCGACATGAGCGAATTCATGGAGAAGCATTCGGTCGCACGCCTGATCGGCGCGCCGCCGGGCTACGTCGGCTATGAAGAGGGCGGCTACCTGACCGAAGCGGTGCGGCGCAAGCCTTACAGCGTGATCCTGCTGGATGAAATCGAGAAGGCGCATCACGACGTGTTCAATGTCCTGCTGCAGGTGCTGGACGACGGTCGCATGACCGACGGCCAGGGCCGCACGGTGGACTTCAAGAACACCGTGATCGTGATGACCTCCAACCTCGGCTCGCACAAGATCCAGGCGATGGAAGACAGCGATCCGGCTTTGGTCAAGATGGAAGTGATGGCCGAAGTGCGCAACCATTTCCGGCCGGAGTTCATCAACCGGGTCGATGAGATCGTGGTGTTCCATGCGCTGGACGAGAAAAATATCGGCGCGATCGCGAAGATCCAGTTGAAGATCCTGGAAGAGCGGCTGGCGAAGATGGACATGCGCTTGCGCGTGACAGAGGCGGCGCTGCAGAAAATCGCGGAGGCCGGGTTCGATCCGGTGTACGGCGCACGTCCATTGAAACGGGCGATCCAGCAACAGATCGAAAATCCGCTGTCGAAGGAAATTTTGTCCGGAAAGTTCGGGCCAAAGGATGAGATCGTGGTCGATGCGGTGGGTGGGGCGCTGGTGTTTGAGAAGGAAAGCGGGGGGTGATTTTTTTAAGGGGGGCGGATGCCGCGGGCTCTCCGTTTCGGCTGCATCCGGGTTGTACCCCTTTCGAATCAACTCGAGTGCGAACGCGGCAATCTGACAAGCACCAACGATGTGGTGAGAGTGATAGGTGCCGTCTCGGTAGTTGAATACATCAACAACACCATCAAGAAGCTGTCGAGCGTGGTTGCTGACGTCAACGCCAGCGCGCACGGCAAGGGCTTTGCCGTAGTGGCGAGCGAAGTGAGGAAGCTGGCCGCGCAGCCAGGTGGCGGCGCAAGAGATCGGAGGCGTGGCGATCAGCAGCGTGAAATTGGCGGAAAAGGCAGGCAAGCTGCTCGACGAGATGGTGCGCAACATCAAGAAGGCGTCGGACCTGGTGCAGGCGCAGACCGAAAGCCGGGTCACCGGCGCTGCGACAGCCGCCGTCACCATTCGTCAAACGTACGCAGGTCTCCTTACTAGAGCATCTTCGACGCGTGCTCTGAGCAAGAGTGTGAGCAAAGGAGACTGGGGCCTGTTGTACCCGTATACCGCTCGAACGCAGCTTCACCAGGCACCGCAGTTCGTTCAGCGCTGCCATCGGCAGCGGCCCTCTATCGCTTCGTTCCATTATTTTTTACAGCGAACTTGCGGAACAGGCAGGGCAACCGCATCAAAACTCCCTGAATATCAATAAGTTACGAAATGAGCGCAGTCATGTTGAGAGCCCAATAGTTCAGCAAGATAGTCGTTGTTCAGACAAGCCTCCAGGCGCTTCTTCGGCAAGCTGCGTTTGAGAGGATTGAGGCGCAACAGATTCATGGCGATCTTTTTGACGATATTCAAATTTTCCGGCGCATGGTCAATGCGGATACGCGACGCATCTTCGTGGAAGGTCACGTCGAGGCACCAGTGCAAGCGGTTTTCGATCTCCCAATGACTGCGAATGGCATGGGCCAGCTGTTGCGAATCCGGCGCCAGCGAGCTGAGGTAGAAGCGCTTTTCGGCCAGACTTGGCTCTCCGGTGCTGCGCATCGATTCCACCATCACCACGCTTTGCAGGCCGGCCGTGGGCCAATTCCGGTTTTGCCGCCATGGCTTCCGGCGGCAGCGTCGCGCCAACCGCTACGACGACGTATGCCGTCATGGGTAGCAATGCTGCAGGTAACGGCAACACCGCTAGCGCCACGGTAACAGTTGGCGCCGGTCCTCTCACAACGGTCGTCGCACTCTTCGTCAATGCATCGACAAGCAGCAACAAGACCTCGAAACTGCGACTCATCAACCCTACCGGCAGTGCAGGGAAGGTGACCGCCACCGCCTTCGACGAAAGCGGCAAAGTGCTCGGCACTCCCAATGCCAGCTTGGGCAACCTTGCCGCCCATCAGACGTGGACGCTCAGCTCAGCCAATATCGAACAACTGATCGACTTCACACCTGAGCCAACGGCAAAATACGCCGTCTACTTTTATGCCGGCCTATCCGACGTGCAGCTCGTAAACTTTAGCGTCGACAAAGCTATCGGCGCCAAGGCGGTAGCGCAATCGCAACGCATCGATCGCAGCGCAACGGCCGCCGCCGACAACACGTATTCGGCCTGGTTCATGAGCGCTGCAGCCAGCAGCAACAAGACCAACCTGCTGCGTCTGGTCAATACAGGCACGCAAAGCGGTGCGCTGAGCGTCAGCGTCTACGACGAAACAGGCAATACGGTTGGCACAATCAACACGGTACTGGGAACGATTGTGCCGCGCCAGTGCTCACTCTGACTTCTGCACAAATCGAAAGCGCGGTCGGCTTTACCCCCGCGCAGCCCACAGCCAAATACCGTGCCGTGTTCACCTTCACCCAGCCCGGCCTCGAATTGATCAACTTCACGCGCGACAACGCAACCGGACAACTGTCGTTGCTGCAGGCACAACTGGATGGCCGGCCAGCATCGGCTGCGGCGACGTCCACGCGCGACGTTCTGCAGGTCCTTGCCTCTACCGACAGCACGAAGACTACCGTGCTGCGCATTGTCAATCCGAATTCCAGCGCTGGCATTGTGAGCGCCACTGCCTATAGTGAAACGGGCAGCATGGTGGGAAGCGGCATGCTCGGCATGCTCGGCGCCAACCAGATCCTGACGCTGAGTTCCAGCCAGATCGAAACGCTGCTCGGCTATAGCCCTGCATCAGCCAATGCGAGATATCGCCTGGTGCTCAATGCGAATCTGCCCAGCTTTGAAATTCTCGTTAATGTCAAAGTAATCGCCACGGGCAATCTCTATCTGGCGCAAGCGCAGACCGAAGGCCGTGCGGCAGGCAGTATCACCACGACACGCAACGCCTATATCATTTATCCGTCGAACAATGCCTTGCGTACCACCGAGCTGAAGATCATCAACACCACCGCCCAAAGCGCCGCGCTGACCGCAAGCGCGTATGACGACAGCGGCACGGTGATCGGCACCAACGTCGCCATCGGCACGCTCGCGGCCAACGGCATGCTGACTCTCACATCGGCGCAACTGGAAAGCCTGTTCTCGCATGTTCCATCCAGCAGCACGTCGAAGTGGCGGATTGTCTTCAGCGCCAATCTGGCCAATTTTGAAGTAATCAATTATGCCAATGAAGCGACGCCCGGACTGCCGGTTTTGGCCCAGCCGCAGACGGAGTAATCTTGCCGTACGGGACGATCGAGGCGCCGTAATTTCACGCAGCATTCAAGCAAGCAATGCCGGCGTGAGGAACATCAGGAGAACTCGGAAGAATTTGTGCACTGCAAGCTAACTGAAAGCATCCCAGACAAATAATAGGTCGCAGGATGAGCACCATCGCTCATCCGAAAAAACCAGATGCAAAGGAATGCGATATGCAAGTCACGGGGATGCTGCACGGCTCCAGGTTGCTTCAGTTCGCGGGCTTTCCGACCTCCGAGGTGCTCGGGCCGGATGCCAGCGAAGACCAGATCAAATCGCTCATAGACCGCTACGGTTCGGTTTTCGTCAAGCCGGTGTTCAAGGGCGGCGTGGGCAAGAAAGGCAAGGCCGGCCTGCTTGGCCGCGTATCCGACCTGAAGAGCGCATTGAAAGAAAAAGAGCGCCTCTACTTTGTCGAGCATCGGCACGGCAACCAGGTCGCCAAGGCAAACGGCGTGACCTTCGAGGGCGTCGTGCCGGCCGAACATGAAATCTATTTTTCGATCACCGATTCGACGCGTTTTCGCGCGCCGACCATGACGCTGACGCATCACGGCGGCATGGATATCGAAGAACTCGACAAGAGCCAAGTGGTGCAGATACCGTTCGAATCTCTCACCGGCTTGAAAGCCTTCGTCGTCGCCAACGCGCTGTCCGAATTGAACGCGCCGAAGCAGATCATCTCGCCCCTGGTGCAGCAACTGCCCAAGCTGTGGGAGCTGTATCACAACTTCGGCATGACCACGCTGGAACTCAATCCGATTCGCATGCGGCCTGACAACAAGGGACGCTTGACGCCGGTCGCATGCGATTTCAAATGCGGTTTCGACCGCGACGATTCGCGCTGGCAGCGGCTCGATTTGCCGGCGCATTTGTTCGCGGTCGATTATTCCGATTTCGAACAGGAGATCAATCAACTGCGCACTTACCAGGGGCAGAGCGACGTCTATGTGATCAACGCCGGCGGCACCATCCTGGCCCCGACCTTCGGTGGCGGCGCCAATTCCCTGGTGACCGAGATGCTGGGCGACGACGCGATCATCTCTTCCGATTTCGGCGGCAATCCGCCCTATGAAAAAATGAAGGAAGTCGCGCGCATCTGCTTCAAGCACTGGCTCAAGCAGGCCAACGTGCTGTTCCTGATCGGCGGAAAATCGAACAACACCGATATCTTCGAAACCTTTCGCGCGATGTCGGACGCGCTGCGGGAGTATTTCAGCGAGCATGGGCCGACGCCGTTGCATGTGGTGGTGGGGCGTGGCGGGCCCAATCTGATACGCGGGATGGGGGCAATGCGGGACACGCTGGAGGTGCTGGGATTGCCTTACCGGATTTTCGGTTTTGATTCCGACATGAGCGAGGTGGTCAATTACGCCAAGCGGGTGAATGAGTGGATGAAGACCGGCGGGCGCGAGCAGGTCGCCGCAAGATTGAACCTTCCCTGCGCTTAAATCAAAAGATCCCAAGGAGAACACGTGTACAAGCAAGGCCTGGCAGATTTCAAATATTACGTCGGCATCAGTTCCCTGGCCCAGATTGCGACCAGGGAAGACCGCATATGCGTCCTCAACATCCTCGGCGGCGAGTCGAGCGAAGTCACGCCGACCGGCCATGAATATTCGGGCGGCAACGTGGTGTTCGGCACCTCGCCCGGACGGCGCGGGCAGGTGCTGGAAACCCGGATCGGCAATATCCCGGTCTACAACAATGTGCGCGAGGGCCTGGATGACGGCCACCGTTTCAATTGCGGGGTGGTCTACTTGCCGCCCTCCGGCGCGCGCGACGGCGTGGCGGAGTTGATCCGCCTTAATCCTGAACTGAAAAAAATCTTCATCGTCACGGAAAAAATCTCGGTGCACGATGCGCGCGAAATCCGTTCGATGGGGCAGTTGAACGGCATCGACATTTTCGGCGCCAACTGCCTCGGCGTGGCCGATGCCTGGAATCAGGTGCGTATCGGCGGTGCGCTCGGCGGCGATGCGCCGGCCGAAGCATTGCGTAAAGGCTCGATCGCGATCTTTTCCAATTCCGGCACTTTCACCACCACCATCGCGACCTATCTGCGCATGGCGGGTTGGGGCACCACCACGCTGATCTCCAGCGGCAAGGACGTCTATATCCACTACGCCGCGCCGGAATTTGCCTTTGCATTGGCCAACGATGCGCGCAGCAAGGCGGCGGTGCTGTATGCCGAACCGGGCGGGTATTACGAGATGGACGTGCAGTTCAACAAGCCGGTAGTGGCCTGCGTGGTCGGCCGCTGGAAATCCAAGCTGACCCGTGCCGTGGGACATGCCGGTGCGATGGCCGGCGGCAGCGACGATGCGGAGTCCAAGGAACGCTGGTTCATGGAGAAGTTCGGCGTCGACGGCGTCTTCACGCCGGAACGTCCGGTGTTCTCTGCCAAGGGCGCGCTGGTCACCAACATCGCCCACATTCCGGCCGCGCTGACTGCGGTGATGCGCGAGAACGCGACCCGGCCCGATTTCGAACCGGAAGGCACGCTGGAACTGAAGCCGTGGTTTGCGGCCAACCAGGGCGTGATCCTGCCGCCGGCACTGGACATTCCGCTGGTCGAGGCGGTCGCGCCTTACAACAAGCAGATTGCGCAATTGAATCGGCAGCTCGGCGCGGTATTTCCGCGGCAGGCCATGAAAGATGCGTCGGGCGCCTCGCAGATGGACAGCAAGACGCAGGTCGCCAGCCTGCACGGCATGACGATGCTGGATGCTGCGCAACATTCGCTGGAATCGAATTTCTGCCTGGCCTTGTTGCATGAAGCCGGCGGCGAAAACGACTGCAAACTGGTCAATGTAGCGATCGGCGCGGAACTGAACTTGTATGGCGATCCGGCGCTGGCCGCTGCGCAGGCGGCGCGCGATGCCGGCAATGCGCCCAACAGCGTGCTGGCCGCCGCCTGCAGCATCGTTGGTCCGCGCCGTGCGGAGGGCGCGCGTGCGGCGGTGCAGAGAATGGTGGAGTTGTTCCGCAATGCCGGTTTGAAAGATGCGACGGACGAGTCCTTCGATCTGAATGTCGTGACCAGGGATGCGGCCGTGCGCGAACTGTTCGTCGGCCGGGAGCCGGATCGCAAGGCTCAGGCGATGCTGGCAGGGCTGGATGCGCGTGGGGCGCGGTCGGTATTCGTACGCTATCTGCACAGCCTGGACG
Organism: uncultured Burkholderiales bacterium; assembly: GCA_966211965.1. GTDB lineage: Bacteria > Pseudomonadota > Gammaproteobacteria > Burkholderiales > Burkholderiaceae_D > CBIHON01. The sequence goes on along the minus strand of CBIHON010000024.1, from coordinate 25,895 downwards.
GCTATCCGACTGCCGATGCGGTGCTGGCGGCGATCACCGCCACACTCGCCTGGGGGCCATTGGTACGCAAGCGGATTTCCCAGATTACGGTATGCAGTTTGCCCTGGTGGTGCAAGTTGTTCGGCGTCCTGATCGGCGCGTCGGCGGCGAGTGCGCGGCATGAGCCGGAACGCCTTTTGGGAGTCGCCAATGAGGAAATGATCTGTGCGCGCTCGCTGACCGAGCTTGCCTATCTGGCGCTGCTGGGCAAGGAGCCGGCGCCGGCCGGCCTGTTCGCTTTTCAGACCCTGGTTGGGCTGCTGCTGACAAACGGTCCCGGCACGATTTCCGGGCAGGGAGCCAAAGGGGCGGTGTCGGCGGACGGGCCGGAAACCGCCGAGCGGGTGCAACTGAACAAGGCCATGCTCGGCTTCCTCAGCCATTCCGGATATGCGCATGGCGGCAATGGCTACGAAGGCATTGCCTTTCTGGTCGAGCAATTCCGCGACAGCGGATTGATCGATCCGACCGATCCGGCACACGGCATCGACCTGCAGGCATTAGCTACCCGTTATGCGCTGCAGTATGCCGGCTATAAAGCCGACAAGAAATCATCCGGCAGCCTGGACTTGCAAAAAATCCCGGGAGTGAATCATCCGGTATTCAAGGACAAGCCAGTCAACCATGACCCGCGCGAAGCGTATGTGCGCGAACTGGTGAAGAAGCGCGGCGAGTACAACGTGTTCCATGAGTATTACCACGCGCTGGTGCAGGCGCTTTACGACAACGGCGTTTCGCGTACGGTGTATTGCGTGAATATCGATGCGGTGATCGCGGCCTTGTTGCTGAAGATGCTGTGGCAGCCCTATCGTGCAGGCGAACTGTCCGAAGGCGCGCTGGAAACGGCGGCCTTCACGATTTTCCTGTATGGCCGCATGCTGGGGTCGGCAGCGGAGATCGACGATCATGTGAATCGCGGCAGGAATATGGATACGCGGACAGCGGCATCGAAGTGTTCGTTTGTGGCTTGAGCGGGATTTTCCAAGATAAGATCAAGATAGGATCTTGAGGTCGTTCCGGCGACGGCGTCTATATTCGCAAGCAAAAAACTGCGGTTCCAGGTGTGACGCAACAGCAAGGCACTGGGCCCAGTCTGCGCCGGAGCGACATTTTTTTGCGAAAGCTGCACATTCATATCGCCTTCTGCGCAAAAAACGCCGAAGGCGATTGCCCGAACGTCTTCTTGAACATCGCCGAAAAAGCCGACTGGCTCGCGTAACCGAGCTCCGCGGCAACCTGCGACAGAGGCAATCCGCGCGCGATCAAGGGGGCCGCATGCGCCAGCCGCATCTGCTGCCGCCACAGTCCGAAACTCATCCCCAGATCCTGTTCGAACAAGCGTCCCAGGGTGCGCTCAGATGCGCCTACCTTGTCCGCCCAGGCGCCCAGCGTCAGCGTGGACGATGGGTCGGCGATCAGCATTTCGCATAGGACCTTCAGACGTTTATCGACCGGCATTGCGACGCGCATCGGCAGGGTGACGGATTGCGCCAGTTCGTCGAGCAGCAACGCCGATAGCAAGGATTCGCGAGCGCAAGGGCCGTCCACCTGCGATAGCGCCACGATCATTTCACGCAGAAGCGGCGACACATTCAAGACCTTGCAGTCCTTGCCTTCAAACAGCGCAACGTCGGCATGGACCAAGACCGAACGCATGCGCGCTTTCTCCAATATCACCGTTTCATGCACGATGGTTGGCGGGATCCAGATCGCACGCAGCGGCGGTACGACCCAAGTGCTGTTGTCGACGGTGACCCGGAATACCCCCTCCAACGCGTAGAGGGCGTGACCCCATGTGTGTTTGTGGGCAGCCAATAATTCGCTCGCATCCAGATCGCGGGCACTCAAGCGCACCGGCCGTTTCGGCGTGGGAGCATGTTCTTGCGATTGCGGGCGGGTGTGGGTAACAGGAGTGACTGCCATGGCAAGTTTGGCGGAAATTAGATAAAAAATGTCTTTCTATCTTAAAACAGCCTGCCCGCTTTTGCCTACACTGATTTCACTATTCATCAATGAGGATTACATGACTACCGCCACAATACCTACTTTGCGTCAGGATGCCTATGTGATCGGCCTGGTCGGCGTCGCGCACGGCATATCGCATTTCTTCCACCTGATTTTGGCGCCGTTGTTTCCATGGCTCAAGGATGCCTTCAGCCTGTCTTATGCGGAACTGGGCTTGCTGATGACCGTGTTCTTCGTGGTGTCCGGCATAGGGCAGGCGTTGGCCGGTTTTGTCGTGGACCGGGTCGGGGCGCGCGCCGTCCTGTTTTTCGGCGTGGCTTGCCTTGGCGTATCGGCGCTGGCGTTGGCGCTGGCGCAGAATTATGCGATGCTGTTGGCAGGCTCGATGTTGGCGGGTGTCGGCAACAGCGTATTCCATCCGTCGGACTACACCTTGCTGAACAAGCGCGTTTCGCCGGCACGCATCGGGCACGCTTTTTCGGTGCATGGCATCTCCGGCAATCTCGGCTGGGCGGCAGCGCCGGTGTTCCTGACGGCCATCGCCGGCCTGTCCGGCTGGCGCACAGCCTTGTTTGCGGCAGCCTTGTTGCCGCTGGCGGTACTGACCTTGCTGTTCGCGCATCGCGATCTGTTGCGCACGGATGACTTACACTCTGCCGTTGGCACGCAGAAAAAGGAAGATGCCAGCAATGGCGGAACGCTCGAATTCATGCGCTTGCCTGCGGTGTGGTTGTGCTTTGCCTTCTTTTTCATCACGGCCTTGGCGCTCGGCGGTATCCAGAGTTTTTCCACGGCCAGCCTGCGCGAGCTGTACGGCATGTCGCTGACCTGGGCAACCACCGGCTATACGGCATATATGCTGGCTTCGGCCGGAGGCATGGTGTTGGGCGGCTTCCTGGCATCCAGGACGACCCGCCACGATCGGACGATCGGCTTGGCGTTTGCTGGGGCGGGATTGGTTGCACTGGTGATTGCAACTGGTGCCGTGGCGCCGGCGCTGGCGGTCGTGTTGATGGGCGCGATCGGTTTTGGCGCGGGTATCGCAGGGCCATCGCGCGATCTGATGATCCGCGCGGCGGCGCCGAAAAATGCAACCGGCCGGGTCTATGGCGTGGTCTATTCGGGGCTTGATATTGGACTGGCGACCGGGCCTTTATTGTTCGGCGCCTTGATGGATGCGCATCATCCGTCCTGGGTATTCATCTGCATCGGCGTGTTCCAGACGATGGCGATCCTGACAGCGTTCGGCGTCGGCGCGAATACAGCGAAGAAGGCTGCTGTGATGCAGGCAGCCTAGCAGTGCTGCGCAGATGGAATCGCGGCACTCCGTGATTCCACCCGCGGGACGGCAGGTATTTGCCATGGCGGCGGACGGGCAGGTGCTCGTCCCTGCATTTTCTAATTGCCCCGGCAATCCGCAGGCAAGACCTTGGAAGGAATGCTGTCGCTGCTGCATTTCCAGACAATTTTTTTATCCGCATCGAAGGACGGTATGAAAACGATCGCCTTGCCCGCATACGGCGCGGCCGATGTGATCACGCGGACCACGCCATTGCGCGGGTCGACCGATGCGCGCGGTACGGAAGCGCTGGCAGGTGTCGACGATGCGCCTGCTTGCTCCAGGCTTTCCGGAATCGCGCCTTTGGCGTAATAGAAATCCGCCACCGCGATGCTGCTTTGCTGGCCGATCGCTACCGCCTCGGCGATCTTGGCGCGTGCGGTGTAATCCTGGTAAGCCGGCAGCGCGACCGCGGCGAGAATGCCGATCACAGCGACAATGATCGTCACGCCGGCGAGGCCGCCGCCCATGCCGAAGCGAGGAATGAACAATGCCAGCAGAACTGCCAACGGATTGCGCTTCGGCTGTTTCATCTCGTGTCCGCCGGCCAGCGCCTTGACCGCAGCCATGCGTTTGACCAGCCATGGATAATCGCTGGTCAGTTCATGCAAGGACATCCAGAAGCCGCCGGTTTCGCGCGCTTGCAAAATGTAGTTGCTCTTGCTCATGGTGCGCCAGCGTTTGCCGCCTGCCGCCAGCGCCGCCAATCCGAATTGCGCACTGTTGAGATTGTCGCAAGCCGCAAATCCGTGACGGTCGCACGTGTACTCGCGGGCACGCGAATAAGCCGCGCCAAGCAAGGGCAGAACCGATGCCGGCATCAACACCGGCGCCCAGCGCAAGTGATGCCGTTTGATGTGGCCGATTTCGTGGCCGATGTAAAAATTCAGGGCATCCGGATTGTCCTCCAATGCATCGACGATGTCGGAATACAGCACGATGAAATTTTTGCCGAGAAAGCGTGTGGCAAAGGCGTTGAAGGCGCCGCCCATGTGCAGCAGGTAAGCCTCGGGTACGACGGGCAGATCCAGCTTTGCGCAGCAGGCATCGATGCGCTGCTTCAGATCCGGAAATTGGCTTTCCGAGATCTTGACTCCTGTGCCTTTTAAATAGGAGATCAAGGCGGATTGCGCGAAGCAATAGAAAATAAAGAAGAACAGCAAATAGATCAGCGCTGCGCCAAAGGTGCCGACCACGATGGCCAGCCAGACCAGGCTTGAGATAAGCAGCAATATCGTAAAAAGCGTTTTTTCGTTTTTATAAACCAGGTTCATTCCCTGCTCCCATTGTCGTTTTGTTAAAAATGTTAAAAGTTTGGCATTTTACTGCATAGAAAATTAACAATGTGATTTTTAATGCATTTCAAGCAAACCGGCGAGGGGAAATCGAGGGTCGTGCCGCGGCGGGACGGTGCTCCTTCGCATACAATTTCGTACGACTGGAATCTTTTAACGAGGAAAAAACATGAGCTTTGCGACGTGCGATTTATGCGATGCCAATGAAGACAAGCTGGCCGACGGCACATTGGCGGTGCTGCCGCCGGTCTTTCACTCCTTCGGCAAGCAGCGGACATTCTCCGGCCCGGCCGCCACGCTGAAAGTGTTCGAGGACAATGTGCTGGTGCGTTCAACCCTGGAAACGCCGGGCAAGGGGCAGGTGCTGGTGGTCGACGGCGGCGGCAGTTTGCGCTGTGCGCTGGTGGGCGGCAACCTCGGCGTGCTGGCGGAAAAAAACGGTTGGGCCGGCATCGTCGTCAACGGCTGCATCCGCGATTCGGACGAGATCAATGCCTGCAACATCGGCGTGCGTGCGCTGGGTTTGCACCCGCAAAGGAGCGTTCGTAAAGGTGTGGGCGACAGCAATTTGCGAGTGGTGATCGCAGGGGTGGCAGTCAATCCGGGCGACTGGATTTATGCGGACGCGGACGGGGTGCTGGTGGCTTGCAAAAAACTGGATTGAGGTGAGAGGTCCCTGCTAAATGTTCGTCAAAAAAACGGATTCTCTCTGTAGAAATTAACCCATAGTTCGGTTGGCTTGGACGCAATCCCAGAGATTGTGTCGAATGACGGGTTGGATATTACCGAGATTGCGTCTCGGCCTACTGTACTATGCAGATTTTCTTATTGCATTTACGCCCTACGGGCTTGGATCAATTCCTCAATCTGGTTTGCGCAAATGGAAACTTCACGAACAAACGGGTTAGTTCCACGGTGGCAGCGCGTTATTTGCGCTGTTCTCGCATCTCTTGGTGTCATCAGTATTCTGGCTGCACTAATTTCATTTGCGGTTGCTGGCCGTGTACCTTCGTGGTCAACGTTGGTTACGATAATTGCCGTGGTGCCGTATGGCTTGTATATCTTTGCTCATGTTGCGATTAGAGGCTTTTTGCCGCGACAATTATTCAAATGATGAGAGTCAAACCCAACTAATTCCTGCTATGCAGTGGTAGGGCGGGTGCAACCCAGGTGCTGTCATCAAATCTGCAGACGTCAATAAGGAGTAACCATGCAAAGCGATGAAGAACAGATACGTCAGCTCGTCAGTACCTGGATGGCGGCCAGCAGGGCAGGCGACGTTGACGCCGTCTTGAATTTGATGGCGGACGATGTCGTCTTTCTGCTGCCTGGACGGCCCCCTATGCGAAAGGCCGAGTTTGCTTCGGCGGCAAAAGCTCAATCAAGCGCGAGCGCACCGAAAATCGACGGCATCAGCAATATTCAAGAAATCAAGGTGGCAGGCGACTGGGCATTCATGTGGACCAAGCTGACCGTCATCGCAACGCCCTCCGACGGCTCTGCATCCATTGAACGTTCCGGACACACGCTTACAGTTCTCAAAAAGAACCAGGGAAAATGGGTAATCGCCCGTGACGCGAATCTGTTGTCGCCGGTTCGATAGGTCGGGGTGCCGAAGGACTTCTCTATAAAAAATCTAAAAATCGCAGGCCCCAGCCGGCAACTTTTCAACGCTGCCGCAAGGTCGTGCTCGCCACAGTCCCTGCCGCAGCCAGCAATGCAGTTCCCGACAAACCATCCAGCATACGCTTGCCGCGCGTCCCCCTGAGCCAGGCGCGAGCCTTCGACGCCATCAGCGAATAAGCCAGCAGCACCGGATATTCCATCGCAATCGCGACCATTCCAAGCACGGCGATCCGCAGCGGCGCCCCGTGCGCCTCGCCGGCAAAGGTCGGCAACAGCGCGCAAAAGAACAGTACTGATTTCGGATTCGCGCCCTGCAGCACAAAACTTTGGCGGAACAGGGTGAGCGGCCGCGCGATCAATGCCGGTGCATCGGCGCGCGCACCGGGCTGGAATGCCGCGCGCAGCGACTTCAATCCAAGCCAGGCCAGGTAGCTTAATCCGCACCATTTGATGGCTTCAAACAGGGCCGGCACGGTCAATATCAGTGCGCCCAATCCCAGTACCGATAAGGCGCAATACATTGCGTTCGCAACCAGGATGCCGCCGATGCTCGCCTGGGAAGCTTGCCAGCCGTTGCTGATCGAATGGCCGATCACCTGCATTACAGCGGGGCCGGGCGTGATATTCAGCAAAAAATTGGTGGTGGCAAAGGCCAGCAGAGTGGCCGCGCTCAGTTCGTAGATATTCATGTATTTTCCTCGGTCACGTTGGCGGGGTGCTGACGTTTTATAGGGCGCGTTGCATCGGCCTATGCAACTGAAGCAAACTCGATGCCACCTATCTCCCTCATAACATCACAGCAGCTCGACGCTTGGCAAATTCAGATAACAGCTCTCGCGCATCGTATCGACGAAATCGGCCAGGTAAGGTTTCCCCGACAATTCCCGCAGGCAGGCGGCATATAGCCGTCCGGTCAATCCCTCGGGCGTAATGCGCTTGGCCAGCACGTAATCGCGATCCAGATAATTTTGCGCAGCCCAGACCGGCAGCGTCGCGATGCCGCGCTTGCTCGCCACCAGTTGCAACATGGCGACGGTCAGTTCGGTGGTGCGGCGCGGAGCTTGCACGCCGGCCGGCTTCAATACCTGGCGCACCACATCGAGCATTTCGTCCGGCACCGGATAAGTGATGAGCGTGTCGCCTGCGAAGTCCTCGGCTGTCAGATATGCATGGCCTGCCAAGGGATGATCCTTCGCCACCAGGGCCACGATCTCAAAACGGAACAGCGGATGATAGTCGACCGTTTCATCGCCATCGATTTCGGACACGATCGCGATGTCGGCGCGATGGCCGTACAGCAGGCCGACCGGATCGGCCTGGAATCCCGAGACGATATCCAGTTCGACTTCGGGCCAGCGGCTGCGGAAGGTATCCATTGCCGGCATCAGCCAGTCGAAACAGGTATGGCATTCGACCGCGATGCGCAACTGACCGGCCGCGCCCTCGGCCAGGCGCGCGAGGTCGCGCTCGCCTTCGGCGATCTGCGGCAGCACGCTGTCGGCCAGCTTCAGCAGGCGCTCGCCTGCAGGGGTGAAGCGCACCGGGACCGATTTGCGTTCGAACAGCGGCGTGCCGTGGTGCTCTTCCAACTGCTTGATTTGATGGGATAAAGCGGATTGGGTGACGTTCAGCAAGACGGCCGCCCGCAGCAGGTTGCCGGCTTCGCGCAGCGCGACCAGGGTCTTCAGGTGGCGTATTTCCAATATCGATTGCATTATGAATGAAATTCAAGTTAATTCTTAAAATTTGTCGTTTGAATCATAGTGCAGGCTGCGGCACCATGACAAGCTTCACTGATGAAATCGATAGGAGATAGTCATGGCACTTGCCCACACCTTGGGTTTTCCGCGCATCGGCGCGCAGCGCGAATTGAAATTTGCATTGGAATCGTTCTGGCAGGGCGAGACCGGCGAAGCATCTTTACTGGAGACCGGACGCAGCCTGCGTGAACGTCATTGGTCGATACAGGCCGATGCCGGGATGGACTTGGTGACGGTCGGCGATTTCGCCTGGTACGACCATGTGTTGAATACGCTGGCGCTGCTGGGCGCGATTCCATCGCGCTTTCACTTCAATCCGAAGCAATTGAGCATATCCGAATATTTCACGCTGGCGCGCGGCGGCAGCGAGCACTTCGCCATGGAAATGACCAAGTGGTTCGATACCAATTACCACTACCTGGTGCCGGAGTGGCACGCTGATACGGCCTTCGATGGCGGTGTCGATTGGCTGTTTCATGAAGTCGCCGAAGCAAAGGCACAGGGTCATCGGGTCAAGGTCGTGCTGGTCGGCCCGCTCACGCTGCTGTACCTCGGCAAGATCAAGTCCGGTCTGGATCACAAACTGGACCTGTTGCCGCGCGCCGTGGCCGGGTATCAGAGCGTGCTGCGGCGCTTGAAGAGTGCCGGCGTGGAATGGGTGCAGATCGACGAGCCGATCCTGGCGCTGGAACTCGACGGTGAATGGTGCGATGCGTTCGCCCCAACCTATGCGGCCTTGAGCGCCGCCGCGCCGTCCCTGCTGCTGGCGACCTATTTCGACGAGGTGAGCGAATGCGCCGCCTTGCTGCGCGGCTTGCCGGTGGCAGGCGTGCACCTGGATCTGGTGCGCGGTGCTGCGCAACTCGACGGCTTGCTCGCCGATTGGCCAAAGGAGCGCGTGCTGTCGGCCGGCATCGTAGACGGGCGCAATATCTGGCGCACCGACCTCGACGCCGCATTGGTGAAATTGGCGCCCCTGCAGCTTGCCCTCGGCGATCGCTTGTGGGTCGCGCCGAGTTGCTCGCTGTTGCATGTGCCGGTCGACTTGGCGTATGAAAGCAAACTCGATGCAGAACTCAAAAGCTGGCTGGCGTTCGCCACGCAAAAACTGGAAGAAATCGCGACGCTGAAATTTGCACTGAATGGCCGGCTTGCCGTCACCGACCCGCAATTCGAGGCAGCCCGCGCCGCCATCGCCACACGCCGAAATTCGCCGCGCATATGCAATCCAATCGTGCAAAAGCGATTGGCGAACGTAAGCGATGCCCAGGAGCAGCGTGCCTCGCGTTTCGATGCGCGCATCGTCCAACAGCAGGCAAAATGGAATCTGCCGGCCTTTCCCACCACGACCATCGGCTCCTTTCCGCAGACAGCGGAAATCCGCCGGGCGCGCGCCGCATACAAGCGCGGCGAACTCGGTCATCTGGACTATCTCGACAGAATGCGCGATGAGGTGCGGCTGGCGGTGAGCAAGCAGGAAGAACTCGGCCTCGACGTGCTGGTGCATGGCGAGCCGGAGCGCAACGACATGGTCGAATATTTCGGCGAGCAGTTGTGGGGCTATGCCTTCACCGCCAACGGCTGGGTGCAAAGCTACGGCTCGCGCTGCGTCAAACCGCCGCTCATCTACGGCGACGTGTACAGGCCGGAGCCGATGACGGTCGGCTGGAGCCAGTTCGCGCAAAGCCTGACCGACAAGCCGATGAAGGGCATGCTGACCGGCCCGGTCACGATGCTGCAATGGTCATTCGTACGCGACGACCAGCCGCGCGCAACGACCGCACTGCAAATTGCACTGGCTTTGCGCGACGAAGTCTGCGACCTGGAAAAGGCCGGCATCGGCATGATCCAGATCGACGAACCGGCATTTCGCGAAGGCTTGCCGCTGAAGGCGCGCGACTGGCCGCAATATCTGGACTGGGCGGTGCGTGCATTCAAGATCAGCGCATCCGGCGTGGCCGACGAAACGCAGATCCACACCCACATGTGCTATTCGGAATTCAACGATATCCTGCCCTGGATCGCCGCGATGGATGCCGACGTGATCACGATCGAGACTTCGCGCTCGGACATGGAATTGCTGGATGGTTTCGGCGAGTTCGCCTATCCGAACGACATCGGCCCCGGCGTGTACGACATCCATTCGCCGCGCGTGCCTAAGGTGGCGGAGATGGAGCGCTTGTTGCGCAAGGCGCGCGGCGTGATTCCGGATGCGCGTCTGTGGGTCAACCCGGATTGCGGTTTGAAGACGCGTAGTTGGCCGGAGACGTGCGAAGCCTTGGCGAACATGGTGAAAGCGGCCCGCATGCTGCGGCAGGAGGTGAGTAATCTGGAACAAGCAGCGTAGCGCAGCAGGCCGACGAATTCCTGCGCGAAGCGAGAGCGGTCGCCCGGCTAGTGCGCCACCAGAAACTGGTTCAGCGGACCGAAGCTGGTGCGTACCCATCTGTCGTCTGCGAAGGAGGGCGCACCCTGTAGCGCGGCGAACGCGACCCCATACCGGCGCCGGCAAGTGCGGCCTGCGGCACGGCTGATTCGGCCGGGTCGTAGGCGCTTTGCGGTAGCAGCATCAGGACTTCGGTCTTTCGCAGCTCCTTATTGCCGGGCCTTGTGTGCTAGGATGCCGGAAGTAACCGAAAGTAATAGGTACTGCACCGTCATGCTCGCGAGGGCAATTTATATGTGTGCCGTTACTTCGAAAACGCTTCTCTAATCATTGTCAATTCGGACTGTAAATTTAACAATGCAATCACTGTCGGGATGGGAGGTCGCCATCCGCCTACAGATTTGCTAGTGACCAAAGGCACGCTTTAAACATGTCACCCCGGCCAGAGATTGAGAGCCTGCTCGGTAGCTTGTACGAGGCCGTTATGGCGCCTGCTGGCTTCCAGGAATTCGTCGAGGCGCTTTGCCATGCCTTTCGTCTCATGAGCGTGCGGTTCTGCATCCGCCACACCGAAACACAGGAAATGAAAGGTTTGTGGCTGCGCGGCCTGGAAAAGAAATGGATGGACAGCTACGCGCTCAAATATGCGAGCGAAGACATCTTGGCGCATCACATAGCGGCTTCGCCCATCGCGCATTTTTACGCGAGCAATCTGGACATCCCCCATCCCGAGCACTTTCCCGAAAACCGCTTCTATTGCGAATGGGTTGTGCCTCAAGGCATCGCTTATGCCACCGGTGGCACTGTCTTACGCGAGGGTGTATGGGACACGCAGATATTCATGTTACGCGGCCCGCAGCATCCGCCTTTTTCGCGGGAAGAACTGGAACAGTTCAACAGCCTGATGCCGCATTTGCAACGTGCGGTTCAGATGCGCCAGCGTTTTGCAGAGTTGCAGTTGGGCCGGAATTTTCTTGCCGGCAGCCTGGACGTTCTCGCGATGCCGACCTTCCTGTTCGACGAATATAGCCGGGTCGCGCATATGAATCGCAGCGCCGATGCGTTGTTGAAGACGCACGGCAGTCTCAGGATTGAAGACGATCATTTGCTTACCAGCGATGCCGCGGCCACGCGCAAACTCAATCTGGAACTTACCAATGCAATCCACGCCAGCCACGGCGATGGTTTGGAATTGAACGGGGTTGTCCTGCTGCCGCGTCTTGGGCGCATGCCGCTGATGCTGATGATCGCCCCTATCTGTTTGGCCGGCGGCGCCTCGGTCCGGGGAGCGGCACTGTTGTTTGCGTTCGATCCTGAAAGTACGCCTAAGATTACCGTCGGCTTGGTGCGCCGCTTGTTTGCATTGTCGGAGGCCGAAGCAGAACTGGCTGTTGCGCTTTGCAGCGGCAAGACGCTGGAAGACGCTGCCAGCGAGCGTGGCATATCGATACACACCACCAGAAGCCAGTTGAAAAGCATCTTCAATAAAACCGGCACCAAGCGCCAGCCGGACCTGGTATCGCTGCTGTTGGCCAGTCCAGCCTATTTTATGGCGCAGAATCGGGCCGATTGAGTCGAACTCATTGTGCTGCGTGCGCACTGACTCGCTATCTGACTCGTCCAGGCCATCCTTCAAATCTCCTCGGCATATTGCGCCGTCAGCGCACATCCCCCAAATGGGCGATGTGCGTGCCAAGGAGATCAAATACGATACGTGCGCGCCGGTCGTGTTCGTTGCACCCTATCGGCAGGTATCGGCCTAGCGGCCATACTGGAATCCACCATTAGGACGGAGAAATATGAGGAGGAATCGGAGTAAATCTAAATCTATAAGGCACGCGTTGTGGCTGACATCGCTTTGCATGGGCGCTGCGGCGTCTCACGCGGCAACCGTCAGCGTCACTTGTCCCGCACAGACCATCCAAGCCGCGGTCGATAGCGCCCAGCCCGGAGACGTGATCAACGTCAGCGGCAGTTGCGTGGAAAACGTTCTCATCCGGAACGAGAAGACGCGCTTCACGCTGGATGGGCAAGGGCTGACCACCGTGAACGGTTCTGCAGGCAACAACGTCTTCACGGTGCGCGGTAAGGGGGTTGTGATCAAGCGCTTCAACATAGTGGGCGGTGCTGTCGGCATTCTGGTCAACCGGGGCTCTAACGCTACGCTCGACGGCAACGACATTAGCGGGGCTACGACCGATGGCATCGCCGTCAGCGAATTGTCGAACGCGGTCATCACCGGCAACAACGTTCACGACAACCAACGGCACGGCATTCATCTGACCCAGAGCGCCACGGCGCGCATCGGCTTCAACTCTTATTCCGACCAGCAGGCAAGCCCAAATGCGATCCAAAATAACGGTCGGCGCGGCATTCAACTCAATCGCGCCTCCAGCGCGGCGATCGTCGGCAATACGATCAGCAACAATGGCGGCCACGGCATCGGTGTCACCGGGCTTTCGCATGCGGATATCTCATCCAATATCGTGAATGGAAATGGCGGCACCGAGGGCGGCAGCGGCATCAATGTGAGCCAGAACTCGTCCATCCAGCTGGGGGAAGATGGTTTGGCATCCCTCTACGATCTGCCGAACAGAACCACCGTCAGCAATAACCAGTATGGCATCCGGTGTACACAAGGTGGAGTCGTCGTCGGATATCTTGGTGACGCCAATCAGCTTGCCGGCGCCGTGTCTCAGTTCGGCGGCGGAAGCAGCGCGAACTCCTTCAGCGGCACTTGCCCCAACTCCCTGGTAACCTCGTCACCGCCCGTGGCCGTGACGAGCTATACGACTTACTACGCCTTCGGTTCGACCGCAGCTTCCTCTGCAACCAGCATCGACACGGGAGGCGGAACCGCGAGCTTCGTTGCCGGAAACAAGAGTGCCACTGTAAGTGCCAGCGATGCAAAGGGAAATTTTACGACAATCTCCGGCAGTTACACAAAGGTGCTTGCCTTTGGCGGTAGTGCAGCTGGCCAGTTGTGTAATAGCGGAAAAGGCTTGCTCACCTTTGTCATCTCTAGTGCGCAGCCCGCTACCGTGGCCGAGTTGAAAGGCAAAACGCTTAAATATTATTTAAATTGCGCCGAGGCTGGATACCTTACCTTCAACAACGATGGCAGTGCTACCGGTTCTGATGGAACGTTCCCCGCGGATATCATCGCCGCGAACTTTAGTTCCACCGGCTATTCGCAACCTAATAGCGGGAAGTATGCCGGGAAGATGAATCTCAATAAATTGAACGCGTACAAATTCGTTGTTGATGGGGTGACGCGTTTTGCGATTCTAGGGACCTACCGCGAAGATACCTCGGACCTTACCAACGGCGGCGATACGGATTTGTATATTGAAAATTTTTGAGGGCAAAAATGCGCTTGGAATCGCGATCATATTCGCCCCCTCCGGCAGCCGGAATACGCCCTGTCGACGCAGTCGAAAGCGTACTTAATCTAACCATTAAAAGTAGGGATAAAAAAATGAAAAAGAAATTTGAGAAAATCAATTGCGTGTTGTTGCTGGCATCGCTCGGCGCGGGCATGGCATCGGCACAAGCGGCAACCATCAGCGTCGCATGTCCCGCGCAGACTATCCAAGCCGCAGTCGACAGCGCTCAGCCCGGAGACACGATTAACGTCAGCGGCAGTTGCGCGGAAAACATCCTCATCCGCAATGAGAAAACGCGCTTCACCCTGGACGGCCAAGGAATGACGACCGTGACCGGCACGGCGGGCAATAATGTCTTCACGGTGCGCGGGAAGGGGATCGTCATCAAGCGCTTCAACGTAGTGGGCGGGGCCGTTGGCATTCTGGTCAATCGGAGCGCCAATGCAACTCTCGACGGCAACGACATCAGCGCGGCTACGACCGACGGGGTCGTCATCAATGAATTATCGAACGCTGTCATCACAGGCAATACCATTCACGACAATCAACGGCATGGTATCGTGGTCTCTCAAAGTGCGACTGCTCGTATCGGCTTCAACTCTTATTCCGATCAACCTACCAGCCCGAACGTGATTCAAAATAACGGAGGCCGGGGCATCCAGGTCATTCGTGCGTCCAGCGCGGCGATTGTCGGCAATACGATCAGAAGCAACGGCGGCGACGGCATCGGTGTGTTCCGGCTTTCCGAAGCGGACATCTCTTCCAATACCATTAACAGTAATGGGGCGAGCGCAAGCGGTAGCGGTATCAACGTCAGCCAGAACTCGGCCATCCAGTTGGGCGAAGACAACCCGACCAGTACCTATGACATGCCCAATATTACGACCGACAACAATAACCAATATGGCATCCGCTGTACGCTGGGAGGAGTGGTGAACGGTCATCTCGGCAGCACCAATCAGATCAACGGCGCAGTCAGCCAGTTTGGGGGCGGGACCACGGCAAATACGTTTAGCAGTGGTTGTCCTGGTAATCTCGCTACACCGTGATTGTTTGAAAAATCATCGATGCCGCGGTGGAGGAGAGGGGAAGTCTTTGCCCGGCATGCGCTGCTGTTTTCTGATGCTAGAGCCTGTTATGAACTTAATCAGGGGACCCCTGATTAAGTTCATAACAGGCTCTAGGCGGCGAGGCCTTTAGCAGGCTTGCTGGGTAAATGTTGCATTATCGCCTTTTCGGCTGCTCACCCAGATTCGCCACGATTTCGTTCGCTAGATATTCCACCGCCGGCGAATCGCTTTTGTGCCCCTTGATCAGAACGATGTCGAGCGGCGCGATCGGCGCAAATCCCTCCGCTTTGCCGAGCCGTGTCAAATGCGCCGGCACGCTGCACTCGGCCAGTGCTGCGACCGCCAATCCCGCTTCCACCATTGCCAGGATGCCTAACAGGCTTGGACTGCTGTAGGTTGGGCGATACGGCTTGGCCCCTTTTTCCAGTGCCGCCATAGTATGCGCGCGCGCCACGCTGCCCGACTCGTAGAGCGCTACCGGCAGCGGCGATTTTTTCCAGACTGCGTGTTTTTCGGAGCCGACCCACACCACAGGTTCGCGCCGGATGAACACGCCGTCCAGTTCCGCGCTGCGCGTGACGAAGGCAAGATCGACCGCGCCCTTGCGCAGCATCGGGCCCAACAGCGTGCTTTGCAGGCAAACCAGTTCGATCTCGACTTGCTGGAACATTTTTGAAAATCGCTCCAGCACAGGCGTCAGCAGCGATGAAATATAGTCGTCCGGCGCGCCCAGCACCACGCGCCCCTTGACCTCCTGGGTCAGCAGAGCGGCCACCGCTTCATTCTCGATTCGCAGCAGATGCCGAGCATACGGCAGCAGGGTTTCGCCCGCCAGCGTCAAGGCGATGCGGCGGGTATGGCGGACGAACAACGGTTGGCCGATGGCTGCTTCCAGCTTCATGATCTGCATGCTGATTGCCGCCTGCGATCGATGCACGATGTCGGCCGCGCCAATGAAGCTGGATTGTTCGGCTGCAGCGACGAAGGTGCGCAGTTGGCTGAGGTTTAGCTGGGGAAATTTCATGATTCACTTATTCGAATGAATGGATTTAATTTTATTCGATTGTGTGAACCAAGAACAAGGTTGATGATGGAACTCCATCTCTAGCTTGGAGCAGACGACATGGCCGCCCAATCATCTTCCCTGTCGCCGCAGGAACGCGGCGGTACGATCGCCTATATCGCCGCAATGCTGATGCTCGGCACGCTCGGCGTATTTGTCGAAGAGGCGCGGCTCGACAGCGTCACCATCGTGTTTTTCCGCTGTGCGTTCGGGGCGCTGGCATTGGCTTTGTATTGCGGCTGGAAAGGCTTTTTCGCGCGCGTCAATTTTCAAGCGAGGAATGTTTGGCTGGCGGTCCTCAGCGGTCTGATGATGGTGGGCCAGTGGGTCGCGTTTTTCGAATCCATTCTGCGCGTCGGCATCTCGGTTGCGACCATCGTGTTTCATGTACAGCCTTTCCTGGTGCTGTTGCTGGGCGCGCTGGTGCTGCGGGAAAAGATCTCGCTGGACAAATTTTTCTGGATCTGTGTCGGTTTCTGCGGCCTGGTGCTGGCGGCCGGCCTGCATTTCGGCGGGATGGCGATGAGCGGGGGCTATGTCATCGGCATCGCCTGTACGCTGCTTGGCGCATTCTTGTATGCGGGCGTAATGTTGACGACCAAGGCGATGCGCGGGATGCTGCCGCATTTGACCGCGCTGATTCATTGCCTGGTGGGGACCTTGATTCTATCGTTCTGGGTTTCACTGCCGGGTTTGCATCTCGGCGCCGCACAATGGGGCTGGCTGGCCGGTTTGGGGACAATTCATACCGCGCTGGTGTACGTGCTGGTCTATGGCGCCTTGCCCAAGGTGAGGACGGCATCGATTGCGGTGCTGACCTTCATCTATCCGGCGGCAGCGGTCGGATTCGACTTCCTGGTGTACGGCCACGCGCTGAACCTGTGGCAAGCCGGCGGACTGGTCTTGATCGTGCTGGCCGGATTGGGTGTCAATCTGAACTGGCACTGGCGCCGCTTGTTTGCGGCACGGGTTTCTTGATTGCGCTCTTGCGGGAAATGTAGGAGCGGTTCATGGTCGCGACAGGGTTTGGTTGGAAGCGATCGCAACCATGGGCCGCTCCTGCAGGTGAATGCGCAACACCGAGAAGTTCAGTCGACAAGCGGTTGATACGCCGCTTCGGCAACGCCGCACGCATGTTGAATCGCAAGATTTTCCATCAGCATATGGGTGTCGCAATAGATATGCACCGACACGCCTTTGCCCCATCTCAGACGGATGAAATGAGTGCCGTAGTTCGCTCCCTTTGCACCGTTGAGCAAGGTATAAGGCTCCGACCATTCGACCGCGATCAGCGTATTCCACGGCCATCCGCTGACCACGACCTTGTGCAGGTCGAAATGAAGATTAGGGAAGATTTTATACAGCCGCTCATACCAGGCGCGTGTCGCCGGCATCGTGGTGCGGCGGCCGGAGAGGGCATGATTGCCTATGAACCAATGCTCGAATTCCTTGCCCATCGTATTGAGGACCGGCTCGTAATTGCCTTTGTTGAGTTCAGCAAAAAGATTCGTGATGATGCCGCGAACGATGCTGTGGTACATATCAGTCCCCTTAAAACGGTGTGCTACACGGCGTTGGCGGCCGCCGGCCGACCGGCCCGCGCGGCGCAAGGTGGCGCGCGCGATCAATCAATGAAACGGGCTGATCAAGCGCGGACACGGTTGATCCAAACGATATGTGTTCAGTGGTAACATGCGGATTATAACCATTCAATGTTGTCACTGCAAACTTTGTTATGCCGAAGCCGACTCCTCCCTATCATCATGGTAATTTGCGCGCGAGCCTGCTTGAGGCCGCGCTCCAGCGCTTGTCCGAGCAAACCGTGGAAACCCTGTCCCTGCGCGATTTGGCGAAAATGGCCGGCGTCAGCAATGCCGCCGTGTACCGGCATTTTCCGAACAAGGATGCCTTGCTGGCGGAGGTCGCGATGGATGGCTTCAATCGCATGGTCGGTCAATGGGAACGTAACCTGCCCAGCTCGAAAAAAGTGGGCGCCGAGGCGCGCTTTCAGAAGCTCGGCGAAAGCTATGTCGAATTTGCGTTGAACTCGCCGGCTTTGTATCGATTGATGTTCGTGCACGGCGATTTGCGGCATTTCCCCGATTTGCAGGCGGCTGCCGAGCGATGTTTTGCGTACGTGCTTGGCGCGGCGGACGAGACGGTCAAGGAAGCCGGGGCGGAAGAAAAATGGGCGCTGCCCACGGCCAACGCGGCGTGGGCGCTGGTGCATGGATATGTGATGCTGGCGCTGGGCGGGCGCTTGACCAGGACGGGTAAAAGGCTTGATCTGCAGCCCGCCCTGTTGCCGCGTTTTTTGAGCCTGCCGAAAGAGGCATTGGACGAATAGCGTGTGCTTGCGCAGATAGTCAAAAGTCTTTTGATTGAAAAATGTGTGAGGCTGTAGCAGCCGTGTCCCCCTCGCCCGCGAGGGGGAAAGGGAAACACGGTTCGTATGCTTGCTGAACACGCGCCGGTTTGGCCGCTTTTGCAGCATCTCGCGTCACGCCGAACGAAACCGCTGCGCCTCCAGTTGCAGCCACTCCCTGAAAAAACTCAACGGCCTGGCCGATTGCCTTCCATCCCGGCAAACCAGGTAATAAGCCTTGTCGGTCGGCAGCGGGCGATCGATCGGGCTGATCAGTGCGCCAGCCTTTAACTGTGCCGCCACCAGGAAACGCGGCACCAGCGCCAATCCCAAGCCGGCGCAAGCGGCGCTGATCAGCATCGAATGCAGCTCGAAGCGATGGCCCTTCATCGCATTGATGTCATCCACCCCGGCCCCGGAAAACCAGTTGCGCCAATCCTGCGGCCGGGTCGCCGAATGCAACAGCGGGTAGGCCGCCAAGCTGCGGGCGTTGATGCCACGGAGCTTTTTGATCAGTCCCGGCTTGCAAACCGGGATCGCTTCTTCGCGAATCAGAAAATCGGCCTGGGCGCCTGGCCAGGTCGGTTCGCCGAAATGAATCGCAGCGTCGAACGGCGTATCGTTGAACAGGAACACGCCGGTACGCACGCTCATGTTGACGCTCACGTCGGGATACTGGGCGGTGAAATTTGCCAATCGCGGGATCAGCCATTCAGATGCGAAAGTCGGCAGCACCGCCAATTCGATGATCCCGCCCTTGCCCTCATGCGCCATGATGCCCAGCGTGTCGCGCTCGATGCGTTCCAGCGATTGCTTTACCTGATCGCTGTAGGCACGTCCGGCTTCGGTCAGGGTGACGCGCTTCTTGAGGCGTTCGAACAATTTGATGCCGAGGTTGGATTCCAGGCTGCCGATCTGGCGCGACACGGCGCTCTCGGTCAAGGACAGTTCGTCGGCTGCGCGCGTGAAGCTTTGATGGCGCGCGGCAGCATCAAAAGCGATCAGGGCGTTGATACTCGGAATCGTACGGCGCATGGTTAATTGCAAAAACTCATCATATGTTGATTTTAAATCGTTTGCCGCCGCCGCAGTAATGCGCAAGAATCGGTCAGTTTCAAACATTGAAAGTGACCAGGCATGTCCGATGTGAATACTTCCGTTGAACTTGAGTCCGCCCGCCTCGGCGGCCACATCCTGGCCGACGCGCTGGCGCAAAACGGCGTCGATACCGTGTTCTGCGTGCCCGGCGAGAGCTATCTGCCGCTGCTCGACGGCTTGTACGAACATCGCGAAAAAATTTCCCTGTATGTGTGCCGGCAGGAGGGCGGCGCCGCTTTCATGGCCGATGCCTACGGCAAGCTCACCGGACGTCCCGGCATCTGCCTGGTCACGCGCGGCCCCGGCGCTTGCAATGCCAGCATCGCGGTGCATAACGCGGCGCAGGATTCGGCGCCGATGATCTTGCTGGTCGGCCAGGTCGGCGACGATTGCGCTGACCGCGAAGCTTTCCAGGAGATCGACTATCGGCAGATGTTCGGCCCGGTCGCCAAGTGGGTGGCGCAGATCGACCGCATCGACCGCATTCCGGAATACATCAGCCGCGCCTTCCATGTCGCGGTGTCGGGACGGCCGGGACCGGTGGTGCTGGCGCTGCCGGAAAACGTGCTGTTCGGCTCGGCGGCCGTGACCGATGCCTTGCCGGCACAGATCGTGCAGCCGTCACCAAGCGAGGACGATATCGAGCGAATACGCGATGCGCTGGCTGCCGCCAAACGGCCGCTGGTGATTCTCGGCGGGCGCGGCTGGACCGAACAGGCGGTGGCCGATATGTGCAGCTTTGCCGAGAACAACCGTCTGCCGGTAGCTTGCGCATTCCGCTTCCAGGATTTGTTCGACAACCGGCATCCGAATTATGCCGGCGATGCCGGTCTTGGCATCAACCCGAAACTGGCGCAGCGGATTCGCAATGCCGACATGCTGCTGGTCGTCGGCGCGCGTTTGGGCGAGGCGACGACCAGCGGCTTTACGCTGATCGATATCCCGATGCCGAAGCAGCGCTTGATCCATGTCCATGCGGGCATCGACGAGCTGGGCAAGATTTATCGGGCGGATATTCCCGTCAATTCCGGCATGCCGCAGATCGCCGCCGCGCTGGCCCGCATGACGGTGCCCTCAGATGCCTGGGCCGGCAGCGTCGAACAGGCGCGCAAGGAGTACGAAACCCACGCAACGCCGCCGGAAATTCAAGGCCCGCTGCAAATGGGCGAAATCATCCGCCACCTGCAACAGCGCCTGCCGCAGGACGCGATCATTACCAACGGCGCCGGCAACTATACGATCTGGATGCATCGCTATTTCCGCTATCCGGGTTTCCATACGCAACTGGCGCCGACCAGCGGCTGCATGGGTTACGGCGTGCCGTCTTCGGTGGCAGCCAAGATCGTGCATCGTGATCGCGTCGTGGTGTCCTGGAATGGCGATGGCTGTTTCATGATGAACGGGCAGGAATTGGCGACGGCGGTGCGCTATGGTCTGAACATCGTGTTCGTGGTGGTGAACAACAGCATGTACGGCACGATAAGGATGCATCAGGAAACGCATTATCCGGGGCGTGTGCATGGCACCGGGCTGGTGAATCCGGATTTCGCCGCGCTGGCGAGAGCGTATGGCGCGCACGGCGAGCGGGTGGAGCGGACCGAGGATTTTGCCGAGGCTTTCGAGCGTGCGCTGGCTGCGGCCAAGCCGGCACTGATCGAACTGGTGCTGGACCCGGAGGTGTTGACGCCGACGCAGACGATTACCGGATTGCGCGAGAAGGCACGTTGAATAATAGGGTATGGCCCCTTGTTCGTACATGGAAACTAACTCGCAGGATGGGCGCAACCCATCATGTGTTTTACGGTCGGTCAAGATGGGCTGCACCCATCTTGCGAACTGCATATTTTATTTGGCTCTTTCTGCGTTTGAGGGTCTTGCGATAAAAATTTTTCCATTCGCAGATTACGCAGATTTAAAATCTTTTCGTTATATAGGCCCCGAAATCCACATGGAGCCTTTTATTTCTGATCGGAACCCACCATGCCCCAATTCATCTGGAACGACCCCCTCCTGCTGGAACAGCAACTCACTGCAGAAGAGCGCCTGATCCGCGACAGCGCCCGCGCCTATGCCCAGGACAAACTCGCGCCGCGCATACTTGAAGCCTTCCGCCATGAAACCACCGATCCCGCCATCTTCCGCGAGATGGGCGCGCTCGGCCTGCTTGGTCCCACCATCCCCGAGGAGTACGGCGGCAGCGGCCTCAACTACGTCAGCTACGGCTTGATCGCACGCGAGATCGAACGCATCGATTCCGGCTACCGCTCGATGATGAGCGTGCAATCCTCGCTGGTCATGGTCCCTATTTACGAATTCGGCAGTGAAGCGCAAAAGCGCAAATACTTGCCGAAGCTCGCCACTGGCGAACTCATCGGCTGCTTCGGCCTGACCGAACCGAACCATGGCTCCGACCCCGGCTCGATGGCGACGCGCGCCAAAAAAGTCGATGGCGGCTATGCGCTCTCCGGCAGCAAGATGTGGATCACCAACAGCCCGATCGCCGACGTCTTCGTGGTGTGGGCCAAGACCGAGGACGACGCGATCCGCGGCTTCATACTCGAAAAAGGCATGCAGGGTTTGTCAGCACCGGCGATCCACGGCAAATTCGGCCTGCGCGCCTCGGTCACCGGCGAGATCGTGATGGACGACGTATTCGTGCCTGAAGAAAACCTGCTGCCCGGCGTCAAGGGATTGAAAGGCCCGTTCACCTGCCTCAATTCCGCGCGCTACGGCATCTCCTGGGGCGCGCTCGGCGCCGCCGAAGCCTGCTGGCACATCGCTCGCCAATACACGCTCGACCGCAAGCAATTCGGCCGTCCGCTCGCCGCCAACCAGTTGATCCAGAAAAAACTGGCCGACATGCAAACTGAAATCACATTGGCGCTGCAAGGCTGCCTGCGCCTGGGCCGCATGAAGGACGAAGGCACGGACTCGGTCGAAATCACCTCGATGATGAAGCGCAATTCCTGCGGCAAGTCGCTGGAGGTGGCGCGGCAGGCGCGCGACATGCTGGGCGGGAACGGCATCTCGGATGAATTCGGCGTGATCCGCCACATGGTCAACCTGGAAGTCGTCAACACCTATGAAGGCACGCACGACATCCACGCGCTGATCCTGGGTCGCGCCCAGACCGGCATCCAGGCCTTCTTCAACGAATAGAAGCGAGCCGCCATGTCAGGAGCGCTATCACATATCCGCGTACTCGACCTGTCGCGCATCCTGGCCGGTCCCTGGGCCAGCCAGATGCTGGCCGATCTCGGTGCCGAGGTCCTCAAGATCGAACGTCCCGGCAGCGGCGACGACACGCGCGCTTGGGGACCGCCTTACCTGAAGGATCAGCAGGGCAAGGACACTTCGGAATCGTCCTATTATCTGTGCGCCAACCGCAACAAGAAGTCGCTCACCATCGACTTCACACAGGCCGAGGGGCAGAAGCTGATCCACGACTTGGCCGCGCAGTCAGACATCGTGATTGAGAACTTCAAGCTCGATGGATTGCGCCAGTACGGCCTCGATTACGAATCGCTGAAAAAGATCAATCCCAAGCTGATCTATTGTTCGATCACCGGCTTCGGCCAGGACGGTCCGTATGCGTCGCGCGCCGGGTACGATTTCCTGCTGCAAGCGATGGGCGGCTTGATGAGCGTGACCGGCAACAAGGATGGCGAGGAGGGGGCCGGACCGACCAAGGTCGGCGTGGCGGTGGTCGACATCCTGACCGGGCTGTATGCATCGAACGCGATCCTGGCCGCGCTGGCCTATCGCGACGTGTCGGGTATCGGCCAATATATCGACCTGGCCTTGCTCGACGTGCAAGTGGCTTGCCTGGCGAATCAGGCCATGAATTACCTGACCACCGGCGTGGTGCCCCAGCGCCTGGGCAATGCGCATCCGAACATCGTGCCCTACCAGGACTTTCCGACTGCCGACGGCGACATGATCCTGGCGATCGGCAATGACAAGCAATTCGAAAAATTCTGCGAAGTGGCAGGCCATCCCGAGTGGGCAAAGGATGAGCGCTTCGCGAAAAACGCCGCGCGCGTGGCACACCGCACCACCTTGCTGCCCCTATTGCGCCAGACCACGGTGATGCGGACGACGCGGGACTGGATCGCGGCGCTGGAAGAGATCGGTGTGCCTTGCGGGCCGATCAACAACATCGCGCAGGTGTTTGAAGATCCGCAAGTCAAGGCGCGCGGATTGAAGCTTGATTTGCGGCATTCTTTGGCCGGCCATGCACCCTCGGTCGCCAATCCGATCCGCTTGTCGGAAACGCCGGTCGAGTATCGCCATGCGCCGCCCCTGCTGGGCCAGCATACCGGCGAAGTGCTGCGGGACCTGCTCGGCCTGGACGCCGCGCGCATCGCGCAACTCGCGCAAACCAAGGTGATCTGAACATGCAACAAAACTTGACGGCCAATGGCTGGATGGCATCGGCACGCGCTACAACGTCAATCCCTCCAGCTTCGCCGACGTCATTGACGAGTATGCGCAGGGCGGTGCTGCTCAAACCGGGGTAGCGATCGCAGCGGCGCGCCGCTTTTCCTCAATGGGCGATGAGCGGCATCCAGATGAGTAAATATGGATTGGATGCTGAACTCGCCGCCAAACTACCTATGAAATCAAAAGCAGTAGCAAATAATCTGCGCCTGGATTTGCGAAAGACGAATCTGGCATTGCGCGTTCTCTGCCTGTCAAGCCGCCTTACGTGCAACGAAGAAGTAGCAGTTGCCGGACAGATGGCGCTGCTGCACTTCGAACCCTGCTGCGGCGACCTTCTCGTCGATACTCTCTTCCGTAAACAAGTTGATCAGCAAGCCTTTCCGAATGCCCCAGCGATTGATCGCGGCGGCGATGTTGCGCAGCAGCGGGCGCTCGCGCGGATAGAGCAAAACGTTAACGGCCACGGTTCCTCCAGGGACGAGAATACGATGAATTTCCCTCAATGCGGCATCAGGATCGACAAAGCAGTGAATGCAATTGGCCAAATTGACGGATTCGACGCTGCCGTCTTCGGCCCTCAATGCGCAAACATCCTCCTGGTACAGGACAAGATTGGGCAACGACGCGAAACGTCTGCGTGCGCCGGCCAGCATGGCGTCGGAATAATCCATGCCGATGATTGAACCGGCCGGCCATTTCTTCAGCCTGCGGTACCAGAGCACGAGCTGGAACATCGAACCCGATCCGATCGCGATTTCCAAATGCTTAGGCGACACATTGCGGGCAAAGAACCGCACCAGTGCCGGCAGCGTGGTTTGATAAGTAAATGTGAGAACGAAAAAGCCGCGCAGGTCATACCACCAAGGCGGGGACGAATACGCTGTCGCAATTGTTTTCAGGTCCGTCTGCGTTGCCGTCGCGCCGGACGGATTGATCTGGGTTGCCTTGGATGAGGTGTCGGGTGAATTTACCATGGGGTGTGCATCTCTCTGAATCTACAAAATAGCCTGGCATATTGCGTCGTCAGGGCACTTGGAGCTGTTTGACGATGCATGAAAGAGTTCTTCCTGCTCGGAGAATCCATAGGGATAGATCGACCTTTCTTTTTTGCGCGCCGACAGCTTGCCGCCGAAGCGTTTGAGTTGCGCGTCGATATAGGAAAATTCGCAACCTAGTAAAACGCCGATGGCGCCGACTCGTTCGTTGCGGCATTCCGGTCCGAGTTGGATGAAGCCGAGTGCGCGCTTATAGAACTTGAAATGCTGCGGCGTGACCTCCATCACGATTTCGTCATGTCCGTGAATCCGGTATGCATAGATAAATGCGCTATGGAACAGAGCCGCCACGATCTTGAGCGATACGGTCGACGGATTGACCGCAAACTTGATGAATTCGCATACGCGCTTGCCGGCGTTGCGCAAGCTATCTATCTCGCGCCGGTAGTGCAAGTCGGCCAGCAAGCCGTCTGGAGAATCAAAGCGGATGCTCAAGGTTCCGATTGCGTCCTCGCTCTCGCAGGCAACGATGGTCAGCGTATGCGCATCCTCGCCAAGTTTCTGGGTGTCGTAGCCGCGCTGGCAATAGCGTTCCCGGATCAACAGGCTGGCAGCGACACGCAATCCCGGCAGGTTCGCCAAGCGAATCTTATATTCCGATCTTTCCGGGGTCGTTGCGGATTCGCTTCGATCAATCGAACCCTCTGCCGCGTTTGCAGGCATCGGCTTGAGAGAGGGCATCTCCACGATTGTCGAACCCATGTCATACGAGCGCTCTACTCGAGGTTCGGCCAATCTACCGCGCAGTCGCATAAGTCACCTATAGCTTGTGAGAGCACTCTATCGTTGCGAACACAGAATTAGAAAATCATTTTTGGCGAGAAATTTTAATCCGCTACGCAGGAAATAAGATTCCAAATATCGATAGAAGATATGGAATATCTAGAATTTATTTCTAGAGCCTGTTATGAACTCAAGCAGGGGTCGCGCAGCCCCGGGAACCCGTCGCATACTAGGGTGGAGCGAGGGTTTCGGGCGATGTATCGCCCGCTCGCGGAACAGTCC
>CBIHON010000023.1:0-88072 GCA_966211965.1 uncultured Burkholderiales bacterium | reverse complement strand
CTGGCCGCGCTTCCTCCCCCGCCCAAACAACGCCTGCAATTGCACCGCCCTTGCCATGGCGCTGCAATGCGCACCAGTCCGGCCGTTCTCTTGCGCAAGTCCGCTGCGGCGGCTTCGGCCAGTCTCAGGTGCTGCAGTACCATTTCCGCCGGCCCCCAGGAGTTCCCTGCCGGCGGAAGACAGCGCCACCTTGTGCGTGCTGCGGTCGAACAGCTTGAAACCCACCTCATCCTCCAGTTCCACCATGAATTGACGGACGGTGTCAGGCTCAGGCGGTTGCCGGCCTCGGTAAAGCTCAGGGGGATCGGCCACGGTCAGGGAGGGAAAACGTCGGGCTGGCGGATGGTGTAGCGAGGTAATGATATGGCGTCTCCGGTATTTTTAAGGTTTACTAAAAAATACCGCCATATTCATTGATTGTTCCGGAGGGCGCGGTACCGGATACTGCATTCATCCAAGCCCCCGGAATTTCCCATGCTGACGACCGACATCCACCACACCCTGCCCGCCGAACTGCATTCCGCCGAGCGTGAACGCGTTCAGGTGGAACACTTTTCCAAACGCTATTCGTAGATGGAAATCGCCGACAGCTACGCGATCCAGCGCACTTAGCTGGCCAGCAAGCTGGCCCCGTACGATGAAGGCCTTGCTGCCGGCGGTATCTTCCATGCCGACTACGGCCTGCCCGGTTCGATTGCCTTCCGTTTGGTCTGAGGCAGAGATGCGTACTCCGGACAATCTTTTCAAGCAGGCGGCTGGCGCGCGGCGAATTCCAGGTCGGCCTGTGGCTGGCACTGGCCGATGCCTATGCGGCCGAGTTGTGCGCCGGCAGCGGTTTCGACTGGCTGGTGCTCGACGCGGAACATGCGCCGAACGACCTGCGCAGCCTGCTGTCGTCGCTGCAAAGCGTCGCGCCCTATCCCTCGCATCCGGTGGGGCGCCTGCCGCATGGCGATGCCGCCCTGATCAAGCAGGTGCTGGGCCTGGGCGCGACCACGCTGCTCGTTCCCATGGTCGAGTCGGCGGAACAGGCAGAGCAGCTGGCGCGCGCGATGCGCTATCCGCCGCAAGGCGTGCGCCCGACGAGATGCCGTGGTACTTGTACGGGCAGCCGTACGACTACGAAGGCTGCCCGGAACTGGCGCGCCTGGTGGAAGCCGTTGCGAAGGAACGCAAGGTGCAGTCGCGCGCCGTCTACGATGCCGAATTGTCGCGCCATTATGCGACCATCAACATCGTCTCCAAGCTGGCCCGTGGCGAGCGGATCGTCTCGGTGAGTTCCTGCCAGAATTGCCGGCCAGAGCATTATCTCGAATCCGGCGCGGTGGTCGCCGAAGCGATCCGGCGCAGCGACTTGCGGGTGGTCATGCTTGCGTCGGGCGCGCTGAGCCATCGCTTCAACCAGATCGACTGGGTGCCGAACCACCCGCGCATCTTCCACGAGAGCAATGTCTCTTCGCCGCGCTGCATCGAAGCCGACAAGAAGGCCATCGCACTGTTCCAGGAAGGGCGCCATGAGCGGATACTGGACTTGTAGGACGAGGAATTCCGCCCGGTGTTCTGGGAAGCCTTCGGCGCGCATTACCTGCAAATGCTTGGCGCGCTCGGCGGGCGCGATTGCCGCGCGGCGGGCACGCCGCTGTCTGCCTACGAGAATGCGCGCGGCACCGGCAACATCCATATCTGGTTCGATACTGAAATTGAAATCGGCACGGCCGCACAGGAGAAAGCAGCATGAGCATCCACGAATTCCCGTTCAAAGAACTACCCGTCGTGATGCGCGGTCCGCGCGTCGAGCGCCGCTGCGTGCTGGTGAACGGCAGCGCTTATTGGGGCACGATGCGCGACGACGGACAACTGCAACTGGATGACGGACGCAGCGTCGATGTAACCCAGGTGCAGCATCTGCCACCATGCGAACCGAGTAAAATCATTTGCGTGCACCTGTCCTACAGTTCGCGAGGCATCGAGACGCGCAACAAGGCCAAGCCGACCGAGACGCCGACCTACTTCATGAAGCCGATTACGGCGTTGAACGGCCACGGCGGCGAACTGGTCAAGCCGGCCGACTGCGGTTACCTGAACTATGAAGGTGAATTCGCGGTGGTGATCGGCAAGGTGTGCCGCAACGTCACGCCGACGAGGCATGGGATTACATGCTGGCGAGCCGGGTAGCGGCCGGGCCGGTGCCGCGCGCTTCCGAACTGGGAGTAGGGCATGCGCCTACGGATTCCGAGGAAGTGCGCCGCGTGGCACTGGGTTTCAACGAGCGCGTGCCGGCGCGTTTCAAGGAAGGGTATCGCCGCGCTGCAGGAAAGGAACTGAAATGAAAATATGCATCATAGGCGCCGGCGCAATCGGCGGCTTCATCGGTACGCGGCTGGCGACTGCAGGAAATGCGCAAGTCAGCGCCATTGCACGCGGCGCTACCCTGCAGGCGCTGAAGGCGCATGGCTGGCGGTTGCGGCAGGCGGATCAATTGGTCCAGGCACCCGCTATTGCTTCCGATA
Source organism: uncultured Burkholderiales bacterium (assembly GCA_966211965.1). GTDB lineage: Bacteria > Pseudomonadota > Gammaproteobacteria > Burkholderiales > Burkholderiaceae_D > CBIHON01. Next base: position 85,562 of record CBIHON010000023.1, on the reverse strand, counting down.
ACGCCGAGGAACTCGGCGTGCAGGACCTTGTTGTGATTGCGGTCAAGGGGCCGGCGCTGGCCGCCGTGGCGCCGCATATCCCGCCCCTGCTGGGACCTGATACCATCGTGCTGCCTGCCATGAATGGCGTGCCATGGTGGTTCAACCAGGGCATCCCTGCACTGGAAGACGCGCCGCTCGAGAGCGTGGATCCGGGCGGGCGTATCGCCGCCGCCATTCCGTTGCAGCACGTCGTCGGCTGCGTGGTGCACGCGAGCACGGCGGTAGCCGAACCCGGTTTGGTACAGCACAAGATGGGCCAGGGCTTGATCATCGGCGAGCCGACCGGCGGCGAATCGGCGCGCACGCAGCGCATCACCGGCTTGCTAACGGAAGCGGGATTCGATGTGACCTTGTCGCCGCATATTCGTTACGACATCTGGTACAAGTTGTGGGGCAACCTGACGATGAATCCCGTCTCGGCCATCACCGGCGCGACCATCGACCGCGTGCTGGACGATCCGCTGGTGCGCACATTCTGCTCGGCCGCCATGCGCGAAGCAGCGGCCATCGGCGAAGCGATCGGCTGTCCGTTGACGCAAAGCCCGGAAGACCGGCATGCGGTCACGCGCAAGCTGGGCGCCTTCAAGACCTCGATGCTGCAGGACGTGGAGGCAGGGCGCCAGATCGAACTGGACGGCATTGTGACTGCTGTATGGGAAATCGGACGGCGCATCGATATCCCGACCCCGAATATCGATACCTTGCTCGGACTGACACGCGTGTTCGGCCAGGTGCGCGGTCTCTATGCGGATAACCGCGCGGCTACTTGATTCTTTTGTATTGATAACTGAATAGACCATCATGTTTGACCATATCGACACTTATCCCGGTGACCCGATCCTGAGCCTGAACGAAAATTTCCAGAAGGATCCCCGCTGCAACAAGATCAATCTCAGCATCGGCATCTATTTCGACGAAGCAGGCCGGCTGCCCGTCATGGATGCGGTGCGCCAGGCCGAATCCGCCTTGCTGGTCAACGCAGGCCCGCGGCCTTATCTGCCGATGGCCGGTGCCGCCGACTACCGTAGCGCGGTACAGGAACTGGTATTCGGCAAGGAACGGCCGGCGTTGCTGGAAAAGCGCATTGCGACGCTGCAGACCATCGGCGGTTCGGGAGCCTTGAAAGTCGGCGCGGATTTCCTGAAGCGGTATTTCCCCGATTCCCAGGTCTGGATCAGCGACCCCAGCTGGGAAAACCACCGCGTGGTGTTCGAAGGCGCGGGCTTCAAGGTCAACACCTATCCGTACTACGACGCCGCCACCGGCGGCTTGCGCTTCGACGACATGTTTGCTGCGTTGAATACGCTGCCGCCGCGCAGCGTGGTGCTGCTGCATGCCTGCTGTCACAATCCGACCGGCGTCGACCTCGGCCGCGCGCAATGGAACGACCTGATCCCGGTGCTGCGCGAACGCGGCCTGATCGCCTTCGTCGACATGGCCTACCAGGGCTTCGGCGACGGCATCGAGGAAGATGCCCTTGCTGTTCGGGCCTTGACCGATGCCGGCGTGACCTGCGTGGTCGCCAATTCCTTCTCCAAGAATTTTTCGCTGTACGGCGAACGCTGCGGCGGCCTCTCCGTGGTGTGCGCCAGCGCGGAAGAAGCCGAGCGGGTGCATGGCCAATTGATGTGCACGGTGCGCGCCAACTACAGCAACCCGCCGACGCACGGCGCCCGCCTCATCGCCACCGTGCTCGGCACGCCGGAATTGCGCGCTGCCTGGGTCAGCGAACTCGATGCCATGTGCGGCCGTATCCAGGCCATGCGCCGCGCCATTCATGACGGGCTGCAAAAGCGCGGCATCCACCACAACATCTCGCGCTTCCTGACGCAGCGCGGCATGTTCACCTATACCGGCTTGAGCGCGGAGCAGGCCGATGTGCTGCGCGAGAAGCACGGGGTCTACCTCCTGCGTTCCGGAAGGATCTGCGTGGCCGGGCTGAACACCGGCAACGTGGAAGCAGTAGCTGCGGCATTCTCTGCGGTGATGAACCCCAGAAACTGAAACGGCATTCCCCATGTACCGCAATTACATCAACGGCGAGTGGCTGGAAGGCTACGATTCTTCCGACAACATCAACCCATCGGACACGCGCGACATCATCGGCAGCTATGTCAAAGCGGATGCGGCGCAGGCGGAACTGGCGATTGCTGCCGCCCATGCCGCCGCGCCGGGCTGGGGAGCCAGTCCAATTCAGCAGCGTACCGACGCGCTGGACGCTGTCGGCAGCGAGATCCTCGCGCGGCGCGCCGAACTGGCGGACCTGCTGGCCCGCGAAGAAGGCAAGACGCTGGCCGAGGCAAGCGGCGAAGTCATGCGCGCCGGCCAACTCTTCAAGTTCTTTGCCGGCGAAGCGTTGCGCACGGCTGGCGATGTGATTCCGTCGGTACGGCCGGGAATGACGGTCGAAGTCACGCGCGAGGCGGTTGGCGTGATCAGCATCATCACGCCGTGGAATTTCCCGATCGCGATTCCGGCATGGAAGATTGCGCCTGCGCTGGCTTACGGCAATACCGTCGTCTTCAAGCCTGCCGATCTCGTGCCGGGTTCCGCCTGGGCGCTGGCGGAAATCATCAGCCGCGCCGGATTCCCTCCGGGCGTCTTCAACCTCGTCATGGGCAGGGGCCGCGACATCGGCGACATCCTGGTGTCGGACCCGCGCGTTGCCGCCGTGACCTTTACCGGCTCGGAAGGTACAGGCCGGCGCGTGGCGCAAGCCTGCGTGGGACGTGCCGGACCGATGGCGAAATTCCAGCTTGAAATGGGCGGCAAAAATCCGCTGGTCGTGCTGGACGATGCCGACCTCGACGTGGCCGTGCATTGCGCGATCAACGGCGCCTTCTTTTCCACCGGCCAGCGCTGCACGGCATCCTCGCGTCTGATCGTCACTGCCGGCATTCACAAGCAATTCGTGGAAGCGATGGTGGCGCGCTTGCGTACCCTCAAGGTTGGCGATGCGCGCAAGCCCGGTACCGATATCGGACCGGTGGTCGATGCAAGCCAACTGGCGCAGGATTCGAGATACATTGCCATCGGCAGGGAAGAGGGGGCAGAGCTCGTCTTCGGCGGCGAGGCGATGGAAACCGATGCCGACGGCCGGCCCGGCTATTACCTGCAGCCGGCATTGTTCACCGGCGCCACCAATGCAATGCGCATCAGCCGTGAAGAGATTTTCGGCCCGGTCGCCTGCGTGATCCGCGCCGACGATGCGGACCACGCGCTTGCCCTCGCCAACGATACCGAGTTCGGGCTCTCGGCCGGCGTCGTGACGACGTCGCTCAAGCAGGCGAACCATTTCAAGCGGCACTTGCAGGCCGGCATGGTCATGGTCAATGCGCCGACGGCAGGCGTCGATTTCCATGTTCCGTTCGGCGGAAGAAAGGGATCGAGCTATGGTCCGCGCGAACAGGGGCGCTATGCCGCCGAGTTTTATACCACGGTGAAGACCGCCTATATCAATCCATGAACGGCGGCGCAATTTTTCTTGAAGATGGGCATGAGCTCGATTGAGTGCTTCCTCAACCGCGGCCGCCTAAAACCATAGTAGATTAACGAGCGTCTTGTCGTTACTGAATCGATCGCCTCGAATCTACCCCATCTTGCGGCGCAAGATGCAAATCTCGACAAAACAAGGTACATAGTCGGTTGTGCAGTAGATGTCGGGCAATCCGCCAGCCGTGTTACCCGGCGGCCTGCCAAATCGGCGCCGATGCTGCCAACCAGCTCAATCAAATTGGAGACGAAGCTTCAGAGAGGCCGCAGTTCATGGCATGCTGAACCATCGCAGCTCGTGATCATGACCACAATCTGACTCTGCCTCAATTTGCGGTCAGTTGACAAGTTTTAACTGCGTATCGAGGATAAAGCAACTGAACAGGAACCAGTTGCTTGTCAGTTGGCGTTTTTGTGAGTGAGTGTTGAACGACATGATGCGGTTTCCCGGGCAGTTCGGTGACTGCGCATTGTCGGCAAATTGTGGCGGATGCGGATTTGAAGAAGGTAGATGTCGGCAAGTTTTGAAAGCAAGTACTTCAAACGGCGGGACGTGCAGACAAAGTCATTAATCAATAACCAATCGCCTCGTGCAGATTTGCAGGGCCTCGCTTGCGTGAGGAACTGGCATAAGGCTTTTGGCCCTAACCGATGGACGCGATTGGCTGCATTACGAGCGCGCGACGTTGGCGTTATCACGAAAGACCCAAAGCCATGTTCGCTCATAAAAAACGATTGATGAAATACTTAGGCGCGATACTGCTGAGCGTCAGCATGTCGTCGCGAGTGGCTTGGGCTGCCGAAACCCTGCATTTTGTCACCATGGAGTATCCCCCCTACACCAGCAGCACAATGGCAAAAGGCGGTGTGATTACTGAAATCACAACCGAAGCCTTCAAGCGGGCGGGCTACACGATCCATGTTGATGTTCTGCCTTGGTCCCGCGCTCTGGCGTACGGCAAGGAGGGCTCAGACGTCGCGGGAAGGAGGATCGATGGCATAATCGCTATCTGGTACAAACCCGAGCGTGAGCAGTGGTTCGTGTACTCGGATCCGTTGCCGTCAAACCAGATCGGCTTCTATAAGCGCACGGATTCAACGATCAAATTCAAGTCGTTGGCGGATCTCAAGCCTTATCGAATAGGCATCGGACTCGACTATGCCAACCCCAAGGCTTTTGAGGATGCCAAACTCAACACCGAAGCGGTACCCAACGACGAAACCAACATACGCAAGCTGGCACATGGCCGGGTGGATCTGATCCTGATCGACAAAGGCTTGGCGGAATATATTCTTGAAACCCGGCTACCGCAGTACAAAGAACAGGTCGTCTGGCTGGACCCTCCCATAGAAACATTCCCTTTGTATATCGCTTTTTCGAAGAAAGCCGGCGGTCATGGCAAGGCGCTAAGAGCCCTGAATCATGCGCTAAAGGAAATGGGGCGGGATGGCACGATAGGCAGGCTTGTTGGCCAAGTCGGCTATCTCGGCAGATAATCGAGGCTCACCTCCAGTTCTGCGAGGGCGTGGGAATGAAATTCTTCCACGCTATTCACCTGTATTCACCTGTGTTCATCCCGCAAAGAAACTTACGGCAGTCAAGTCCAGCGCTTTGAAGTGCCGAGTTGCTTTGGAAACGTTGCACGAAGTCGTTCATGATTGAAGCTCGGGATGGCGAGTGCGAAGTGGGCTATCTGGCGATATCCCATTCGGACCGGCGCATCAGGCGCTGCACGCACGTCCTCACAAAGCCAAGCCCGAAAAGCAAGCAAACCAGCTCCGGCCAAGCCGCCGCACCATACCGCAGACCGATGTCGACACTTTGGGCGACGAAATCGACGGGCCTGAGGTTGCTCAACTTTGTCGTAAGTACAAACAAAGCGCGCATGTCGTTGTGGTAGGAACTCGGCTTTTCTGGAGGCGGTTTACCGCTGCGCCACCGACTCGGGGGGAACTTCGCGTTTCTATGCAATCAATGTCTGAGCGGAAGCCGCCGCGTGCCAGATTTAAACAGCGACGGAGACCCGGGATACCCTTGCTTGTACGACGGTTGATATGGTCATAATATGTAGGGAGCCTCTAAAAATTACCCAAAGTGTCCAAACTCGGGCCTGCGGTGCTCAATGTAGCTGCGTACACATCCGCTCCTCGACCCGACCTTGAGCACTTTGGGTAATTTTTAGAGGTCCCCTTATGTGTTCGTGTTCCCAACCGGTTCGGGCAGTCAAAGCGGCAATTTTGTTCCCTGTGACGGGGGATCGAAGGGGCTGAAGACAAGCCATCATGGCACACTACCAAATCTTTGAGTGGGTTGGCACGACCGGGGGCTCACATCTGCATCGCGGCCGGCAGGTCGAAGGCGGTCTGCCCGTCATGTTAAAGCTCCCCAAGTCCAAGGATGCCCCTGCGCAGGCAGCCCGCTTTCGGCGCGAGTATGCCATCCTCGCTACGTTGGATATTCCAGGTGTACCCAAGCCTGCCGCGCTGATCGATGAGCCGGCTACCCTGATGATGGTGCTGGATCCATTTGAAGGCGAGCCGTTCGAAAGTGTTCTGACCCGGCAAAAACTCGATCTGGCACGTTGCCTGCGCCTAGGCCTGCAATTGGTCCGCATTCTTGGCGCTTTGCATTCCGCGCACATTGTGCACCATGATTTTTGCCCGGCCAACCTGATGTTGTTGCCTGAAGATGAAATCTGCTTGCTTGATCTGAGTCGGGCGACTGCGGCATCGACCTCGCCGGCAGAACAGGAGCATATGCTGATCGGCAACTGGGCCTATATTTCACCCGAACAAACCGGGCGCATGAACCGTGCTGTCGACTACCGGACCGATTTTTACTCGCTCGGCGTGATGCTGTATCAAATGTTGACTGGGCAGCTTCCGTGCCACGGAAATGATGCGCTTGAATGGGCGCACTGTCATCTTGCAAGCGTGCCTCGCCCGCCATCGGAAATCGATCCGGCCATTCCGTCGGTGCTCTCCGACATTGTGCTCAAGCTGCTTGAGAAAATGCCGGAAAATCGCTATCAGACCGCACATGGTTTGCAAGCCGATCTGGAACGATGCCTCTCGCAATGGGAGAGCGATGGTGCAATCGCACCGTTCTCCCTCGGCATGCAGGATAAGGATGAGCATTTGCAAACACCGGGGAAATTCGTCGACCGCGAGGCGGAGCTCAAGCAACTGCTGGAACACCATGATGCGATGGCGATATTGCAGCGTGCGACCCTGACCTTGGTAACAGGGAGCGCCGGTGTCGGCAAGTCGACCCTGGTGCAGGAAATGCGTCAGCCGATCAAGGACCGTCATGGGCTTTTCATTGCCGGAAAATTCGATCAGTACCGGCGCGACATTCCCTACAGCACGGTGACGCAAGCTCTCCTCGAACTGGTGCGGATCATTCTCTCGGAAAGCGAAGATAAAGTCGCCCTCTGGCGCCAACGAATTCAGGCCGCGGTCGGCGTCAATGGCCAGTTGATTATCGATGTCCTGCCTCAGGTGGAATTGATCATTGGGCCGCAGCCGCCGTTGCCCCAGCTTCTTCCGGCAGAGACGCAGAACCGGTTCCGCCTGGTGTTCCAGAAATTCATCGGCGTGTTTGCGCAAGAGCCGCATCCGCTGACACTGTTTCTCGACAACATGCAATGGGCCGATGCCGCCAGTTTGCAGTTGGTCAGCGATCTTGTGACTGCGCCCGGCAAGAGCTTTTTGCTGTTGATCGAGGCATGCCGGGATACCGACCTCATCCCGGGGCATCCGCTTGCACTTGCCGTGGACGGGATGCGCCAGGCAGGCGCGACCGTGACTGAGATGACACTGGCGCCATTGCCCGAAGAAGCGCTCGGCACCCTCGTGGACCAGATGCTGCATTGTGAGGGCGGCGCTGCGTCCGCTTTGGTTCGCCTGGTCTACCAGAAAACAGGCGGAAATCCGTTCTTCGTGAATCAGTTCTTGAGCGCCCTGGTTGAAGAAGGCCTGCTCGCATTCGACGCCGGCGCCGGGATGTGGCGCTGGGACCTGGCCGGGATCGAGGCCAAGGACTATACCGACAATGTGGCTGAGCTGATGATTACCAAACTGGCGCGACTGCCTCCCGCTGTCCGCTGCACGCTGCAACTGCTCGCCTGCCTCGGTTCGGAGGCAGAGGAAGCCACTCTGATGAGGTTGTCCGACCACTCGGAAGCGGACACCCGCGCCGCGCTTTCCGCTGCCGTGCGTGCCGGCCTGGTATTGCACGACAAACGGACGGTCCGCTTTCCGCACGATCGCGTACAGGAGGCGGCCTATCTGTCGATACCGGTATCCGAGCGTGCAGCGCTGCATGCGAAAATCGGCCGGCTGCTGATGGCTGGGAAAACACCGGCGCAAATCGAGGAGGCGGTGTTTTCCATAGTGGGCCAGCTCAATCTCGGTGCCACTGCCGTCGTCGACGCAGAAGAAAGGGGATCGCTATATCGCCTCAATGTCCTGGCAGGGATGAAGGCCAAGTCGGCAACTGCCGTGGCCTCGGCACGCAACTTTCTGAACCGCGCTATGGCCTTGCTGCCGCCGGATGCCTGGCATGTGCAATACCAGGATACCTTGGAAGTGAGCCTGGCACTGGCGGAGTGCGAGTGTCTGGCCGGGCATTTCGAACGCGCGGTCGAGCTTACCGACGTGATACTCGCACATGCCCGGTCGTACCGGGAACGTGCCCGCGCTTATCTACTGCGCATTGCGCTCCACGGAATGGCCGGGCGTCTCGTAGAGGCAGTGGGCAATATGGTCGAGGCGGCGCGCTTGTTCGATATGACTTTTCCCTCGATAGAAACGAAGATCGAGGCAGGAATCGAAGCCGAGATGAGCTTGATTTCCCGCCATTTGCAGGGACGCAGCATTGCCGATATCGCCAATTCCCGGTTGCTGCCCGATGACGACAAGGCGGCGGCGCTTACGCTCATGGTGGAGACGATATCGTTCTCGTACATGATCGAGCCGGATTATTTTTCCCTCATCATCGCCAAGGCCGTCAGGCTCTCCCTGCATTACGGGCACACCGAGGATTCTTGTTATGCCTACAGCGCCTACGGCATCCTGCTGATATCGCGCCGTGGCGACATCGCGTCTGCCCTCGAATTCTCCAATATGGCATTCAAGCTGAACAAGGAACTCGATGGGCACCGCCGCAAGGGGCAACTGTTGGCGACGCATGCCATCGCGTACGGCCTCTTCGATCGTGCCGCCGCCGAGATTGGGCCGATGATGGAACAGGCCTTGTCCGCCAGCCTCGATGTCGGTGATCTGGCGTATGCCAACTACATCGGCATGGCCGTTTTCTGGGCGGTCCTGCAGGAAGGAATGCCGCTCGATGAGGTGGAACAGGTGGCGCGCAAGCAAGGCGAATTCGCCCGCGACAGCCACAACGATATGGTGCATCGGACTATCCTTTTGGAGCAGCAACTGGTGGCCAAGCTGAAGGGTGGAGCGGGATCGTCCGTGAGGTCGGACGACGAAGGATTCGATGAAGCCGCATGCCTGGCCGCACTTGAAAAGGGAAGCTTTGGTTTCGGCCTTCAAAGTTCCCATATCGCCAAACAGGTATCGGCATTCATTTATGGCGACTATGCCGGCGCGCTGGCATCGGCGGAAGAAGCATCGCGGCATGCACACAAGGGTGTTTACCTGATCCTGTTCGATTCGGTGCATCATTTTTTCTATGCACTGACTTTGACTGCCCTGTATCCCAAGATGTCCGAAATACAGCAGCGCGAGTTGGCCGGCCTGCTTGCCGAGGAGCGCGGCAGGCATAAGCTGTGGGCCGATGCATGTCCGGCAAATTTTCTTCATCGCCATGCCCTGTTGGAGGCGGAGGTTGCGCGCATGGAAGGACGCCCTGCCGATGCCGAGCGCCTGTACGAACAGGCCATCCGCTCAGCTGCTGAAAATGGCTTCATCCAGGATGGTGCGCTTGGATTCGAACTTGCATCGGCATTCTATCGGGCGCGCGGCTTTACGCTCATCGCCGACACGTATTTGCGCGAAGCGCGCGCCGGCTACCTGCGCTGGGGCGCAGACGGAAAGGTCGAGCAACTCGATGCAGCCCATCCTCAATTACGCGCCCAGGCGGTGCTGACATCAGCCATGTCGGGACGCGACGTTACGCGCCTGGATCTGCTTTCGGTGGCCAAAGCATCACAAGCCATTTCGAGCCGGATCGTGCTCGATGAATTGGTCGAAACCTTGATGCGTATCGTATTGGAAGCAGCCGGCGCGCAGACCGGTTATCTGCTTCTCGTCCGCAACGACGCACTGACGGTGGCTGCGGACGCCAGCGTCGATCAGAACGTCGTACAAGTGCGGCGGCACCTGGGGCAGCCGCAGCCGGCAGCGCCGTTGCCCGTATCGATCGTCAATTATGTCCGGCGCACCCGCGAACAGGTGTCGTTATCCGACGTGGCGCAGGACAATCCGTTTTCGGATGATCCGTACTTTTCCAGGCATCGACCGAAGTCAGTATTGTGCCTGCCTATTCTGCGGCAGGAAGCCTTGACGGGGATGCTTTATCTTGAGAGCGGCCTCGTTACGCATGCGTTCGCGCCGGAATGCGTGGCGGTGCTGCAATTGCTTGCGTCCCAAGCTGCGATTTCGCTGGAGAATGCGCATCTGTATGCTGACTTGCAGGAACGTGAAACGAAGATTCGAAGATTATTCGAATCGAATATCGTCGGCATCCTGTTTTATGACCTGCATGGCTGTATTACCGACGCCAACGATGCGGCGCTATCCATCATCGGATATAGCCGACAGGATCTCGCGCAAGGGAAAATCCGTTGGGCGGCCATGACGCCGCCGGAATGGCGCCATGCCGACGAGAACGCCATTGCCGAACTCGGAAAGGCCGGAATCTCCCGGCCATTCGAAAAGGAACTGATCCGCAAGGATGGCAGCCGGGTACCGGTCCTGACCGCTGCGGCCATGCTGGAGGGAGCCGGCAAGCTTGGCGTCAGTTTTGTGCTGGACCTGACCGAGCGCAAACATACGGAAGATCGAATGCTTTATATGGCGACCCATGATGCATTGACCGGGCTGCCGAATCGCATCCTGTTGCAGGACCGACTGAATCAGGCGATATCTTATGCACATCGCAACAAGCATCGAGTGGCAATCCTGTTCATCGACCTGGACCTGTTCAAGTACATCAACGACTCGCTCGGCCATCAGGTCGGTGATGTGGTGTTGCAAATGGCGGCTTCCCGTTTGCAAAAGTGCTTGCGTGAAGGGGACAGCATAGCGCGGCTGGGCGGCGATGAGTTTGTCATCAGCTTGCCTATGGTGACGAACAGCAGCGATGTCGAGCGGGTGGCGAAGGAGGCGTTGCATGCGCTGGCGCATCCCTTCATCTTCGATGGACATGAACTGCACATCAGCGGCAGCATCGGCATCAGCCTTTACCCCGATGACGGCAGCGACGTGGAAACGTTGATGCGCACGGCGGATACCGCCATGTACCATGCCAAGGAAATGGGCCGCAGCAAATTCCAGTTCTTTACAGAGACGTTGAATCGCACGGTGCAGCAACGCCTCGAAGTGGGAAAGCGCCTGCGCCATGCGTTGACGCATGATGAGTTTGTATTGCATTACCAGCCGCAGGTGGATATGGAAAGCGGGCGTATCTATGCGGCTGAAGCCTTGCTGCGCTGGCGGCAACCGGATGGAGAGCCGATGTCATGCGCTTCCTTCATCGCCAATGCGGAAGAATCCGGCCTCATCGTACCGATTGGCGAGCGGACCTTGCGCCAGGCTTGCGGGCAACTGAAAATCTGGCGCAGTGCTGGCTACCCGGATTTGAAGATCGCTGTCAACCTGTCGCCGCGCCAGCTTGAACCGTCTGACTTTTGCATCATGGTCGAGCAGATTCTTTACGAAGTCGGCCTTCCGGCAGAGGCTCTCGAACTGGAGATTACCGAAAGCATCTTCTTGCAGCGCAGCGAATTGAATCTATCCACCCTGACCAAGCTGCGTGACATGGGCGTTCAACTGTCGTTGGATGATTTCGGCACAGGCTATTCGAGCCTCGCTTATCTCCAGCGCTTCCCGGTGCACGCGCTCAAGATAGATCAGTCATTTGTACGTGACATCGGGACCGATCGGAATCACACTGCGCTCATCACAGCCATTATTGCCATGGCGCGCAGCCTGGAGCTGGGGGTGCTGGCAGAGGGCGTGGAGACGCAGGAACAAGCAAGCTTTCTTCTGGAGCACGGCTGTCGCGCCGCACAAGGCTTTTATTACAGCAGAGCGGTGCCGGCACAAACATTTTCTGATCTGCTTTATCGATCGTTCGCATCTCATTAAAGAAGTATGCAACTCGACGGCGCAATTCAAGCTGCCACGTTGTCGTTGATGTCTGCTTTTTGCCAGGCTCAAGGGCGTTTGCTGTCCGTCACCAATTAAAAGTACAGTTCGAATTTCCATGGTAAAGTTGCTTGATGTAAATATTTCGCGATTTGAATGGTGCTGCGCCAGGATATATCGCCATCCCCAGTCGGTCGGTACCGTATAGCAACCGGAAGTAGACGCGCGCGCGCCATCGTTTGGGTTGCCATGCACGAGAGGCAGGCAATCTATCCCCGTTTGCCGTCGTCGGCAGCGATCGTTTTGAACAAATGCATGCCCGGAGTGCTGAACAAGATTCTTGCAAGGGAGGCATACGAACAGCAAGTTACAGCGGAGCCTATTCCACGCGACTGACCGGACAACGTGTTTCAGGCCGCGCCGACCCGTATCGGGCACCTGGTGCGTTTGAAAAAAGAGCGCATGACACGAGTCATGAACTATGTACAAGCAGGGGCGCGATGGGCTGCCGCCAGGGACCGCAAGACATCAACGACGTCCCGAAAAACAGGTTCCGAGTTGGTGTGCTTTCAGCGGCGAACCCCGGGGTTTGGCTGCGTTGATTGCCCAGGAAAACTTTCGTATCATCAACATTGGGGGAGGGTAAATGAAAAACAAAAAAGCTGTTCATCGCAATGATACGCGGTCTCTTCATGCCGGCGGCTTGGGTTGCCGAAGAACGGGGTGCGCCCAAAGAAATCATTGTGAATCGGCCTATGTCGAGAAAGCCGACGGCGCGCTGGTTGCGTGCGGCATTTACAAGAAACAAGAAAGATAAAGATGACCTTCGCAAAATTTAAAATTGGCGTCCGGCTTGGTGTGGGATTTGCCGTCGTACTGATACTGCTGACGGTGATCTCCGGCCTCGGGATGTGGCGTCTTAAAACTGTCGGGGATTTGACCGAGCAGATCGTTACCCAGGCAGCAGCCAAGGAAAGATTGATCACCGAGTGGAAATATGCATCGCAAATCAATGGCGTACGGACTATCGCCAGCGCAAACAGCACGGACGAGCAGGAGCAGAAGCGCCTGAGCGAGAAGATCAAAGCGACCAGCCAGCGCATCAGCGAATTGCAGGCGCAGTGGGAGGGAATGCGCAAGGATGCCGCTGAAGATGCAATGGATGACGACGTCGCCGCCAAGCGCAAGGCCTACATCGACGCGCGCAATACTGTTTTCAAGGCAAAGGAGGAAGGGGCGGGAGAACAGGCGAGGACGCTCTCCCAATCGCTGCTCCAGCCCGCACTCGAGACCTATCTGGCCAGCCTGCACGCGTTGTCGCAGCATCAGAGCAAGCGAATGACGACGCTTTCCGAAGAGGTAAAGTCGCAATACCAGCTGGGTGAGCTATTGATCATGCTGCTGGGCGCTGCCGCGCTGCTTGCGGGCATCGGGTTTGCATACTGGATTGCCCGCTCCATTACCCGTCCGTTGGCGCAAGCCGTAAAAGTTGCCCAGACCGTTGCTGCGGGTGACCTGACCAGCCGTATCGAGGTCGGCTCGGCCGACGAAACCGGACAGCTGCTGCAGGCGTTAAGGGAGATGAACGATAGCTTGGTTCGGATTGTCGGTGAAGTGCGCAACGGCACCGACACCATCGCCACCGCATCGGGCCAGATCGCCTCCGGCAATCTCGACCTGTCCTCGCGCACCGAACAGCAAGCCGGCTCGCTCGAAGAAACCGCCTCATCCATGGAGGAGTTGACCGGTACCGTCAAGCAAAACGCCGACAACGCGCGGCAGGCAAACCAGTTGGCGGTGTCGGCTTCCGATGTCGCCCTCAAGGGCGGCGCGGTCGTGTCGCAAGTGGTCGACACCATGGGCTCGATCAACGACTCGGCGAAAAAAATCGCCGACATCATCGGCGTGATCGACGGCATCGCCTTCCAGACCAATATCCTGGCCTTGAATGCGGCGGTGGAAGCGGCACGGGCCGGCGAACAGGGGCGCGGCTTTGCGGTGGTCGCGGGCGAAGTGCGCAACCTGGCGCAGCGCTCGGCGGCGGCAGCCAAGGAAATCAAGACCTTGATCAGCGACTCGGTCGAGAAAGTCGATGCCGGCACCAGGCTGGTCGATCAGGCCGGGGCGACCATGGATGAGATTGTGGAAAGCGTCAAGCGGGTCAGCGACATTATCAGCGAGATCACGGCAGCGAGCCAGGAGCAGACCTCGGGCATCGAGCAGATCAATCAGGCGATTGCGCAGATGGATGAGGTCACGCAGCAGAATGCCTCGCTGGTGGAAGAGGCCGCCGCAGCCGCAGAGTCGCTGCAGGATCAGGCGAGTAGCTTGGCCCAGGTTGTGAGCGTGTTCAAGCTGGATGGGATGGTGGATGCTGCCGTCATTCCATTGAGAACGGCAAGAGCGGCGACCGCCCATCCCGGCTCAACCGCTGCCGGCAATCACGGCCGCCCGGCGCTCCGGGCCAAGCAGCCCAGACGCCTGGAAGAGGCGCGCGCAAGCGCCAACAGTGAATGGGAAGAGTTTTAATTGCCGGCACCGAATTGGAATCAGGCGGCCAAAATCTACATTCCATCTAATATCAGGCCAAAGATCCGAATGGACACGGTTGGCCGCCCGTAGCCTGTAAACCGCCTGACCACTGCCGCAGCTTACGCCAATACCGCTTACTTCAGCCGCATATCGTTCTTGACGGACTTGACGCCCTTGACGCTGCGCGCAATTTCCACAGCTTTGTTAGCCGCACTCTGCGAGTTGACGAAGCCGCTCAACTGCACCACGCCCTTGAAGGTTTCCACGTTGACTTCGGTTGCTTTCACCTGCGGGTCGTTGAAAATTTCGGCTTTCACTTTAGCAGTGATAAGCGCGTCGTCGATATACTCGCCGGTGCCTTCGGATTTTGGCGTCGAGGCGCATCCCGCAACCGCCATTAAAACGAGAGAAAGCAGGAAGGCAGCGAAACGATTGGGAATCTTCATGATGGTGGCTCCTTTAAAAAGTAACTGATCTGAGATGTTTCGCGTGGACGAGTCCGCGTATGGCGGTTCCTGCCTTGCTGCTGCCTGCTGCACATATTGCAGGGCGACGAACCGCCAGAAGCGTATTTTCGTTCCGTCAAAAACTACAGGCGGATGCCATGATCAATGCAGCGGACTATCTTTTTCGGTACGCTCTTCAAATGCCTTGATCTGCTTTTCGGCTTCATCCTTGCTGATGCCGTAGGCTTCCTGGATTTTTCCAGCGAGTTGCTCGCGCTTGCCGGAGATCATGTCAAGTTGATCGTCCGTCAGTTTGCCCCATTGTTGCTTGATAGTGCCTTTGAACTGCTTCCAATTTCCTTCGATGATGTTCCAGTTCATTTCAATCTCCTTGGTTGGGCGATGACGTGATGAATGCATCGCGACTTTCGGTGAATGCCGGAGGAGAATGCGCATGCCTCTGCCTTGCCGACATGAGGAATGTATACGCAGGCAAGATTAATTTCTGTGCGATAGCGCACAAAGCACCAGCACAACTTTGAATTTTTTCGAAATTGAAAATTCCGTCTCGGCTATCTCTTGTATTGATAAATATCAAAGTCAAAATTTTGCCTTGGTGTCTAATGAGCACATGTTGATTGCATTGCCTGAAACTGAAATAAAGGAAATGGACGCACTAAAATAACGATACGCCATTCTCAAATTTTCGCCGGCTTAGCTCATCTGGTAGAGCACTTGAAGCGTAATCAAGAGGTGGGAGGTTCAAATCCTTCAGCTGGCACCAAACAAAAAACCCGAGGTCAATGGCCTCGGGTTTTTTCTGCTTCAGAATCTTTTCACGTTAGAGACTCCAAGGATTCGGGTGGCAATAAGTACATGGATTTTGAGGATTGTCAACTCACAAGTTCCGGGGCTGCGGTCAAATGGAAACATTGAGGCGGCACTTAAGGGCTCGCGATGAAAATTCTGATTGCGCACAATTCTTATCAGCACATGGGCGGCGAAGATGCCGTCGTCAATGCGGAAATCGAACTGCTGCGCAGTTACGGCCACGAGGTGGCCGAATATCGCCGCCACAATGACGAAATCCGGACCATGTCCCGCATCGCGGCCGCAGGGGCATCGATCTGGTCGCAGCAAGCCGTCAAAGACCTGTGCCGGATATGTGATGACTTCCAGCCCGACCTGATGCATGGGCATAATACTTTTCCGCTTATTTCCCCTGCGCTTTACTGGCTGGCGTCGCATCGGCGCATTCCCGCAATTCAGACCTTGCACAACTTTCGTTTGCTCTGTCCGCAAGCGATGCTTTTGCGAAAAGGAAAAGTATGTGAAGACTGCCTCGGTAAATTGCCGTGGCGTGCCGTCACGCGCAAATGCTACCGCGAATCGACATTGCAGTCGGCCGCCGCGACCGCCATGCTGGCTACCCATCGGATGATCGGTACCTATCGCGATCAAGTGACGGGCTATATCGTCTTGAACAAATTCTGCCGCGACAAGTTTGCGGCAGGGGGCTTGCCCGCCGAGCGGCTTCACATCAAACCTAATTTTGTCGTCTCCAATCGCAAGCCGGAGTGGAAGGCAAGAGCAGGGGGAATCTTCGTCGGCCGTCTCTCGGCAGAAAAGGGGTTGGATATCCTGATCGAAGCGGTAACGAAACTGCGGTCTTCCGCTGTCCGCGTGATCGGCGCGGGGCCAATGGAAGAAGGCGTGCGGCAGCGTTTTCGAGCCAACTACCTGGGATTTCTTCCCTCTGCGGAAGTGGCTGGTGTGATGCATTCTTCGCTGTTCCTGATCGCACCCAGCACTTGTTACGAAACCTTCGGACTGGTGGCGGTCGAGGCCTTTTCCTGCGGTCTGCCGGTGATCGCCAGCCGCCATGGCGGGCTGGGCGAACTGGTCAAGGATGGTGTAACCGGCCTGCTGTTCAATCCCGGCGATGCCGACGACCTCGCAAAAAAAATCGCTTGGGCGGAGGCTCATCCCATGGCGATGTTGCGCATGGGGCAGGCGGCGTACCTCGAATACCTGAATAAATACACGCCGAAAAAAAATTACCAAATGCTGATCGGCATCTATCAAAAGGCGCTATCGGTTACTCGTGGAGAGCTTTATGTTACGTAAATTTCAATCGGTTTTAGGGGCGCCCATCAATATATTGTCATGGGATGACGCCATAGGGCAGATTGTGGCATGGGGCGAGGCGCGCGAATCCCATTATGTCTGCATTTGCAATGTCCATTCAGTGGTTACGACCACGCTTGATCCGGAATTCAGAATGGTGATCAATACTGCCGACATGTCCACGCCGGATGGTGCGCCCATCGCCTGGGCGCTACGGCGGTTCGGTTTCCGTTCGCAGGAGCGGATCAATGGTCCTGACTTGATGTGGCGTTATCTGAGCAAGGCGGAACAACTGGGGCAGGTGGTATTTTTCTATGGAAGCACAGAGGCGACCATGGCCAAGTTGATTAAAAAAGTGGCAGACCAGTTTCCGGGTCTGCGCATTGGCGGCTGGCACTCACCACCGTTTCGTCCTCCTACCGCGCAGGAAGACGAGTTCGTGGTGGACGCGATCAATCGCTCCGGCGCAAATGTGGTTCTGATCGGACTGGGTTGTCCCAAGCAGGAGAAATGGATGGCAGCACATTGCGGACGCATCAATGCCGTCATGATCGGCGTAGGCGCTGCATTCGATTACCATTCCGGCACTCTCAAGCGCGCGCCCTTATGGTGGCAGCGCCATGGGTTGGAATGGCTATATCGCCTGTGCTCGGAGCCACGGCGTCTGCTCAAGCGCTATTTGATTACCAACACGCTCTTCATTCTAGGCATCTCCAGGCAATTGCTGACAAGCCGGATTATAGAGAAAGCTGAGCCGCGGAATCAAGCCTCGTAAAAATACTAGTTGCAAGTCCTTTTACATGAAAGAGGAGACGTCGAAGAAAGACAATTTGACTCGGCTCGTTCAAGCGTGTCACTATTAGTTTTTAACTCTATGGCTGTATTTCACAGAGAGTTGGTCTATGTTTTGCGCCGAGGTCTATTGAATCAGCAAGCGCAACTAAATCTCAAAAAAATCAGACCTATTCTTACGCGAAACTGACGAAATAAATCCATGCGTCTATTTGAAAAATAATGTCGGGCTGGGAGCAAAAATTTCCTCTTGTTTTTAACTAAAGGAAACTTGATGAGCCGGACTTTTCCGCATTTCGGAAGACTTATTTTTCATAATTTCCGAGAGAAAAATTTCTCTAAAAAAGAGGAAATTAATTTATTTATTCCTCTAGGGAACTTTCTTTCTATTTTTGGAATGACGTAAATGAACTAAATGATATTGTCATAACATACTATTTTTAGCTGTTTTTTTATTTTTTTACAGGGAAAATAAAAAAAAATTTATCATCATCATTGCAAATCAGGTAACGAAAAAAGTCCTTTCCTTTCGGAAAAAAAAGGAGGATAAAACTGGCCTTGCAGCAATTTTAGAGACCAGTTTTTTAAGGACAAATGCATGATGACATTCTCAACTATTCACTTAAAAACGCAGTCGAAGTCTATTGAAAAAAGAAACCAGAGCTACACCATCTCATATGCAGAAAAATGGATGAAAGCCTGGACACTTGTCTTATCGCTCTTCGTATTTTTCTTTTTTCTCCATCCCCATGCGCATGCGCAGCTCAGCACCATCACGCTGAGCAACAATGTGGCGGCGAATTTTTCCGGCACCGCTCCCGCCAACCAGATGTACCAGATTACTGTTCCTGCGGGCGCGACCAATCTGCGCTTCACCACCACCAACGGTAGCGGCGGCGACATTGATATTTTCTTGAAATTCGGTTCGCAGCCCAGCATGACGGTGTACGACCAGAAGTCCAACGGTTCCACCAACAACGAGGCAATCACAATTGCCGCCCCCTCTGCAGGGACTTACTACCTGCTGGTGCATGTCGATTCCGGCACCTCTTTGAATAACTCCATAAAGGCCGCTTACGATGCCAGCAGCGTGGCAACGCTGACGAACAACGTCGCCGTGAGCTTTTCCGGTACTGCACCGGCCAGCAAGATGTATCAGATTGCCGTTCCGGCAGGTGCGACCAATCTGCGCTTCACCACCACCAACGGTTCTGGTGGCGACATCGATATTTTTTCGAAATTCGGTTCGCAGCCCAGCATGACGGTGTATGACCAAAAGTCGAACGGTTCCACCAACAACGAGGCAATCACGATTGCCGCGCCGTCGGCCGGAACCTACTACTTACTGGTTCGCGTCGATTCCGGCACCTCTTCAAATAATCTTGTCAAGGCAGCATATGATTCCGCTGTCGCCAAGACTGCCGACATGATCGTGACCGCCGTCACCATGAATCCGACCAACCCGACCGTAAACCAGGCTGTCACTTTTAGCGCAACCATCAAAAACCAGGGCACGGCGGCAACGCCAGCCGGCGTGGCAAACGGCGTTCGCTTCACGGTCGACCGCACGAGCAGCACTTCTTCGCAGAGCAATACTGCGTCGATTCCAGCCGGCGGCTCGGTAACGGTTACCGCAAGCAGCGCATGGACGGCAACCTCCGGCATGCACAGCGTCGATGCCTGGGTAAATAGCGGGGCGCTATACCCGGAGAGCAATACCTCCAATAACCATATGGTCAGCTCGTTCAATGTTGCAACACAGACTACGCCTCCACCGGTTGCATGTACTCCCAGCACGATCGCTCCGGTGATCGGCTCCAAGGCGGCATGGGATGCGCATTTCTTTGGCAGCACGGTTCCTGACCTCAGCAGGGACGGCGGCGATCTGGCCTGGACTCAGTATTATTGGCTAAGAGCATATGTATCGATGGCCTTGACCTTTGGCGATACCAAGTATCTTGACCGTGCTGTCGTTGCAATCAATCACATGCTGTCAGTCGAAAACGCCGGCGGCGGATGGGGCGCCAAGCCGCTGTATGACCAGCTCGGCACTGCACAGGTGACCCAATCGATCATGCACTTCGTCTATTCGGTATATAAGGATCCGCGTTTCGTCGGCTATCGCGCAAAGGCGGATACTTATCTGGCCCGTGTGGAACGCGCTCTTAAAGTGTACGATCCTCGCTGGGTTGATCATTCGCCGGTACTCGATGCCAGCTTTTACATCTACTCGTCTTGCGGTGGAGACGGAGCCAGCCTCTGCGGCACCAGCTCGCTGGTGATGTACAACCAGGGTGCTTCGATGGCAAAAGCCTGGCTGCTGGTGGATCGCGTGTACCGGCTCAAGGGTTTGACGCCTCCTCCGGCCGCCCTCTATAAGGCGGACAAGGCGGCCAACTATTTCCTGAAGTTTGCGCAAAACGTGAATGGCGGCTACCTCTGGCGCTATGAAGGCGGACGCCCAGGAAATGGATGGGAAGATACCAATCACGGACACGTGGACATGTCTTTGCTGATCGCGGCCGGAAAATTCAAGATCGGTGGTTTGACCGACTCCGATATGCTGAAGATGGCGGCTACGTTCAAGAACAAGATCCTCAACGGTCAGCCTGGCCCTAACGATGTTGCGGTGGAGATTGACGGAACGGGTCTGCCGACCAGCAATTATGACCGCGTGACGGCCGGCTATGACTGGATCGACCTTGCCGATTATGATCCGACGCTCCTTACCAAGGTCGTGAATGTGTTCAACCGGTATATGACCAACTTCAACGTAGCGCGCGGCTCTCTCGGCTGGGCTGAAATATTGCGGAAGAACAGTTGCACGCCGCTGTATTGATTGCCTGGCACGCCAAGCCGGAAGGCGGGCTGTAGTCAAGCCCGTCCTCCGGTCAGAGCGTTCTCCGGTACCACTTCAATTGCTGCAGTAAAAGGGAGGACAGAGATGTCCTCCCTTTTCTATTGCGACTTCTTGCGAGACCATGAGCAGGTTCTCATGCCGGCATCGACTCGGTAAATGCGACAAGAATGCCGACCACGATGCCCGCCGCTATTTCTAGCGGTGTATGCCCAATACGCTCGCGCAGCTTGGCGCGAGAAACATCTTCCGGAGAGAGCGTATTTATCGCGGTGGCATGTTTTCCTATTTGCCGGCGCAAGCTGCCCGCATCGAGCATGACGATGAAGGCAAATGTAAGCGCCACGCCAAACGCAGGATTCGATATGCCTTCCTTCAAAGCGATGAGCGCCGTCATGCTGCTGGCTATTGCGCTATGGTTGCTGGGAAATCCGCCGTAACCGATCAGCCCGAAGGCCAATTGTTTTGCGCGAATGCTGTTGATCAAGAATTTCATCACCCCCGCGACCAGCCAGGCAATGAAGGGGGTTAGCGCATAAGTCAAATCCACGGCTTATCCTTTCACCGGCCACAAAACCCAAGCGCAGACACCCACCCAGGATGCGATCGTCAGCAGCAACTGCCAATCCGCCACCAGGGCATCGGTCGGCGACTCTCCGCGCTCCAGTTCTTCGACCACGTACCAGTAGCGGAACAGGCCGAACAAGACGAGGGGGATGGAAATAACCATCTGCGGTTTTGCCGACATGACGAACAGGCTATAGAAAACCATGGCGCCCATTGCCGACATTTGTGCATACCGCTCCACCAGGGAAGCGGAATATTTTAGAAGGACGCGGCGTCCTTCCGTACCATTTTTAGCCAGTTCCTGCCGGCGCTTGATGGCCGCGAGATAAAGCGCAAGACACATGGTCGTCACCGCCATCCAGCCAGAGAGCGGTACGGACAACGCGACCGCGCCACAGTACACGCGCAAGACAAATCCCAATGCAATAGAAAAAATATCGAGAACAGGTTGGTGCTTCAGAACGAAGGTATAAGCCAGGTTGAGAAGAAGATAACTGAGAATGACCCATCCCACCTTCGGCGCGATGAACCAGCCCCATATCAGCAAGCCATAGAGAAACGCCAGCAGTCCGAGAGCCATCGGGACGGTAATAATCCCGGCGGCAAGAGGACGGGTTTTCGATTTCTTTTCGTGCCGGCGATCGCGTTCTATATCGCTGATATCGTTGATCACATAGGTTGCCGACGAAGCGATGCAGAATAACAGCGCCGCGAACATGGAGGCATTAATCCAACCCAGATTGAGAAATTCTCCCGTAAATAGCAAAGGCGCGAAAACAAAGCCGTTCTTGATCCATTGCTTGGGGCGCATCAGCTTGATCAGACCCAGCATCTGATCCGCTGCCGAGTGCCGTATCCTTAGAGCATCCATTTGAAAATCCGCCACCAGAAATGATAATTATCAAGCCTACGATTTTGACGGCTTATTAGAATTGACAATCATCAAACTAAGAGCGTGAGGCCAAATGATTTTTTACATACTTTTCGCATTGCTTGTGACTACGGCAAATATCCTGAGCCAAGACCTGGCTTTTCGACTCTACAATGAGACGATCGGCGCCTGGAGAAGCGGCGGCGCATTTTATGGCGATGGCAATAGCACCGCACGTCGAACCGGGAAGGATGTGAACGCCGCCGCCGATACCGCACCGCCTCCCTCGTGCACCGGCAGCCCGGTCAAGCCGACGATCGGCAGCCAAGCGGCATGGGACGCGCATTTCATCACACCCTATGGCAATACGGTTCCAGATCTTAGTAATGACGGAGGCGATTTGGCGTGGACCTTGTATTACTGGATACGGGCATATGTATCGATGGCGGCAACCTATGGCGACGCCAAGTATCTCGATCGAGCCGTGACCTCGATCGATCATATGCTGGCCGTCGAAAATCCTCGCGGCGGATGGGGGCTCGCACCTCTGTATGATCAACTCGGCACCGCTCAAGTGACGCAGGCGATCATGCATTTCGTCTATACGGTGTATAAGGACCCGCGATTTGCCGCTTATCGGCCAAAGGCGGAGATCTACCTGGCCAGGGCAGAGCGCGCGGTCAAAATGTACGACTACAGATGGGTCGATCATTCTCCGATACTCGATGCCAGTTTCTATATTTACGCTTCCTGCGGTGCCGATGGTGAAAGTCTTTGCGGTAGCGATGCGCTGCTGATGTTCAATCAGGGCGCGTCTATGGCAAAAGCGCTGCTCTTGATGGATCGCGTATACCGGATGAAGGGGCAGACGCCCCCTGCGGCGTATCTCTACAAGGCTGACAAGGCGGCAAACTACTTCTTGAAGTTTGCGCAGGTCGTTAATGATGGCTATCTCTGGCGCTACGAAGGGGGCCGTCCAGGCTATGGGTGGGAAGATACCAATCATGGGCATGTCGATATATCCTTTCTGGTTGCGGCCAGAAAATTCAACGTGGGCGGGTTGACGGATGCAGACATGAGGAAGCTGGCTGTCACCTTGAAAAGTAAAATCATCGACAGCCGCCCGGAGATCTCCGACGTCGCACCGGATATTAACGGCGTATCTTTATCGACGAATAATTACGAGCGCGTATCAGTGGGCTACGACTGGATCGATCTCGCGGATTTTGATCCGGCGGTCCTTGGCAATGTCGTCAATGTATTCAACAAGCACATGCTTGACTTCGACGTGGCCCGCGGCGCTCTCGGGTGGGCCGAGATACTGCGGAAGAATAGCTGTACGCCGCTGTATTGATCTATTGGCATTCGCGTAAAAATTACCGATTTCCGTAGGGTGGGTAAAACCCGCACTGTGCCGTCTCGGCATAGACAGCGCGGGTTTTACCCACCCTACGAAAAATTGGTAAGCATTTCGCAAATGAATAGAATCGAGTTAAGTACACACTCAAGATATTTCGCCGTCGTCATGCGGAAAGTCAAATGCCGGGAAGCTTAACGGTTGGATACTAGAGCCTGTTTGAAAATGCGTTTTCGACGCAAGCGCTGCAAAAAATTAAACCAGATGAGGGCAATGTTCTTGCGCGTTGAGCTCGTAGATTGGCAGAAGATTGCCAGAAAAAACTGAGCAATTTCATTTTCAAACAGGCAGTAAGACGTTACCGGCTCCTATCTCATAAACAGGACAATGAAAATCAACGATATCCCTTCAGGAAAGCAGTGGACCATGTTCATGCTGGCGGCGGTAGTTCCACTGTTGGCGCTTCTCATGCTGATTATCGCTACAAGCGGTAAATTTTTTTATACGCTGGACGATCCGTATATTCACTTGGCGCTGGCACGTAATATTCACGCCGGGCATTACGGTATCAATTTGCAGGAATATTCCGCCCCTTCCTCCAGCATCTTGTGGCCGTTTTTCCTCGCGCCTTTCGGCGGCGCCGGCTTCTTCGAGTATGTTCCCTTGCTGATCAATATCCTGGCATTCCTGCTTGCGAGTGCGCTGGCGTTCCGGCAAATATCGAAGTCGCAGCCGGTTCTGGTGGCGGCTCTGGGAGCAGTCCTGCTCTGTGCGCTGTTGAATTATTATGGCCTGGTATTTACCGGCATGGAGCATTCGGTCCAGGTCTTGCTGGTGGTATTCATTGCGTACTGCTGTATCAATGCCGCATATGGAAAACTTTTCTGGATTGCTCTCATATTGTTGCCGCTCATCCGATATGAAGGCCTCGCCATCTCCGGTCCGGTGCTGGTCTATCTGTTCGTTACCAACACCAGACGCAAACAGGCAGTCGGGACGCTCGCCCTGACCATTTTTTTCCTGGTGCTCTTCTCGGTATTTCTGAGCAAGATGGGTTTGGGATATCTTCCTTCCTCCATTCAGGCAAAGAGCGTCTTCAACGAGGGCGGCAATCACTTGGCCAACTTGTTTCTCAAATTTAAAGCGAATTTCCGGGCAGAGATTTTTTTCCTGCCGGTCGTCTTCTACACGCTCTATGTTTTTCGGCAAGAGAGGCTGAAAGCGGTTCTCTGGATAATATTGCCAAGCATTCTGCATTTGATTTTCGGTGCGACCAACGGTTACGGCAGATATGAAGTCTACTACTATTCCTGGATCGTCCTGCTGCTCATCTCCAGATTGCCAGCGATTGATTTTGGCCAAAGGACATCCGCGACGGCGAGCACCGCGACCATCGCAGTGCTTGTCGCGGTGCTGGTTTTGGCGTCGAAATCCCTGATATATGCAACGATGACGACTCCGTTTGCCAGCAGAAATATTTCCGACCAACAGGAACAGATGGGCGTGATCGTGCGGGACTATATCAAAGCCCCGGTCGCGGTGAATGACCTCGGCCTAGTCTCATTCCGGTCCGGGAACTATGTGCTCGACCTGTGGGGATTGGGTTCGAATGAGGCGCTGAAAGCCAGGATCAAGGACGAGCCGGTTGATTGGATCAACCGGCTGATGCAGAAGCATAACGTCGAATATGCGATCGTCTACGATTCCTGGTTCACGAAGCGGCCCGACAACTGGATCAAGGTCGCCACTCTCAATCTGCCTTTACCCGATATCACTCCTGCGGACAGCCGGGTCGCCTTTTTCGCAGCCAGCCAGGACGGGGCTTCCAAACTGAAATCGGCGCTTCTTGCGTATCGGGAGCAGGAGCGCGAGACGGGCTTTTATCTTTCTTTTGAACGCTGACATCTTCTGCCTGATCTGCGGATAGAGAAAGTTATGAAACAGATTTGGCAGCAAAACAGGTGACCGCCGACAATCGACGTAAAAAATGATAATAATCAAGTCGGCAATTTTTGCCGGTGGCTAGAATGGATGATCAAAGCTTGCTGTGACGCTAAATGATTCTTTACATACTTTTTGCATTGCTCGCTACCGCAGCCAATATCCTGAGCCAGGATCTGGCGATCCGGCTTTATGCGGGAATGTACAGCGTTTTCTTGTCGGTGATGATTGGTACCGGGGTTGGCCTGCTTCTCAAGTATTGGCTCGACAAGCGCTATATATTCCGGTTTCGTACCCGTGATGCCGTGCACGACGGCCAGACATTTTTTTTATACGCGTTGACAGGCATCTTGACGACGACTGTCTTCTGGGGTTTCGAGTTCGGGTTCGATTACTTTTTTAAAACCAAGGAATTGCGCTATCTCGGCGGCGCGATCGGATTGGCGCTCGGTTATATCGCCAAGTACCAGCTCGACAAGCGGCTGGTCTTTCATGAGGGCGTCGCCCGATGAAGATACAGGGGTGGGGGCGTTATCCAAGCATCGAAACAGAAGAACAGGTTCCATCGACAAAGTCGGCGGTTTCCACCTGTCTGTCGCGCTTGAACGGCAATACGGTCATCTCGCGGGGGATGGGACGCAGCTACGGAGACAGCGCCTTGGCGCCGCAAGTGATCGGCACCAGGCATCTCGATTTGCTTCTTGACTTTGATGCGGACAGGGGACGTTTGCGTTGCGGTGCCGGCGTGACGCTGGCCGAACTGCTGGAGGTGTTTGTGCCGAAGGGCTGGTTTTTGCCGGTCACTCCCGGCACCAAATTCGTCACGGTTGGCGGGGCGATTGCCAGCGATGTGCATGGGAAAAATCATCATCTGGAAGGATGCTTCAGCGAGTATGTCGACAGCTTCGATCTCATGCTGGCGACAGGCGAGATCCTCAGCTGTTCCCCTCAAAATCATGCGGAGCTGTTTCGTGCCACCTGCGGCGGCATGGGACTCACCGGCATTATTCTGGAGGCGTCGCTGAGCCTGAAGCCGATACGCAGCGCCTTCATCGAACAGCACACGCTCAAGGCGCCCAACCTGCAATACGCAATTGATTTACTCGACGCAAACCAGGGGAGCACCTACACCGTCGCCTGGATCGATTGCCTGGCTGCCGGCTCCGCGCTTGGCCGGTCGCTGGTCATGCTGGGAGAACATGCGAGGGAAGGGGACTTGAACCGGCGATCCAAGCGCCAGATAGTGGTGCCGTTCGATATGCCTGGGAAGTTGCTGAATCGCTTCACAATCAAGGCATTCAATACCCTCTATTACCATCGCGTACTGCAGGAAAAGTCCTTGCACACGGTTCACTATGAATCGTTCTTTTATCCGCTGGACGGTCTTCATCAATGGAATCGCCTGTATGGAAAGAACGGTTTTGTCCAATATCAGTTCGTTCTTCCCAAGCTGGCCGGGATCGAAGGAATGCGGGCAATTCTGGAAAAAATTTCCAGCTCGGGCCGCGGCTCCTTTCTTGCGGTGTTGAAGGTGTTCGGCAAGCAAAATGCGAATTTCCTCTCCTTCCCGATGGAGGGCTACACGCTCGCTCTCGATTTCAAGGTCGAGGATGGCTTGTTCGAACTCCTGGATGCGCTCGATGCGATGGTGCTCGACTATGGCGGCCGGATTTATCTGACAAAGGACGCTCGCATGAGCGACCGTACTTTCAAGAAAAGTTATGTGAACTGGGAATCGTTTCAAGAGTTGAGAGAGCGCTATGGCGCACTGGGGAAGTTTGCTTCCCGCCAATCGCAACGTTTAGGATTGACATAGATGGAAAGAATATTGATCGTAGGCGCTACCTCGGCCATCGCCGAAGCGACCGCCAGGCGCTTTGCCCAGCATGGTGCGAGCCTCTATCTCCTGGCCAGAAATCACGAGCGCCTGGACGGCCTGACGCGCGACTTGAAAATACGCGGCGCCGCCAGCGTCGCGTATGCCGATTTCGATGCCAACGCATACGAGCAGCATGAACCGTTGTTTGAACGCGCGGTATCCGAAATGGGCGGCGTCGACATGGTGCTGGTGGCGCATGGCACGTTGAGCCCCCAGAGCGCGTGCGAGAAAAGCATCGGCCTGACGCTCAAGGAACTCAGCACCAACATGATCAGCATCATTTCCATGCTCACCAATGTCGCCAACTATTTCGAAGCCCAAGGCCATGGCACCATCGCCGTCATCAGTTCGGTGGCCGGCGACCGGGGGCGGCAGTCAAACTACATCTACGGTACGGCCAAAGGCGCGCTGTCGATTTTTCTCCAGGGGCTGCGAAACCGTTTGTACCGAAGCGGGGTGCAGGTCCTGACAATCAAGCCGGGCTTTGTCGACACCCCGATGACGGCCTCCTTCAAGAAAGGGCCGCTATGGGCAAGTCCGGACGCCATCGCCAAGGGAATCGAGCAAGCCATCCGGAAAAAGAAGGATGAGGTTTATTTGCCCGGCTGGTGGGGCTTGATCATGGTGGTCATCCGAAAGATACCGGAATCGATTTTTAAGAAAATGAGATTGTGAATGAAAAATTCTCTAGACTCCGCCGTCGGCGCCAAGATCGGCGACGATGCGCTCAAGGTGGTTTATCGCTTCCTGCTGTTGGCGTTGGCGGTATTGGCTGCACTCTCGATCGCCAAGGGATTTCAGAACGCGCTCGGCAGCAGCCAGGATTTTCAGTGGAGCCCGACAAGGCTGCTGATGGCTGGCGAAAATCCTTATCAGGTTTCCCTGGACGGCAATAAAAATGGCGCTTTGATCCTGACGCAGGGACCCAATTACCTTCATTTGCTGTACATTCTTTTCATCCCCCTGGCGCTGCTCGACTGGAATACGGTCAAGCCGGTGTGGGCCCTCGTCAATGTCGTTCTCGGATTTTCCTGCGTCTACTTTATTGCTCATTCCGGATCGAAGATCACCGGAGGCCGGCTCTGGGCCGTGCTGTTCATATTTCTTTGCTCGACGCCATTCAGAAATACTATCTCGAACGGCCAGCAGGCTTTGCTGATTTTGCTGTTTTCCTACCTTGGCTGGTCAATGCGGCCGATGTTGTCCGCCGCGCCTTTCTTCGGCGCCAGTTACGTGAAGTACAGCTTTGCGCCGCCCATCATGCTGTGGCTCTTGTTGGAGAAAAATGTGCGGCTGATTCTCCTGTCCTTCCTGTTCCTGGCGATCGGATGGCTTTTGTTTTCGGCGATCGTGGGCATCAATCCGATCGAGACCGCCTTCCAGCCCTTGCAGGTAAGCGCGAAAGAGGTGGGGATTGGAACCGCCGACATCATGAGCATTGGCAAGGTATTGGAATGGGATAAGCATGTTTTCCGCGGAATAGGTTATGTGGCGGGATTGGTGCTTGCGGCTGCTTTGACTCTCTATCTCAGGTTTTTCTGCCGGCGCCTGGAGAGCGAAGATATTTTCGCGGCACTCGCTTTGATTTCACTCATGTCGTTTTTTCACTTGGCCTACGATTTTGTTTTTCTGTTACCTCTATTTTGCCGCTCGTTTTCGCTTGCGTTCTGGCGTCGGCTCGTTGTCTATGCCGGCATAGGATATTTTTGGTTCGGATTGCGATTTTTTATGACGGGTGATGGCCCGCATGGGTTTTTAACGCCGATAAATTTCATCGTCGTGGTATTGATGTTCTTTGCGTTCACTTCTTCCAAAGCTGGGGAAGCTGCTCTCCCGGAAAGAGCGTAGCGCGCCGTGTATACGATTTGGCAAGGGCAGAGGAGCTAGAGCAATTTCATCCTGACCGTACACGGCCAATCTTGCGCCTGCGATGCTCACTGTACCATTCGTACGGTTGCGCTTCTCGGCTCAACCTTGGCCGTGTACAGTCAGGCTGAAACTGCTCTAATACCGCTCCTCGTTTCCTAACAGATTGCTGCGCGGGCCTTGAACGGCGACATGTTCGTGGCGCGGTACACGAACATGTCTACGAAATCGCCGTCATGCCATTTATGAATCAAACCGCCAGCAGGGATGATTCTTTCTTCAACGGCAAGATGGTGTCGCTGCGGCTTAGTTCCTGATTGATATGTTCGGCCAGGCGGAAGGTGAGCGCCGCGATCGTGATCGTCGGGAAATTTGCTCCCGCCGTCGGGAACACCGAACTGCCGGCAATGTACAGGTTCGACAAGCCATGCACTTTGCAATTCTGATCCACCACGCCTCGTGCCGGCGAATCGTGCATCCTGGTCGTGCCCATGTGATGCCAGGTTCCTTCCTTTTCCAGGCTGGACGGCCATGCGCCACCCTCGATCGGCGGATCAAGCGTCACATCGGCCACGCCGCCGAGGCGCATTTCCTCGGCGATGAGGGCAAGAGTCCGGTCGATCGTGCGCTGCACGCGCGCGCTCAGACGCCAGTTGACGCGCACACGATTCACGCCCAACTGATCCTTGTCGGAGAGTGATAAGGTGACCCGGCTATGCGGGTCCGGTTCAGGTTCGGCAATGATTTGAAACTTTACGCCCTGTATCAGCGCGCGCGGCTGGAACAGGCGGGTGAATCCATAACCGAGCGTGTCCACCGGATGCGAAATCATGGTGACGAAATCCTGACTGAGCTTCCATCCTGCTTGCTCCTTTTGCAGCAATGCTTGCTTGCATCGGTACAGCGCTTGCGCGCCTTCGCTGCCTTCGCCGGGGAAAATCGATGAAAACCATACCCTGGCGTTGAGCAGTCGTTCCTTGCGCAATACTTCCGGCGCCAACGCCAGTTGTGCGGCGATATGGGTTCCGTGTGCCGCGACCGCCGAGTTCATGTAATGATATTTGATGTCGTACAGTTTGTTGCGGCCCCACTTTTTGGTGAATTGGATGCTGCCCGATTGCAGGCGCGGATGATCCATGAAGAAGCGGCCGACCAGGTCATTGCCGTTGCCCAATCCCTTGAGCTGGACTTTGTTCGACGCCAGGAGTAAACGCGCATTCTCGATACCCCCGGTGGCCAGGACAAACAGCCGCGCGGACACCGACATTTTGCGGCCGCTGAGCGTTGCGACATCCACCTTGGACACATTGCGGGCCGGCCGGTCCGTATCGATATTGACCACATTGGCATACAGAAAAGCTCGCACTCGTTGCGAGCGCCCCAACGCATTCCTGTATAGCTTGCCAAAGCGTGCCGGCGGACTGAATTGGGATATCGTATCCCTGACCTTGCCGCTCGGCAGTGGAATCCGGCGCACGTCGCGCCTGTTGATTGCAGCTTCCCAGAATGCCGGTTCAAAATTATGCGGCCCCAGTTTCAGCAACGAGCGGGTGCGCTGATAATAGGGCTCCAGTTCGCTCAGGGCGAAGGGCCATCCGCTGTAGGCTATCCATTCCCGCTTCTCGAAATCCCAGGGATCGAGCGGACGGCACCAGCCGCCCCAGCAGTTGCTGCTGCCTCCCAGAAATCGGCCGCGGCAGCCATCAGAAAAATGGTAAGGCAGGCCGATGTCCTCGCCGCGATAGAGATCGCGCGTTGCATTGTCCGGATCGAATCCTCCGCTTTCCAGCAAACAGGTTTCGATCCCCATTCTTTCCATTTCGAGCGCCAAGGTGATGCCTGCCACACCTCCGCCGATAATGCACACCGTGGTCTCAAAAGCGCTGCCTTCATCAACGCGCCGTGTATCGATAAACATGAATATTGTCCCCGTTTATTTCCGTTTTAACTCTCATGCCGCCGGAGCCGGTTCAGTGCTTTTCCAGCAGGGGCACTTAAGCGGGAAGAGGGGCGTGCAAGGCGCCGCGCACGGTTCAGGCGGATGCCTGAGCAAGCGGCGTGACGCTGCTGCAGTACACTCTTTTCGCTGGGCACCTGCTGGAAAAGCACTGAACCGGCTCCGGCGGCGCTGATGTCTACCTCCTCCATCCAGGAAAATCCAATTTAAATTGTTTCAAGGCGCGCAGATAATCCATCAAGCTCATCATTCTGCGATAGGTGGGACTGTCGCGCCGCTTGGCTTCCTGTAGTTCCAACTTCACCTTCCGTATCCATCCTTCGAAGGCCCGCGTGAAGGCTGTATCGCTGTTGAACACAAATTGCAGATAAGAGCGATACACGACCAGATAATCGAGATCCCGCTGAACTCCCAACAAGGTGTATTTGTAGTCGTAACGGCCCCATAGAAAATGAAATTCCTTGCCGCGCCGCGCGATGCATTCGCCTATGGTGTGATAGCAGCAAAGAATGCCGAGCCAGTAATCGTCATAGGCAGGATCGTGCGCGAGAACATTGAGAAAATAGTTTTCCCCGGTCCGGAAACTGATGGCGCCCGCACAAATTTTTTTATCCACCATGGCCACGCACACCAGGCCGCACGTCTTCACCAGCTTGATCAGCTTGTCTACTTCGTGTGCGTCGATTGCCGATATCTTGTTCTTGCCTCTCATCCTGGCCTTGTTCAATTCCACGATATCGCGAATCATCTGATCGGGCACATCGTCCTGTGCGTGGATCTCGAAGCTGATTGAAGGGAAGTCCAGTTTCAGGCGGTTGGTATAACGCTTGATGTTTCTTCGCGTATTTTTCCCGAGTTGCGCCAAATAATCGTCCAGTCTTGGAGGCAAGGTGACGACGATGTCTTCCAGGCAGTTGATCTTCTGAAGCGGGAACGGCAGCCGCGCAGCATCGGTCTGTATCGAGCGAAAGCAAATGAACTTGGCGGAATGGAAGCGCGAAAAAACGATGGTGACGAACTGCTTGATCTGTTCAGCACTGATAAAAATGACTTCATTGAGAACTTCGACCTTGCCGTTTTCCAATCGAAACAGAAATACGGTGACGGCTTTTCCGCCCTGGCGGACGACATACGTGCTTGCTTTGTCGAGCTTGCCGTTTACCTTGAATTGCGCCAGTGAGGAGTAGAGGTTTCCATACAAAAGATCAAGTTCGCGCCCGACGAAGGAAGGTATTTCGTTCTCAAAAACAGAAATGGTGATTGCCTGCGCATCGCAGGTTTGCTCGGGAACGTGATCGAATGCAGGCTCGTATGCGCTTGCCTCTGTTTTCAGCATCATGTTTGCTTCCTTAAAGTGTTCATTTATTCCCGATGGTTTTTCTTCATTCGTAGATCGCACTGTTCCGAGGCAATCCGTGCTTAAGCGCCCGTTCCAGGGCGGCCCCCTCTAGGCTCGAACCGCAGAGGGGAGTAGAGAAAAAGGAGAATTCGGCTATATACCTCCTATGCCGGCTGTCCGGACTTTCTATTCCGGAGGCTGTAGACAGGACAATGCTGCAATGCCCGCCGTGCCGGAGTGCGGCTCCAAACCGCTGCACGACCTTGGGCTGCTCGCTTTGTTATTTCCACAGTCTCCCGCACGTTGGAAAATGAATCGCTTCATGGCGCGTACCCGAGTTGGTTTTGTTTCCGATAGCTGTACTCGTTGTATTGGCGCGGTCTTACTTTCAGGTCATTGAACAATATTCCCTTGGGCGAGATTCCTGCCTGATTCAGGCGCTTGATGGCTTCGTTGATTTCGCTTTCCGTGGTGATGCCCGAGCGCGTCAGGATGAATACCGCTCCCGCGTGCGAACCGATGATCAAAGTGTCAGAGGCCGCCAGAATAGGAGGCGGATCAAGCAGGACAAAGTCGTAATTGCCTGAAACCGATTTCAACAGGGAACCGAAATTCGGATGCAGCAGAAACTCGGAAGGATTCGGCGGCAACGCTCCGGTGGAGAGGAAATCAAGGTTTTCAAGCACGTTTTGATGGATCGTCTCCTTCAGGTGCATTGCGCCGGTGATCGATTCGGACAGGCCATTTTTTCTCTCCAGCCCAAAATAGTGATGCAGGTGGCCGTTACGGAAATCCGCGTCGATCAGTAAAACCCGTTTGCCGCTGGAGGCCATCACGGCGGCGAAATTGACCGAGACGAAGGATTTTCCCAACCCCGACGTCGGCCCGCTGATCAGAACGATATTGTTCTTGAAGTGGGACATCGAAAATTGCAGCGTGGTGCGGAAGCTGCGCAAGCTTTCCACGGCCATATCGCTCGGATCGATGCGGGTCAGCACCGGCATCGAGCGCATGGCGGCGGCGGCTCTCCTCGACAGGTCTTCCTGGGTTTTGCTGTGCGGGATGGTGGCATAGACAACGCGTGCGCCCAGCATCTTTTCAATCTTGCGCGGATCATCGATGCCGGTATGGAGCATCCTCTTGAAGAAGGCAGCCGCGACACCCAGAAACAGACCTGCCAGAACTGCTATGCCGACGATCTTCGGGCGATTCGGTTTGGCCGGCTTGGTGGCCATCATGGGCGCGTCGATCAAGCGCACATTACTCACGCGACCGGCTTTGACCAGGCGCAGCTGCTGGGCGGTATTGAGCAAAGCGGTGTAAAGATCGGTATTCACCTTGATTTCTCGATTAAGGCGCAACAAGTCCTGCTCCAGCATCGGCAGGTTTTTGATGTGTTCCGTCATCGCGTTGATCTCGTTGGTCATTTCCTGGATCTGGCGATTGACGCCAATGACCAGCGGATGATTAGGCGTGAAGCCGATCAGAAGTTCTTCGCGCTTTTGTTGCAGCTCAAGGCGTTTGGCTTTGGCTGCCACGGATTGTTGCAGGCTGAGTTTCGATTCTTCCGGTAAATCGACCGTGCCGTGGGTATTCCTGAATTGATAGAAGGTGGCTTCCGACTGCTCCAGTTTTTGTTTGAGATCGG
The DNA here is from genome assembly GCA_966211965.1 of uncultured Burkholderiales bacterium. Lineage (GTDB taxonomy): Bacteria > Pseudomonadota > Gammaproteobacteria > Burkholderiales > Burkholderiaceae_D > CBIHON01. Next base: position 51,512 of record CBIHON010000023.1, on the reverse strand, counting down.
GCAATTGCTTATCCAGAAAGGCGAGGGATTTTTCCGCCTCTTCCAGTTTTCTGGTGACGTTTTGGCGAATATATTCCTGTCCTATTTCGGTGAGGATGTCGCTGGACAGCTTCGGGTCGTTGCCTTCGAGCGTAACGCCGATGATGCCGGACTGTTTGCCTTTTTCAGCCACGGTCATCGAGCTTTGCACGTCCGAGATGGCCGCCAGCTTCGGTTTATAGGTCAGGTAGAATTGCGCGCCGGGTTTGGCGCGCAACGTGTCGATCATCAACGCAATCTTTCCGCTTTTCGTATCGGCGTTGAGCAGCGTTCCTACCGTGCCGTGCAGTTCCAGATTTTGTTCCGGATAGGTTACCGAATAGCGGCTGTTGCCTTCGGCGGTGACGATCAGATCCTTGTTCTGCAGGATTTCGGGTACATAAAAAATGGAGACGTTGATGTGTTCCGCTCCCCAGACATAACCGCCGTGGCCGAACAGGCCGGGATTGGATAAGTGTGAATTGCGGCTCGCGATCGCGGAACCGATTACCGGAAAATATTTCGGCCGCGCGTCTATATAGAGTCCGAGATTGTCGACTGCCCGCGAAATCACCAGACGTGAATTGATCAGCTCCATTTCAGAGATGGCCGCGGCCTTGACGTCGAATAGCGAGGAAATATCCCCGAGAATATTTTTCGATGTGTTCGGCTTGTCCTCCTCCACATGGATCAGCATCGTCGCTTCGTAGATTGGCTTGGTAAAAATGGCGTAGAGGCAACCCAGCACAATCACCACGGCGGCGATTTTCGCAATCAGCCAGCGATTGTCCGAAAGGATGTCGAGATAAGTCGATAGTTCGACTTCCTCTTCATATTGTCCCATGGCAGGCGCAGGCTGGATGATGGGCTGATGCATCATCAGATTGCTCTGCATGACGGTGGAAACGGCGTGCTGGTTGTCTGGATTCATCATGTGGCGTATTCGCTTAAGTTCGATGACGTGGTTATGGCTTTCCTGCCCCAACGGCGGCTGATAATGCGCTGGGGAATATAAGGCTGATCGTGCGATGCCAGTTGGTAAGAGGCGTTGCGGCGACGTAAACCAGATCCTTCGGATTCAACTCAAAATTCTCTGCCACGGCCAGCGCGGCGGGGGAGTTGGCGTCCAGCTGAAATACCAATGACTCCTTGTCTACTTTGCGCACCACATAGACTTGACGCCGGTCACCTGAAACCGGATTGATGCCGCCCGATTCACCCAAGGCTTCATTCAGGGTGAGGCGGCCGTTGTGCATCATCATGGATTTCGGCGCCACCACTTCCCCAGCCACAAAGACTTTGCTCTCGTCGCGAGAAAGCACGCGCACCAGGTCGCCATGCTTGAGCATGATCTTTGCCGGATCGATTCCTTTCTGCACCAGTAGCGGCAGATTGATCGGGTAGCTCGTGCCGCCCCGGATGACGAATATCCGGCTCTGGTCCCCGCTAGGCAACACGCCTCCGGCGCGGTTCAGGGCTTCCACCAGCGTCATCGGGATATCGTTGATGGCTTGCAAGCCGGGCGTCTTGACTTCGCCGTCGACATAGATGCGCTTGCTGCGGAAGGCGTGGACTCGCAGCGTCACGTTCGGCTTGTTGATGTAATGGGCGATCTTGTTGGTAAGCAGCTCGCGAGCCTGCTCTTCGGTCAACCCGGAAACCTTGAGGTCGCCGGCAAAAGGAAACTGCAGTATGCCGCGATGGTCGACCACAAAGCCGTTCGATAGCGCGCCGCCGGCGGCGGTCTCGGTATCAGGCAGGGCAGGCGGCTTTGTCGCCATCACAGCAGTGGCAAGCTCGGGATGGCCCCATACCACGATCGAGAGGACATCGCCGGCTTCTATGACGTAGGGAGACGGGCGTCCGAGAAGCCGGGATATGTCCTGGCCGGTTTGCCGTTCCCGTTGTTCACGCTGGAGTTTTACCAGTTCAGGTGTAATGAGTTTGATCGGCGGCGCTTGATCCGCCACCTCTGCCGTCCGTGAATCATTTGTTGGAAGGCCGGTCGAGCAGGCGGAAACCAAAAGTGCCGATGCAAGCGCACTCCATTTCCTCAGGCCGCTGTTTGAAAAAATGTTCATGCCATTCATTCCTCATACAGTGTGAAATTCATCGGCTTGCGTGTCAGGAGAGAAGCCTGGTCGACATCAGGTCCTACCCAAGGCAGCGTCATGCCAAATGCTTGAAAATCCTGCATTCATGGCAATCGCCATCCTTTTCAGAACGGTTCGAACCGAACTTGAGAGGCGTAGCCATTGCTATTTAAAACACTCCTGGTTTCCTATCTGACCGATGAATTTCCTCTTTCTTGCCAGCGCCGCATCATGTTTTCTTAAGGACATTTTTTCGGCAATGAATCTAGAGTACTGAATTGGCTGCATTACGATTTGTTGAATATCAAAGGATAGACAAAATCACCTGTGAATTTCTCGTTCGCAAGCCGCGTGTGGCGGCCTCAACGTCAATCGAGAGAGTTGACTACAAGTTTGTCGGATCGCAAGCATCACTGATTTGTCCAATGATATTTTCGATGCGGACCAAACATGGCATAGACCTTAGAGGTGTTGAAATATGCATGAATTCGCAAGCAATATTTCTGCGGCAGGCGGAGCCGGGGCGCGGGCCGAACCGGATTTTCGGGATGTTGTTCCGTCATGCCAGACTGGTGGCCGATGACGGGCGCCGGTACCGAAATGGCGGCACGCACCCGAGCCGGCTTGCCGCTGCAAAATTCGGATGCGTTGTTTGAGGCGATGATTGAGCGCGCATTTGAAACCATTGTCATTACCGACCGCGAAGGACATGTATGCTATGCGAATCCAGCGATAGAACGCGTGCTGGGCTACCCACCGGCGCAATTGGTGGGCTCGAACATCATGTCGTTGATTCACCCCGAAGACGCGGCGCAGGCCAGCAGCGTGCTCGGCGAACTCAACTTGGCGGCGCAGGAAAACAAGATGCCGCCCTTATTGATGGAGACCCGCTTCGGCCGCGTGGACGGCTCATGGACGGTTCTTGAAAGCACGCTCCTGGTGCTTGGTACCTACGGCATCGTCATCAATTCCCGCGACATCACCGCACGCAAGCGATGCGAAGCCATACTGGCAGGGCAAAATCAGGTGCTGGAGATGATCGGAAGAGACGCCCCGTTGCCGGATGTGCTGGAAAACCTGTTGCGCCTCACAGAATTTCATTTTGCAGGCATGCACGGTGCAATCCTGTTGGCCGACCCGGATGGCATACATGGACGGTACGGCGTCGCCCCGAGCTTGCCGCCATCCTATTGGGACGCACTCGACGTTATCTCAGTGGGCAAACGGGTGGCGGCGTGCGGGCCACCTGAAGCGCGCACGTCATCGTTCGTTCTGATCGATGTCCGCGAGAATTCGATATGGACCGATTATTGCGATCTGATGAGAGGGCACGGCTACCAGGCATGCTGGGCGGCGCCGGTTTTTTCGTCGCACGGCGATGTACTTGGCGCATTGGCCCTGCATTATCGCGAGTTGCGCCAGCCTTGCGCCGCAGAGTTGAAGCTGGCCGAGGATGCTGCCCGCATCGCCGGCATCGCAATCGAACGCAAGCGCACCGAAGCAAAATTCAATCACATGGCCTACCATGACGCCCTGACCGGATTGCCCAATCGTGTCTTGCTGCTGGACCGCCTGACCCAGGCCATCATCCACGCCGAGCGGATCAAGGATAGCGGCGCGGTGCTTTTCATCGACCTGGACCAGTTCAAGCAGGTCAACGATACCCTGGGCCACCAAGCGGGCGATCGCCTGCTGCAGGAAGTGGCGCGGCGGCTGCAGAATTGCATGCGCAAGGAAGACAGCCTGGGACGGCTGGGCGGCGATGAATTCGTCCTGACGCTCATGGCCCCGGCTGACAGTCGCAGCGCAGCCCAGGTGGCCCAGAAGATCATGGATGCCTTGCTCGAACCGATACATCTGGAGGGGACGGAGCTGCAGGTGAGCTGCAGCATCGGCATCAGCATGTACCCGTGCGACGGCGAATCCGCGGAGATGTTGATGCGCAACGCTGATACTGCGATGTACCGCGCCAAGGCGAAAGGGCGCGGCAATTTCCAATACTTTACGCCCGACCTCAATGCCCAGGTGCAGAACCGCAATTCGATTGCCAACCGTCTGCGGCATGCGCTGGTAAACGGCGAATTGAGTCTGGTCTATCAATGCCAGGTGGAGTTGGAAAGCGGCGCCATCCTCGCGGTCGAGGCTCTGCTGCGATGGCGTCAGCCGGACCGCGGCTCGATATTGCCGCTGGAGTTCCTTTCCATTGCCGAAGACACCGGCTTGATTCTTCCGATCGGCGACTGGGTCCTGCGCGAGGCGTGCACACAGCTCAAGCGCTGGCACGATGCCGGCCATGGCGATCTATGCCTCTCGATCAATTTGTCGCTGCGGCAACTGTCGCAAGCCGATATCGCCGGTGCGGTCGCCAGGGTGCTGGATGAAACCGGATTGCCTGCCTCGGCCTTGAGCCTGGAAATTACAGAGAGCATGCTGATTTTTCCCTTTGAAGAAAACCTGGCGGCCCTCAGGCAGCTCGACAAGCTGGGTGTCCATTTGTCGCTGGACAATTTCGGAACCGGTTATTCCAGCCTTGCTGATCTGCAGCGGCTTCCCTTGGATACATTAAAGATCGACCGTTCTTTCATACGCGGCATTGGCCGCGACGGCAATGACATGGCGCTGACCAATGCCATCATTGCGATGGCGCGCAAACTGCATTTGAATGTGGTTGCAGAAGGAGTGGAGACCAGCGAGCAAGCGGCGTTTCTCAGGGAGCATGGTTGCCTGGCGGGGCAGGGGTATTTTTATGGGAAGCCTGTTGCGCCGGATATTCTGGAGGCCCTTTTACGCCGGCAGGAGGCTTGAATTTTGCTGCCGTGTCGGTGGTCGGATGGCCTGATAGCCGCTGTTCAGGTTGGGTGTGGTCTGAGGTTGGCCGCGAATTTCGGACACCAACGGTGACAGTTTAAACTGAGCCCTGGAGGTAAAGGATGTACAAGATTCCGAGGAAGAATTACACGGTCGAATTCAAGCAGGAAGCGGTTCGGCAAGTCGAACAGGAAGGCAAGAGCCCGGCACAGGCGGCGCGCGACTTGGGAATTGCCGAACAAACGCTATCGAACTGACGCAAAGCCGCGAAGGCAGGCAAGTTAGCCGCCGGCAAACCGGTCGCGCCGGAACAGATGGAAGTGTCACGGCTGCAGGCAGAGAACGCGCGCCTGAAAATGGAACTGGACATCGTAAAAAAAGCGGCGGCATACTTTGCGAAGAAATCGCTGTGAAGTATGCCTGGATCGACAGTCAACGCGATTCCTATCCCCTGCAAGCGATGTGCGGGCAATTGGGCGTATCGACCAGCGGCTACGCCGATTGGAAGAAATGCGGCGGGCCGACACACTGGCTCTCGGACGAGCAATTGCTGACGCTGATTGGCTCAGCGCACGCGGAATTCCGACAGGCATGCGGCTCCCCACGCATCACGAAGGAATTGAAATCCAGAGGCATTCCGGTCAGCCGGGAGCGGGTCAAACGCTTGATGAAGACCAATGGCATTCGTGCGAAACACAAGCGGCGCTACAAGGCCACGACTGACCGCAAGCATACGTTGTCGGTGGCGCCGAACCTGCTGGAGCGGCAGTTCGTGACGAGCGCGCCGGATCAGGTGTGGGCGGCGGACATCACCTACATTCCGACGCGCGAAACCAGACGCATACCGACGCAAGGCAGGACGTATTCGAATATATCGAGATGTTTTACAACCGGAGACGCCGCTACTCCGCGTTAGGCTACCGCAGCCCGGCGCAGCATCACGCTGCCTGGATAGCCGGGCAAAAGCTGGGGCTTGATGAAGGCGTTGGTATCCGGAAAATACGGCCAAGCTCAGATAGGAGAGGATCGCCGACTTAAACTGGTGGCAGCGCACCGCTGACGCTCGTTACGTTGGCTGCGCGGGGAGTCGGCTCATGAGTGAGAGGTGGTATGCAAGCGCATTCAGGTACCAATTGCAAACCTGCATTCATCGACGTCATTCACTTCGACCTTGCTCCTCTCGCAGCGTCGAAGAGTTTCAAAATCAGAAGAAACGCGCCGCCAATTGTCCATTGCTTAATCTCTCCTGCACCGGAACCCTGGATGCTACGTGGCCAAGAAAGCGATCAAGATCGGACCATGCATCCAGGGCATCGATATCGTTCGAATGCCCCCACAGGTGAAATACGGTCTCGCGTTCGCAGGCATGCTCGAACAGGCGATAAAGCCGATCGATCCAATGATTGTTTTCAAGCGCCAGCGTCAAGCCGGTGCAGCGCTTGTGCCAACGCCGGGATTTTGCGAAATTGCGCAAATAGACGGAGCGGCGGTGCGGATAGAACTGGCAAGTCGTCGGCATCTCGAACAGATTGTCGCCGGCATCGAAGCATAGATTCATGGTGGTTCTTGCATATTGAAACCCGGCGGATTTGACGAGCTCCGCATGTTCGCGCCGGTATTTCCCTCCCGGATAGCAAAATCCGTCGACCTCATGTCCCAGCATGTCTTCCAGGATTTCCTTGCCCCGATTTATCTGGAAATGAGCCTGTGCCAGATTCACGCTGTTCAAGAAACAGTGATCATAGGTATGCGAGCCGATTTCAAAGCGGCGTCCCAGCTCGCGAATCTGCGATACCGTCATTACCTCCATGCCTTCCCGGTTCCTGATCGGAATGAAAAAGGTGGCGTTCATGCCGTGTGCCTCCAGCAGTTCGGCCATTTTCAAATCCGACGGATGTCCGTCGTCGATGGAACAGGTAAATGTGGCTGCCATTTTTTTGAGGCCCATCCAACTATTTTATTGTCTTCGACCTTTTGAGCGGCTGAACACGCTCAAAAGGCACTGCAGCCCGTACTCAGGCGCGCGTCAACACCGAACGGCCGATGCCGTGATATTCAAATCCGGCTTCGGCCATGATCTCCGGTTCGAACAGATTGCGTCCGTCGAAAATGATCGGGGCTTTCAGCAGCTCTTTCATTTGATCGAAATCCGGGCTGCGGAAGGTCTTCCATTCGGTCACGATCGCCAGCGCGTCGGCCCCTTGCAAGGCGTCCATCGGACCCTCGCTGAAACGCACTCGCCGGATATCGTTGCCGGACGCGGAAAAATCCAGTGTCAGCACGCGCCTGGCTTCACTCATCGCAATCGGGTCGTAGGCCGCGACCGAAGCGCCGCGCGCCACCAATTCCTGCAGCAAGACACGCGAAGGGGCTTCGCGCATGTCGTTGGTGTTGGGTTTGAAAGCCAGGCCCCATAGCGCGAAATGCCTTCCTTTCAGATCTTCGCCAAAGCGGCTGACGATCTTTTGTCCCAGCACTTGCTTCTGAATGTTGTTGACTGCTTCGACCGCACGCAGGATGTGCAGGTCCTGGCCGAAGTCCTGTGCGGTGCGTTCCAGCGCTTGCACATCCTTGGGAAAGCACGAGCCGCCATAGCCGCAACCGGCATACAGAAAGCTGTAGCCGATGCGCGGGTCCGAACCGATTCCATGGCGCACGGCTTCGATGTCGGCGCCGACCTTGTCGGCCAGGTTGGCGATTTCGTTCATGAATGAAATCCGGGTCGCCAGCATCGCGTTGGCCGCGTACTTGGTGAATTCCGCCGAGCGTACGTCCATCCAGAAAGTGCGCTCATGATGACGGGTGAAAGGGGCATAGAGCGCCTTCATCATGGCATGCGCGTGCCGCCCTTCGGTGGTGTCGTCGCAACCGATGACGATGCGGTCGGGCCGCATGAAGTCTTCCACCGCCGCGCCTTCCTTCAGGAATTCCGGATTCGACACCACCGAGAATTTTGCATCGATGGTGCGCCGATCAAGCTCGGCTTGAATGACCGCACGCACCTTGTCAGCGGTGCCGACCGGCACGGTCGATTTGTCGACGACCACCTTGAAGCCGGCCATGTACTTGCCGATGTTGCGCGCTGCTTCCAGCACATATTGCAAGTCGGCGGAGCCGTCTTCATCCGGCGGCGTGCCCACCGCGATGAATTGAAAGCTGCCATGCATCACACCGGCCACCACGTCGGTGGAAAACTTCAACCGTCCGGAGGCGCGGTTGCGCGCCACGATTTCCGCCAGGCCTGGCTCGTGGATAGGGATATCGCCGTTGTTGAGCAGATCGATTTTGCGCTGGTCCACGTCGAGGCAGAATACGTTGTTGCCAAGTTCGGCCAGACATGCACCTGTTACCAAGCCGACATAGCCGGTACCGATAATTGTTATTTTCATCGTAGATTTTCTTTTATGAGTTCAAAAGGTGGATGGGATAAGGATCGGCATCAGCGATGGGACAGGCAGGCGCAAATGCCCATCCTTATCCGGTCAGCCATGTTGTCCACCGTATAGCGCGGCGCGCTCGACAACGCCCCCTTGCTAAGTTTTGCAATCGCATCCGGCTCCTGCAGCACGTTGACGACGGCGTTGGCATAGATGTCGATGTCGTTGCTGGTCATGACCCCGTTGGTGCCCGATGACAGGTACGAGATCTCGGGTGAGTGCAGGCCGCAGTCGGTCGTAAACATCGGTGTCCCGCTGGCGAAGGAATCGAGGATGCCCAGTCCGACCAGGCCGGGATTGAGCATGACATCGGCCAGCACCAGCGCTACAGCCTTGCTCTGGTCCTGCAACGGGCCCATGTAGTGAATCCATGGGTACTGTCTTGCGGCATTCTCGATCAGTTCCTGCTCCGGGCCGGCGCCGACCACGAGCAATTGAAAGCCTGGAATTCTTTCTCGAATCCGCAATGCCGCGCCCAACAAGAAATCCAGCCGCTTCTCTTTATAGAGCGAACCCAGATACAAGGCGATGGGGCCGTCGCCCAGATTCAGTTCCTTGCGCTTGCGTGCGCAATCCTCGGGACTGACCTGCTCGCAGAACGCAGTCATTTCCTCCGTGTCCACCGCGTTCTGGACGACGGTCGTGCATTCGATCGGAAAGCCGGCTGCGGTAACCAGAGCCGCACTGCTTTCGGTATAGGCGAACCACCAGTCGACCTTGTTGATAGTCCAGCGCTTGAAGCGTTCCTTGAAGCCGTCGGGCCGGGCCGACTGCATGTTGCGCCCGTGGCCCCAGAATGCAAGGCGTTTCGGACGGCCAAAGGACAATAGCCAGAGGTTGTAGATGATCTTGTTCTCATGCATGACGATCACCAAGTCGGCATCCTTCGCATAAGCGCCGAAGGGCTGCCAGCACAAGGTGGTTCCCAGCAGATAATGAGTCGGGATGTGGATCGCCCAGTCGAGCGAAACCTGGTTCTTTTTTTTCACTTCCGCGGGCGTGCCGTTGCCGATCAGCAGTTGCAACTCGATGCCTTCTTTGTCCAGCAATGCGCGCAGCCGATTGTAGAAAGCTACACGGTATTGGAGCAGTTGTCTTTCGACAATCACGACTTTGGGTCTCATTTTTTTTGTCCCTCGAAATTTTGTCTCCGCCTTTTCCGGCGCCGCGCGGCGGCACGCGGCGATCAGGCCTTCTGCGGCATTGTCGAAGTTGTATTGGGCAACCAGGGACCGGCCGCATTCTGAAAATTTTTGGTAGATATCGGACTGGGTCAGCAGGCATTGCGCCTTATCGGTCCACAGATTGACATCGAGGTCGCATACGAAGCCGTTTCTTCCATCGGCCACCAGTTCGTCAGCTGCGCCCGCATAGGGCGACACGAGGATGGGCAGGCCTGCGGCACAGGCTTCGTTGCTTGCCACGCCCCACGGCTCTCTTAACGTCGGCAACAAGAGCAGCCGCGCCGAGCGGTAGAGTGCGGGCAATTCATGATGGCTCGCAAAGCCGAAGAATTTTGCCTCGACCAGACCGGGATACAGCATGGCCGCTCTATAGACATCGTCGGTCTGGGGGCCGCCGCCAACAAACAGTATTCTGATTTTTCGATGCAATCTTTTGGCAAGCTGAACCGCGACTTCAAGTGCGAAAAGGGGATTCTTGATCGTTTCAATACGGCCGCAGAAAATAAAGTCGTATTGCTTTTCCTGCGTGTTGGAAGCGGCTTGGAACACTTCATTGTCAACGCAAACACATGACCTGAAGCAGCGTTCTGGCGCCAGCTTGTAATGATCGAACAATCTTTTCCCGCCCCGGCTGACGGCAACGTATGCCTGCGATTTGGCATAAACCAGCCGGCGCATGACGGCACGGATGCCGTTCGCCGCCAACTCGGAAATATCGGTTTCTTCCGTCCACACTACGTGTCCCGCCCGTGCCGCAACCGCATAGGAGAACGCGTACAGATGTTTAAGATTGAAACCGTCCGTAACGACCACGTCAGGGGCGCATTTCTTCAATGCAGCAATGACATCCATGCTGTTGCCCTGAGGGTTTTGCCGCTGGTTGGCCGGGTGATCGTCCAGCCTGGTGTAATCGAAATTGAGCGAGGGAAAATTCCATACTCTCTCTGATTCCTTTTCGGTAAAACAAATAACATGAAGCTGGATACCGGACAACTGGGCGATTTTCGCGAAGATTGGGACTCGGTAGGGAGCGAATTTATTGGTGACAATCGCAATTTTTAGCATTTGCCTTCTTCCACGTTATATCAGCATGATTTATCCCATAGCTATTTGACACTAACTGTAATTGTGTTCGTTTGACATTCATCAATTCTCATTCTGGCCGTGCGTTGAGATACGTCAAACGAAGGATATGATTTGGTTCACAAAAAAAATTTGTAAAATCTGAGGAATGGGGGAAGTGGCGCAGAGGTGGACGCCTTGCGCGTTGGCCGATTTCTACGCGGAAGGCCGTAACATTCCCAGCCTGTTTAAAAATCTGATGGCAAAGCTCGATATGCTGCTGTTACGCTCTTTCCATCCACGTACCAGAAGTATCGCTTGGCGCTTTGCCCCTTTGAGCATGGTCTGGCATGCCACGCCGGCGTGCAGCAGGAAATGTCCCCAGGACCGGTAAATCACGAGATCGTGGAGGTCGCGCTGGACCCCCAATAAGCTGAACTTGTATTCCTGCCGGCCCCACAGGAAATGGCATTCCCTGCCGCGCTGCCGAATGCACTCGCAGATGGTGATGTAGCGGTATAGCATGCCGAGCCGATAATTGTCATAGAAGGAATCATGTGCGCAGACATGCATGAAATAATTTTCCCCGACGCGATAGCTGATGGAGCCGGCGCAGATCTTGCCGTTGATGGTGGCCACACAGGTCAAGCCGTACATGCGGACCGATTTGATGATCCGTTTGATGGCCTCTTCGTCGAAGGCGGATATCTTTCCGCTGGCGAGCAGCCGGACTCTGCTTAATTCAATAATGGTCCTTATCTGCTCCTCGTTTGCCTCCTTGGTCATATAGGTTTTGCTATCGAAAGAAGGGAAATCCCGTTTCAGCTTGTTGGTGTAGTTTTTGATTGTTTTGCGCGTGGATTTTCCCAGACAGGTGAAATAGTCTTCTGTCACGCTGGGCAAAGTCAGCACAATATCTTCGAGGCAATTGATGCGCTGGTAAGGACGGCGAAAGCTTACGCTGTCTGCCTGCACTGCATGAAACGAAATGACGTCAACCGAGCCGTAGGTCGAAAATATGTAGTTGGAAAATTGGCGCGCTTCGTCCTGGTCGAGATTGATTACCTCATTGAGTACATGCACCTTCCGTTGGTTGCGGTAGAACAAGATGACAGCGGTCACCTGTCCGTCAACGAAGACAACATACGTGCTGACATTTTCCAGCCGGCCGGATTCCCGGAAATGCGTTAGCGTAGAGAAAAAATTTCCATAGATCCTATCCAGTTCGGGTTCAACAAAGGAGGGGATTTCGTTTTCATAACAGAACGTGCTTACTTGTCCCAATTTGCTTGATTGTATCGAGATGTGGCCTGTGGCCGGTACGGGAATCGAGCATGGTTCTTCCATGAAAGCTAGTGGATTCATTCAACCCTCCCAAAGAAATTGGGTTTGATAAACGGCGAAAATACTCATAGATACGACGCATCGCGATTTCGGTTCTATTGAGCGTTACGTAATACATGACAGCTCGCATGACCGGGTAGGGCAGGTACAACCCGCGCGGTCTCTGCAGGGGCTATGCCGAGCGGATTTCCCTGGCTGGGCGCATCTCCATTTGCAGGCGAAGATGCGGCCTACGCGCCCTGCTAAAGGGCTGTCATGAAGCTTGCTGGAGAGGGAAATCCGGTTTGCAATCATTGCGATGTCAAAAATTCTTGCCTACCTGCTTAGGGAGACAATATAGGAAGTCGATGAAAATATCATAGTAGAGTAAGTACTTACATATTTGACTTATCACAAATTCGGGACACTCATTTTTCAAGCGATGCCGACATGGATGCGATACGAAAAATATCGTTGTCACGGCTGCCGAATCATGTCGCAGACTGGACTTCGTATGTTCCATGGCAGATCCTTGAAGAGAAGCGGAATAGCTTGTCGCATATCAAAAGCACCGCCTGCGGTGTGGCGACAATGATGCATTTCCTCCCTATTTCAAGCTGCATGAATACACATACCACTTCTGGTTATCGTCCCGATATCGACGGTCTTCGCGCAGTCGCCGTGCTTGCAGTTCTCGGCTTCCATATCAATCCACGCCTGGTGCCAGGTGGTTTTGTCGGCGTCGACGTTTTCTTTGTTATTTCTGGTTTTCTGATCTCCGGCCTGATCTTCAAGCATCTTGAGAATGACCGTTTCAGTTTTGCCGATTTCTATGCACGCCGCATCAAGCGTTTGCTGCCTGCGTACATTGTGGTTGCGCTGTTTACGCTGGTGCTCTCGACTTATCTCCTGATTCCGAACGACTACATTTTTTATACAAGCTCTCTGTCGGCGTCATGGGGATTCGCTTCGAATATATTTTTCTCAATGTTGAGTTGGGGATATTTTGGACAGCGCACCGAGGAATTCCCCTTGCTGCATACCTGGTCGCTGTCCGTGGAGGAACAGTTTTATTTCATCTTCCCGATCCTGCTGATATTCTTGTATCGCCATTTCAGGAAAAAGATCGTCCCGATTCTGCTGGCGGCCGGAATCGTTTTCATCGGCATATCGGAATTCAAGACCGGCAAGGTCGGCACTTATTTTCTCTTGCCGTACCGGGCGCATGAACTCATCTTGGGTGCCTTGACTTTTTTTTCGCTCCGAGCTGGACCGGCGGATTCGCGGCAGATGTCGACAATTCTGGCGGGTATCGGTGCAATGCTGGTCCTGGGCTCGTTCTTCTTCATCAGGCGCGATCTGCCTTTTCCTGGCCTTAATTCACTCTATCCCTGCGTCGGGGCTGCGCTGCTGATCTACGCCTGCGCCAGGAAAAATGCGATCAATGCGGTCCTGGAGAACCGGGTCCTGGTCTTCATCGGTTTGATTTCCTATTCTCTGTATTTGTGGCATTGGCCCATTCTTTCGTTTCTTCGATATCGCAGGATAGACATCGATTTGCCGATGGCAGCGGCCGTGATCGCTTCCTCTTTTTTACTGGCTTTTCTTACATGGAAATACATCGAAGTTCCCATTCGCAGCAACAAGAGAATGGGTTTCAAAACCGCCTTTCTGAGATTCTATGCGGCGCCCTCTGCTATTTTTATTGCGGTCGGTTTGTACTCTTATGCGACGGAAGGAATGCCGGGCCGTTTTTCGGACGAGCTGCAGGATCTGGTCTCCAGCTATTCGTTCGAGCGGGACCTGACGCGTTCCTGTTCGATCCGGTCCGAGGACTACAAGGGTGTGTCGCTCGACTACCTGACCGACCACTGCGCGTTCGGCGATCTGAAAAAGCAGCGCGCCGACATATTATTGTTTGGCGACTCCCATGCCAATCATTTCAAACCTTTTGTCGAATATCTGTCGACGAATGCCAAGCTGAAGTCGGTCTATCACGTTGCCGGAAGCTGCACCGCAATCGACTTGTTCGAAGAACCCGCAGGCAAGGATGAGGTACCGACCGTCTGTCAGAAGCATAATGCCGACCTGCTGAAATTAGCCGGTAATTTCAAATTCGTTGTGCTCGCGAGTTTTTGGCCTTACAAGGGAAAAGAGGATTTTTTCGAGGAGAGATTGGCGCAGGTCGTGAAAAAAATTATCGAGGCGGGCGCCACGCCGGTTCTGTTCAAGGACAATCCGTACTATAAATCGGACCTGTCCCAGTGCGTCTTGTTCAAAAAGCGTGGATGGTTCGAAGCGGACAAGAACTGCAATATTCCATACAGTTACGTCAGCAATGCGCAAGGTGCGATGGATCGGGCGATCGACGAAGTCAAGCGCATGTATCCGCGCGCAATCGTGATCGATCCGAAAATAGTCATGTGCAATGATGTCGAGTGCGTGACGTATATTGAAAATACCGCCCTATACAAGGATGCAAATCACATCAACACCAAGGCTGCGATTCTTTTGGCGCAGCGCTATTTGATGGCAAAGGGGAATCCATTGGATATGCCGGCGCGATCGGCTTCCAGTCGCGAGGTTTTGACGAACGGACCTGCCGATGCGGCGGCTGAGCAGCAGGCCGGGATACAAAGCCGGCCTTTTGGCGCTGCTATTCCTTAATAAGCCGTTGAGCCTGGCGGCTTGAGGTGGCCGCCGGCCATGCTCAGATCCGGTATCGGCCTGGCGCTGGTTTTGCTCGTGCCTGTATTCCTGCGCGGGCTCTTACTGCCGCCCCTTTGCGCGCCCGGTAGTTCGGACGAATGCCTGCTGCTCGCGTGCGGTCTGCTCGAATTGGCGCGCAATGCTACCGCACACCAGGTCGCATAGCGCATACACGGACTCATCGGCAATGCGGTAATAGACGCTGGTGCCGCGATTCTCACGCGCGACCAGGCCGTGTTTGCTCAGGACCGCCAAATGGCGGGAGATATTCGCCGACGTGTAATTGCATAATTGGGCCAGTTCTCCCACGTTGCGCTCGCCATCGCGCAACAGGCTGAGGATATGCAGCCTGGTCGGTTCCGACAGGGCTTGGAAATATGCCGCCACTTGCCCCAACGCTTCTACCGGTAGATCTTTCATGCCTGGGCTCAAGGAACATGTGAAACCATTATTGTGCCGCATCGATTCCAACTTGTACAAGTGCTTGGCTATGTGTATGTTTGATTATTTAATTAATTAGTTACATAATGATGGACATAATAAGAAAAAAGTAATGCCGACCGGGACGATTCCGATGATTGGTCCCAGAGCGAAACCCACCAAAACAAGGAGACATGCATGGCCCATATTGTTATTCTCGGTGCCGGTACCGGCGGCATGCCGGCTGCTTATGAACTGCGTGCGAAGATCGATCGCAGTCATCGCATCACCGTGGTCAACACCGTCGATTACTTCCAATTTGTTCCGTCCAATCCCTGGGTAGCGGTCGGTTGGCGCGAACGCGACTCGATTACTTTTCCCATCCGGCCCTGCCTGGAAAAGAAGGGCATCAATTTCGTGGCCCAGGCGGTTGTCCGTATCGATGCTGCCGGCAGCGCCCTGGAGTTGCTGGACGGCAGCCGGTTGGCTTACGACTATCTGGTGATCGCCACCGGTCCCAAGCTGGCTTTTGACGAAGTGCCGGGGGCGGGGCCGTCAGGTCATACGCAGTCGATCTGCACCATCGACCATGCAGAGCAGACCTATGCCGGCTATCAACGCTTTTTGGCGGAACCCGGTCCTGCCGTCATCGGCGCGATGTCCGGCGCGTCCTGCTTCGGGCCGGCCTATGAGTTTGCATTCATTCTCAATACCGATTTGCGTCGAAGAAAGCTGCGGCACAAGGTGCCTATCACATTCGTCACCAGCGAACCCTATATCGGGCATCTCGGCCTGGGCGGTGTCGGCGATTCGAAATCGATGCTGGAAAGCGAACTCCGCAGCCACGACATCAAGTGGATCACCAACGCCAAGGTAACGAGGGTAGAGGAGGGCAAGATGTACGTCACTGAACTGGACGAGCACGCAAACGTGAAGAAGGAGCACGAACTGCCCTTCAGATTCAGCATGATGCTGCCGGCTTTCCGTGGCGTAGATCCGGTTGCGGCAGTCGATGGATTATGCAATCCGCGCGGCTTTGTGCTGGTGGACGAGCATCAGCGCAGCAAGAAGTTTCGCAACATTTTCTCTGCCGGCGTCTGTATCGCCATCCCTCCGGTCGAGGCGACGCCGGTGCCGACGGGCGCTCCTAAAACCGGTTACATGATCGAAACCATGGTCGCCGCCGTCGTTCAGAATATTGCGTCCGAGCTGGAGGGACAAGCAGCTACTGCGAAGGGCAGTTGGAATGCAATTTGTCTGGCCGACATGGGCGACACCGGCGCGGCCTTCGTTGCCTTGCCGCAGATACCGCCACGCAATGTCAACTGGTTCAAGAAGGGCAAGTGGGTACACGTCGCGAAAGTCGCGTTCGAAAAATACTTCATGTACAAAATGAAGAATGGCACTTCCGAACCGATTTACGAAAAATATATGCTCAAGGCGCTCGGCATTGAGCGCCTCGACCGCTAATCTAATCCTCGCAAAGATGCGATGCTCGGATTGATGAGATGCGGGTAAATCGGTTTACGATGCCGTCCAGAGGGCTCCATACCGGCATCTCATCCTCCATCAAGGCGCGCTGATCTGCATTAGCTTATCCCGCGTGAGCACATACAAGGCGCCGTCAGTGCCTGCCCGCAGATCGACCGGGTTGCCGCTCAAACGGGCGAAAGTATAGACGGCATTGTTGTTCGCCAGGTCCAGCCGGGCAACGAAACTGCTGATGTAGTCCGCGAAAAAATAGTTGCCGCGATACGCAGCCGGGAAAGTCCCGCCGACGGGGTAGAAGGCGCCGCCGGCGATCGAAAAGCCGGTAATGAAACCGCCCGGCCCCGAGCCGGGCGGAACGCCCGCGCGATGCTTGTAAGCGAACAGCGGCGCGCTCATGCCCGCCGCGATCCGGTCCGGTCCTTCGGAGCTTGGCCAGCCGTAGTTGGCGCCTGCTGCGCCGAGGTTGATTTCTTCCCAGGTATCTTCGCCGACGTCGTTGATGTAAAGGCGGCCGCTGCCAGGCTGTATTGCAAAGGTGAAGGGATTGCGCAGGCCGTAAGCCCATACCGCACGCGCGATGCCGCTCTGGCTGGCATAGAAGGGATTGTCGGCAGGGATGCTGCCGTCATCGTTGAAGCGCAGCATTTTGCCGAACGGTTCCGCCAGGTTTTGCGCCCGCATGCCGTTAGCATTGTCGCCGACGCCGACATAGAGCTTGCCGTCGATCCCGAAATGCAGCGCGCCGCCATTGTGGTTGGTCGCGCTCGACAGCGGCGGCAGATCGACCAGCACGGTTTCTCCGGCGTTGGCGACGTCGCCGTTGGCGACGAAGCGGCTGATGCGGTTGTGAGGCCCGTTCTGGGTGCTGGTGTAGTAGAGATAGACCCAGCCGTTGCTGGCGAAATCGGGATGCAGCGCGACGCCGATCAAGCCGCGCTCGCCGTTCGAATCGACGCTGAGCTGGACGAAGGGCGCGGCTAGCAGCGAGCCGTTCTTGACCACCCGCAGGCGCCCGTCCTGTTCGGCAATGAACCAGCGGCCGTCTGCTGCCTGGGCAAAGGCGGTGGCGCGGGTCAGGCCGGTGACCCAACTCTCGTTTTTGGAAAAGCCGCGCGGCACATCGCCGCTGCCGGCAAACTGGACCAAGGCTTGCGACCATTCCGACAGATTGCCGGCAGCATCCTGCGCCCGCGCACGCACCACATGCTGGCCGGCCGGATAGGCGCTGGTATCGAGACGGGTTTGATAGGGCGCAGGAACGCTGCCTAGAGAGATGCCGTCGACCTCGAATTCGACCGCGGCCACGCCGACGTTATCGTGCGCATCGGCAGTGAGCGTCACGATACCATTCAGGCCGGCGGCCAGATTGCCGGGCGCGGTCAGCGTTGCGGTCGGCGCCTGCGTATCGACGCTGCCGGCGCTGATGTTGATCAATACTTCCGGGCTGGATCGGGGAGTGCCGGCGGTGTCGGTCGCGCGGGCAAGCAGCTTATGGACGCCGGCGCCGAGCGGCACCCAGGTCACTTCATAGGGACTGTCGCTATCCTCGCCGATCTTGCTCGTCCCATCGAAGAACTCGATCTTGATCAGGCTGGTGTTGCCGGCCGTAGCGCTCAGGATCAGGGCGTTGCCGACGCTGCCGGTGGCAGGCGCCAACAGCGTGATGCCGTCGCCGCCGTTCGTTGTGCCGCCGATGCTGACCGCGGTTCCGCCGCCGCACGCAGTCAACAGCGACAGGCAGAAGCCAGCCGCGATGCCTGACAGGAGGCGGCGCAAGGCTCTACCCGCCTTATAGCCTTGGCCGAAGACGGTCCACCGCAGGGTTTCTGGCATGTCGGCCTCCCATTCTGAAAGAAATGCCTATCCCAACACTTGGGTCGGCAATGAAAAAATCGTGTTCGGCGCGCGGGTGGGACGTGTGCCGGCCCACCTTTTGCAGGCGCCCAAGAATGCCAATACCATGAAAATCTGCCACATTTGACCGCGCGGCGACACCAGCGAGGCTTCAGTGATGTTGTGGATCAGGTAGCCGATGACGAAGGGTGCCGAGTATGGCGCAATAATGTTGCCGATGCGGGACGACTTCGCAAAATCCCGTACCCACGTCGCCAGCATCAGCAACAGCACGACAATGCCGGCCAATCCGCCACTCACCGCAAGATCCAGGTAGCCGTTGTGAAAGCTGAGGAAGCCCAGACCTTGCCTGACCTGGTCAGCGTGATCGTTGAAGCTCCAACCCAGCCATGGCCGTTCGGTAATCGCCTTGAGAGCGACTTCCCAGATCGAGGTCCTGCCCGTCAAATTGGTATCGCGGCCGAACAAGGCGAAGAGACCGCTGAGGTCGAAGGCTACGCCGACCATGGAGATCACCATTGCCATGAAAAAGATGATCACCAGCACGCTGGAATAAAATTTAAGGCCCACACCCTGCGCATTGAGTTTTTTTATCATGACGAGCAGGAATATCGCAACGATGGACGTTATCATCGAGGTGACGCTGTCGGCGCCGACCATCGCGAGCACCGCCATGGCCGCAAAGATGAAATGAAGCGTGCGCTTCTCGTTCTTCCGGTAGATCAGGGCCGTGGCATTGGCCCACAAGGTCGTGAAAGCCATTGCTCCGAATGGATTGGGGTGCGGCGCCAGGCCGTGCCAGCGGTTTTCCCAGTCGATCGTGTATTCCGGCATGATGACGATGGCGGCCAACTGGATTGCCATGTTCGCGCCCAGCACATAACCCACATGCTTGGGAAACAGCCAGGGATCGTGGCGATAGCGCAGTGCCGCAGCAAGGGCGACCATGGTCGTCCCGGCATAGTGAACCACGTTGTTCAGTACCTTATCCGGAAAAGTCGACCACAGCGTGCTGGCCAGAATCAATATAAAGAACAACAGCAATGGCCATTGTTTTCCCAGCAGGACTACGACCGCTTTGGGCCGTTTCAACGTGAGCCAGGCCCCCGCGCTATACAGGCCCGCGGTAAACAGCGTGAAAAGAATGGCGGTGTTGCCGCCGCTGATGGCTTCCATGGTCAGGTCTTCGAGTTCGTCGAGCCCCAGTGCGCGCGCCGGCAACAGCTTGTAGTTCAAGGCCAGGTTGGAACTGAACAGCATGAGCATGAAAGGCCATGCCTTCCATCTGTCGGAGCGGACAAATGCGCGCAGCGACGAGGTTTCGCTATTGATAGCGGCGGCTGTTGTACTCTTCAAAATTGGCTCCTGAAAAGCAACGCGAGAGTTGGCCTGTTGCGGCTGCGATCCTGACCGTCAACGCGATATAGGATGGGTAGGATATGCAGCGGACAACCGGCGCCGCGACGACCCCGCCCAGCAGCTGCGCGATCTTGAGTGCGAACCACGCCGCTTTTTTTCCGATCGAATAGCGCGCGACAAAAATCCGCTGGTAAGTCTGGCCGCCGCGAAAGCCGCGCCGGCGTATCCATGTCAGCGTCATGCGCGCCTCGGGCACCGGCTCGGTGGCAACCGCTTCGTCGCACCAGATCAATCTGCGGCCGGCAAGATGCTGGCGATAGAAAAAGTCGGTGTCCTCGCCGCCGGTCAGGCCGAATGCCGGATCGAACCGGAAGCGGCCGTTGTCGAGGATGCTGCGCCTTGCCATGACGTTGTTGGTGGCGCCAAATTGCACCGCTTCGCCGGTAAGGCGGCGTGGACGGTCGAAACAGTGCGCGGCCCAGCGGGGGGCCTCGGCGGGCAGGGTACAGATGACCGGGCCGAAGGCGATGTCCGCCTTGTGCACAGTCAGGCTGTGCAGCAAGGCGCGCAGCCAGGTTCTGCAGACAGCTTCGTCGTCGTCGACGAAAGCGAAATATTGCGAACGCACGTATTGCAGTGCGCGGTTGCGGGCCAGCGCAATGTTCTGCTGCGGTTCGACGTCGTAGACGATCTCGACGCTGCTTCCCGTGCAAAAACGTTTGACCGTGGGGCGCGCGCTTTGCTCTCGATCGTTGTCGATCACGATGATGCGCATCGCGATGCCTTCAAGGTCTTGCGCCAGTAGAGAAGCGAGCAGCCCGGCAAGCATCGCCGGCCGCTTGAAGGTCGCGATGCAGACGTCAATTTCCGTTGCTGTTGTCATGTCGAATCGTCTTCCATATCAAGAATAAAAGCACCACTTCGCCTGCGGCCATGCCCCAGATGGCACCCGACGCACCCAGCCATCGGACCAGCAGCATGGCTGCGAGAATCGTAACGATTGCGCTGGGAATATTGATCAGGGTCAGCACGCGAAATTTTCGCTGCACCTGCAGCAGCACGCCGCCGCCGCTGCGAATCATCTGAAACACCAGCACCAGGCACCAGACCCAGATCAAGGATTCGATCAGGGGATCGTGCCGCCCAAGTATCTTGTGAAAAACGAAGTCAAGACTGCCCAGCAGCAGGGCTGAATACAGCAAGGTCAGCAGCGACAGTCCGGCTGTCATCAGCATTGAAACCCGCAGCATTTTTTTAGGATTGTTCTGCCGCAGTTCGGCCAGGCGCGGAATCGCCACTTTATTGACCGCCGGCAGGAGAAAGGAGAACGGCGAAATAAAGATTTTTGCGGCATTTGCTTGCCCGACGCCGGCAGGGCCGAGAAAGAACGCCAGGACATAGGTGTAGGTCTGAGTCTGCAGCCAGGTCACGATGACGCCGCCCAAAGCCCAGCGGCCATAGCGCCAGGATTCAAGAAAGTCAGGCAACAGATTGCGGGCATCGCGCAGCAAGGACAAGGGCGAACGGAAGTAGGCGAGGGCGGCGCCAGCCGCAGCGCTCAGTGCATACAGCAGCAGTACCTTGGCCGCAGTGAGCTGGATGCCGGCCATGTTTCCGGCCGCCAGGCCGCCGAACAGGATTGTCATCGTCACCGCGTTGACGCCGAGCGCCAGGCTCTCTCGATGCTTGAGGTAGGCATAGGATATGAAAAATTCGCTGCACAGGAACGCCGCCGATGCAAGCGTGATCGCGCACAGCGGAATCATGAAGCGCGAATAGTCCGGCCGCAGCATGAACGCCGCCGCGCCGCCTAATGCGGCCAGCGCCAGCAGCAGGACGCCGAACAGCAATGTCGCGCATAGCATCCTGGTCGCGTAGGTTTCTCTTTCGGCAGCCGCGCGACTGGGCATGTTGACCACCATTTGCGTCAGGATGAGCGCGTTGCCGACGCCGACATACAACATGCATATCCCGTACCCGATGCCATACAAACCGAAGTCTTCCAGCGCCAACGCGCGCGCCAGGTAAACCCCGACCAGAAAGTTTCCGCCGCTGCTCAATACCTGATTGAGCAGGCTTAACATCAGTGGCACTTTTACCGACGACAAGTCGATCCGGCTATAGGCGCTGCGCAGGGAATTTGCTTTTATGGAGGTCTCGGCCATGGATTGCGTGCTTTTTCATCGGACTCGTTCCGGCATGGCCGGCATCGTTGCTTATTCGCTTCCTTGCGTAGCAAGAGGTAGAGACACGGTTTCCTCATCCGCCTTTTGCAATAAAAAGTCCCGGCGCCGCCGGCGTGATTCCGGGTCCAGCGCCCGTCCCAGGGTCCGGGTGGTGTTCTGCTCCTGGCCGCGGCGGAAGCTGTGATACGCCTCTACCAGGCCTTCCTCCAGGCTCACGCCCGGCTTCCATCCCAGCCGCCGAAGACAATCGACGTCGAGCAATTTCCGCGGCGCGCCGTCCGGTTTGGTGGGGTCGAAGACGATCTGCCCGTTGTAACCCGCCACCTTGCCGATCAGGACCGCAAGTTCGCGTATCGTGACGTCTTCGCCGGTGCCGATATTGATATGGGAGAGCATCGGCTTGGTGTTGCCGCGATAGGTTTTCTCGGCCAGTTCCATTACATGGACGCAGGCGTCGGCCATGTCGTCGACGTAGAGAAATTCGCGCCGCGGCTCGCCGGTGCCCCAGATGATGACCTGCTCCGCGCCGCTTGCGGCCGCTTCATGAAAGCGCCGGATCAGAGCCGGAATGACATGGCTGTTTTCCGGATGGTAGTTGTCGCCCGGTCCATACAGGTTGGTCGGCATGACGCTGCGGTAGTCGGTGCCGTATTGGCGGTTGTAGCTTTCGCATAGCTTGATGCCGGCAATCTTGGCGACGGCGTAAGGCTCATTGGTCGGCTCCAGCGGCCCCGACAACAGGTATTCTTCGCGCATCGGCTGCGGAGCCAGGCGCGGATAAATGCAGGACGATCCGAGAAACAGCAGTTTGCGAATGCCGTTGCGCCAAGCCTGATGGATCACGTTGGCCTCGATGATCATGTTCTGGTAGATGAATTCGGCCGGAAAAGTATTGTTGGCATAAATGCCGCCTACTCGCGCTGCAGCCAGATAGACTTCATCGATCGCCTCCGCTGCAAAGAAGGCGCGCACCTGCGCCTGCTCCGACAAGTCCAGTTCTGCATGGGACCGGGTGACGATCTCGGCTTCGCCCCGCCGGACCAAGGCGCGCACGATGGCCGATCCGACCAGGCCACCATGGCCGGCCACGTATACCCGCTTTTTTCTGCTTCGGCTCACTTCGCTCGGGGCGCGCGATGGACTGGTGAGATAGCATTCATTCGTTGTGCGCATAAATGGTGTATCCGTTCTGGTTGACTAACACGTATTTATTGATCGCGGCCAGATCGGCCTGCACCATTTCCGCGACCAGGTCTTCAAATTTGATGCTTGGTTTCCAGCCTAGTTTTCTATGGGCTTTTTCCGGTTCGCCAAGCAATGTCTCCACCTCCGCCGGGCGGAAATAGCGGGGATCGACTCTGACGATCACCTGGCCCGGTTTCAATCGTGATGTGCTGCCTTTGAGTTTGAGCGTGCCGACGTCTGCCACCACGCCGATTTCATCTTGTCCTTCTCCTTGCCATCTCAGGGTGATGCCGAGTTCTGCTGCCGCTGCATTGACGAAATCGCGCACGCTGTACTGTATGCCGGTGGCGATCACGAAGTCTTCAGGCTGTTCCTGCTGCAGCATCAGCCACTGCATTTCGACGTAGTCGCGTGCGTGGCCCCAGTCGCGCTTGGCGCTCAGATTGCCGAGGTAGACGCAATCCTGCAGTCCGTGCACGATCCGGGCCAAAGCGCGGGTGATCTTGCGGGTGACGAAGGTTTCGCCGCGCAGTGGGGATTCGTGATTGAACAGGATGCCGTTGCAGGCATACATGCCATAGGCTTCGCGATAATTGACCGTGATCCAGTAGGCGTACAGCTTGGCTACCGCGTAGGGGCTGCGCGGCCAGAAAGGTGTGGTTTCCCGCTGCGGTATTTCCTGTACCTTGCCGTACAGCTCGGAGGTGGAAGCCTGGTAGAAGCGCGTCTTCTTTTCCAGGCCGAGCAGACGGATCGCTTCCAGCACACGCAGCGGTCCGAGCGCGTCGGAATTGGCGGTATATTCCGGTTCCTCGAACGAAACTGCCACATGGCTCTGCGCCGCCAGGTTGTAAATTTCGTCCGGCTGTACCTTCGCGATGATGCGGATCAGCGACGAACTGTCCGTCATGTCACCGTGATGCAAGATGAAATTAGCGGTTTTTTCGTGCGGGTCCTGGTACAGGTGGTCGATGCGATTGGTGTTGAAGGAAGAGCTGCGGCGTTTGATCCCATGCACGATGTAACCCTTGCCGAGCAGCAGTTCCGAGAGGTAGGCGCCATCCTGGCCGGTCACGCCTGTAATCAGCGCGACCTTTTGAGCGCGCTCCTGTCTCTGGATGCGCAGATTTGCCGGTACGTGCGGTTCCTGTGTCATTACCATTTCCTTTCCATTGCCTGGCCTATGCCAGTTGACTACATTGTCGTTTTACATTTATTTAATGGGTTGACATTTGTCAGCATTGCTTGAGTTAAGTGCAAATAAATCTCGGCATTTTCCATTTGCATGACATGAGGGGATAGATGCCCATAGAAAACTCAGAGAAAAGCACCGGATCCTGCTTGAGTTCCATAAGAGAAAATTGCACAGGACGTGTCACACCCTGCCGTAGCTGTCTTTCAACCGGACAATGTCATCTTCGCCCAGGTAAATGCCGGACTGAATTTCTATCAATTCCAGCGGAATGCGGCCGGGATTCTCCAGTGAATGCACGACGCCCAGAGGTATATAGGTCGACTGATTTTCGGTGAGGAGAAATTCCTGCTCTCCGTTGACGATTTTCGCCGTGCCGGAAACCACCACCCAGTGTTCGGCGCGATGATAGTGCATTTGAAGCGAGAGCTTGCCGCCTGGTTTGACGGTGATGCGTTTGACCTGGAAGCGCTTGCCGGTGCCGATCGAGTCGTACGATCCCCAGGGCCGGAATACCTGGCGGTGCTCCACTACTTCGGTACGTTTGGTATCGACCAGCTTGCTTACCAGATGCTTGGCCTCCTGCGCATAGTCGGTGCCGATGATGAGCAAGGCATCGGCAGTTTCGACGATGACGGTATCGCGCATTCCGACCGCAGTGATCAGGCGCGCGGTGCCATGTACCAGGCAATTGCTGCAGTCCTGCAAGACGACGTCGCCTTGCACCGCATTGCTCTGTTCATCCTTGTCGGCGGCTTCCCATACCGATGCCCATGAGCCGATGTCGCTCCACCCCGCATCCATCGGCACCATCGAAGCGCGTTCGGTATGTTCCATGATCGCATAGTCGATCGAGTTGTCCGGGCTGGCGGCATAGGCACGGCTGTCGAGGCGGACGAAGTCAAGATCCGTATGCGCTTTTTCGACGGCTTCGCGACAGGCTGCAAGCATCTCCGGCTGGAAGCGCGATAGTTCTTCCAGGTAGCGGCTGGCGCGAAACAGGAACATGCCGCTATTCCAGTAATAGTCGCCGCTGGCAAGATACTGCTCCGCGGTTTTTCGGTCCGGCTTCTCGACAAAGGCCAATACCGGCTGCGTTTGGCCGTCGATGCAGGTGGCGCTATGGATATAGCCGTAGCCGGTTTCGGCGCTGACCGGGTTGATGCCGAAAGTCACCAGGTCGCCGCGCTCGGCGCCTTGCCGCGCGTTGTAGATCGCGCGGCGGAAAGCTGCATGGTCCTTGATCACGTGGTCCGACGGCAGCACCAGCAGCAGCGCATCTTCTTCCTGCGACAACGCTTGGAACGCCGCCACCGCAATGGCGGGCGCGGTGTTGCGGCGCATCGGCTCAAGCAGTATCTGGGCGTTGTCGATCCCGATCTCGCGCAACTGTTCGGCGGCGACAAAGCGCGAGCTTTCGTTGCAGATCAGCATCGGCGCGCCGGTGCCGCTCAGTTCGGTCAGGCGCTGCATGGTTTGCTGCAGCAGGCTGGCCTCGCCGTTCAAGCGCAGGAACTGCTTGGGATAGCACTCGCGTGAGAGCGGCCAAAGCCGGGTTCCGGACCCGCCGCACAGGACGACGGGGATCAGCGTAAGTTGCGGAACTTGAAGAATGGATGGTTCTGGTAGTGGGTTCATGGTTTAGTAAGCGTTATTGCCGGTCCATCCTTTGAATGCGGTCCAGATCACGATGCGTATGTCCATCCAAAGTGACCAGTTCTGGATGTAATAGAGATCGAACTGCACCCGCTTTTGCATCTTGTCGATGGTGTCGGTTTCGCCGCGGTAGCCGTGGATTTGCGCCCAGCCCGTGATGCCCGGCTTGACACGGTGCCGCAGCATGTAAAACTCCAGCATGTCCTTGTACATTTCGTTGTGTTGCACCGCGTGCGGGCGCGGCCCGACGATGGACATGTCGCCCATGAGAACGTTGATGAACTGCGGCAGTTCATCCAGGCTGGTTCGTCTGAGGAATTGGCCGAAGCGGGTGATGCGCGGGTCACTCCTGGTCGCTTGCGTGACGACGTTGTGTTCCTTGTGCAGGCACATGCTGCGGAATTTGTAGACGTTGAATTTTTTGCCGTTCAAACCATGCCGCGGCTGCTTGAAAAGCACTGGTCCGGGCGACGACATCTTGATGCCCGCGGCAATCAGGAAAAACAGCGGAGACAGCATGACCAGCACCGCCATGGAAAACAATTTGTCGAACAAATCCTTGGCGACGCCGTTCAAGCCGCTGGAACCGGGACGGTTCAAATCGATGGCCGGAAATCCGAGGAAGTCTCCGACTCGATGGCTGAGCATCTGCATGCCCAGCGTGTCGGGAATCCATCGAATGTCGACCAAGGCGTTGCGCAGCAGGTACTGCAGCTTCTGGAGTTGATCCGATGCGCTCATCGAAAGCGCGATCCAGATTTCATCGATATTGTTGGCGCTGACGTAGGCGGGGATATCATCCAGTTTTTCGATCCGGGCCACAGAACCGGAATTGATATTGTGCGCATCCTCTTCATTGGCGTGCACCGCTTTCACTTCATAGCCATACCAGTCATGCTGCCGTGCGCGATTGTGCATCTCGCGTCCGGTCGAACCGTAACCGACGATAATTACGCGCTTGCTGTTCACGCCGTTCCTGCGTAGCGTACGCAGAGTGGAGTAGATCACCCATCGCAGAACGGAAATGAAGACGGTTCCGGTAAAAAACCAGTAGAAAAGCCATAGCCGGGACAGTTCTCCTACATGGTGAATCAAGAAACTGAAGAACAGCCCGATCAATAGAACAAGTGCCCAAGTGGCGGCGAGGCGGCCGAACAGGATATATACAGAGCGGCCGCGCCAAGAGACATAGAGACCGAATTGAGAAAACAGCAGGAAGGCGAGAACGCTACAGAAATAGAGCAATATCGAGTAGATCGGCGCAGCGTCATCGAAGGAACCGCTGAAACGGATGTACCAGGCGAGCTGGCCTGCCGCAGCCAGAACCAGTATGTCGATCAAGCGCATTGACAATTCCAGGCGCAACGCATTCTTGCTTATCAGGTCTTGCATAGTAGACGACCATTCTTAGTGGATGGCGAAGGAAACAAACTGACTAAATCGAAAACCGAACCGTGCGTTGAATGCGTTCCAGAAAACTGAAGCGGAACATAAACAAACAACGATGCAAACGATGATGGCTGGGTATATGGAGATAAATAGTAGTGGAAAATATCTGTTTCAATACGCAGGATTGCCTATGTTTGACAACTATCAAAATTAATCGAAACCGGCAATTAACTGATGAGCTGCCGCATAAAGAACTACTTCCGGTGGTGTTCTCATATCCATTTTTTTTAGAATATGGGCTTTGTGACTGCTGATGGTTTTTCTGCTCAAACGCAGGCGGGATGCTATGTCGGAGATGGATTTTCCGGAAACGAGAAACGTGAATACTTCGAACTCACGATCGGAAAGTTTTTGATGGGGCAAACTCTCACGGCGCGTTGCATCGTCTTCCGTCAACGTCTCTGCAAGCTGCTCGGCCACTTTTCGAGTGATGTAAAAATTCCCGGCCGCCACCGTTCTGATTGCATTGACCAATTGGAGGCCGGCGCTTTCTTTGGTCAAATAACCTTGTGCGCCGGCGCGAATCGTGCGGATGGCATATCGCTCTTCATCATGCATGGTCAGGACAAGCACGGGAAGCTTCGGCGCTTCTTGCCGGATTTGTCGGATCAGATCCAGGCCGTTTCCTCCTGGCAGAGATAGATCGAGCAGAAGTTCGTCGAAATCGCCTTTGCGGACCTGATGCAGCGCCTCTTGCCCGTCGGCTGCTTCGCCCACGATCTCGATATCGTCAACTTCTTGCAAGATACGCCTGAGGCCTTCGCGCATCATTGTGTGTTTGTCGGCGATGACTAATCGGATCATGGGAGACAGCGGCAAGGCGGCTTAACAGTGCGTACCGCTTCCAGAATTAACCGGCGTCATCAATCTTTTCTCACAGTTATTCATCACGATTCGATGCCGCAGGTATTAAATGAGCCACGGAAACTTCTGCACCGGAAATTTCTTGCGCTAAATCACGCCTATTGGGCGTAGTTATGCGCCGATGAAAAACTGCAGTGTAGTGGGTGATGCACGACGCCTCTTGATATATCTCAAGCCGGTCGCTGAAAGATTGCGCGCCTCGCAAGACTGATGCGGCAGCGTCATCGCCCTTCATTTTTTCACATGGATGCGCGTCGATATACGCGCACAACGATGACGGGGAAACACTACAAATGACTGCAATTTTCCGACTTCTTTATCAGTGTTTGCCGATAGTATTGGAAATTTTGCATGATCATAATGAAGACTTGGGATTTGAGAAATTGCGTGTCGCCGTGAACGGCCAAAGAGGGTTCTCATTCCAGAAATCCACCATTTTTTTGTGCCTTTAGACGGGAGATGATCATGTTGTCTAACCAGCGGTCTGAAATATGCGAGAGCTTGCCTCCAGCGGCTTTGCAGGGATTTTCCATGGAGGCGGGACGGCCAAGTCAGAGAAAATTTTGGTCGAGTTTGAAAGAAGTGTGCGATTTGCTTCGCATCCCTTGCTCAGCGTCGGCGGCGGATGGAGAGATGCTGTTCCAGCATGTGCAGTTCAAGACAGGACAGAGAATTCACGCCGCCGGCCAAGCGTTCGAGTCGTTTTTTGTGGTCAATTCCGGTTTTCTGAAAACGGCCTCGGTCGATGAATTCGGCAATGAACAGGTGCTGGGATTTCCGATGAAGGGAGACGTGCTCGGCGTGGATGGTATCTACACCCGCCAGTATTCTTCCGAAGCGGTAGCCTTGTCCGACTGCAACTTGATTTTATTGCCCTTCAAGAAATTGACGGCGCTGGGACGCTCCAACGTCGAATTCGAACATCTGATCTACGGGGTGATGAGCAGGGAGCTGGTGTGCAAACAATCAATGGTAAGCATGCTGGGCACGCTGGGCGCCGAAGCGAGAGTGGCGCGTTTCCTGGCGACGCTCTCAGAACGTTTTGAAGAAATCGGCTATTCCAAGAAAACCTTCATCCTGCGCATGACGCGGCAGGAAATCGGCAGCTATCTCGGCTTATCGCTGGAGACCGTCAGCCGCACGCTTTCGGCGCTCAACGAAATCGGCTTGATCAGCGTCGACCAGCGCACAATCAAAATAAAAAACGGCGACATGCTCAAGATTTTACGGCGGATACCCTCGGCGCGCTTGCGCACCAAGCAGCACGATGCCGGCAAACAGACTCCTCATGACGATTGGCAGCAACTCGAACACTCATTGGCAAATTAATTTTTCAAGGACGGGATTATTTTATGTTTACCGAAAATATGGGAATCGAAATGAATGGAAAAACGCTCTTACATGACCCGGTGTACGATCCAAACAATCTGTTGGATTCCCTGTTAGATGTCCTCCATCTGAAAAACGATGCGGCGCTCTCAAAAGCTCTCGAAGTGGCGCCCCCTGTTCTGAGTAAAATTCGCCATCGCAGGCTTCCCGTCGGTGCGTCGATGCTGATCAGGATGCACGAAGTGAGTAATTTGAGCATCCGGGATTTACGGGTGCTGATGGGCGATCGCCGGAATAAATTCCGCATCAGCCCGCAGCAGTTCAAGCCTGCCGTGCAAAACGGAATGAACGAATAGGCAGATCAAAGAGACGGCGTCGCGCCGGCCGGATCGCCATAGGAAGTCCCTAGGACGCTGTACAGGCATCCTGGGGTATTTTATTTACGGCGCCCCCCTGCCGACTGCATGCATGGCGCTTGTTGAATATCAAAAGGCCGTGCCCCCGACTGTCCGACAATGGCGGCTGGGTTCCGCTTCGATGCTTCCGGTTTCCTCTATATGAAAGCGACTTTCCGATACCCGGCCGTCGCCGCACGCCTTGTTCGCATAATTTATGATTTCATGGTTGAAGATTACTAATTTGGGCGATGTCACGATCATGGCTGCTGCTGCCGTGGCGATCATGGCGGGACTCGCCCTCGAGCGCGCCTGGCGCATGGCGCTGTTGTGGGGCTTGTTGTTTGCATTGGCAATGGCGTTGGTGCTGGCCACCAAAATTGCATTTGTCGGCTGGGGCATCGGGATACGCTCGCTCGATTTCACCGGTTTCAGCGGACATTCGATGCGTGCGGCGGCGGTGAGCCCGGTGCTGGCTTATCTGATCGTGCAGAACGCCTCGCCTTTTGTACGCGGCTTGGGCATTGCTGCAGGCTTGACGCTGGGCGTGTTGATCGGCATTTCGCGGCTGGCTCTGCACACGCATTCGATCTCTGAGGTCGTCGCGGGTTGCCTGCTCGGAGCCGCAGTGAGCTTGAGTTTTATCTGGGTTTTGAGCCGCGCCCGAAAAGTCGCACTGAGCCGCCCACTGGTTGCGTTTTGCCTGGTGACCGTGCTGCTACTTCCACGCACGGAACCGGTTTCGTCACAGGGGTGGATCGTCAGTATTTCGCTGTTTCTTTCCGGGCACGACCGGCCCTTTGTGCGTGAGGGGTGGAAAATGGCGCCGCCTAACTGGGCTGCGCGGGAATACCACGTGGATATGCGGTCGTGATACCGAACCGACTCCGATTTGCCCCTTGCCTTGACTCTGATCGAATGCCTAAGAGCCTTAAATAACGTAGCGCAGGAGGTCAGGCTAGCAATACAACTGAATCAGCCTGCAGATGCGAACAACACGGCAAATTCAGCTTACTTAGAACAATACAGACCGTGCAAAGTGTTGAGTAAAGCAAGAATCTTCTGGTCGGCGACGGAGTAGTAAATCCGCTTGCCGTCGCGCCGCGTATTGACCAGCCCTTCGGTACGCAGTACGCCCAATTGCTGGGACAGCGTAGGCTGATGCAGATCCAGCAGTTCTTCGAGTTCGCCCACTGATTTTTCGCCCTCGCTTAATTGGCATAGCAGCAGCATGCGATCTTCGTTCGCCAAAACGCGCAATGCCGCGGTAACTTCCGCCGCGACATTTTTCATCTGGGCGAGGTCCGGCATGGCATGGCTTTTTTTCATGTCTGCTCCAAACGTAATAAGACACATTCTATCTTATGATATTATTTAATTCAATATAAGGTGATGCTGGAGGGGCAAACATGGACCCATTGGTTGAGGCGTTTTTCGACAGGTTGACCGGAACAGTCAGCTATGTGGTCTACGATGAGAAGGGAGGCCATGCCGCAATCATCGATCCGGTGCTTGACTACGATGCCAAATCCGGCCGCACCAGCACCGGTTCGGCCGGCAGCTTGCTTGGCTTCGTGCGCGAGCAGGCGTTGACGGTCGATTGGATTCTGGAAACGCATGCCCATGCCGACCATCTGTCGGCCGCTCAAGTCCTGAAGCAACAATTGGGTGGAAAGATCGCAATCGGCCGGCGGATTTGCCAGGTGCAAGCGGTCTTCAAAAAAATGTTCAATCTTGGCCAGGAATTCCAGGCTGACGGGGCGCAATTCGATCGCTTGTTTGCCGACGATGAATGGTTCCGCATCGGAAAGCTGAACTGCCAGGTCTTGTTCGTTCCCGGCCATACCCCCGCCGACCTGGCTTACAAGGTCGGCAATGCCGTGTTCGTCGGCGATACGCTATTCATGCCCGACGTCGGTACAGCGCGCTGCGATTTTCCCGGCGGTGATGCGCAGGCGTTGTACCGCTCGATCCGCAGCATATTGTCGCTGCCGCCCGAAACGCGTCTGTTCATGTGCCACGACTATCCGCCGCCGGGCCGTGAGCCGGCATGGGAAACCAGCGTGGCCGAGCAGCGCCGGAATAACATTCATGTCCACGACGGCATCGACGAAGAGCAGTTCGTAGCCATGCGGCAGGCGCGCGATGCCGGACTCGATAAACCGTTTTTGATCCTGCCGTCGATCCAGTTCAATATTCGTGCCGGTGCGATGCCGCCACCTGAGAGCAATGGTGTGCATTACCTGAAGATTCCGATCAATCTGCTTTAGGAGACCCTTTTAGACGCCACTTCAGTTGCGCCCCCTCCTACCGTTTTTTCGCCGGGCTGGAATATCCCTCTGGCACTCCCAATTTTTTCAATACGATTTCGAGCGGGCAGAACCGGGTGAAACTGCTTTGCAATAGGTTGACGCCTACGAATGCCGTGAACCATAAAAAATATCTGCTGACGAAGAGCGGACTCCCCGGCACGCCGAGCGCCAGCGAAACAAGGATGAAAGCGCCCGCAAACATGCGGATCATGCTGTTGGTGTTCATTGCTTGCCTTTCCGAAAAAACACTCAAGAAAACTTCTTCCAATTCGCTGCGTAATACAACACCGGGATCACCACCAGGGTCAGCAAGGTAGAGACGAAGATACCGAAGATCAGCGAGATCGCCAGTCCGTTGAAAATCGGGTCATCCAGAATGAAGAAGGCGCCGATGATCGCGGCCAAGCCGGTCAGCACGATCGGTTTTGCGCGTGCCGATGCGGAATGGATGACGGCCTCGACAAACGGCACGCCTTGTTGGACTTGCAGCTTGATGAAGTCGACCAGCAGGATCGAATTGCGGACAATGATGCCGGCCAGCGCGATCATGCCGATCATCGACGTTGCAGTGTATTGGGCGCCCAGCAAGGCATGACCGGGCATCACGCCGATGATGGTGAGCGGGATCGGCGCCATGATGATCAGCGGCGTCAGGTAAGAACCGAATTGCGCGACCACCAGGATATACACCAGCACCAGCCCGACCGCATACGCCAACCCCATGTCGCGGAAGGTTTCATAGGTGATCTGCCACTCGCCATCCCATTTCAGGGCGAATTGGCGATAAGGATCGGACGGTTGCCGAATAAAATACTCACCCAGCGGCGCACCCTGGGCTCTGCTCAGCTCATCGAGTTTTCCGCGCACCGCGAACATGCCGTACAAAGGACTGTCGAGCTTGCCTGCCATGTCGCCGACGACGTAGGACACCGGCAAGAGGTCCTTGTGATAGATCGTTTTTTCGCGCGTGGCCGGCTGCACCTTGACCAGTTCGGCCAGCGGTACGTTGTCGCCGCTGGCGGATTTGACCGTCATGGCCAGCAGCGGATCGAGCCTGGCTTGCTTTTCCGGCGACAGGTTAAGCCGTACCGGCACGCTGTATTTGGCTTGGCCGTCGTGCAGCGAAGTGATGTCCTCGCCGTCGAGCGCGACCCGCATCGCCTGCACCACGTCGGCGGGAGGGATGCCGAGCAGAGCGGCTTTGCGCTGATCGACACGCAGCACCACTTTTTTTGCGTTGTCCTCGATCGAGTCGTCGATGCCGACGATATCGGCGGTCCGGCTGAATACTTGCCGCACCTGCTTGGCCAAGGCATGCCGTCCCGCTTCGTCGGGGCCGTAGATTTCCGCCACCAGCGGCGACATGACCGGCGGCCCGGGCGGGACTTCAACGACCTTGACCTTGGCGCCGTGCCGGGCCGCGATCTTTTCCAGGTCGGCACGCACCGCACCGGCGATTTCATGGCTCTTGCGCGAGCGTTGGTGCTTGTCGGTCAGATTCACTTGCAAGTCACCGAATTCCGCCGCCTGGCGCAAATAATATTGGCGCACCAGGCCATTGAAATTGATCGGCGCCGCCGTGCCGGCATAGCCTTGGAAATCGGTTACTTCATCGACCGTTGCCAGATAAGCGCCCAACTCATGCAAGGCCGCCGCCGTGTTCTCCACCGGCGTGCCGGCCGGCATGTCGAGCACGACCTGGAATTCCGACTTGTTGTCGAAAGGCAGCATCTTCAATACCACCAATTGCACCGCGGCCAGGCTGACCGACAACAGGATCGCCAGCACTATCCCGATCCACAAGCGGCGGCGGTTGCGTGCCGAGCCGGCTGCCGCCAGAAACGGCGAGAGCAGTCTGGTGAACCAGCGGTGCAGCCTGGTGTCGAGCTTGCCGTCGACCGGTGTAACGTTTCCGGCATGCGGCTTGGCAAGCCGATGTGCTAGCCAGGGCGTAACGGTAAAGGCGATCACCAGCGAGATCAGCATGCCCATGCTGGCATTGATCGGGATCGGGCTCATGTACGGCCCCATCAGGCCGCTGACGAAGGCCATCGGCAGCAATGCCGCGATCACGGTGAAGGTGGCGAGGATGGTCGGCCCGCCGACTTCATCGACCGCCGCCGGGATGAGTTCGAGCAGCGATGCGCCGGGATGCAGTTCGCGCTGGCGGTGTATGTTCTCGACCACCACGATCGCATCGTCGACCAGGATGCCGATTGAAAAAATCAGCGCGAACAGACTGACCCGGTTCAGCGTGAAACCCCAGGCCCACGACGCGAACAGGGTCGCTGCCAGCGTCAGGATCACGGCGATGCCGACGATCGCGGCCTCGCGCCGGCCCAGTGCGAAAAACACCAGCACCACGACGGCCGAGGTAGCGAAGATCAGTTTCTGGATCAGCTTCATCGCCTTGTCGTTGGCGGTTTCGCCGTAGTTTCGGGTGATGCTGACTTCGACCCCGGCCGGTATGATCGTGTTGCGCAGTTCCGCCACCCGGTGCGTGATCTGCTCGGCGATCTGCACCGCGTTTTCGCCGGATTTTTTGGTGATCGAAATGGTCACAGCCGGGAATTCGCTGCCGGCCATGCCTGTCGGCCCGGCACCTTTGCCGATGCCGAACCAGACGTATCTGGACGGCTGGGCCGGGCCGTCGGCAATGCGCGCGACATCCGACAGCGTGACCGGATTGCCGTCGTTCACGCCGACCACCAGCTGGCCTACCTCCCTGGCATTGCTCAGGAAATTGCCTGTCTGGACTTCGACCGTGGCGTTGTCGGCGGCCAGTTGGCCGGCAGGCAGCGCGGCGTTCATGCCTAACAGTGCCTGGCGGATATCGTTGACCGCCAAGTGATGGGCATTGAGCTTGTCGATGTCGAGCAGTACCCGCACCAAGCGGCCAGGGCCGCCTATGGTCGTGATTTCGCGTGTGCCCGGCACCCGCTTCAATTCGGCTTCCATCGCATGTGCGACGCGCTCCAGTTCGTACGCGCCGCGCGCGCCGTCCTTGGTCCATAGCGTCA
This sequence comes from uncultured Burkholderiales bacterium, assembly GCA_966211965.1. GTDB lineage: Bacteria > Pseudomonadota > Gammaproteobacteria > Burkholderiales > Burkholderiaceae_D > CBIHON01. The sequence goes on along the minus strand of CBIHON010000023.1, from coordinate 16,166 downwards.
GGGCCATGACCGGTACGTCGTCGATGCCCTTTGGCTTGACCAGCGGCTCGCCCACGTTCAGCTCGCGCGGCAACCAGTCGCGGTTGGAATGGATCGTGTCATACAAACGTACCAGCGCTTCGGTGCGCGGCACACCGACCTTGAATTGCGCAGTGAGGATTGCCAGGCCAGGCTTGGAAACCGAGTACACATGATCGAGGCCTTGAATTTGCGAGATCACTTGTTCAGCCGGAATCGCCACCAAGGTTTCGACGTCCTTGGCCGAGGCGCCGGGGAAGGGGACCAGCACATTGGCCATCGTGACGTTGATCTGCGGTTCTTCCTCGCGCGGTGTCGCCAGCACCGCGAACAAGCCCAGCAGCATTGCCACCAGTGCGATCAAGGGTGTCAATTGCGAATGCAGGAAAAATCTGGCGAGACGGCCGGCGATTCCCATTGTCGTCGCTTCCGTGGGTTGAGGGACCGGCGGTTTCAAGATGCGGCACCGGCCGATGAAAGGCCGGCCTTGACCGGCACCGGCGCAATACGCTCGCCCTCGCGTAAGCCGGACAGGACTTCAATATAGCCGTCGGCCGATGCATCGCCGACCCGGATTTGCCTCAATTGCGCGACGCCGTTCGTGTTCAGCACGTACACCGCGGTGAGTTCGCTGCGGCGCAGGACAGCGCGCTCGGGAACGACTAGTTTGCGGGTCACGCCGGTAGCAAAATAAGCACGGGCGAACTGGCCCGGCAACAGGCCGGCGGCCTCACCCAACTCAAGGCGCAGCTTGGCAGTATGGCTGCGGCTGTCCGCAAGCGGCATCAGCGTGACCTGTTTGGCCGACAAGCTGCGCTGCAAGGAGGGGAGTTCTACCCGGACCGGCATCTGCAGCTTCACTTCGCGCAGGCTGGATTGCGACAGCGTGGCGGTGACGCGCATGCTGGTTGGATCGAACACGGTGACCAGGGACCGTCCCGGCGTCGCCATGTCGCCGACCTCCACCGGCGTGGCGGCTACTACGCCGGCATAGGGGGCGTGGATGGTTGTGAAGGTTCTGGCGGTGGAAGCCTGACCGGCATTGGCTTGCAGAGAACCGACTCGTGCTTGGGTTGCCTTGTAGTCCAATTCGGCCTGGTCAAGTGCGGCCTTGCTGATGAATTTTTGTGCAAAGAGCTGCTTGCTGCGCTCATAGCTGCGCAAAGCATTGGCAAGGCCGGCCTGTGCTTCGGCGAGCTGGCTCTGACTGCCTGAAACCGCCTGTTCGGCAGTGCGCGGATCGATGCGCAGCAGAACCTGTCCGGCCTTTACGCTATCGCCGGCCTTGACTTTAAGTTCGACGATCTGTCCCTGTACCTGGGCTGCCAGCGTCGATTGGCGCACTGCTTCCACTATGCCTTCGGCGCTGATGACGTCCGGAATCTCCCGATAGGTTGCCGTATATGTCTCCGGGAGGCTCGCGGCATTGGACAGTGGCGCTGCCGGCAGCATGGCTGCTGCGAGCAGGAATGCCGCCATGCCGGCGGCCAGGCGTGCTGATGCCATGCTCCGCTTGATGATCTGTAGGTGGGCGGTGTCGTGCATGTTCGAAGGGGGATTTTAATTTCGATAAATACATTATGTTTTAAAATATTATATAAGTCAATGTGACGACAAGGCAGGTCGCTTTTGCGGAATCGGCGGCCGTCGGCAGAAGTCGTGGGATCTTGCGATAATGGGTGTCCCCGTTTGGCGAGACCCTGAGGGTTCTTGCGGAATCCGTTTCTGCCGACGGGTAGAGCGCGAGCTTGAAATCGCATACAAAGGATCATCATGAACGTACCGGAATTCCTTGCTTCCTCCCTCCTGCCGCGGCCAGTGCAACATGCCGATGCGTCCATTGCCGTCTTGCATTGCAGCCGCACGCATCGTGAGAATGCGGCATCAGACCAGGCGCATGACCTCTGCAAGCCTGTCTTGGTGCAGGATTCGGCCTGTCTCTGGCGTGAAATCTACGGCAAGGCGCTCACCCTGGCGAATGACGAACCCATGTTGCTGCGCCGCCTGCAGCACCTGGTCCTGCAACGAAATTCGCTGGCGGAGGTGCTGTGCGCCATCTTGGCGCGACAACTTGCATCGTCCGACATGCCGGAAGAGGAATTGTTTGCCTTGATGATCGAAATCGTTCGTGATGACGAGCGTCTGATGGGGCAGGTGAGAGCGGATTTGAATGCGGTCAAAACCCGCGACCCGGCTTGCCCCGATCATCTCCATGTGTTGCTCAACCTGAAGGGATTTCAAGCGCTCCAAGTCCACCGGATCGCACATCGATTATGGGGGCGGCAGCGCAAAGAACTCGCCTTTACCCTGGCTAACGCGGCATCGCGCATATTCGGTGCGGACATTCACCCTGCGGCGGTTATCGGCTGCGGCGTGATGCTGGACCATGGCACCGGCATCGTGATCGGCGAGACCGCAGTGGTCGAAGACAATGTATCGATCCTGCAGGAAGTCACGCTGGGAGGAACCGGCAAGGAATGCGGCGACCGCCACCCGAAAATTCGCAGCGGCGTGCTGCTCGGCGCCGGCGCCAAGGTCCTGGGCAATATCGAAATCGGCACGATGAGCAAGATCGCCGCAGGCAGCGTCGTGCTCAAGCCAGTGCCGCCCCATAGCACGGTGGCGGGCGTGCCGGCCCGGATCGTACGGCATCACTGCGTCAACGATGCGCCGGCGCTGGAAATGCAGCAGACTATTTAGAGGCTCTAAGAATCTATCCCAGTAGAGAGCGCACACGGATTGCGGTCCATCGGGAGGGCGGGCAAGACGGGAGGAGGACGCGTGGCAAGCCATGCTGCGACGACCAACACTGTCCCCGCTCGCTCTCTATTGGGGTTTTACCAGATAGCGCCCGAACCAGGCCGCAGCGAATTCGGCAACCGTTTCCAGGGTGCCGGGTTCTTCAAATAAATGGCCCGCTCCGGGAATGATTTCGATGCGCTTTTCGCAATGCATCGCGCTGTACGCAAGCCGGTTCAATTCGATCACGATACGATCCAGTCCCCCGACCAGCAACAGGGTCGGCGCTCGGACGTCGGCCAGCGCATGCCGTCCGGCCAGATCGGGACGGCCGCCGCGTGACACCACCCCCGCAATTTCGGTGCCATGCTGTGCCGCCACTTGCAGCGCTGCCGCCGCGCCGGTGCTGGCGCCGAACAAGCCGATCGGAAGCGTGTGCGTACTGACGGCCTTCTTCAGCCAGTCGACCGCCGCACTCAAGCGCCGCGTCAGCAGGGAAATATCGAAGCGGGTTTCATAATTCTCGTCTTCCTGTGCGGTGAGCAAGTCCATCAACAAGGTCCCCAGATGCGCTTTGCGTAATTCTGCGGCAACGTAGTTGTTGCGTGGGCTGGTGCGGCCGCTGCCGCTGCCGTGCGCAAACAGGACCACGCCGCCCGCTTGCGCCGGCAAGGCCAGCACGCCTTCCACCTGAACGGAGTCGGATTTGATCTTGATCAATTCGGTTTGCGTCAATAAAGCCATAAGGGCCTCCTTGCATTCTTCGATTCAACTTGTTTGCCGTCGCGCTTCCGTGTGCCGAGCATGGTCCCGCTCGGCTTGGGTGAGCAGCCCGGTCACCTCCTGATCGGTGGTCTGGCTGAAATCCTCATACCATAAGCCCACTGCATAAAACGGATCGGGGGTGGAAAGGCAGATGATTTCGTCGACTTCGGATCGCAACGCCTGGCAGGCTTCAGGCGAGGCGACCGGCACGGCCACGACCACCCGCGCCGGTTTCGCTTGGCGCATCACATTGACCGCGGCCAGCATGGAGGAACCGGTTGCCAGCCCATCGTCGACCAGAATAACCGCATGCCCATCCAGTTGCGGCACGGGCCGTCCGGCTCGATACAGTTTTTCGCGCCGCTCTATTTCCTTCGTTTCACGTTGCGCCGCGGTCTCAACCACCGACATCGGAATGCCGAGCATGTTCAACACCTCGGATTGCAAGACGTACAGGCCACCGCTGGCGATCGCGCCCATCGCGTATTCCTCATGACCGGGCACGCCCAGCTTTCTGACCAACAGGATGTCCAGCGGAAGTTCAAGCGCTTTTGCAATTGCGTAGCCGACTGGGACGCCGCCGCGAGGCAGGGCCAGAACGATTGTATCCGTGCGCCCGTTGTAGTCCGCGAGCTGCTCTGCCAATTGCTGGCCGGCTTGAATGCGGTTTTTGAAACGGATCAATTCAGCCACGTCAAATACTCCTGAATGCCTTTTCCTCTTTGACCGCGCCCTGCAGGAAAAATCGCAATTTTCACGCATGTTTCGCTGCGGGCAGCGCATGCCGGATGCCATTTTTAACGGCATCCGTATGATGGTGATGAACGACATAATGCGGGAATGGTCGTAGCTAAATGTTTTGAATTCTGCTGCAAAATTGCCGGGAGAAATCATGCCAATCAACGAATGCTGCAGCGTCGGCGTGGTGTGCTGCGGTCCGAATGCGTCGCTTCCCGAGGTTGCCGAACTGATGCGCAAGCATCACGTCGGCGACGTCGTGGTGGTGGAGAAAAAAGATGGCGAGCGCGTTCCGCTCGGCATCGTCACCGACCGCGATATCGTGATTGAAACCGTGGCCTTGCAACTGGATGTAAAGGTCTTCACGGCTGGCGACATCATGGCGACGCCTTTGGTGACGGTGCGTGAAGACGAGGGCTTCATAGAAACCTTGCGGCTGATGCGCAATTACAAGATCAGACGTTTGCCGGTCGTCACCGAGGCCGGCACCCTGTACGGCATCGTGACCTCAGATGACATCATCAATCTGCTTGCGGCAGAGTTATCCTTGATGACCAGTGCTATCGTGAGCCAACCGGTCAAGGAAGCACGGCTGCGGCGCTAGTCATAACAGTTTTCTACAGATTGCCTGCATGGCCAGTTGGTCAGCATGGCTTCCGCACCTGCACTGTCCACCGGCTGCGCGAAGTAGTATCCCTGTCCATACTCGACCTTGAGCGCACGGAGTTGCTCCAGTTGGCTGGCGGTTTCCACCCCTTCCGCGATCAAGTCCATGCCCAGCGTATGCGCCAGCGTCACGATGGTCTGGACGATGTCGGCGTCCTTGCCGCCGCAGTCCATTCTGCGCACGAAGGACGCGTTGATCTTCAGGGTGCTCACCGGGAAACGGTGCAGGTAAGACAGCGAGGAATAACCGGTGCCGAAGTCGTCCATCAGCAGCTTGATGCCTTTGCCACGCAACTTCGTCAGCACTGTGGCGGCTTCCTCCGCATGTTTCATGATCGCCGTTTCGGTCACCTCGAGTTTCAGGCTTTGGGTGTCGAGTGCCGTTTCCTCCAGCACTTCCTCGATCTGCTGCATCAGGTTGGCTTGTGCAAACTGACGTCCCGACAGGTTCACACTCATCTGTATCGGCGGCAAATCGGGAAACTTGGCTTGCCAACTGCGCATCTGGCGGCAGGCTTCCGCCAGCACCCAGCGTCCGATATGCACGATCAAACCGGTCTCTTCGGTGAGCGGAATGAACTCGTTCGGCAGCATCAGCGCGCCGTCCGCGCGGCGCATGCGCACCAGCGCTTCAAAGCCAGTCAGGTGCCCGCTGTCGAGTGCAACAATGGGCTGATAATGCAACACAAATTCTTGTCCCCTCACCACTGCCTGGCGCAACCTGGTCTCCATGTCGAGCAGCGCCACGATGCGCGCGCGCATATCCGATTCGAACACTTCGCAGCAGGCGCCGCCGCCAATGGCCGCGCGATGGTTCGCGGTTTCCGCGTCGCGCAGGATTTCGTCCGGATCGACGTAGGTTGGCTTGCTCAATACGATGCCGATGCTTGCGGTGGTATAGACCTCATAGCCTTCCAGCCTGTACGCCACCGCCAGACTGCTTTGCAACTGGTCGGCAATACGCCTTGCCTCGCCGGGGTCGCTGACGTCATTGAGCAGCAGCGCGAACCCGTCGCCGCCCAGGTGGGCCGCCGTTTCGCCTTGCCGCAAACCTGCATTCAGGCGCAGGCTCACGTTGACCAGCAACTGGTCGCCGACGCTGCGGCCCAGGCTGTCAGTAATAACGTGGAAGCGGTCCAGGCTAAGGAACAGCACCGCAAAACTGAAGTCGTTTCTGCGGCGCGCCTGCTCCAACGCATCGTTCAGGCGCGCCAGCATCAGGGCGCGGTTCGGCGATGCGGTCAAGCTGCCGCGTAGCGGTTCTTCCTTGAGCACCGAGGTGATCATTGCGCGCGCAGATGCAGCGTCGATTACGCTCGCCGGTTTTGCTTCGGACACGCTGACCAGTTCCGCGTCGGCCTCGTGCGGCCAGACAAGGTCCTGTTGCCGGCTATAACTGGTGAAAGCGGCAACTGCCCACGTAGGGTCGAGAAAGTTGGGATTGTGAATTCGATTGAAATCGCAAATTCGATGTAGTGTGGTCATCATCGGCGACACCTCGCACAAGCTCGTCCATCCCGGCAGCATGTAGTAGTCAATACGAGGACGAAAGAAATTCCAGTTGCCGAACATTGACAGGATTGCCTGATGATTTTTCGGCAGCCACGGAACTTGCGGCAGGGTGAGTGCTTCCCACAATCGATGCAGATGCTCACTGATGTAAACTTCTGGAGCGCCAGCAATGGCTGCCGTATTGACCGCGCCACTGGATACGCCAGTCATCGCCTTAGGCCTGCCTCCCAATTCGCAGGCGCCCAGGGCGCCTCCATCCTGTAATGCTAAACCCGTCGGATTCATGATGATTCTCCTTTGCAAAACCTTGCCAGCCCCACCAATCTCTCCGGGGAACCTTACCACTCGAAGTGAAATGGGAGTGGCATTGCTTTATCTTGTTTGCGGAAAGCGTCGCATGCACGATCTTTCCACTGCATTATCTAAAGAAAAGCTGGTTGAGAAAATCTAACTGAAGGGGTATGCGGGAAGTGTTATGACGCATCTAGGAAAAATATTTCACTTGCAAGGGATTCTGGCGTGAAGGTGATATGTGTTCTTACCCTTTAGTGATATGCCGTTGGGCACGGGTTGCCGAGCGGAGTTTCCCCGGGTCATATTTGGAGTTCTTGCGATATGAAGACCTTGGTTATCGATGATCACACTTTGTTCAGGGAGGGCTTGGTCAAGCTGCTTCAAGAATTGGATGAAGGCTGTGTCGTTCTTGAAGCGAACGACTGCCAGCAGGCGCTGGAGCTCTGCGAAAGTCACGAAGATGTCGATCTGATATTGCTTGACCTCGCTCTGCCGGGAATGGATGGGCTTGCCGGGCTTCCGGTGTTTCGGGCGCGTTATCCCCAGATTCCGATTGTTGTCGTGTCTGCCACCGATGACTACGACACGGTCGTCGAGGCAATCAAACAGGGGGGGGCATGGGTTTCATCCCAAAATCTTCTTCTGCCAAAAATCTGTTCGAAGCCCTGAAACTGGTTCTCCACGGCGGCATTTATTTACCGCCGTCCGCGTTTAATCGCGCAGGCGATCTTCCTCTCCACAGGAAAGCCGGGAGTTCCGCGGCAGACACGCCCGTATCGCTTGCTGAACTAAAACTCACGGAACGGCAGCGCGAAGTGCTTGCCCTCTTGATTAAGGGAAAACCCAACAAAGTGATCGGGCGGGAATTGGGTTGCTCGGAGGGCACGGTGAAAATTCATGTGCGAGCTGCGCTAAAGGCATTGAATGTAACAAATCGTACACAGGCTATTCTAAAGCTTGCGGCGCGGGAACCGAGGTAGCGTCTATTTGCTCCTCATATATTCGATCAGCCTCAAGGAAGGCCGAATACAAAGCTGCGCGCAGGGCCGTGGGATGAACTGGCTTATGGAGCAGTCGATAACGGCTCTCGTCTGCCTCCCGCAAACGGTCGGAAGCAACGTCGCCGGTAATGAGAATTCCCGGAATCTTTTCCCCAATTTCCGCCTGAAGTCGTTGCATCACCTTAATGCCGGTTTCTCCATTACGTAAGCGATAATCAGAGATGATGATATCCAGCGGACGTTCGTGATCGGCCATCTTCTTTAACGCCTCATCCCCGGAAGTGGCCGTGAGCACATGGCAGCCCCAACTCCGCAACAAGGCATCCATTCCATCCAGGACGTCAACTTCGTCATCGATGACCAGAATAAAGGCCCCAGTCACTGCGGGGCCAGATACTTGAGGTACGACAGATTCGGCTTGTGTTTTCACGGTTGCCTGTCCGATCGGCATTTCGATCGTAAATTTCGAGCCACGTCCCGGTTGTGAGACGACGTGAATGGGATGATCCAAAAGGTCACATAAGCGTTTAACAATGGCGAGTCCGAGGCCAAGACCTTTTTTTCGATCACGTTCCAGATTGTCTAATTGAAAAAATTCCTGAAAGATTTCCTCTTGCCGATTTTCGGGAATGCCAATACCACTGTCCCATACTTCAATACGCACACACTTACCTCGCCGACGGCATCCGACAACAACGCCGCCGCTTCGGGTGTAACGGATCGCATTGGAAACCAGGTTCCCTACAACTTGCTCCAATAACTGTGGGTCGCTGCGCGCTATCGAAGCTGTCGGAACGACGCGCAAACGGATTCCTTTGAAAAGCGCTTCTTGTGCGTGGGCTGCCTCTATTTTCTCGAATAGCTGCCTGAGGGGAAAATCTTGAACATTGGGAACTAATGCGCCGGCATCGAGTTTCGAAATATCCAGCAATGCGTTAAAGAGATTGTCCGTCGCTTCAATGGACGCGTCGATCCTTTCTACGGTCTTGCGCGCCGCTGGCTCGTCGATTTGCCCGCGCAAGATCGCGGCAAACAAACCAAGCGCATGGATTGGCTGGCGCAAGTCATGGCTTGCGGCGGCAAGAAATCGCGACTTCGCCATATCTGCATACTCGGCATTCGCCTTGGCACGCTCCGCCTCCTCTTTCTGGAACGATAGTCTGTGCATGAGTTCCTTGTTCTCCAAGTCGACTTCCAGGGAATGAACGAGGGCTCGATTGAAGTGTCTACCAACCATCATTGCAACAGCCACTAACAGGAACTAACAGGAGCACCACTATGCTTATTGCCACTTCGCCATGCAACAATAACTTGATGACGGGCGGCGTGATGAATGGCAGCAGAAATGCATACAAGGCAGGCAGGTAGGCTGCCAAGAACGCCGTACTGCTCGTGGCCAACATGCCTACCGCTAGGACGAGAACGAAATGGTCCACCCATGAGCCGGGCAGGAACAGCCAAAAGTAGGAGATGCCCCAGAGGCTTCCGAAAATGGCGGCGCCGGCGATTAATCGTATCCTCCATTGTCGCGACCGTTCAGGAGCGGGCTGTTCAGTACGCCGATAGGCAAAAAATAGAGCGAGGGCGATCAGACCGTTTGCAAAAATCACGACAAGCCATGAAAGCAGTATCAGCTGGCGCATTCCTTCCCAATATAAAAAAACCAGACTTGCCGGCGCCAAAACACATGCGACAACGGCTTGCGGGGAGCTGCGCAACAGCCATCGTATTTGTCCTGCCAGAATCTTCTGCTTGTGATCCTGATGGAGCAAGGTGTCGTTCCGAAGATGTCCGTTCTCGGACAGCGCTGTCAAGGCCGGACGCTGATTTGATTTAAATGGCATTGACATGACCAGAAACTTCCTACTGGCAATTGCACTTGTCGTCGCTATGTCCTACGCCGAGCATTCAATTGCCGCGAACCGGCTCGAGACGTATAACGTCGACATCCGGCAAACTTCCGTATCCGGCTTTTCTTCGGGCGCATTCATGGCGGTTCAGTTCGATGTTGCTTTTTCCTCGATTTTGAAAGGCGCAGGAATCATCTCGGGAGGACCCTATTATTGCATGCAAGGGGGCCTCAGAACCCGCGGACCATGCGCACCGGTTTCAGGCGCTAACGACATTGCGGCCCTGGTCAGGGTAACCGATCTTTATAGCCGCGCCGGCAAAATCGATCCGACCTCGAATCTGGCCAGCCATAAGATTTTTCTGTTCTCCAGTCCGATGGATTCGATAGTACGACAGACGGCAATGAACGACTTGCATACGTACTATCGGCATTACATCGATGATGCAAATATCTATCACAAGAAGGATATCAACGCCGAGCATGTCATGCCGACCGACAGCTATGGAGCGCCGTGCAATATTAAGCGCGAACCTTTTATCAACAACTGTCCTTATGATGCTGCGGGCGAGATTCTGAAATGGATTTATGGCCGGTTAAACAACCGAAATCCAGGGCGGCTCAGTGGCTTCTTTATTGAGTTTGATCAAAGCGAATTCATACGTAACCCCGCCAGCCATAGCATCGGTGAAACCGGCTGGCTTTATGTTCCCGCAAATTGCGCCCATCGTCAGTTGTGCAAACTGCATGTTGTTTTCCACGGCTGTCTCCAATATGCCGGCTATACCTACTTTAATTTTGCGAAGTTTTCCTTCGCGACTTTCGGTCCCACATTCGTCAAAAACGCTGGGTACAATGCCTGGGCAGACAGCAACAACATCATCGTGTTATATCCCCAAGCGACCAGCCAATTCCCGATGAAGAACCCTAACGGGTGCTGGGACTTTTGGGGGTATGACGACCCGGACTATACCACCAAAACCGGCCGTCAGATGGCTGCTGTGAAGGGGATGATCGACAGGATTGCCGGTGGTTTTAAGGGGCCGGTTGTTCGTCCTTAGGTTCGTCCTTGAGTGTGCTGACTCAGCTCAGCTAAATTAAGCCGTCTGGCGAGATCTGCGCAAATCGTTCGTCCAGTCCGCGAGTGCTGTCAGCAGTTTTTTGATGTGCTCGCGAGTCGGTTCGTCGATCAACTTACCCTGTTCGTCAAACCGGGTATGTGCTGATGCAATCATCACCTCTGGCCGATTGAGCACCATGCCGTTCAAGTAGACAAATAATTGCCGCAGATGATACTGGCAGCGCGCGGTGCCGAGCGCGCCAGGAGATGCACCCATGATCGCGATCGGTTTGCCGTCGAAGGGCTGGTCCGGCGGGCGCGACGCCCAGTCCAGAGCATTCTTCAAGGGCCCGGGGATCGAATAATTGTATTCAGGCGAAACGATCAAGACCGCATCGGATTCGGCGATCTTGGTGCGCAATTGCTGGACCGGTTCAGGAAAGCCTTGTTCGCGGATATCTTCGTTATAAATCGGGATCGGCGCCAGGTCGAAGATTTCCATGCTCACACCGGGCGGTAGTAATTCCTGCGCCGCGCGCAATGCCGAGGTATTGAATGACTTTTTGCGCAGGCTGCCCGATATGCCGAGGATATGCAGAGGGAGTGTCATGACGAATTCTTTCTGGTGGAGAGGATGATGGTCTGACTGTTTCGCAGCACGCTAGTTCGGCATTTTCAGGAGTGCAATTTTTGCGGCGAAATTTATGTAACTATCTTGCACTGGGTGAAGAGGCGGTCCCCTAAATTGAATCCAAGAAAATATTTCGATATGCTCGGTTCATGTTTTCCGAGGGCCGCGCAAATACGCATCATTCGCAGGTCAAGTCAGGCTAAAATCCCACGACGCACACATGCTCATCCCGGTCCGCCAGATACGCAGGAAAATAATCATTTCCTTAACTCAAACACGAGACAACATGAAAACCAAAGCAGCGATAGCATGGAAAGCCAGCCAGCCATTGACGATAGAAGAAGTCGAACTGGGTGGTCCGAAAGCCGGCGAAGTGCTGGTCGAAATCAAGGCCACCGGCATTTGCCACACCGATTACTACACCTTGTCCGGCGCCGATCCGGAAGGCATCTTCCCCGCGATCCTTGGACATGAAGGCGCCGGCATCGTGCTCGAGACCGGACCCGGCGTCAAGAGTCTGAAAAAGGACGATCACGTCATCCCGCTCTACACCCCGGAATGCCGCGAGTGTAAATTCTGCCTGTCGAAAAAAACCAACCTGTGCCAATCGATCCGCGCGACCCAGGGCCGCGGCCTGATGCCGGACGCGACCAGCCGATTCTCGCTCGACGGCAAGCCGATTTTTCATTACATGGGCACCTCCACCTTTTCCAATTACATCGTGGTGCCGGAAATTGCCCTTGCCAAAATCCGGGAAGACGCCCCCTTCGACAAGGTCTGCTACATCGGCTGCGGCGTCACCACCGGCGTCGGCGCGGTGCTGTTCACCGCCAAGGTGGAGGCAGGCGCCAACGTGGTCGTGTTCGGCTTGGGCGGCATCGGCCTCAACGTGATCCAGGCCGCGCGCATGGTCGGCGCAGACAAGATCATCGGCGTCGACATCAATCCGGCGCGCGAAGCGATGGCGCGCAAATTCGGCATGACCCATTTCATCAATCCCAAGCAAGTCGAGAACGTGGTCGACCATATCGTCGCGCTCACCGACGGCGGCGCCGACTACAGTTTCGAATGCATCGGCAACGTCACCACCATGCGCCAGGCGCTCGAATGCTGCCACAAGGGCTGGGGCCAATCGATCATCATCGGCGTCGCAGCGGCAGGGCAGGAGATCAGCACGCGGCCGTTCCAATTGGTGACCGGACGGGTCTGGAAAGGCTCGGCTTTCGGCGGTGCGCGCGGCCGCACCGACGTGCCGAAGATCGTTGACTGGTACATGGACGGCAAGCTCAACATCGACGACTTGATCACGCATCGGCTGCCGCTGGAGCGCATCAATGAAGGCTTCGATTTGATGAAGAGCGGCGAGTCGATCCGGTCGGTCGTGATCTACTGATGGAACTCGTCAGCGAACACATCTGCTTTGACGGCATGCAGGGTTTTTACCGGCACCTGTCGAGCGAGATCGGCTTGCCGATGCAGTTCTCGGTGTATCAGCCGCCGCAAGCGAAACACCGAAAAGTCCCGGTGCTGTTCTACTTGGCCGGGCTGACCTGCACCGAAGAAACCTTCATGATCAAGGCCGGCGCGCAACGCTTCGCCGCGCGTCACGGCATCATGCTGGTCGCACCCGATACCAGTCCGCGCAACACCGGTATTGATGGCGAGGCCGGCAGTTGGGACTTGGGCAGCGGCGCCGGCTTCTACGTCGACGCGACGCAGGCGCCGTGGGCTGCGCATTTCAGGATGTACTCGTATGTGCTGCATGAATTGCGCGCCGCGATCCTGCGAGCGTTTCCGGCGCGAGCCGACCGCATCGGCATCTTCGGCCATTCGATGGGGGGACATGGCGCACTGGTGCTGGCGTTGCGCAATCCGGATGTGTATCGGTCGGTGTCGGCGTTTGCGCCGATTGCTGCGCCGATGCAGTGTCCGTGGGGGCAAAAGGCGTTCTCGCATTATCTGGGAGAGGACAGGGCGACCTGGCGGCAATACGATGCGAGTGAACTGATGCGGGAGCGGAGGGCGCCGTTTCCGCAAGGGATATTGATCGATCAGGGGCTCGGCGATAAATTTCTAAGGGAGCAGCTATTGCCGGAAGAATTTGAGGCGGCATGTGCAACCGCCGGACAGCCGCTTGAGATGAGGCGGCATGCCGGCTATGACCACGGGTATTACTTCATTTCCTCTTTTATCGAGGATCATCTGGCTTTTCATCAGCGGATGCTGGCGTCGGTATAGTTGCTACGTTCTCATCTTCTTTTATGTGGCAGCGTTGATAGATGATCAGTGTAGACCTTTCAATATATTCGGCATGGCCGGACCGACGTGGGTGCCGCTCAGCACGGCGCGGTCGCGTCCGGCCTTCTTCGCTTGGGACAGCGCTGCATCGGCCTCTTCGATCAGGCTTTCTCACGGTTCGTCCATCAGGTGCAGGATGTCTGCGCTTTCCGGAAAAAGCCTTGGCGCATATTCGTCGATCCCGGCATAGGCTTCCTGCGCGGAAGGACAGGCTTGCAGAAAAACAGCTTCTCAGGCTAAGCACTTCGCACTGCTGTCGTCGAGCCATATGTCTTCGGCGACAAAGGAATTTACTGCCTGGTACATCAGGTAGAGGGTGTCTTCGGCTTTTTCCAGATGCGCCTGTGCTCCCGCATAATTCGTATAACCCACTTCCATCAGCGTCTTCATTGCCTCGGCCATGATTTCCGCAGCTTCGGGAAAACTCCAATCCGTATCGGGGGGATATTTACATTTTTTGGCTGCAAACAGCCAGTCATGAATGATGAATGCCGGCGCATAGCCCCAAGAGGAATATTTTTTGAGGCCTCTCAATATTCTCGGGATTGAGCCTCCGTCTGTTTCCATGACCTTGGGCGCGATCACACGCCCAGCGGAACTTGTATAGGTAAACGGCATGTCTGCAGTGGGGATGAAAATAAACGAGTCCATGCCATTCCATGTAATCGACAATCTTCCGGAAAATCTTCCCGTTTCTAATTTTTCGTAAAACCTGTCGGCGAGAAACAGTGTGGATAGAGAATGAGGAGCGATCTCGCCTCGGGTGACAGAAGACGGAAGCAATTTGGCTTGAGCGAGCGCATCATTTTCAATTTGCTCGGCAATGCTTTGTGCCAGCCCATCAATAAACTGTTCAGATGCCTTGTTTTTGAGTGTTTCCTTGTTGGAGTACATTGCATTCTCCTGAGTCCGTTCCGTCAAATCAATTTTCTCGTACAGCATGCAGCATGCTTATTGGACCGGCCGAGGCGCAATATGCTTCAAGGCTGCGCAGCAAAAAAGCCGTGAATCTTCCCGCCGCAGAGTGTTACGCCTTGAGAACCTGTTCGGGATCTCGCTAAACGGGTGTGATGCGAACGCTGGTGGCCGAGATGTGCGCCACCCGGAGATTCGCTTGCTGTTCAAGGCGGTGCGCTGGCAGCAATTCCTGTTCCGGTTGTTCCAACGCCGCACAGATGGCGAACTACATTGCGTTGGAGCTGGGCCGGTGCCGCATGGCTGAGATGTCGTGTATCGCCGGGATCGGCGGTGACGTACCCTCGCTGCTGAAGATCGCGCATTCGAAACGCCCGCTCATCGCTATCGACGGCTGCCCTATCGGTTGCGCCAAACAATGTCTGGCACGGCACGGTCTCAAAGCGGACACCTATCTCCAATTGAGCCGCTACGAGGTGAAAAAGTGCTTCCCCATGGCATGGCTATCGTGTCAAGGACATGGCGGGAACTGCGCGATGCCTTGCAACAGGCATGGCGCACGCGCGGCAAATTTCAATTGATCGAAGCAATGATGCCGCGCGGCGTGTTATCGGATACGTTGGTGCGTTTCGCGAACAGAGTACGGCGCTTGCAGAAAGCGTGCTGAGATATACGCAGGTCGCCTTAATTACAAGGTGAACGCATCAAAACACATAAGTCATTGATTTGATTCGAGATTTTATTCAGGCAATTTTTCAAAAAACCTCGAATAATCAAAGACTTGAGAAGTTCGTGCGTTCGCCCTGGCCTTAATTACTAATTCGGGAGATCGTTCCAATGATCGTGACGGCGCCGCCGTTCTTGGCGGTAGTTGGTGATCTCCAGGCGTATGCCATCCGGATCGGTGAAAAACGCGGCGAAATAATCCGGCGCGTAGTCGGCATGGAGCCGGGGCTCGCTGGTGACGATGTTTTGCTCTTTTAGTTTTTTCGCGGCTTCTTTCACATCGTCCGGGCTCTCGACTTTCAGGCAGAAATGATGAAGCCCGGGTGCGTAGGGATCATGGGGAGTAGCAGTGCGGCCGGGGCGGATAACATAGCCGAAGTGACGGTTGTAGTACTGAATGTGCAGGTCGGGGCCGATATGAAACCGGTTCTTGCGAAAGCCCAGTGTTCCCATTACCGTGTCATAAAATTTCTCCGACCTTTGCATGTCGGAGACTGTGATGTAGACGTGATCGATCCCGATGATTTCGAGCATGTTTTAGCCTCCCCGATGTATTGGTAAAAAAGCCATATTGCCACGGCCTTTCCGATCCTTCAACAAAATGTCGGGGAGTGTGAGGCGAGTGTTGTTAGCGGACACAATGGTCGGCCGGAATTGCGGAGGAGACGCCACTTCGTGCGTATTTTCAATCACGCTATTTTGTCGAATATAAACCATCAGTTCGCGCGGGGCGCGGGCATCGTACCATTCAAAATCGAGTGTGATGAGCGTGGATGGGTGAGGTCTCCATGCACGCGGTAAAGCAGTCGGCGAAATGATTTTCGATTCAGTACTTGTGCAGTGCGCTTGCATTTGCTATAGTCCTGCTCCCGCTGCAGAACACGGAGCGAAACGCAGGATTAAGCGTAGAGCGAAGTTGCGACGGGCAGTAAGGTTGGCAAATAATTTTTCTTG
>CBIHON010000022.1:0-89673 GCA_966211965.1 uncultured Burkholderiales bacterium | reverse complement strand
GACAGCGTCCGATTATAAAAATCGCAGACCCTACGTCATTTCGCCAACCGCTCTATGGATTACAAGCGGTGGTTCCAACACCATTCGGTCCATTGGTGTTGCCAATTTGGCCAACGACACCTCCATTACCTTTATCACGGTCAATACCCGGTGATGGACCAGACAGCGGCAGCGGTAGTAATGGCGGCCGTAGCGACAAACAGAAATGCATGGACGACTGTAACAAGAATTTTTTTGCAACGGCTGTCTACTGTGAGCTTTTGTTGAGACTTATTCCTTTCAAACCGGAAATAGCGCTTCAGTGCACTAGGAATGCGGTAAATGAACAACTCGCATGTTTTGCAAGATGTGTATGGGGAAAAAATGCCAGTAACTATAGGTACTGACACATGATTCCTGCTGAACTTGGCAAAATAAGTTTACAACTTGATTTTGATTTTCCTAATAATCAGCTATCCGTTTATTCAATGGATCAGGAGGCTTCTAGCGCAAATGCTTTTGTTGCCGGAACTCCTTTACATACAATCGAATTCTCGGAGTTGACGGAGGCGTCAAAAGAACCCATCCCCACCCCAGCCCCCTGAAAGGGAAGGAGCCGTTCTACATACCCAACCAGCAGACGCTAAGTTAGCGCCTATGGGGATGGGAGGTAAGGGGGCCGCCAAACTTTGTGTGCGGAGTTTTCCAACCGATCGGTACGTCCACTCCTTCGTCCGGCTAGAACTCTTCCCAATCGTCAGCGCCGGCACCGCCTCTGGCGAGATGCTTGACTTGCCGCGGGGCGGCCGAGGGCTTCGCCGATGATGCCGGTTTCCTCACCAAGGGCGTGACTGCCCCCTTCGGCCGGGTAGCGCTGGCCGTCGCCGCTGTCGCCTGCATGCCGTCCAGCTTGAATACGCTCACCACCTGCGCCAGCTTGGTCGCCTGTTCGTGCAACGACTCCGACGCCGCCGCCGATTCCTCCACCAGCGCCGAATTCTGCTGCGTCGTCTCGTCCATCTGCGTCACCGCCTGCTGCACCTGCTCGATGCCCGCCGTCTGCTCCTGGCTGGCCGCGCTGATCTCGGCCATGATGTCAGTCACTCTGCGGATGCTCTCCACCACTTCCTGCATGGTCGTGCCGGCCTGGTCCACCAGCTTGGTGCCCGCATCGACCTTTTCTACCGAGTTGTCGATCAGCGTCTTGATCTCCTTGGCCGCTGCCGCGCTGCGCTGCGCCAGATTGCGCACCTCCGACGCCACCACCGCGAAGCCGCGCCCCTGTTCGCCAGCGCGCGCCGCTTCCACCGCCGCATTCAAGGCGAGAATGTTGGTCTGGAACGCGATACCGTCGATCACCGCGATGATGTCGACGATCTTTTTCGCCGACTCGTTGATCGAACCCATGGTCTGCACCACTTCCGACACGACGGTGCCGCCCTTGACCGCCACTTCGGAGGCGGTCACCGCCAGCTGGTTGGCCTGTCTGGCATTGTCGGCATTCTGCTTGACGGTCGAGGTCAGTTCTTCCATCGACGATGCGGTTTCTTCCAGCGAGCTGGCCTGTTCCTCGGTACGCGAGGACAGGTCGGCGGTGCCGGAAGCGATCTGTTCTGAGGCCGAGGCGATCGTGTCGGTGCCGCCGCGCACTTCGGTCACGATGCCGGCCAAGCTTTGGTTCATGTCCTTTAACGCCTGCAGCAACTGCCCGGTCTCGTCCTTGCTGTTCACGTCGATGCGGCTGCTCAGGTCGCCCGCCGCAACGGTTTGCGCAACCTTGAGCGCTTCACTCATCGGGCGGGTGATCGAGCGCGTGACGAAGAGCGCATATGCGACGCCGAGCAACAGCGCGCCGGCCAGCAATCCAAACATGGAGTTGCGGCTGCTTTGGTAGTCTTGATGCGCTATCGTCGATGCCTTCTTGACCTGGCTTACCTGGAAATCAACCAGCTTGTAGAGTTCCTGGATATAGGCCAGCTGGGTCGGACGGGCCTTTTCCAGCAGAACCGTTTTGGCATTGGCGATATCTCCCGCATCGACCAGCTTCAGGAATGCATCCTCATGCGGCGTGTAGGTGGCACGGGCATCGATGACCTTTTGCAGGGTTGCCTTGCCTTCCTCCGATTCGATCACCTTCTGGAGGTCTTCCATGTACTTCTTGCGTTCCGCCTTCAGCTTCATGACGCCCTCGATCTCTTGCTTGACCTTCGCCGGATCGTCGATGATCAGCATGTTGCGCGTCTGCCGTGCCGTTTGCAGCATGGCGATGATCCATTGGTTCGAGGTGAGAAGTTCCGGAATGCGCTTATCGGAAATGTTAGCCAGGTTGTTGTCGAGCTGCGACAGACGGCTAATGCTAATGCCGACAACCACGGTGAGCAGCAGGAGCACTGCAGCAAAACCGATGCCGAGACGTGTTCCTATTTTTATGTTTGCGAAAGACATAGCGGACCTCCCATGAGTGAACGGATGCAATCAGGCAGCATGGTTTTCGATGGGCGCGGGCTTCAAATCGGACATCAACCGGTCGATATCGATCAGGATCGCCATGCGCTCCTCCACTGCGCCCAGGCCGATTTATTGCCGCATACTGCCGGCTTGCGAGGATGTAGCGATGGTAATGGATACGACGTTTTCTATCATGCTCACGTAGGCCCTTTCGATCGACTGTTGAATTGTTCCTGCCAACTTCCTTGCTTGTCGCGACAGATACAGGTGTCGTCAGAAGCATATATTAAATTAATTTCACAAAGGGAATTTTTTATGAAAATGCCGGCAAGTCCCGGATAAAGAAATCCCATAAATATGATTTTGCGCTGGTTGTCGGTTATTTCCTGCGCAATGCACCATTGCTGCTTCAGGCACGGCTTGAGGTCGTTTTTTTAGAGGAAATAGAGGCCAGAGAAACATGGGGTCAGGTCTAAACATTCGACAGTTTTGCCAAAATAAACTCTCTCCCATGTCTTGAAACAGTAATTGGAGGGCGTTGAAAACTATTTTGTCTAGATCAGTTCATGACGTACAAATTTGTCAAGTCTCAATCTCTTGCACCGGGCAATTAAAATTGAGCAGGATTCAGTTAAAATACTTGGCTTATTTTCATCATCGGTAGCGCAATGTAAATCTCCAGGATTCTCCTCGGCCATGACACCGGCATGGTCACGTTGTCTGGCGCTTTTATGGCCGCTCCTTTTTGCCAGCCTAATCCAAAGATCAACAAGAGCGAACCGCAACGGGTTTCGTTTTTGCTCACCCGCTATTTCAAATATTAAAAATGTTAATGCAACATCCATCAACCTGGAAAGGACTTCTATGAAACCCACTCTTGTTCTTGTTTTTTGCTTGTTTTCTTCAGTCGCGCATGCCGAAAAATGGGTCAAAACCTATGGCAATGAAATGGCCGTGGAATATGTTGATATCGACTCAGTTCAGATCAGCGATTCAAAGGCTACCGCAAACTTCAAACGTGACTACATAGACGGAGTAGACCGGAAATCACAAGATGCTTCCAATAAGTTTTTCTCCTTTGTTCAAAGTCGCAGTGTTATGTCTTTCGAATGTGCCGGCAATCGCCATTCGTATGATCAAGTTTGGGATGTGTCAGCTGACGGCAAGACTCGGAGCGTGGTCAAGTCCTACCCGATGTCACAAAACAACGATACGTGGGATGCGGCAGCAAAGAAGGCTGTCTGCCGGTAAGGCTGCAAGCTGCAATTTGTAGGACGCCATTGGCGAAGCGTAATGCACCGCATGCGACGTAAGATCCCCCATGCTTAACCGTCGGCGTTCCTGACGCTCAGGCGGCACTTGTTTTTTTACGTTGAACCTGCTGCAGGCCGCGTTGCTGGAACATGGGGGCAATACGCTTCGCTATTGATGTCCCACCTTTGGTCGGTGACGGTCTTAACTTCAA
The DNA here is from genome assembly GCA_966211965.1 of uncultured Burkholderiales bacterium. Lineage (GTDB taxonomy): Bacteria > Pseudomonadota > Gammaproteobacteria > Burkholderiales > Burkholderiaceae_D > CBIHON01. Next base: position 85,781 of record CBIHON010000022.1, on the reverse strand, counting down.
ACACTGATGAGAAAAGTGCAACTGAAAATGGACGATCCGGCTTCTGCTCTGAAATGAACAAAGCTCAAGACAATAACTTGTTCATGCGCTCAAGCTCGCGAGTGCCAAGCTTGACTTCCTTTATGATCCAATCCCGAAACACCAGTACTTCAGCGCGTGGCGAGGGCGATTCTTCAATCAACCAATACGCATAGTCGCTGTTGCCAAGCCTCGTGTCGCCGAGCGCAACCAATCGGCCATCTTTCAGCATGGGCAGCACAAGCGCAACGCGTCCTAGGGCAACGCCATGCCCTCCTATTGCCGCATGGATTACTTGATCGTATTGATTGAGGCGCAGGTAGGCTTTCGGTTTCGCATTCGGTAAGCCGGTGGCAGTCAGCCAATTGGACCATCGCAGCCAGGGGAGGGCGCGTTCATCCAGTTCCAGCAACACTTCATTCAACAGGGCCTTGGGACTTTTGAAAGCGCGGGAGGCGACTTCCTTGCTGGCCATCGGCAGGATTTTTTCACCGAACAGCCTTGTCGCATTCGAAGGAACGTCTTCCTTGCGGGCATATCGGATGGCGAGGTCGATGTTTTCTTTCTTCAAGTCCAGTATGCGATTGTTGGCCGATACGCGTACGTCGATGTTCGGGTGTGCTTCTTGAAACGCTCCCAATCTTGGAAGTATCCACAGCGCTGTCACACTGATCGCTGCAGTAATGGTGACAGGCCGCGGTTGGCCGTGTCTTTGTAAAGATTCGCTGTATTCCGCCAAACGATCCAGCCATGGCGATGCCAGATGCAGCAGTTGTTCTCCCGCTTCGGTCAGAGCAATCGCGCGGTGCTTGCGGATCAGGAGCTTGGCGCCGAGATGTTCTTCCAGGCTTTGAATCTGACGGCTGACGGCGGATTGCGTCAGGCACAGATCGTTTGCTGCCAGCGTAATGCTCATGCGGCGAGCGACGGCGACAAAACCGCGGACGGCGTCCAGCGGCGGCAGGGCCAATAGAGAATTACTCATGCGTGTAACTCATGCAAAGCATGCGTAAATTGCGGTTGTACATATCTCTCCTGCCTATAAAATTCAAAACGTATATCCATTTTATGGCATGAGCATGAAACATGTTGTTATTGAGTTTTACATAATTGACGATACATCTCGCGTCGTTCCGGCGCACGCATTAATGTTTTACGTGAATGTCAATAAATAAGAAGATGCAAATGCCGTGTAATCCGGCAGAACAGGAAATGAGCGGCAAATATCGCTTCCATCAGCCGTACTCCCGGCGGTGCCCGGGATACGGCATCCACTCGAAGGAGAAATCATGCCTGTCTTTCACGCCCACATTCCTGCCGGTCGATTTTCGAAGGAGCAGAAGAATGCAATCGGCGACTCACTGAACCGGTCGCTCATTGACGGACTCGGGATCCCGTCCGGCGACCGCTTCATCATGATTAGCGAGCACGACGAGGAGGAGCTGTTCATCGACCCTACCTTCATGGAGATGAATCGGACCGCCAATGCGATGATCATCACCGTTCTGATCGGGGCACACCGCCCGCTTGAGCAGAAGCAAAAGCTACTTGCGACCATCACCCGGCTGCTTCACGAAAACATCGGAATTTCCCCAGACGATGTATTTATCGCATTGGTTCCGGTACCGATGGAGAATTTCTCTTTCGGCCGGGGCATAGCCCAACTGGCGGAAAGTTCGCCGCGCTGGTGAGCGTCGCAATTGCACACCTTATTCCCGCGTGCCTCTTTATCGATGTCAGGCAGGCATGCGGAAAAAAGAATTTGAAATGTGGCCTAACCTCGGGTAAGAGACGGCTTTTTTATCATTATGCAGATATGTGCAATCTCCAATCAGACGTCGTTCCCTTATTTGTCCTGCCTTCTATGCGTATGCCCATGCCCCATCAAATTTGAGCGGCGTTAAATCAATTTGAAAATTTAGATCCCGACAAATTGATCGCCACAGGCGGGCCAGCGAGTTTAGCCCGCTGCAGCCAAGAAAATACCGAATCAACTGTTACCGTCTCGATCCGATCGGAAAACCGCTTCTCCGGCGGGTGGTCGTCAAAGGCGACATTGGCCGCAGTGAGTCGGCCTCCCAACCGCGTCAGCGGCCCCAGCAATAGCGTAGTAGGCTGGTATTCGCGCTGTCTCAGCCAGGCTTGCGCCTGCGCGCGCGAGCGGATCGTGGGCGCCATCGCAAAGGCCAAGGTCTCGGCCGCCCACTGGTTCGACTGCTGATACTTTTGGCCCCATGCGTAACTGACGATGCTGTAAGGCTTGTGGTGCATGTAGACGGATTGCCGGTCGTCTTGCAGCACCGCCAGCAAGCGCTGCTGTACCTCTTGCGTAGGGACGGCGTAGGCTCCTTCAAGGCGCCACAAGTCATCCAGAAAAAACTCAGCCAGGCCCTGACGATAGATTGCGGCCGAAGCGGTGCCGCACTGGTTAAGTTTGTGCAGCACGCGCCACACGTGGCCGCCGTGCCCATCCGGCTGCCGATAGGCAAAGCCCAGGTGCGAATAGCGCAAACCGTATTTAGACAAGTCCTGCCCCGCACGCGCCAGGATCACGACCTGGTTGCCGCCGGCATCCAGGGCGGTCATCGTGCGTTCGGCCAGTGTCAGTCCGCGTTCGATCGATTCTGTGGTCGGCTTCTTTGCTTCGCAGGATCGTCCTGCATGCGCACTGAATGGGGCCAACAAGCCGGCGGTCAACGCCAAGGCTATACGCAATTTGAACAGTTTACGCATGGCAGTCTCAATTGGTCAGGCGTTCGTTATGCAAAAGCGCATTGCCCAGCGCATTGGGGATAAAGGCGATGGCCTGGCCGGCGGCGGACAGCAGGACGCCGGCGCTGACCACGCTGACGGTGACCGCGCTGCCCACTGCCACCGATGCGGCGCCGGTACCTCGGGTGAGGATTTCCACGCTGGCCTCGGCGCCGTCTGATGCCCGTTCGAGCACGTAGATGGTGCCGCGTGCCGTGCTCTCGACGGCTTTGACGACCAGCACCGCGCCGGTAGTTGACAGCATGGCCGGCAGCGCCACGACGGAGCCGGCCGCCGTGCTCGCACCGGCCACTAGCGAAGCGACCGGTACGGCCGATAGGGCGCTCAAGGCTGATGCTTCGCTTTGTGCCTGCGCAGAGCCGGCAAGGCTTGCGCCGAACAAGAACAGGCAGGACGCTATCAGGGATGTGACGAGACGAGTTTTCATGAGAACTCCTAAAGGTGTGAAAAAGTTTTTGTTAAGCGGCATCCTTGCGCAAAGCCATGCGCACATCATTCAGGTCGGCTTCATGTTTGTCGCGCAGCATCTTGGCCAGCGTGAACGCGCAGGTGATCAGGTACAACCAGCTCACGCCCAGAAATGCCTTGTAGGTGTCGCTGATTTGCATGCGCAGCAAGCCCCAGCCCGTCAGCGCCATCGCCGCGAAAAAGCCGAACCACACCAGGTATTTGAACAGGGGCGTATCGGCCGGTTTGCCTTCGATGCGGCTTTGTTCGCCGTCGCGCACCAGCTTGGCCAGCACAAAAGCACAAGTCAGGCAAAAGGCGTAGCCCATGATCATGAACGCGATATCCAGGTCCGTGCCAGGAAGGTAGGCTAATCCCACGCCGCTCAGAAAGATGGATAAAGTAAAAGAAACCGATACTTGCATTTGCCAAGCGCTGGAATCGCGATGAATAAGAACCTGCATGTTTGTTCCCAAGTGTGGTTGCGGTGAGGGCAGTATTGCCTATATCGCCGGGAAGGGAAGCAAAATGGAGCCAGGCGCTGGAAACGGTGCCTCGGGTATCGATATGCGATACGCAAGCAGCATCGCAATGCGCGGATTTTTATGAGTCTTCGCCCTACCGCCGGTCCCGGTCTCAAATTGTGTTCTTTACACGTATAGAAACAGAATGCGTAACCGTATGGGACTCAGAACAGTCAGGCGAAGCAATGGAGGCATCACCGATTTATCAATAAGTGGTGAGCCAGATCGAGAAAAGCGGCATTGTCGGTGAAGACCGTCAAACCCATGTCTTTTCAGTCTACGGAGGGTTCGTTGGTGAGGAGCTCGTTCGCCAGTTCTCGGACGGGAGCTAAGCAGGTAGGCAAAATTTTTTTGAAATCGTAATGATTATGAACCGGGTTCCCCCCCCGGGGCGGGGGTGGGGGTGGGGGGTCGGGGGTTATTTCCGGGGCCCGCCCGCTTTAAGCCCCCGCTGCATAGATATAACTCTGATGGACAATCCGGGATGCGTCTTGGCATCAGCGCTTATTCGCACCAGAAACGCTTGGCAAGCAATTATTTCCAACCTCCACTTTTTTTCCAGCGACATACAGGGCGGCGGCGGTAATCCGCGGCGCCTTGCTCCACGGATAAACAGCGCTTTGCCAAGCTACCTTGCAAGTGTCGAGATCGACCACCTTGATCGAGACGTCGATCGCATCACCCGACAAAAAATAAAAATACCGGTCTTTGGCGAACATGAATGGCGGCTTGAGTAATTCGATGTCGGCCTTGCAGAGGGATTTGCCGCCACGGTCGAATACTTCAATTGGCCCTTCGTGCAGAGGCGCGGTGCGTCCGTCTCCGACATCGACGCCGTAAATCTTCACCATGCGTTCGCCGCTCTTGCTGACAATGCGGTCAATCGTGGCTTCGATTCTCTCGGGTGTAGCCTTAAAGAGTGCGCACTGTTGTGCGTTGGCAGTCATCGATAGACAAAGCGCCAGCGGCGCCAGAAGGGCGGTAAAATTTTTCATATGCATATCAAGTGGGCTTCACGCCGATGTCTGCATGAAGCATTGTGCGAAGAGGGGGAAAAAATCATCAGAGCGCGCGAGCAAAGAACTCCGTAGTCGGACGTTTATTTTCGCCAAAACTTTCCCGCAGGCCTTGATTAGAACCGGGCAGTCCGCCAAGGTGTCCCCAATAGCCGCGCGGCCAGCCATTAATCGCCGAACCATGCACCGCAATCGCCACATGGCCATGTCCGCTGGAACTCTTCCATCCGGCAATGACCAATTTGCCGGCATTTGCCTCGGCTAAAGCCGCCGCCGCACCCACATTGCCTTGTCCCAAGTTCTGCCAGTTGGCGCTGCCGCGTAATTGATCGACCTGCGCATTGGCGGTGGTGTTTAAAAAATTGTTGTCGTTGACGCCGAGCGCCGTTGCTACGTCACGTACAAAGTAATTGCAGGCATGCAGGTTGGCTCCGACCAATTTATTTTGGCATGTTGTGATGATTTGTTGCGATGCTTCCATGTTATTCCCTTGCTGGTTAATTTTTGATTGAAATAAAGACATCGGACCATATCAAAAAAATTGTTTATATGTCAAGATAAAACCTTTGAGTACGGCGGCTTCCTTCTGCAATTTAATTTTCTACTGCCGCCTGATTGCCGCCTTGAGCGCATAGGCGGAAAAGCTCGACATGGCGCAGCGGATGGGGAATGCGATCGATGGCACGCCGGTAATGCTGCAGTAGAAGCAGAAAACGCGGTTCGCTATAATCGAAAAAATACAGCAGGTCCTTCAATTGACTGACTTCCATCCGGGAGGGTTGACATGCTGCGGTTCGCCTTGGTTCTCATGCTGTTGTGCCTCCAATCCGCCTGGGCGGCGCCCAAGCCGGAGGCAATGACCTTCTGTTATGAGGACGACGAAAACCATCCCTGGATCATGAAAGACCGTCCAAGCTATATCTCCATCATGGTGGAGATGATGGCGCAGCGCCTGGGCGTGAAAATCCAGATGGTCGGCAAGCCATGGAAGCGCTGTCTGCTGGAGATGCAGCTCAACGCACTGGATGGCGTTGTGAATGCAAGTTATGTCGCCGAGCGTGCCGGGATGGGTGTGTATCCCGCTTCCAACGGCAAGCCCGATCCAAGCAAGCGCATGTTGAAAACCGGTTATTCACTGTATCGCTTGCGCGGCAACCCGGTGAAATGGGACGGGGTAAAGATTACCAACTTGCATGGTGTCGTCGGCGCTCAGACCAGTTTTTCCATCGTGGCGCAATTGCGCAAGGCCGGCGTGCCGGTCGATGATTCATCCAAGAAAGGCAGCGATCTTTTGCGCCGCGTCCTGTTAGGGAATTTTGCTGCGGCTGCATTGCCGACCGAGAATGGCGATCAACTGGTGGCAGCCGACCCGAGTTTTCAGGCGCAAATCGAAAAGCTGCCGATGCCCTTGGTGGAAAAACCTTACTACCTGATGCTGTCCAAAAAGTTTGTCGCCGTTTTCCCTGATTTTTCGGCTGAGGTATGGAATGCGGTCGCCGCCGTTCGTGAATCCCAGGAATTTGCCCAGCGCGTCGCGCCATTGTTCGGCACGAATTGAGCGGACGGCTTGCCGATCGGCCATATTTTTTTATTCCCGTTGATCGTTCTCTGTCGGCAGATTCTAAGGCCAATGCCGCCAACCCCGCCAGAAGAAAGGCGGGTAGTCGGGATAGGAATATCGCTGATAGCGTTCGAAATCGTCTTTCGCGCTGAGTTGGAGGATGCAGTTGCGCCACAGATCTGTTTGAAGCGTATAGCCCAATTTTTCGCAGGCAGGACCGTAGACTCGCATCATATAGTCCATCTGCCGTTGCGCTTGCACGGCTTGTTCTTCCGGAGTGGCGCAGGCGGCAAGCAAGCCTGCGCTGAAGAACAACAAAACGACGGTGCGCATGGTCATCTCCTATGGGTGAACTTTAGACTGAGCGCTGTCTTTGCGAGTTCATGATGCGGATTTTCCCGTGTTCTCATTTACTCCCGGAAAATCGTAGGGGTTGAGCCGATTGATTCAAAACTCTTCCCACTCGGCACCGCTTGTTGTCGGTACGACTGGAGATTGCCGTGCCACAGCGGCATCGGTCCGCGCGGCAGCGATTGTGGTTGGCTGCAACGCTCGCCTGGTGGCGGTAGCGGCCGCAGCCGAACGCTGCTTTACCGTGCTGAGCTTGGCGGCCGTTGGCGTGCCGGCGCTGTCGAGTTTGAACACGCTGACCACTTCCTGAAGATGCCCGGCTTGCGCCTGCAGCGACTCTGCGGCTGCGGCGGCCTCTTCCACCAGCGAGGCATTCTGCTGCGTGACCTCATCCATCTGCGCAATCGCCTGATTGATCTGCTCGATGCCCGAGGTCTGCTCCTGGCTCGCTGCCGTGATCTCGCTGATAATGTCGCTGACCCGCTTGACGCTTTCCACAATCTCATCCATGGTCGCCCCGGCCTGATCGACCAGCCTGGTGCCGGCATCGACTTTCTCGACCGAGTCGCTGATCAAGGTCTTGATTTCCTTGGCTGCCGCCGCCGAGCGCTGCGCCAGGTTGCGCACTTCGCCCGCGACCACCGCAAAGCCGCGCCCCTGTTCGCCGGCCCGTGCCGCTTCCACCGCCGCATTCAAGGCCAGGATATTGGTCTGGAAGGCGATGCCGTCGATCACGCCGATGATGTCGGCGATTTTTTTCGCCGAGTCGTTGATCGAGCCCATGGTGTCGACCACTTGCGACACGACCGCGCCGCCCTTGAGGGCGACATCGGAAGCCGACACCGCCAACTGGTTTGCCTGCCGCGCGTTGTCGGCGTTTTGCTTGACGGTACCGGTCAACTCCTCCATGGATGAGGCGGTTTCTTCGAGCGAGCCGGCTTGCTGTTCGGTGCGCGAGGACAGGTCGAGATTGCCGGAGGCGATCTGGCCCGATGCGGTGGCGATGGTGTCGGTGCCGTTGCGCACTTCGCCGACAATCCGAACCAGGCTATCGTTCATCTGCTTTAACGACTGGAGTAATTGTCCGGTCTCTTCGGTTGAATTGACCTCGATGCGGCTGCTCAAATCCCCCGCGGCAACGGTTTGTGCGACTTTTACGGCGGTAGCCAAAGGACGGGTAATCGAGCGCGTGCATAGCCAGGCAATGAGAATTCCTAACAATAACGCGAGGCCGGTCAACCCAAGCATCCACATCAGGGCGGCATGGTAGCTTGCCTCGGCGTCTTCCGCGCCTTTTTTGTTTTTTTCTTTTTCCAGCGCCATGAAATCATGCAAGGTGGTCTGCCACTTCGCTGTCGCCGGGATGGCCTGTTTCATCAACAGATGGATTGCTTCTTCCTTATTGGTCTTGGCTAACGCAATGAACCTGTCGGTGAGCGGCCGTGTCTCGAGTTGATTTTCCTTTAGCCTGGCAACGAAATCCTTGCCTGCCTGATCCAGCGGCAGTTTTTCGAGAGTGGCAAACGCGACATTGTATTTTTCGCGCGCCTCGACGATTTTCTGTTGTTCCACGCCGGCTGCCGCTTCGTCGCTGAGCAGCGCAACGGTACGCATCACTCGCGTTACGATGTGTATCGATTCCACCATTTCTACTATTAGATCCATCTTGTAGTCATTAACGTCGACCACATGGTGCAAGGCGCTGTTGGTGCGGCTCATGCCGCTAATGCCGAGCGCTGCCACGCATATCAGAAGAGCCAGCACCAAGCCAAATCCCAGGCTCATGCGCACGCCAATTTTCATGTTTGCGAGTTTCATTTTTCCTCCTCCAGACAAACTGCCAGTTCGACCCGATTGCGTCCATTGTCCTTGGCTCGATAGAGCGCCGTGTCGGCGAGATGAATAAGGTCGCCCAAGGACAGGGTTTTCCCGCTGTCGATCACTCCCACGCCGATGCTGATGGATGTCGCAATCATGCCGAAGTCCGTGGCGACGGGGTCTTGGGCAACGCTCGCCCTGACGCGTTCGGCTACCTCGAGCGCACCGCCGGCATCGCATGCCGGCAGTACGATCATGAGTTCTTCTCCGCCGTATCGGCCCAGCGAGTCGTATGGCCTCAATACGGCGCCCATGCGCCGGGCCACTTCACGCAGGACCGCGTCGCCGGCCAGATGGCCGTAGTCGTCATTGGTGCGTTTGAAGTGGTCGATATCCGCAAAAATGACGGCGATTCCGCGCATGTCGCGATCATGCCGCGCCACTTCCCGCTGCAGGATGTCGATGATCGCGCCCCGGTTGTAAAGACCGGTCAAGGCGTCATGCGTTGCTTTGATCCGAAGCTCTTGCTCCAGCTTGCAAATGCGGCTGCCGGCGCGGACCCGGACACGTAGTTCTTCGACGGCGAAGGGCTTGCGGATGAAATCGTCCGCGCCGGCATTCATCGCTTCGACGACAAACGCGGTTTCGCTCCTGGTCGTCAGCATGATCAGGTAGATATAGCGATCTTTGACGTTTTCGCGAATGGTGCGGCATACGTCGATGCCGTCCATGCCCGGCATCATCCAGTCCAGGATCGCCAGCATCGGCGTATCGGCGCGCTGCAGGATGTCGCATGCGCTTAACCCGTCGGATACGGCGATGACCTCGTACCCCCAGTCCGTCAAAGCATCCTGCAAATACAGCAGGGATACCGGTTCATCGTCGGCAATCAATATTCTCATGCGGCCCCTCCAACGAATGTTCTTAGTTCAGCAGCCAATTCGGACGCGCGTGTAACCAGTTGCTGCTGGGCTTCCCGGGTCTGGTCGAAAGCCTGCAGCCGGCCGCACTGTTCCAGCTGTTCCGCGGCCTGTGCCAGCGCATCCGCGCACAGGTTGACGGCAGCCCCTTTCAGCCGATGGGCGGCGCGTTCGATCCGTTGTGCATCATTGTCTGTGACGGCGGTATCGATATCGGTCAACGCGCTAGGCAAATCCAGCAGGAAGACCTCGGCCAGCTGTTTCAGAAGCGCCTCCTTGCCGCGCGCTCTTTGCAATGCGCCGCCGGCATCGAATGCTCTTGCGGTGGAGGGCGTTGCGGGCTTGGCCGCCTGGGTCGGGGAGACCGGAGCGCCAGCGGCGCTCTGTCCCATCTCCAGCTTTTCCAGCAACTGGCTGGGATAGATCGGCTTTGACACGTAGTCGTCCATGCCTGCCGCAAGGCACGTTTCCCGGTCTTGCTTCATTGCATGGGCTGTTACGGCGATGATGCGGATGTGCTGTCCGGTCGATTGCTCGCGCTTCCGAATTTCACGGGCAGCCTGATAGCCATCCATCTCCGGCATCTGGCCATCCATCAAGATCACGTCGAACGGTTCCTGGTCGAACAATTGCAAGACTTCATGGCCATTGCTGGCAATCGCGACCGTATGCCCTCTTTCACGCAAAATAGCCGTCATCAGTTTTTGGTTGACCGGGTGGTCTTCCGCCACCAGTATTTTCAGGAGACGCGGCGGCTGCGAAGGCTGGGCCGGCATGCTGTCTGCAATATCCGATTTTTTATTGGAGACGGTCCCGGTTGTGGCCATGATTGCGTTGAACAGCTCCGACGGCTTGACCGGCTTCGTGAGAAAGTGCTCGATGCCCAAGGCTTTGCAGCGCGCGATTTCTCCGGATACGTCGCTTGAGGAGAGCATCATGATGACGGCATTGTTCACTCTGGGCATCGACTGGATCGCGGTTGCCAGTTGAAAGCCGTCGAGCCGAGGCATTTGCGCATCGAGCAGCACCAATGGGAAACCGGCGCCAAGGGCTGCGGCGCGCTGTAGTTCGGCCAAGGCCTGTTCGCCGTGTTCCACCAGGACCGGGCGCATATCCCAGCTGCTTAAAATTTCGGCGAGAATCTGCCGGTTGGCATGGTTGTCGTCGACCACCAGCACCGGCATGTCTTTCAACGCCGGTTGCGACGGCTGGGCAGTTACCGGCTGGTGCTGGGGCAAGCCTAGCCGGACCGTAAAATGGAAAGTGGTGCCTTTACCCGGCGCGCTGTCGAGCTCGATTGTGCCGTGCATCAGGTTGACGAGTTGGGACACAATGGCCAAGCCGAGCCCGGTGCCGCCGTACTGGCGCGTGGTCGAACTGTCGGCCTGGGCGAAGGCGTTGAAAATGTAGGCTTGCTGCTCTTCGGGAATGCCGATTCCGGTATCGGAAATACTGAAGTGCAGCAATATCGATGCATGCTGATGCGACTCTTGCGTCACGCGCAGAACCACTTCGCCTTGCCTGGTGAATTTGAGGGCGTTGCCGGTCAGGTTGACGATGATCTGACTCAGGCGGCCAGGATCGCCCACCAGGATGCTCGGCACATCCTGCGCGACATGGTAAGTCAGCTCCAGTCCTTTTTTGTTGGCATCGGCGGAAAATGCCTTGAGGGTATCGCCGATCGATTCGCGCAGATCGAATTCGATCACATCGAGTGCGAGCTTGCGGGCTTCCATCTTGGAAAAATCGAGAATGTCGTTCAACAGGCGCAGCAGGGAGTCGGCGGATGACTTGATGAGCGTCATGTATTCGTGCTGCTGCTGCGTCAGTTGCGTCTTCAGGACGATATCGGTCAATCCGATCACACCGTTCATCGGCGTGCGGATTTCATGGCTCATGTTGGCCAGGAATTCGCTCTTGGCGCGCGTCGCCGCCTCGGCTGCTTCTTTCGCGATTGTCAATTCCTCTTGTGCCCGTTTGCGTTCGGTAATGTCGCGTACGAAGGCGCTGAAGATGAAGGTATCGCCTTGCCGGATGGGGGAGATCGTCAACTCTACGGGAAACTCGTGGCCGTGCCGATGCAAGGCGGTGACTTCCACCGGCTTGTTCAACACCGAAGCTTCGCCGGTGGCCAGGAAGCGGCGCATGCCGCACAGGTGGGCCGCGCGGTATTGGGGGGGAATAATCGTTTCGTAGACCGGCTGCCCCAATACTTCGGTATGGTGCCAGCCGAAAATCGTTTCGGCCTGCCGGTTCCAATCCCTGATCAAGCCCGCGGCGTCGATCGCGATGTAGCCGTCGTAAGCAGTGTCGACGATCAGGCGCGTGCGTTCCTCGCTCTGCCGCAACTCCCGTTCCGCCTGCTTGCGTTCGGTGATGTCGTGCGCCACGGCATAGATGAGCGAATGGTCCATGGTCGGCACGGCTTGCCAGGACAGCCATCTGTAAGAACCGTCTTTGCAGCGATAGCGGTTTTCGAAAGAAACGGCTTGAAAGCCGATAGCCTGCCGCTGCGCTTCGATTTGGGTGCCCGGGCGGTCGTCGGGATGGATGAAATCCAGGTAAGGACGCCCGATCAGCTCCGCCAGCGTATACCCCAGCACCTTTTCCCATGCCGGGTTAAGGCGCCTGAAGTAGCCGTCGAAGGAGGCGATGCATAACAGATCGAGCGACAGGTCGAAAAACCGGTTCAGTTCTTCCTGGACCAGCTTGTGTTCGGTAATGTCGCTGTTGATGGTCAGCGCGACCGTGGGTTGACCGCGCTCGTCGTACCTCCATGCCTGGCGGGATGCGACCACGATGCGCTTGCCGTCGCGGCGGGTATGGATTAGTTCGCCTTCCCAGCGGCCGGTCTTGAGGCTGTTCGGGTTGACCTCACCCATGGATGCGGGAAACTTGGTCTGGAACAAGGCATGCATGTGCCGGCCGATGGTTTCTTCCCCGCTCCAGCCGTACATCTCTTGCGCACCGCGATTCCAGAACAGGATGGCGCCGTCTGCATTGCACACGATGATCGCGTCATGCGCAAGCTCAAGCAGGTCGGCCTGGCGCTGCAATGTCTGCGTGCGTTCCTGTACCCGTTGCTCCAATTGCGCTGCGTTGGCACGCAATTGCGTTTCTTTCTCGGCGATGGCCGCCGCCATGTTGTTGAATTCGCGGGCCAGCAGGCCCAACTCATTGGCCGAATTTTCCGGCAACCGCACCTCCAGCTCGCCTTGCCCGAAACGTGCTACCCCGGCTTGCAGGGCAAGCACCGGGCGGGTGATCGTGCGCGCCAGCGCCACGGCTGCCACCGATGTCGCCAGCAGCACCAGCAGGCTGATGACGATGATGGCCCGGCCAAAGTCATGCGCCAGGATAAATGCTTCCCCCTGGTCGATCTTGGTAATCAGGCCGAGTTTGTGTTTCGGCAGCCAGCGGTACACGGTGATGGCAGGCGTGCCGCGGTAGTCGGTACTGAGTATCACGCCGCTGTTGCCGGCCAGGCAGCGCTTGACTGCCTCCGTATGCACCTTTTCCCGCAGTACCGCCGGCAGGGCCATGAAGCGCGGTTGCGTAATGAATTCGTAAGCGGGGTTCACAAGGTAAGCGTCATCCGAGTAGTGCAAGCCGCTGCGCTGTTGGACGATGTTATTGATTTCGCCCAGGCCGGTCCACCCGACCAGGACTCCCAATAGACGTCCCTGCGCCGAGCGCAACGGCGTTCCGATGGCGAGCGCGGGGCCGTGCATCAGAGAAGAGGCATGCGGACCCTGGACATAGGCGACAGCCTTGCTGTTGACGAAATAAGGTTCATCGGCCGCGGATCGGCCTTCGATGGCGGGGTCGGTGGCGGCAAGGAATTTGCCGGTGTCGGGATCGACGATTGCCAACAGCGGATGCGTGCGCAATAAAGCTTCCGTATGCGGTTTCAGTTCGCCGACCACTCGCGCGCGGGCCAGCCGCGCGGCCTCCGACCCCGGCGCGGCGGCGGCAAGCGAATTCAAGGCTTCCCGCAAGGCAGGCGACTCGGCAATGACTCTTACATCGGAGACCTGTTCGGCGACCCAGTTGTTAATCTGGGATTCTTTCAGAAGTGCGGACGAGAGCAGTTCCGAAATGGCCGCCGCCTTCAGCGCATCATAGCCGCTGCGATAGGAGAGGACGCCCACGCCGGCCAGCAGCATGCCGCCGAACATGATGAAGACCAGGGTTATCCGGAGCGTCAAACCCATGCGTGGTTTCATGAGGGCTCTCCGGTGAGGGCGGGGGATATCGCAGTAGCGTGTTGCGGCGCCTTGGCCCTCAACACGACCACCAGCCAAGCCAGGCCGGCCAGCAGCAAGGCGGCTGGCGCCCAGATTTCAAGCGCCATGATCCACCGGCGGGCCGCTACGGCTTGTTCGACTTTTGCGGATCTGGTTTGCTGCGTGTAACGGTCGTTCCAGAGATAGAACTCGGCGATGCGCTTGCCGGTGGCCGGTTCAACAAAATAACTGATGCCTTGTTCTTCGTAATCCACCACGATGCCGGATACGGGTTCGATCCACATGGTGCCATGTCCGTCGGTATGGACACGATAGCGCTGGGGCACGTCCGGCAGTTGGCTATAGCCGGCGCTTTCATCCAATGCGCTTGCCGTAAAGCGAAAAACGTAAACCGGCACGCCGTCTACGTTACTGGCACGCTCGTAGGTGGCGACGCGGCCGCCGATGAATAGCGGGTCCCAATAGCGATACGTCGTGGGCTGGGTATGCAGGGGAAAGAGAAACGGGCCGGTTCGCACGACATCGCCATATCCCGGCAGATTCATGCGCGTGTACCGGTCCACGCCATACACGCCGGTGTTTTCGTATTCCACCACGCCGGCGTCGTTGGTCCAATGCAGATCGCCCTGGATGATCGCGTGCGACGCGGATGCCATGAGGGTCTGGTCCACACGGCGGGCTGTCAGGGTCGAATTGACCCAGGGCGAGGTCGGGGTCTCCCGGAAGCGGGAGTGGGCGGCGAAACTGGTTTCTTCCGCATAATCGGCGGGCAGACGCTCAAGCTGCGGCGTGATCCAGAAATGCTGTGCCGCAGCAAGGAGCCATAGAACAAGCACAGGCCACAAACGGCGGACGTCGATGGCGCCAATTTTTTTTTCGGCGCCGGCATTCGGGCTTGGCTCTGGCATTCTGCACCCTTATCACATTGTTGCGGCAGGGCTTCCACTCAATGGAAAAGAGCGCTCGCTCGGGAGCGCCCCTCTGACGGTAGATACTACCTTACCGCGACTGGTCCGAACAAGCTTACGTGGTGCTTTTCGGTTGTTGATGCTCCGAAGGCGTATCCGCCGGACGTCGTGATGCCCGCGCCAATATGTCACGCAAGCATTCGGCCGTGGCGCTTGCATGTGCCGCATCCAGCACCTGATGGTGGCTGCCGGCCACCGTATGTTCATGGTATCCGGCTGCCGCCAGGCCGCTCCAGTCGCGGCTGACGCCGGCGGGCAGAGGGTAAGATCCGGCATCGGCCAGCAAATGATGCACCGGCAAGGCAATCGTTGTTGCCGGCTCGAATAGCGCCATCCTTGTCCGGTATGCGCTCGATAGCGCATGCATGGCAGCGGGCAGGGCGGCATTCATTTCGGCATCGATGCGTTCGCGGATTTCCGGCGCCGCCTGCGACCAGTCCCACGTATCGATCAGAAAGACGGCGCGCGCCATCCTGCCGCGCTTTGCCAGCGCATCCGCCAGCGCCAACGCCAGTTTGCCGCCTGCCGAATAGCCGAGCAGCACCGTGTCCGCGCCGAGGCCGAGTTTATCGAATGCGTCGAGATACAGGTTGAGCAATTCAGGCACAGCTTTGTCGACGAATTGCGCCGCATGAATGCGCGCCTCCGGAAACACGTGCGACAGCGAGGCGTAGGCTAATCCGAAGGCAGGGTCGGGCGGCAAGGCGAATAAGGAGAGACCGCCCGATCCCAACGTCTGGATCAGCGCCGCGGTCTCGCTGGAGGAAGCGGAGAGTGCCGCCGCCATGCTGCGCACGGTCGGGGACTTGAAGAACTGCAGCGCCGGGCAGGGCCGTTCCAACTGCTGCGCAATGCGCCGCGCCAAGCCCATCGCGAGCAAACTGTTGCCGCCGGCGGCAAAGAAATCGGTATCGGCGTCAATCGCACCGGGAAGCATCTCGCGCCAAAGCGCAAGCAGCGTGCTTTCCAGGGTATTCAAAGCGCAGCTTTGTCCGGCTTTTACCGGCTCGAGCGATGGTAAGGCTGCACGGTCGAGTTTGCCGCTGGTGGTCAACGGCAGCCGTTCGAGCCAGACAAAACGCGCCGGCAGCATGTGCGCCGGCAGGCTTTGCGCCAGGCGCGCGCGCATGACCGCGTCCGGCTGCGGCTCTCCGCACAAGTAGGCGGCGAGGTAGGCGCCGGCCGCGCCTTCTTCTGCGATCACTTCGGCCTGACGCACGCCTTCAAGCGCTGTCAGCGCGACCGCGATCTCGCCGGGCTCGATGCGGTGGCCGCGGATCTTGAGTTGCGCGTCCTTGCGCCCCAGGTATTCGACCTGGCCGTCGGCCAGCCAGCGGCCGGAGTCGCCGGTACGGTAGGCGCGGCTGCCGTCGGCGCGGGTGAAGAATGCGGTATTGCCCTCGGCATTCAGATAGCCGAGCGCGACGCCCGCGCCCGACACCACGATTTCGCCGGCAATGCCGAGCGGTGCATCCCGCCCGGCCGTATCGACGATGTGCAGGGAAAGGTTGGCGAGCGGCCGGCCGATCGGCACCGGCGCGGCATCGGCCGGAGCCTGGATGACGCGGGCCAGGGTTGCGCACACGGCCGTTTCGGTCGGGCCGTAGGCATTGAAGCAGTTGATGCCGAGTTCCAGCACGCGCCGTGCATCGCGCCCCAGCACCGCTTCGCCGGCCAGGATGATGGTGCGCAAGCCGGCGATTTCGGCATCGTCCAGTTGCCGCAAATGCGAGGGCGTGAAGGTCGCTACCGTCGCGCCGTGGGCGCGGATCAGCGCAGCCAGCAGCGCGCCGTCACGCGTTCCGGCATGATCGGCCAAGGCGACGCCCGCGCCGCACAGCCAGGCCATGAAAAACTCCGACAGCGAGGCGTCGAAGGCGCAGGAAGCAATATGCAGCACCGTATCTTGCGGTGTGATCGCGAAACTGCGGATCTGCTCGCGGATCATGTTGACGAAGGCGCGGTGCTGGACCCGCACACCCTTCGGCGTGCCGGTCGACCCGGAGGTGAAAATCAGGTAGGCGGGGCTGGAGCCGGTGAGGTCGACAGGCGGCGCCGTTTCTTGCAGAACGTTTGCATCCAGCGGGCTGATCGCGCGCAGGCCGAGGCCGGCGAAATCGGCATGGCCGGACTCCGCCGCGATCAACATCCGTGCTCCCGACTGGCGCAGCAGATCGCGCAGGCGGCCGGGAGGATGGCGCACATCGAGCGGCAGGTAGACTGCACCGGCTTTCAGTATGCCGAGCAAGGCGATCGGCCAGTCGATCTCGCGTTCCAGCAGTACGCCTACGACGTGGCCTTCTCTCACGCCGCAATCGCGCCGCAGATGCCAGGCCAGGGCGTTGGCGCGCTGATCGAGCGTGCGGTAGTCGAGCCGTACGTTGCCTGCAGCCACGGCCGGCGCCTGCGGCGTACGCGCGGCCTGTTCCGCAAACAATGCGGGCAGGTCGCGATCCGGTATCGGCATGGTCCCGCCGCTGCAAAACGCGGCGAGCTGCGCTCGTTCCTGGGCGTTTGTCATTTGCAATTCGCGCAGTTTGGCCGCAGGTTGCGCCAGCACCGCATCGAGCAGCGTCAGCAAGCGGTCGAGCAGCCGTGCTGCCGTGTCGGCACGGTACAGATCGCTGCGATAACGCAGCACGCAGGCCAGTTCACGCTGTTCCACTTCGCCGAATTCAAATACCAGGTCGAATGCAGCCAGGCCGGTATCGGCTTCGAAATCCTCCACTGTGAGGCCCGGCAATTCGGCCGCATTTCGGCGCGCGTTTTGCAGCACCACCATCACATCGAACAAAGGATTGCGTCCCGCTTCCCGTTCCGGCTGTGCGTCGGCCACCAGGCGGTCGAAGGGCCAAGCTTGATGTTCGAGCGCGCCGGTGACGCGCTGCTGCATGTTGCCGAGCAGGGTTTCAAAACTGTCTTCATCGCTCAGGCGGTTGACCAGCACCGCGGTGTTGGCGAAGAAGCCGACGGTGCGCTCCAGTTCGGGGCGGTCGCGTCCTGCCACCGGCATGCCGAGCCGTACTGTCGATTCATTGCCGCAGCGGTAGAGCAGTAGCGACACCAGCGATGCCAGCAACGGGAACAGGTTGGCGTTGCGTTGCTTGAGCCAGGTTTGCAGGGCAGCGAGCGGCAGCGTGCGGGTAACCGTGGCGCCGTCGCCGCCGGGTGCGGCAGGGCGTGCGTAGTCGGTCGGGATTTGCGCAATCGGCGCCAATGGCAGCAATTGAGCGCGCCAGTAATCGCGCTGCGGCACCAAGCCAGCCTCGCATTCGGGCGACCGGTTCCAGACCGAAAAGTCGCGATAGCGCAATGCAGCCGGCTGTTCTTTCGTGCTGGCATGCCCGGTTTCATGGGCATATGCCTGCGCCAGGTCGTCGAGCAGCAAGCCAAAGGACCAGCCGTCGCCGATGATGTGATGTAGATAGATGGCCAGCACGTGATCCTGCTTGTTCAGTGCATGCAAGTCGATGCAGAACAGCGGGCCGGTTTCGAGATCGAAAGGCCGGCGGCTGCGTGCGACGATTTGCGCGCGCACGGTTTCTTCCTGCCGGCCTTCGGCGAACAGCGTGAAACTGGCGGGCGGGTTGGAGAGGACCACTTGGCGCGGTTGCCGGTCCGGCGCATCGCCCAGGCGGAATACGGTGCGCAGCGCCTCGTGCCGGTCAAGCATCCGTTGCGCCGCGCGTTGCAGCGCGGCGGCATCCAGAGCGCCGCGCAAGCGGAATGCCGCGCACAAGTTGTACGCATTGTCGGCGGCGCCCATGCGGCTCAAGATCCAGAGCCGTTGCTGGTTATGGGACAGGGGATAATCGGCGGCATCCGGCGCCGGCCTGATCGCTGCAGTGGCGATTGCTACGGTGTGCGCCGCTGTGCTGTCGAACCATGTTGCCAGCGCAGCGACACTGTTGAGCTTGAAGAATTGCGCCAGGCCCAGTTCGCGGCCGAAGGTGCGTTCCAGGCGCGACACCGCGCGCACCGCATGCAGGCTATGGCCGCCAAGTTCAGTGAAGCTCGATTCCGCATCGCGTACTTCGCAGCCGAGCACTTCGGCCCAGATCGCGGCGATGTGTTGCTCGCTGCCGGGCGCAGGCGGCCTGGCGCCTAGTTTGTCCCGTTTGGCGCTTGCGCCGGGGCCGCTGGCGCGCAAGCCGACACGCGGCCAGCCGGCGCGTGCGGCAAGCAGCGGCAGGTATTGCAGGCGATGCGCCAGGTTGGCTTCGTTGCGGATCGGGAGCTGGAATGCATCCTGCAGGAACGGCAAGGCATGCTCTCTACCAGGATGCACGGCGGGCGTTTCTGCCGGTTTCCCTGTGCCGCTCCGCGCTACAGGGACGATGGGCGTTTCCGCCGGCACGAAAACATGATCGTCGAGCAGCTCGACTCCATCAATCTCCCGCGCCGCATCCCGCGCGGCACAGGTGTAGCGATCCTCGCCGGCATGCTGCCAGGGGGCGCCCGACAGGAATAGACGCACCGGTTCGTTGCGCTCGGTCCTTACCAGGCGCGCTTCAAGTTGCGTCAGGCCGCTTGCCTGAGCGCGCCGCGCCAACGCGCTCAGCAAGGCATGTTCGACACGCCGCCCCAGCACGCGGCAGCTCAGCAGGAGGGTTTCGATCTGCAATGCATGGCTTAGCCTGCGCAGGATCGCCACACCGGTCAAGCCGTAGGCGCCGAAGCGGTCATCGACCTCGATCGCCAAGACCGTGATGCCCGGTTCCGCGATCAAGGCGGCAATGTCCGCATCGTCGCGCCGCACGCCGCTGAGGTTGAATTGATTGGTGCGCTGGGTCAGTTGCGCGACCCGCGCCACCTGGTGCGGCTGTACCGGCCCGATCTTCACCTTGAGTTGCAACTGCGCGAGAAAGGCCTGCGGATCCGCGGCGCCGAGCATGGCTTGGCGCTGCGCTTCGGCCTGGATCATGCCGGTGCGTTCGCGGTCTTCCGCGGTGACGGCGGTCACGTCGAAGGCCCAGATTTTTTGCAGCCAGGGCGCGAACAGTGCCTGTTCCGCCGGCAGCGCGAGGGCCAGCGCCTGCGGACAGTTTTCCATCACTTCGGTGCATTCGAGCAGGCTGTCGTCGATGAAGATGATGCTGTCCACGCCCAGGTTCAGCGTCGCAGCCAGTTGCTTCAGGTTGCCTGACTTCGGCAGCCAGTTGATCGCCGCGGCGGCAATGTGTTCGCGCCGTAAAAGCATGTTCGGGTTTTGCTCGAACACCGCCCATACGTCCTGTTCCTGGTTCTTGCTGGCGAGCGCGATCAGGAAACCGTTCCGCTGCCGGTCCAATAGAAATGCCTGCAAGGTGCGATGGCCGTCATCGACCTGCACGCCGAGCGGGCCGGCCTCGCCGCACACGCCGGCCCACAGCGTGTTGTCGCAATCGACCGCGATCACCTTGAACGGCGGCCGCGCACGCGCCGCCACGGCGCGCGTGATGCCGGCCGCGATGACATCGAAGGTTTGCGGGCTATAGGGCAGATGGCCGATGCGGTCGGCGGCCGGGTCGAATACCTCCTCCAAGCCGTGCTCAGCTCCGGGATCGCGCAAGTCCAGCAGGCTGACGCCGGGCAGTGTTTCCAACTCGGTATGCCAGCGCTGTTCCAGCAAGCGGCAGTGTGCAGCCAACGGTCCGTCGTCTGGGGCGACCGGAAGCAGGCCGACCAGCAGTGGTTTGCCGGCGCGTTGCCGCAGCAGCGACAGCAGCATGTCGCATTGGGCATCGAGGCTGGCGCGCGCTTCGTCTTCCGACAGCTCCTGCAGATCGCGCGCGGCATCGGCGAAGCGCAGCAGCAGTACGCCCAGATCGGCCTGCGCCAGCACGCTTGCCGGGTCGCCCAATTGTTGCACGCATTGGTTGTAGGGGGCGAGTTCCACTTCGGTGCCGCAGGCAAATTGCGCCAGCCACCACGCCAGCGCTTCGGCGATCGGCTCTGCCGTGAAGCTGGCCGCGATCGCCAGCTTGGCCGGCAGTTTCCAGCGCCTGGAGGGCAGCGCCAGTTGACTGACGGCTTCGTGCGGATCGGCTTGGGCGGCCAGCAGCAACGCCTCGAAATCTTCGGCGATGCGCGCCATCGAGGCTGCATCGAACAAGCCGGTGTGGAAACGGAAACGTAGTACCGATGGCGTGCCGGGCAGGAATTGGAACTCGAAGTTGTAATGCGTGTATTCATGCAGATTGACGGCCGTGCCGTCCTTCCGCTTGGCTTCCCGGTCCAGTTGCGGATAGTTTTCAAACACCAGGATGTGATCGAACAGCGCGTCGCGCAAGGGATGCGCCGCCTGCACCTCGGCCAGCGGACAATCGTGGAAGGCCTGCGCCTCGATGGCCTCGGCATGTACGCGCCCCAGCAAGGCGGCAAAGCTTTCGCCATCGCGCGGCTTGACCCGCACCGGCACCGCGTTGATGAACAAGCCGACGGTGCGCCCGGCTTCTTCCAGTTCGGTCGGGCGGCCCGACACCGTGGCGGCGAAGGCGGCGTCGCGGCGGCCGTTCAGGCGGCCGAGCAGCAGGCCCCACAGGCATTGCACCACGATATTGACGGTCACGCCATGCTGCGCTGCCAGTTGCGGCAAGGCCTCGTGCGCGGCGGCGCTCAAGGGGTGGCGGCATTCGCCGACCGCATAGGGCGGATTCTCGCGCAGGAAACGCGCCTCCAGTTTGCGCGGCACCGGCGTGGGCAGATCGAACCCCTGCAGGCGCGTTTGCCAGAACGCCAGGCCGGCTTGCCGTTCGCGTTTGCCCAGCCATTTGATATAGGCGGAGTAGGGGGCCGGAGGCGGCAGCGCGGCGCTGCGGCCGGACAGGCGCGCGGCATACAAGGCATCGAGGTCGGATTGCAGAATCGCCAGGCTCCAGCCGTCGAGCAGGATGTGGTGGAAGCTCCACACCACCCGATAGCGCTCGCCGCAGAGCGCGAACAAGGCGAGCCGCATCGGCACCGCCTCGGTCAGGTCGAAGCCGCGCGCCAGGTCGTCTTCTCGGTAGCGGGCGATCAGCGTCTGCGCTTCGTTTTCCGGGAGGGCGTGTAGATCCTGCTGCGTGATTTCCAGCGGCGCATTGCGCAAGACGATTTGCAGCGGTTGCGGCAGCTTGCGCACCGCGAACACCGTGCGCAGGATGTCGTGGCGATTGACTAGGTCTTGCCAGGCTTGGCGATAGGCGTCGATGTCGAGCGCTTCGGCAATTTCGAAATCGATCTGCTCGAAGTAAGCGCGTGACTCCGGCTCGCGCAGCGCGTGGTAGAGCATGCCTTCCTGCAGGGAAGACAGTTGGTAGAGATTGGCGATGTTGCGGCGGTCGATCATGTGGGTGTGTACGTATGCTGGGTAATTTTGCGTAGGATGGGTGGAGCGGCTTTTTGAGTAACCCATCATGTGTGCGGTTGGTCATGATGGGTTACCCCTATCCTACGATGATAGGGTACGAGGGGATATAGAGGCTTCGCCCAGTTTCTATCGATTGGCCGCGTACCAGATCTCATTTGTCGAAATCCGTAAAGCGTTCTTTTAATCTGTCCACGGTGGAGCGCCATTTCGGGGTCGTCGGCCTGCAAACGGTATTCTGATTCCCGAATAAGCCGATCTCCTGCACGGCATTGTTCAATGGCACGGTTTGCAACCAATGGACCGGAACGAAATATTCGCAGCGTTCTGGATCGTCCAGAAACTCGGCATGGTAGGTGCCTCGTTTAGCAACGTTGAGAATCGGCTTTTCGCCTTCGGGCGTGGAAACTTTGAAATTCAGCGCTGATTGCGCATGTCCAGTCACACGCCCAACGCCGACATAACCGGTGCCAGGAACGTTGACCCACACGCGGTCCCCCGGGGTGAGCTGGTGCAGGGTTTTACTGTACCAAGCCTTTCCCCCGCCACATATGAAACCGAATTCCACCGCGTCATCCCAGGATCGCGTTTCACTGGCGCCGAAGGAGTGGTAGAACTCGCCGTTCCAGGGTTCGGTAGGTCCGGCAGGAGCAGTGGCCGCAGCTACTTGCGAAACCAAAGGATCGTTCAACCATGCCCGACTGATGAGTTGTTCATTGCCGTGCTTGAAGACCTGGAAGCACAAAACATTAATGGCGATATTTCTCTCGTTGAGATACTTGATGATGCGTTCAGTACTGCTATCGAGCGTTCCGGCGACAATGACTATTTGATGGTTTTCATTTATCGTCTCCTCATCAAGTTTTTGGCCGAAACGATCTTGGAAATCATTTGCTAGACTTCTTTTTGGCGCGAATCGACTGTAAATTCCAGCAATGTTTTCGGCATGGAGCGTTTGTACCCAACTTGCATAATCCAAGGCTTGGGCAACTACTTCCCGAGGCGTGCGATCTCGCTTAATTTCAATGAGTACAAGCGTTCCGTCCGGCGCGATAGCAAGTAGGTCGATGCGTCCGCCAAAACCCGTATCTTCCTGACGTCCGATCAATAACCATTCGTCAGAAAGCAATTGAGGATTGGCAACGATCATGTCTTCAAGCAGCTTCTCGCTCGCTAGTATCGATTCGGCAAGTTGTTGAGGTTGGGCGCTCACTTTCCAGAGCGCGGTACGTATGCCCATATTTATTTTTTTATTTAATATTTCGAGGCGCTTTCACTCCATCAAGCATCTGCGCCGTTTGATCGAACATATAGGTCATCTCGTAAGACTGGCCCTAATTGTTCCACCGTGATTTTCACCTAATTGACGACCATCGCGTTTGTTTGGTAGATAGGCCATGCATTGCGTATACCGTTCGCAGTTTTGGCGGTGGGTGCATCGACGTAATCATTCAACGCGGACCGCACCCCTTTCATGCTGCAACCATCTCCTTCGGATGCGGCACATCGAACCGCCCATGCGCCTCCAGCCGATCCAGCAGCAGATTTCCGATTGCATAGGTATAAGCACCGGCCAATCCTGCCGATGGCAGCGTCCCTGCAAAATACCCGGCGATTGATACGTAGCGCAGTGTCACCGCGCTCACCGCGCCGAGCGACAAGCCGCCGACGATGCCGGTGATCACCGCGCGGGCGCGTTCCGTCGTGAAATCCGCCTGGTACAGATCGCACAGCTTTTTTGCCATGCGCAACTGGATCACCAGTTCGGTGGCGGCATCCAAGAGCGGCACCGGAATCGCCATGCTGGCCGCAGCCAGCCCGGTATATTTGACGATCAAATCCTGTCCATGAATCCGCCGCAATTTTTCGCGGGTCAATGGTGCTGCCTTGCTCATAATCCCTCCAGGCTATCGAGAATATTGTCCAGGTCGCCGATGCCCAGGCCTTGCAGGTCGACGTCGCTCGGGCTCAGGCCGCCGGCATCGGCCGATTGGCAATGCGCGATCAGGTCATGCAAGGCTTGTTCGAATGCCGCATGCAAGGCATGGAAGCATGCCGCCTGGTAGCGCTTGGCGTCACCCACCAGGCGCACGCGCAGCATGCCGTCGCGCACTTCGGCGCTGACGTCGAGGCCTTGTTCGAGACGGATCGCCGGATCGAGTTCGTCTCCGGTCGATTCCTGGGCCGCCGGCAAGGCTTGCTCGCGATGGTCGAAACGGCCGAGGTAGTTGAATACCACTTCGCCGGTTACGCCTTGGAGGTCCGCGGCATGGCCCAGGTAGCGCAGCAAGCCGTAGCCGATGCCGTGATCCGGCACGCCGCGCAGCGTCTCTTTCACCTGCCGGATCCGGTTGCTCCAGCCGTCGCCGTCAAGCGCGAAAGCCAGCGGATAGATCGCGGTGAACCAGCCGACCGTGCGCGACACGTCGATCGTGTCCGACAGGGTTTCGCGGCCATGGCTTTCCAGCACGATGCGGCAGGATGGATGGCCTTGCACCTGCGTCAGTGCATGCACCCAGGCCGACAGCAGCAATTCATCGGAGCGTGTGCGATAAGCTTCGTGGCAGGTGCCGAACAAGGCGTCGCTCTGCGCTTGCGGCAAGCTGAATTCGAGCACCATGCGCTCGCTCAAGGTGGCGGCCTGCACATCGGCTGCGCGCGGCAGGGTGCCGATGTCGGACGTCATCTGCTTGCGCCAGTATGCCAACTGGCTGCCAAAGTGCGGGCCGGCCGCTGCTTCCGCCAGGGCGTGCGACCAATCGCGGTAGGACTGACTGGCAGCAGGCAGCCGGATCGCGGCTTGCGGGTTGGCTGCTTGCTCATAGGCAGCGGACAAGTCTTCCAGGATGATGCGCCATGACACCCCGTCCACCGCCCAGTGGTGAATCGTCAGCAGCAGGCGGTCGCCTTGCGGCAGGTGGAACAGCGCTGCGCGCCAGATCGGGCCGGTTTCCGGCGCCAGGCTGCGCTGTATGCGGTTGATCTCGGCCAGCATAGTGGCTTCTGCATCAGGGCCATGCAGGACATGCTCCGGCAATTCCCATGTAGCGCCGGCAGGCGCCAGCCGTTGCCATGGTTTGCCGTCGGCGCCGATGCCGAAACGCAAACGCAGGGCATCGTGTTGCGCTTGCAGGGCGGCCAGGGCGCGCATTACCCGGGCCGCATCGCTGGCGGCCGGCAATTCGAGTAGCACCGATTGGTTGAAATGGTTGGGCGCCGGCAATTGCCGCTCCAGCATCCAGGACTGGATCGGCGTCAGTGCGATATCGCCTTCGCTCTGTTTGGCGCGCGGCTTTTGCGCGGCGCCGCTGCCGAGCAAGGGCGCCAGTTGCGCGATGCTCGGATAACGCAGCAGGTCGGTCACCTTCAGCGCAAAGCCCTGGGTGCGCAAACGCGAGACGATCTGAATCGCCTGGATCGAGTCGCCGCCGAGCGCGAAATAATTATCGTGCAAGCCGATTGCGTCGCGGCCAAGGACCGCTTTCCAGGTATCGAGCAAAACGGTTTCCCGGTCAGCCGTGGCATGGTCGGCGGAAGCATCGGCGTTTGCGGCCGCGGATTGTTCCAGGCTCATGGCGCGGCCTTCCGGCGCCGGCAATGCGTTGCGGTCGACCTTGCCGTTGCGGTTGACCGGCATCGCGTCGAGCAGGACGAAATGCGCCGGCAACATGTAGCGCGGCAGCGCTTTTTCGAGATGGTCAAGCAAGGCTTGCAGCGACGGTTGGGCCTGGCCGGCGCGTCCGGTCAGGTAGGCCACGAGCTCCGTATTGCCGGAGGCGGTACGGCGCGGCATTACGTGCACTTTTTCAACGGCGGGATGGCTCAGCAGGTGATGTTCGATCTCGCCGAGCTCGATGCGGAAACCGCGCACCTTGACCTGGCCGTCGAGCCGGCCGAGGAATTCGATTGCGCCGTCAGGCCTCTGCACGCACAGGTCGCCGGTGCGGTACAGGCGTTCGTTGTGCTGCAGCGGCGAGGGGATGAAGCGTTCTGCCGTCATTTCCGGCTGGCCCAGATAGCCTTGCGCCAGACCCTTGCCGCCAATGTACAGCTCGCCGGGCAGGCCTGCCGGCACCGGCATCTGGTGCTGGTCCAGCAGATAGGTGCTGGTGTGATTGATCGGACGTCCGATCGGCAGGCGCACGGCATGTTCGCCCAAATCCGCCGCATCAACGGTGTGCCAGGTGGCGAAGGTGGTGGTTTCCGTCGGCCCGTAGACGTGCACCAGCGCGCCCGGCGTCATGTGCTGCAGCGCCCGCCGTACGTGCGGCAGCGAGCATTCCTGGCCGCCGAAATAGAGCTGGCGGAAGCGGCAGAGCAGTTGCGGAGTTTCGTCCACCACTCGGTTGAAGAGGGCGGTGGTGATGAAGCTGACGTTGACTTGATGGCGTTCGACGAAGGCGGCCAGCGCCTGCGGATCGAGCAGCGTGTCCTGGTCGGGCAGGCAGAGCGTCAGTCCATTGGTCAGCGCGGCATAAAAATCGAAGGTGGCGCCGTCGAAGGCATAGTTCGATAGCTGCAGGATGCGGTCGTTCGGTTCGGGCGTGTAGTAGCCGGATTGCCGGACCAGGCGGACCACGCCATGGTGCAGCGCGACCACGCCTTTGGGACGGCCGGTCGAGCCGGAGGTGTACATCACGTAGATCGGGTCGGACGGCTTTACGCTTGAGGGCAGGTCGGTGCCGTCTTCTTCGTTTTCGTCCGGGATGGTTAAAGGCAGTACCATAGGGCTGGTGCAATCCGCGCCGTTGCTCCCGCTATCCGGCGCGGGTTGCATCCCCCCTGCGGGAGGAGCAATTCCCGGCTCGCAAAGCAGCAGGGCAGCGCGGCTGTCGTCCAGCAACAAGGCCACCCGCTCTTGCGGCGCATCCGGTTCGATCGGCAAATACGCGGCTCCGCATTTTTGTATCGCCAATTGCGCCACGACCATCAGCGGCCCGCGCTGCGCCAGGAGCGCTATGGGCGCATTGGAAGGATGACCGCCGCGCGTACGCTGCAATTTTCTGGCGAGGCGATTTGCGGCCTTGTTCAGTTCGCCATAAGTCCACGTACCGCCATCGCTGATCAGCGCCGTGGCATTTTCGTGTGCCGCTGCCTGCGCTTCAAACAATTGCACCACGGTCGATTCAGGCAAGTGCGGCGTCGGTGCGACGGCGTGCTGCAACAGCTTCTCGCGCTCATTCTCCAGCAGCAGATCCAGCCGATCCAGCGCCCGCAGCGGTTCACGCACTGCCGCGCCTAACAAATGCTCGAAACGGCGCACCCAGTCCTCGACCCGGGCCGGATCGAACAGGTCGGTGTCGAACTCGACCCGCAGGGCCGGCGTCGCCGAACCGAAGTCGAACATCCACGACATGTCGCAGCGCGAACCGTTGCGCGCCAACGGCAAGGTCTCGGCGATGAGGCCCGGCAGAAGCGGTTCGGCGACCGCTTCATCCAGCCCGATCATCACGTCGAACAAGGCCGAACGCGAAGTATCGCGGGCGATGTTGAGTTCGCCCACCAGGCGGTCGAACGGGTAATTTTGATGGAACAGCCCTTGCCGCATGGTTTCCGCCGCCGCTTTCAGGCGCTGTGCAAATCCCTGCTCGCCGACGATGCGTTCGCGCAGCGCCAGCGTATTGACGAAGAACCCGATCAGTCCTTCGCTGGCGGGATGCTGGCGACCCGCCACCGGCACGCCGATGATCAGGTCGTCTTGGCCGGACAGGCGGTAGAACAGGGTTTGCAAACCTGCCAGCAGCACGGTGAACAGCGTCACGCCATGTTGTTCGGCGCAGGCGCGCGCGGCTTTCACGGTCGACTCCTGCAGCGTGCAGTCCAGCGACATCCCCTGGAAGCGGCGTACCGCCGGACGCGGACGGTCGGACGGCAGATCGAGCAGCGGCAAGGGGCCTTCGAGCTGCTGCAGCCAGTAAGCGCGATCGGCGGCGAAGGCATCGGCTCTCAATTGCTGTTCGAGCCAGGCCGACACATCGCGGTATTGGGCGGGCAACGGGGTCCAGGCCGGCGCTGCGCCGCGCAGGCGGGCCGCGTAGGCCTGGCTCAATTCCGCTTCGAGGATGGGCATGGACCAGCCGTCGGCGGCGATATGGTGCAGCACGACCAGCAATTGCCAACTGCCCGCATTGCCGTCCGCGGCCAGCGCGATCCTGATCGGCCAATCGAGGCTCAAGTCAAAGGTTTGGTTGCCGATTTCTTCAAGCTGCGCCCGCAAATCGCTGCTGGACAAACCTTGCGGCAGTGAGATCCACGGCGCCGGTCCGGCCGCATCGGTCACTTGCGAAGGCTCGC
Organism: uncultured Burkholderiales bacterium; assembly: GCA_966211965.1. Lineage (GTDB taxonomy): Bacteria > Pseudomonadota > Gammaproteobacteria > Burkholderiales > Burkholderiaceae_D > CBIHON01. The sequence continues at coordinate 57,518 of CBIHON010000022.1, read as the reverse complement.
CTTGCTCGGATACGAAGCGCGTGCGCAACACGGCATGGCGTTCGATCAAATCGTCGAATGCTGCGCGCAAGGCATCCACGTTGAGCGCGCCGTGCAGGCGCGTCAATCCGCAAATATGGTAAGCCGAGCCGCTCTCGCCCAACTGGTCGATCACCCACAGGCGGCGCTGCATCGGCGACAGCGGCGCCGGCTGGTCGGGCGCCAGCAGAGGCAGGGCCGCCTGTTGCGGCAGCGTGCGGCTGCGCAGGCGATGGGCCAGGGCGGCCGGCGTCGGCGCCGCATAGATGTCGCGCAAGTCGACCGGCACGCCCAGGGCACGTGCGGCGCGCAAGGCGAGCCGGTTGGCGGCCAGGCTGCGGCCGCCGAAGTCGAAGAAATCATCGTCGCGGCCGACCCGTTCGCTGCCCAGCAGTTCGCTCCACAGAGCGGCCAGCTGCATCTCGTCCGGATTGCGTGGCGCATCGTAGGCGGTGTCGATCTGCGCCACCGCGATTTCGGCGGCGGGCAGACGGCTGCGGTCGAGCTTGCCGTTCGCGTTCAAGGGCAAGGCATCCAGGCGCAGCATCAGACGCGGGACCATGTATTCCGGCAAGCGCTGCGTCAGCGCCTGGCGCAGGCCGGCCGCGGCCGCTTCGTCGCCGACCCAGTAGGCGACCAGCTCCATGTCCTGGCCGACGGCGCGCGGCAGGATGCGTGCATCGCGTACGCCGGCTTGCCGGCGCAGGATGGCTTCGATCTCGCCCGTCTCGACGCGATGGCCGCGGATCTTGACCTGGCCGTCGGCGCGGCCGACGAAGACCAGCGAACCGTCGGCCAGGCGGCGTACGCGGTCGCCGGTGCGGTACAGGCGTTCGTCGCCGGCCGCCAGCGTGCCGCTCACGAAAGCCTGTTCGGTGGCGGATGGCCGCCGGTAGTATTCCAGCGCCAGTCCGGCGCCGGCGATCGCCAGTTCGCCGATGGCGCCGGGCGGCAGCGGACTCAGGTCGGGCGCGACCACATGCAAGGTGGTGTTGGCGGTCGGCCGTCCGATCGGGACCGGCTCGGGCAAGGGACGGCCCGGATCGATTTCGTAAAACGCGGCACACACCGCCGCCTCGGTCGGGCCGTAGGCGTTGACATAGCGTATTCCTTGCGCCAAGCGGCGCTGCATGTCGGCCGCGATCGGTGCTTCGCCGCCGCTGATGATCATGCGCAAGCCGGCCAGCGGCAAGTCGCCGAGCGAATTCAAGAAGCCGGGGGTCATCGCGGCGACCGTCACATGCAGGCGCGCGATTGCGTCGGCGAAACCTTGCGCGGTGTTGCACAGACGGCGTTCGGCCAATGCCAAGCGGGCGCCCGACAGCAGGGCGAGGAAGACTTCGAACACGCTGACGTCGAAGGCCGGTGAGACGAATTGCAGCACGGTGTCGCTGCCGTTGGTGCCGAGCGCCTTGATCTGGTCGACGATCATGTTGAGAAAGGCGCGATGCGATACCAGCACGCCCTTCGGTGTCCCGGTCGAGCCCGAGGTATAGATCAGGTAGGCCGGGGCGTCGGGCTGGACCGAGATGTGGGGCGGTGCATCGGCGTGGCCGGGCAGACCGTTCAGGTCAAGCACCGCACAGCCCAGTTCCGTTCCTCCTGCAGAGGCAGGGAGGGGGAAGGGCAGCCGACCGGCAACCGGCTCTTGTCCCGCAACACCGCGCGCAATCAATACCCGCGCCCCCGCATCTTCAATCAATTCCGCATGCCGCGCCGACGGATGCCACGAATCCAGCGGCAAATAAATCCCTCCCGCCTTGAGAATCCCCAATATGGCCGCCGGCCAATCGGTTTCCCTTTCCAGCAGCACGGCAACCACGTCGCCGGGACGCACGGCGTAGTCGTCATGCAGCGCGACAGCGATGCGGTTGGCGCGCCGCTCCAGCGAGCGATAGCTGATCTTGTCGTCGAAACCGATCAAGGCGATGGCATCCGCAGTACGCAAGGCCTGTTCTGCAAAAGCCTGATGGATGGTGGTATGCGGCAGCGGTTGCGAGGGGCCATGTGCCAGGCGCAGCAAGGCGTCGTTCTGCGCCGGGCTCAGCATCGGCAGGCGGCGCAAGGGCTGCGTGGGGTTTGCCAATCCGGTGTTCAGCAGCCGGTTCAATTGCGCCAGCAGCTCGGCCATGCTTGCATGCCGATATAGCGCCTGCCGGTATTCGAGAGTCAGGCGCAGCGTGGCACCGTCGTCCTGCAAACGCAGCGACAGGTCGTTGCGTGCCGGCGCGTCCGGCACTTCGCGCTCGATGACTTGCAGGCCGTCGAGGGACATCGACGCGGGCGCCGGTTCCATCGCCAGCACAACATCGAAGAAGGGATTGCGGGTCGGGTCGGCCGCAGCGCGGCTGCCGATCAGTTTGGCGGGTGCGTCGTCTTCACTCTCCGCCAGCGCTTGCACCGCATGCCGGGTGCGATCGAGCAGGGCGGCGAAGCTCAGGTCGGGCGACAGCCGCAGTACCAGCGGCAAGGTGTTGACCATGAAGCCGACCACCTCGGTCATTTCGCTGCGCGCACGGCCGGCGAGCGGCGTGCCGATGATGATGGTTTCGCTGCCGCCATAGCGGTAGAGCAGGATGGACAGCGCAGCGGCGATGGCCATGAAAGGTGTGGCGCCTTGCTCGGCCAGTTGGCGGCGCAGGGCGGCGGCCGGTTCGCCGCCGATGTCGATATGGGTCTGGCCGGCCAGCAGGCGGTCGACGTTCTTTTCGGTCGCATGGTCGGGCGGGATGGCGGCCCGGTTGTCTGCATCAGCAAGCTTGGTGCGCCATTCCTCGGCGCGGCGGGCGGTGGTTTCCGGGTTGGGATCGGCGGCGAGCCAGCAGGCCAGGTCGCGCATGCGGCGGGGCGGCTGCGCTGCCGTGGGCGTTGCAGCAGACCTTGCTTCGGTTCCTTCAAGAGTCCCCTTGAAGAGGACGGAATCCGCTCCAGCGACGATCGCCAGATAACCTGCCGTCAACTCTTTCACCAACAATCCCATCGACCATCCGTCACAAGCAATGTGATGCATGTTGATAATCAGGTGATGCAAATCCGGCGTCTGCCGCAACAGCCGCACATGCAGCAATTCTCCGGCAGTCAAATCGAACAGCCGCGCACGTTCCTGCCGCAACATCTCCCGCACGCGTCCATCCGCATGCGCCGCACCGGCACTCTCGATCTCCCAGCCAAACTGCGCGGTCTCCAAAATCCGCTGGCGCGGCTCGCCGTCGACCTCGATGAACGCCGTGCGCAAAGCTTCATGCCGTTCGACCAGCATCCTGAACGCGGCCTGCAAGGCGTCGCTGTTCAACGGCCCATGCAACTCCAGCCATTCGACATTGTTGTACAGGGTCCGCGCCGAGTCGATTCGATCCAATATCCATAGTCCCGCCTGCGCATCGGTCAGCGGATAGTGTTCCTGCTCCGCCGCCCGAGGCAGCGCCTGCCGGCCCGGCGTTTGATTGGCGCGTATTCTCGCCGCCAATGCGCGCACCGTACCGCTCTCGAAAAAATCGCGAATGCTGATCTCGGCACCGAAGCGCTGGCCGATGCGGCCGATCAAGCCGATCGCGCGCAGCGAGTTGCCGCCTATCTGCAGATAGGGGCTGGTGACGCCGACGCGCGCCAGGCCGAGCGCATTGGCCCACAGCTTGGCGATTTCGTCTTCCAGCTCATCCTGCGGGGCGGTATAGCCATGATCCTGTTCCAGCATCGATTCCGGGCGCGGCAATGCCTTGCGGTCGATCTTGCCGTTCAAGTTGCGCGGAAACGCGTCGAGCTGCAGCAGGTAAGCCGGCAGCATGTTGTCCGGCAAGCCGGCCTGCAAGGCGGCGCGCACGGCTTGCGGATCGAGCGGTTCGGCAGCGGTGTAATAGCCGACCAGGATGTTTTCGCCATCGGCCAGGCGGAAGGTATGCGCAACCGCTTCGGTGACCGCCGGATGGCCACGCATCGCGCCTTCGATTTCGGGTAATTCGATGCGTACGCCGTTGACTTTCACCTGGCGGTCGGCGCGGCCGACGAATTCGACGCTGCGGTCCTTGCGATAACGGCCCAGGTCGCCGGTGCGATAGATGCGTTCCGGGCTATCGGCAGGTGCCAAGGGATTCGGCACGAACGCCTTGGCGGTGAGTTCGGCGTCGCCGTAGTAGCCGTTGCTGGCGAACGGCGTGCTGATGTGCAGTTCGCCGATTTCGCCGATTTCACACAAGCGGCCGTCACGCAAAATCAGCAGTGCGGTATTCGAAATCGGCTGACCCAGCGGCACCACGGCGGTTGGCGCGAGTTCGCCGTCGATGCGATGGAAGGCTTTGGCCAGCGTGGTTTCGGAGGGACCATACAGATTGACCAATTGGGTGCCGTCACCCGCCGCAGCGCGCCAGGCCGATACGTCGGCGCCGTACAGAGGCTCGCCCGCCAGCGCGGCGATGCGCAGGTCGGGCAGCAAGCCGTGCGCGCGGTCATCGGCCAGCGCGCGCGTGAGCAAGCGGAACAGCGAAGGCACGCAATGCATGAGCGAAATGCGCTGTTCGCGCAGCCAGCCAACCAGGCGCCGCGCATCGCTGCGCACCGCCGGATCGGGGATCACCAGCGTGCCACCGGCCAGGAGCGGCACGAAGATTTCGCGCAGGCTGACGTCGAACGTCGGCGGCGCAAAAAAGCTGGCGCGCACCGATTCCTTGATGCCGAACTCGGCCACTTCCCAATGCACGAAATGGCTGATGCCCTTGTTGCGGCCGGCGATCATTTTTGGTTCGCCGGTCGAACCGGAAGTGTGGATCAGGTAGCCGGTGTCGTCGTCGCCGGCAAATCCCGGCAGGCGCTCGGCCGCGGCAACCGGATCGGAAGAGAGCAGCAGGGTGTCGACGCCGCCCGCCAGATCCGCAATATGCGCGACGATCTCCGGATCGATTCCCACCACCGCGCAAGGCGCGGCCTGCGCCATGATTTTGCGCAACCTCGTCTCGGGAAAAGTAGGGTCCAGCGGCATGAAAATGGCGCCGGCCTGGACTACCGCCAGCAGGGCCACCACATAATCGATCGAAGCCGGCATCGGCAGCGCGACCACGTCGCCGCGCTCCACACCCAAGGCACGCAAAGCAGCGCACAGGCTGTTGACGCGCGCGGTCAGTTCGGCATAACTGCAGGCGCGCTGGCCTTGCTCGATGGCGATACGGTCCTGGCCCTTGTCCAGGAAATACGCGACGACTTGTTGAAGACTTTTTTTGTTCAGGGCCTGCGTCATTGCTTGCGCTCCATTTTTACTTTGCTTGCATTAAAACCGTTTGACTCATTGCACGCGAGTCTTTCAATAAAGGCTTGTGCGTCTCTGACTGCATGTTTTGCAGGAGCGTGCCATGCGCACCACGGCCCCTGGATAGTCTCTATTCGTGTGCCGTCGCGTGCATGGCACGCTCCTACATAGGGTTTCTGCGATGGGCATTAAAACATTGCATCGGGTACGTAGGATGGGTGGAGCGCACCGTAACCCATCTTTTACCGCCATGATGGGTTACGGTGCGCTCCACCCATCCTACGCAATCCAGCACGCCCTAAAACATTACATTCAACGACAGACGCTTGGTGGTGTCGGTCGATTTCACATCCGGCCACGGATTGCTGTCATAACGCTGCTCGATACCCAAGGTCAGCGCACTGCGCGGCGACAATCGGTAATTGAGCGAGATATTGCTGACGTTGCGATAACGCTTGACCATTGCAACGGGCGCATACGGATACGAGACCGGATTGCTGGCCGGCGAATAGGCCGGGTTGACGTCATAGCGGCCCGATTCGCTGAGATCCCGGATCTGGCGGAACCCCTGCTGCAAGGACCAATCCTCCGAAATCTGCCAATCGAAACTCTGGTACAGATAAAGCAGTCCGGAGCTGCGGCTGCTCAATCCGGTGTAGGTCTGGATATCCTTGAGGTAGCTCTCGTTCAGACGTCCGAGGCCGACAAAGGTATTCAAACGCATTTTCGGATTGTCCAGCACATAAAAGCCGACGCCGCCCAACCAGGTGTTGCGATTGTCGATATAGCTCTTGTCGTCGGTTTCCCAGATATAGCCGGCCGATACATAAAGTCGTTTGGTCAAATCGTAGCGCGGCGATTCCTGGAACATGCGGTAATCGCGGACATTGGGCGAACCGCTCTGGTCAATCGAACGCCGGTCCATCGTCAACACCGCTTCGTTGGTCCATTTGTCATGGCGGCTGTACAGTTTGCCGGAAGCGCGTATCGCGATGCCTGTGTCGTTGCCTTTGAGCGACGTTCCGGAAAATTGCAGCTCAGCGTGATGGACCCATTTCGGCTCCAGCTTGTCATACAACAGCGCACTGTGATTCCACCAGTCCGGCGGCCCATCCGATTGCGCCGGCGCCGCTGCTGACGGCGCCGCGGCAGCCACCGGTGCCGCCGCAGGCGTTGCCGCCGTCGAAGGCGCAGCACCCGCTTTCATCGCCTCCATCGCGGCCTTGTAACCTGCCTCGTAGCCGGCCTTGTACGCCGGGTCCGTCGGCGCATCCGCTGCATGTGCCGCCGCGGTGAATATCGACATGACGGCAGCGCTGATCAGGGTTCGTGCGAGACAACGGTTGTTGGGATGCATACGGACCTCCTCGTAGTGAATTTTAGTTATGAGCCGGAAGCGAAAATTCTTCGAGAAAAATCTGAAAGGTCAATACCACCATCATCAGATCGACGTCGAAGGTTTGGTTGACACGATAATCGTTGCGCTCATAGGTGCGGCGCAGTGCTGCTACTGTATCCGGATTCAGGTATCCCTGGCGACGAATTTTCTCGGGTGACAGCAAGTCCATGATCCATTCGCTACTGCCACGTAAAATGTCCGGACTGCCAGGGCCGACGAAGGAGAATTTTTCGCGTGCCAGCACCTGCGGCGCGACGTAGGGCTGGGCGATGGCGCGCAGCGGATACTTCTCGCGCTGGTCCAGCGTCAGCAGGCCCGGCGGCAGGCGGGTGACGAAGTCGAGCAAGTCCTTGTCCAGGAAGGGATAACGGCCCTCAACGCTATGGGCGAAAGTCATGCGGTCGCCATGGTCCGACAAGAGATGGTCGGCGATTCGCAGCTTGAAATCGATGTACGAACGCTGGTGCACCGGATGCCGTCCGCGCAGTTTGCTGCGGTCGACCGGCGATTGCGCCAGGCAGTCATACAATCTCGGATCGCGTGCGATGTTGGGTGCATACAACGCACTGCTCATTTCGCGGAAGGCGCCGTAGTCGCGTTCGTAGAAAAAGTTGGCATCGCCCCACAGCGATTCGCGCAATTGCGATTCGCGCCAGCTGTCCTCGTCTAGCAGATCCATCCCCTCGTCCTGGCCGGCGCGCATCATGTCGAAGCGGTAACCGACGTAGCCGGCAAACATCTCATCCGCGCCTTCGCCCGACAGCACCACCTTGCAGCCGCTGTCGCGCACCGCTTCCGACAGCGCATGCGAGCAGGTGTCGTAACTTTCTTTTAAGGGCGATTCCGCATGGCGGATCACCGAACGCAGCCGCTGCTCGATCTGGCCGACGCCGAAATGCACTTCATGATGGCGGGCGCCGATGCGTTCGGCCATCATGCGCTGATAGCGGCGCTCGTCGATATTGGCATCGTCGAATACCACCGAGAAGGCATGCCAGTTGGCGCCGGGCCGCAGCTTGTGCATCATGCCGGCCACCAGCGAAGAATCCAGCCCCCCGCTCAGATAGCAGGCGACCGGCACGTCGGCTTGCAGGCGCCGGCTGACCGCTTGCTGCAGCAAGTGGTCGAGTTGCTCCTGCCAGTCCGGCGGCGCGATGGCTGGCCCGTTCGCCGGATATTCCAGGTCCCAATAGCAGCCGGTACGCAATTGACCATTTTCCAGCACGAGATAATGGCCGGCCGGCAGCGACTGGATGCCCTGGAACATCGTGATCGGGCTGGCCAGGCCGGGGAAGGTCAGCATCTGGTCGAGACCGCGCAGATCGACCGCGCGCTTGACGGCGGAATGGGCCAGCAAACCCTTGATCTCGGAGGCGAACAGCAACTGGCCATCGATCACGGCGTAGAACAGCGGGCATACCCCGACCGGATCGCGCGCCAGCAGCAGGCGGTGCTTGCTCGAATCGTAGACCGCCAATGCGAACTGGCCGTTGAGTTCGTTCATCAGTCCGTCGCCGTATTGCTCGTACAGGTGCGGCACGACCTCGACGTCGCAGCGCGAGCGCAGCACATGGCCTTTGGCGGCGAGCGTTTCGCGCAGTTCGTTGTGGTTGTAGATTTCGCCGTTGACGACCGAGAAAATCTTGCGGTCCTCGTTGAAATGCGGCTGGTTGCCCTCGGGCCGCAGGTCGACGATGGACAGGCGGCGGAAACCAAAGGCGGCCGGACCGGCGGCGTGCAAGCCGTCATCGTCGGGACCGCGATGGACCAGGGCGGCAGTCATGCGCGCGACCTCGGTTGAGGCTGCGGGGCGGTGGGGGTCGAAGTTTACTTGGCCTGCTATGCCGCACATTTATTCGTGTCCTTTTTATTCATTGCTTCAAAAGTCGTCATTCAAAGCCAAGCTATTCGCTAGAAAATTTTCCGTGTCCTCTCTGGCCGGCATCACAAGCTTGCGCAACTCCGTGATCGTGATCGATGGCTGCAACGCACACGCCGACAGCACTGCCTGCCAGCGCGCCGCAAATCCAGCTACCTGCTCAGCCGAGAACAAATCCGCGTCATATTCAATAAACCCATGCACGCCATCCCCCCCGGCCCAGATTTCGAAATCCAGGTCAAACCGGCTGGTGTAGGATTGCGGGTCATGCGGCGTGACCTCCATGCCGTCGAGTTGCGGCACCGGCATTGCGTGCTGGTGAAAAATCAGCATCGTGTCGAATACCGGATGGCGGCCCGGTTCGGTGTTCACGCCCAGCTCGTCCACCAATCGCGCGAAGGGATAATCGGCATGTTCCATTGCTTCGACGATCCTGCCGGCGCAGCCGCTGCGTAATTGCGCCAAGGACGCGTCGATCTGCAATTGCTGGCGCAGCGGCAGCGTGTTCAGGTGCAGGCCGACCTGGTCTTGCAGTTCCACGCGGTCGCGGTTGGCGATCGGCAGGCCGAGGACGATGTCGGTCTGGCCGCTTTCCAGGTGCAACAGCGCGAGCGTGGCGGCGGCGATCGTTGCGTAACGATCGCGTGGCGAGACCGCTGCCAGCCATGCTTCTGCGTCGCTTGCTTCCATGCGCATGTCGAGGCGTGCGCCGCGTCTTGCCAAAGTCGTGCTGCGCGCGTGTTCGGTCGGCAGTTGCAGCAAGGGCAGATCGCTCAATTGCTTGCGCCAGTAATCGCGGTGGGCTTGCGCCAGCGGCGAGGCGAGATAGCGGTGCTGCCAGACGGCGAAATCGCGATAGCTCAGCGCAGGCGCGGCGGCAAGCATCGTGCTCGGGTCTTTGCCGGCCAGGGCGGCGCTGTATGCGGCTGCCAGGTCGGTGATCATCACGGCATCGGACCAGCCGTCGCTGATGATGTGATGGGTGACCAGCAGCAGGATTTGGCGTTGTGCATCGAGCGGAATCAGAGCGATGCGGAATAGGGGGCCTGTTGCCAAGTTGAAGGGTTGGCAGGTTAATTCTGCGATGTGTTCAGCGACCGCGCTATCCTCTCCCTGCAAGGATGAGGGGGCTGGCGGACGGCGGTCAATAGAAAATTCCATGTGATCCAGAACCAACTGGCGCGGCACCCCATCAATGATCCTGAATACGGTTCGTAAGGATTCGTGCCGCGCAACCAGCGCATTCCATGCGCGGGCAAATGCTTCCAGATCCAATTTGCCCTTCAACAGATATGCACCCGGCACGTTGTAGCCGGCATAGCCGGGCTGCATCTGGTCGAGCACCCACAACGCCTGCTGTGCAAACGACAACGGATAATCCGGCGCATCCGGCGCGCGCGTGATCGGCGCGGCGCGGCCGGTGCTGGTGCGGACCAGACCTGCCGCGGTCGGATTGCGATACAGATCCCGTAAGGCATAGGCGCTGGCCAGTTCGCGATTGATGCGGCCGATTGCCTGGATCGCTTTCAAGCTGTGGCCGCCGCTGAGGAAGAAGTCGTCGTCGGGGCCGACGCCGCGGGCCAGCACTTCGGCGAAGATGCGGGTGATGGCGGATTCTATCGGGCCTTCCGGTGCTCGGGCTGCTTGTGGGGCGGCTTGCGGTTCGGGGGCGGGCAGGGCGCGGCGGTCGGTTTTGCCGTTCGGGGTTTGCGGCAGGGCAGCGAGCAAGACGAAGTGCGAGGGAATCATCGCCGGCGGGAGATGCGTTGCCAGCAGAGTACGCAATTGGGCGGCATCAAGGCGGTCTTTCGGACCGACCAGGTAGGCAACGATTTCGGTTTCGCCGGATGTGTTTTTACGGGCGGCAGCGACGGCTTCCTGTACGTTCGGCAATTGCTGCAAATGATGTTCGATTTCGCCGATCTCGATGCGCATGCCGCGGATCTTGATCTGGTCGTCTCGGCGGCCGAGGAATTCCAGGCTGCCGTCCGAACGCCAGCGGCCCAGGTCGCCGGTGAGGTACACCGGGCCCTCAATATCCGGCAGGCTGATGAAGCGCTCTGCGGTGCGCACCGCGTCGTTCAGGTAACCGCGTGCGACGCCAATTCCGGCGATCGCAATTTCCCCGATTGCACCGGAGGGTTGCAGGCGCCGTTGCGAGGACAGGATCAACAGGCGTTCGCCGGGCAGGGCACGGCCGAGGCTGACCGGACCTTGGCTGAGTTGCCAACTAGCGGACCAGATGGTGGTTTCGGTGGGTCCGTAGACGTTGAAGACCCTGAGGTGGGACAGCGACAGCAATTGTTCGGCCAGGGCTTGCGGCAAGGCTTCACCGCCGACCAGCAGGGTACGGATATTTTGTAGGATGGGTGGAGCAGAGCGCAACCCATCATCAACCGGTGAGCGATGGGTTGCGCTGCGCTCCACCCATCCTACGAAAGAATCGAGCAACAGCTTGAGCCGGGTCGGCGTCATCTGCAAGACATTGATGCGCTCCTGCTGCATCAGGTCCAAGAGTTGCGACGGGTCGCGCGCTTGTTCTGCGGACGCCAGCACGACAGTCATGCCGCAACACAAGACACCCAGCAATTCCAAGCCGGCAATGTCAAACGACACCGTGGTCACCCCGAGAATTCGATCGCCCGCAACAAAACCGAAGGCCTGGGGCAGACAGGCAAAGAACGAGGCGGCATTGGCATGCGTGAGCATCGTGCCTTTGGGAGTGCCGGTCGAGCCGGAGGTAAAGATCACATAGGCCAACTGGTCCGGCGTCACCTTGCATGCCGGCGGCGTCGACGGCAGGTTTTCCGCAGAGGTCTCCAGGCACAGGATGCGCGAGCCCGGCAATGCCGGCACGGTCGCCACCAGATCCGACGAGACCAGCAGATGGCGGCAGCCGCCGGCTTGCAGCATCAGGCGCACGCGGTCGGGAGGGAAATCGGGATCAACCGGGACATAAGCGCAGCCGGCGCGCAGGATGGCAAGCAGGCCTGCGAGCAAGCCGGTATCGCGATGCGACACCAGCGCCACCGGGGTATCGGGGGCCAAGGGGCCATCGGCGAGCAGCGCATGGGCCAGGCGATTGGCAAGCTGATCGAGGTCACGATAGCTGAGGGTCTTGCCGCCGGCAACCAGGGCGGGAGCGTCGGGTGTGCGTGCCACACACGCGTCGAAGGCTTGCAGCACCGTGCCGTGCGGTGCAGCCGGCCCGCCGTCGCCCCAGGCCAATAGCGTTGCGCGCTGCGCATCGCTGATCAAATCGAGCGCATCAAGGCGCGTTTGCGAATCCTTCGACACCGTCAGCAGCAATTGCCGCAAACCGTCGGCCAGGCCTTGCAGCCACCCCGCCTCATGATCGCCGCGCAAGCAGATGCCGATTCCCTCGTCGGTCGGCATCAGCGAAACTTCCAGCGAATAGGGAATGCTTTCGCGGAATCCGGCCCAGCCTATCCTCGCTTCGCCGCAACGCGTGCCGACCACTTTCTGATGCGGCATGCCTTGCACCAGCAGCACGTGGTCGATCGCGAGTTTGCCGGCAACGCCTTGGATCTCCGCCATCGACAGATATTGGTGACGCGCGGCGGTCAAACTGTCGTCGCGCACTCTTTGCAGGAGTGTGCCGAAACTGTCGCTATCCTGCCAGGTCACCCGCATCGGCACGGTGTTGATCAGCAGACCGACCAGGTGGTCGGCATCTTCGAGTTCACCTGGCCTGCCGGCCAGCACCGTGGGCACCACCACATCGCGTTGATCCAGATGCCGGCCCAGCGTCAAGGCCCAGGCGCACAGCAGCAGATGATGAAGCGAACAGCGCTGGGTTTGCGCCAGCGTACGCAAGGCGTTTGCGGCGTGCGCATCGACTGTCGCCGCAGCTTGCAAATGCCGATGCGATGCAGCTTCCGGCGGCAATAGCGCGCTGCCGGGAAAATCAGTCAGGCTGTTGCGCCAGTATTCCAGCGCCGCCGGTTTGTCGCGCGCTGCGAGCCAGCGCTGGTAATAGGTGTAGCCGCAGACGACGGGAGTCGCCTGTTCTTCGGCGTAGGCGCTCAGTACCTGGTCCAGCACGATGCCAATGCTCCAGCCGTCGAGCAGAATGTGGTGGAAGCTCCAGACCAGCCAGTGCCGATCATCCGTTCCCTGGAACAGGTTGAAGCGCATCGGATGCGCCGCCGCCAAGTCGAATCGCTGCGCCAGATCGCGGGCGAGAAAGCTCTCCAGCTCCACAGGCAGCTTGTCGTCGCCGGCAGTCTGACCGGCGCTGTCCAGCTTATGGACATACAAGCGGATTGTTTCGTGATGAGGGATGACATGTACCGGATTGGAGACGCGCTCGCTCAGGAAGCGGCCGCGCAGCGCATCGTGGCGGTCGATGACCTGTTGCCACGCGCGTTCCAGGCGAACAGCATTGAGCGCGCCGTCCAAGCGCAGAATCAACTGTTCGTGATAGGCGGTGGAGTCCGGTTCCAGCAGCGCGTGATGCAGCATGCCGCGCTGCATCGGGGTCATCGCGCAAATGTCCTTGATCTCGTGCTTGCTGAACATTTTATTTTTGTCCTGTGAAATTCATTGATACGCAATGTCCGTTGTTTGCGTAGGGCAGATGCAACCCGCGCGGTATGGTCTGCGCAAAAACTGCGCGGATTGCATCTGCCCCACTTCTATCCGAGCAGATCGGCCAGTTCCGACGCGCTCAGGCCGCTCAGTTCGCCTACTCCGGCATCTTTGTTCTCCGTGCCGGATCGCAGCGGTTTCAGGTTTGCAGCCAAGGCGGCCGGCGTCGGCCAGCGGAATAAATCCTGCAGATCGAAGGCCAGTTCCAATGCACGGATGCGGCTGGCAAGCCTGAGCGAACGGATCGATTCGCCGCCGCTGAGGAAGAAGTCGTCATCCGGTCCGATGTTTTGTCCCAGCACTTCGGAGAAGATCGCGGTGATCGCTGTTTCTATCGGGCCTTCGGGAGCGCGGGCGGATTTTGCGGCGGTTTGCGGCTCGGGGGCTGGCAGGGCTCGGCGGTCGGTCTTGCCGTTCGGGGTCTGCGGCAAAGCCTGCAATACGACGAAGCGCGCCGGGATCATTGGCCCCGGCAAGTGTGCGGCCATCGCAGTGCGCAGGGCAGCGGCATCGACATTCTCTTTCGGTCCGACCAGGTAGGCGACGATCTCGGCTTCGCCCAATGCATTCTTGCGTACGGCGGCAGCGGCATCTTGCACGGCCGGCAGTTGACGCAAGTGATGTTCGATTTCGCCGATCTCGATGCGCATGCCGCGGATCTTGATCTGGTCGTCTCGGCGGCCGAGGAATTCCAGGCTGCCGTCCGAACGCCAGCGGCCCAGGTCGCCGGTGAGGTACACCGGGCCCTCAATATCCGGCAGGCTGATGAAGCGCTCTGCGGTGCGCACCGCGTCGTTCAGGTAACCGCGTGCGACGCCGGCGCCGGCAATCGCGATTTCGCCGACGGCTCCAGCCGGTTGCAGGCGATGCTGCGGAGACAGGATCAACAGGCGTTCGCCGGGCAGGGCGCGGCCGAGGCTGACCGGACCTTGGCTGAGTTGCCAACTGGCGGACCAGATGGTGGTTTCGGTGGGGCCGTAGACGTTGAAGACCCTGAGGTGGGACAGCGGCAGCAATTGTTCGGCCAGGGCTTGCGGCAAGGCTTCGCCGCCGACCAGCAGGGTACGGATGCCGCAGAGTACGCCTGCTCCCTCCCCCTCCCGGCCTCCCCTCGCATTTCCCGCCTCAAGGAGCATGCGCAGCCGGGTCGGCGTCATCTGCAAGACATTGACGTGCTCCTGCTGCATCAAGTCCAAGAGTTGCGCCGGGTCGCGCGCTTGCTCGGCGGACGCCAGCACGACAGTCATGCCGCAACACAATGCGCCGAGCAATTCCAGCGCGGCGATATCGAACGATACGGTGGTCACGCCGAGGATACGGTCAACCGCTGTGAAGCCGAATACCTGCGGCAAACAGGCAAAGAAGGCCGCGGCATTCCGATGGCGCAGCATCGTGCCCTTGGGGGTGCCGGTCGATCCGGAGGTGAAGATCACATAGGCCAATTGCTCAGGCACGACATTGCAGTTCGGCGGTGTCGACGGCGCGTTTGCAGCCGGTGCGTCCAGGCACAAGACGCGCGACCCAGGCAGCGCGGGCAGCGTCGCCACCAGATCTGACGACACCAGCAGATGGCGGCAACCGCCGGCTTGCAGCATCAGGCGCACGCGATCGGGAGGGAAGTCAGGATCGACCGGCACGTAAGCGCAACCGGCACGCAGGATCGCCAGTAAACCGGCCAGCAAACCGGCATCGCGATGCGACACCAGCGCCACCGGCGTATCGGGCGAGAGCGGACCCTCGTCCAGCAAGGTATGCGCCAGGCGATTGGCCATCTGGTCCAGTTCGCGGTAGCTGAGCGTCTTGCCTGCGGAAACCAGTGCCGGTGCATCGGGTGCACGCGCCAGTTGCACGTCGAATGCTTGCAAGACCGTGCCCGGCGCCGGCGCCGGTCCGCCGTCACCCCATGCCAACAGCGTTGCGCGTTGGGCATTGTCGACCAGGCTCAATTCGCCGATCGGCTGATCCAGCATGTCGGGCGCCAAGTGCAGCAGGCGGATATAGGCATCCAGCACGCTTTGCGCAGTGGCTTCGGAAAACAGGTCGACGTCGTATTCGCAGCGCAAAGTCAATTCACCTTCGGCTTCGACCACTTCCATTGCGATGTCGAACATCGCGGCGTGGCGCGAGACCTCCGCCGTTTCGCATTCGAGGCCGGACATGCGGTACACGCGGTCGTTTCCGTCTTCATAAATGAACATCGTATCGAACAACGGATTGCGCGAGGTATCGCGCGGCAGGTCGAGCGAAGCGATCAAGGCTTCCAGCGGATAGGCCTGGTGGCCGAGCGCATTGAGGAAGGTTTTTTGATAGGCGCGGGCGCAGGCGCCGAGGGTTTCTTTCGGCGCGGCGATCAGGCGCAGCGGGAGCGTCGCGGCCAGCATGCCGACCGTGTTGCGGAAGCGGGGATCGGTGCGGCCGCCGACCGGCAAGCCGATCACGATGTCGTCTTGTGCGCACAGCCGATGCAGCAGCGTGGCATACAGGGTCAGCACCAGCGGAAAAATCGACATCTTGTTGGCGCGCGCCGCGGCTTTCAGGCGGGCGGTGGCGGCACTGTCGAGTTTGCTCAGCAGGTCCGCGCCCTTATGGCGGCGACGCAGGGGACGCGGCTGGTCGACCGGCAGTTGCAGCGGTTCAGGGATGGAGCGGAATTCGGATTGCCAGTAAGCTGCATCGCGGCTGCAGGCATCCGACGCGAGATAGGCCGCTTCTGCGGCGGCATGGTCGAGCATGGTGGCGCCAGGTTCCGGCAGCGCTTGGCCGCCGTAGTACGCCATCAATTCCTGCGCCAGGATATTGAGCGACAAGCCATCCACCACGATGTGATGGGCGTCCATGATCAGCACGTGATGGTCGGCGCCGATGCGCAACAGGCCGGCGCGGAACAGGGGCGTGCTCTTCAGATCGAAGGGCTGCACAAAATGGGCCAGGCAATTTGTCGAACGCTCGTCCGGGCACTCGATCATCTTGATGGCAAAAGGCATGCTCGGTGCGACTTTTTGCAGCAGCACGTCGTCCTCGACCGCGAAGCAGGTACGCAGCGCGGGATGGCGCGCCACCAGTTGCGCCAGCGACTTTTCCAGGCGGGGCAGGTCGAGCTTGCCGCGCAGACGTATCGCCAGCGGCACGTTGTAGACGACGCTCGGCCCTTCGATTTCGGCCAGAGCGAACATGCGGCGCTGGGCCGATGCGGCGGGGCCGCAGTCTTGCATGACATCTTGCGCGATAGTCTGGGCGGCTGCAGTCCGCGCGGATTGCAGCCGCCCTAGGCTAGATTCGAGCTGGATACCTCCAACTGGTGCGGGCGGTTTGCCGCCGGCGCGAAATTCGAAACCGGCCGCGCGCAACTCCTGCACTGCATCCTTGACGCAGGCGATCAGGTGATCGACCTCGGCGTCGGTGTGGGCAAAGGAGAGGAACAGCACGCGCCGTTCCCAAATATACACGCTGCGCAAATTCATCAGCAGGAAGAACAGGTCCAGTTCGACCGGCTGCATGATGCCGCTGTAGCGGCCGACGCCGTCGATGCGGAACAGCGAGCCGAAATGCGCCACCGTCAGGGGCACCGATTCGCGCGCGAACCAGGCGTTGAGGGTCTCTGCCATGCGCGCGGTGCGGCGGTTCAGTTGTTCATAGCCGGCGCTGCCTTCCGCTTCCAGGAAGTCAAGGCTGGCTTTGGCCGCTGCCAGCGCCAGCGGATGTTTGACATAGGTGCCGCCGAAATAGATCACGTCGCTTTCCGGCTTGGAGGCGTCGCCGTATTGCCAGTCGCCGCCGTCGACCACATCCATGAAGCGTGCGCTGCCGGCTACCACGGAGAGCGGCAAGCCGCCGCCGACGATCTTGCCGTAGGTCGCGAGGTCTGCCCGGATGCCGTAGTGCGCCTGCGCGCCGCCCGGCAGGATGCGGAAGCCGGTGATCATTTCGTCGAAAATCAGCGCGCTGCCGGATTCGCTGGTAATGCTGCGCAGTTGCTGCAGGAATTCCTTCGGCTGCAGGCCGGGGCGGCGCGATTGCACCGGCTCGACCAGCACTGCGGCCAGTTCATGCGCATGTTCGCGCACGGCGGCGACGGCTTCGTCGGTGCCGTAGTTCAGGATCATCAGGTCGTCGACCATGCCTTGCGGAATGCCGGCGGCAATCGGCCAGGCGCGGCCTTCGTGTTCGACTCCCAGCACGCCGTCCCAGGTGCCGTGGTAGGCGCCGTTGAAGATCACGATCTTGTTGCGGCCGGTGACGGCGCGGGCAATGCGCACCGCCATCATCACCGCTTCGGCGCCGGTGTTGCAGAAGGTGACGCGCTCCATGCCGGTGATGCGCGAGAAGCGTTGCGCCACTTCGGACGCGAGCGCGGTTTGCGGGCCGATCGCGAAATTGGCGTCGACTTGCGCATGGACCGCATCGGTGACGCATTTCGGCGAGTGGCCGAGCAGGGCGATGCCGCAGCCCATGGTGACGTCGAGGAAGTCATTGCCGTCGATGTCGGTGAAGTGCGAGCCATGCGACTTGGCGGCTACGATCGGGTACATCATTTCCTTGAGCGAGTAACGGAAGCTCAGGGTGTTTTTCCAATCGGCCAGGGTGTGGCGGGTAGCATCGGCCAGGGCTTTGGAACCGGGGGTACGCGCGGCGTAGCGTTGGGCCAAGCTGTCGACGAAGGCTTTTTGCTGCGGGGTGAACTTGTCTTCCTCGAGTTTGAGGGAGCGGAAGTTGGGGGTGCTGGGGCGCTGGTGCGTGGTGGCGGTTGCGGAGGCCGCTTGCACCGGCGCCGCTATGGCTGGTGCGGGTGACGCAGCCGGCGCAACTGCCTGAACGTTTTGGCTATGAGCCGGCGCAGGCGCGGGAGCGCGAGCCAGCAGCGCATTCTGCTCGCTGATCATGCGCGACATGGTTTCGAGCTGCAGAGCGATCAGGCTGGTCAGTTCGCTGGATGGCGCGGCACCAGCGCCTGGAAGTTCCCTCCCCCTGGCAGGCGGAGGGCTGGGGAGGGGGTTGTGAGGTTGATGAACGACGGGCGGTTGTTGATTGACGTCTCTACCCCCACCCCAACCCTCCCCCTGCAAGGGGGAGGGAGTCTCGTTCGTCGCTGTTGCAATCTGAACGGACTTCGATACGGGCGGAGCAACGGCCACCGCGGCCGCAGCAGAAACCGGCACAGCCTGCGCCAACCTGCTCACCGAATCCATATCCCCATAAAAATCCGCCATATCCACTTCAAGCCCCAGCCGGTTCGACAGCAGGGTCTTCATCTGCACCAGCATCAGCGAATCCAGACCCAGATCGATCAGGGCGGTATCGGCATCGATTTCATCCTTGCCCATCCCGGTCAGCTCGGCGACCATCTCGAGAATCGCATCCATCGCCGGAGCGGCTTGAGCGGATGAAGCATGTGCATTTTGTACCATCTCGGCATCCTTTATGTTTGCTACAAATACGGTTTGACCGGCATCGGTGGAAAACACCTCCGGCGACACATCGAATCCGGCCTGCTGCAGCGCTTCGGTCCAAAGCTGGCGCGACAGGATGGGCGACCCGGCCCCCTGGCGCAGTGCGTCGGTAAAACGCCACCACCCATCGGTCAGGCCGAAAATCAAATGGATGAAAGCCTGCGGATCGGTTTGTTCATTCAGCACCAGCGCGCTGCCCGCAGCGCTCAGCCAGCGCACATTGGCAAGCGTGACGCCGATATCCGCCGTGGCATGCAGCACGTTATTGGCAATCACCAAGTCCGCCACGCCGGCCGGGAATCCCTGCGGTCCTGGATCGCGTTCGATATTCAACAGCGCAAAATTGATTTGCCCGAAGCGTTTTTTTGCACGGGAGAGGAAGGCCGGGCTGACGTCCGTGAAGTAATACTCGACCGGCGCACCCTGCGGCAGTGCGGCCAATACCGCAGCCGTGGTGGCCCCGGTGCCGGCGCCGATTTCAACGATGCGCAAGGTCTGGCCGGGTGTTGCCGCAATGCGGCCCTGGCACCAGCGCGCCACCGTCCGGGCGACATCGCGATTGAACAAGTCCTGCACTTCATTATTCGCGTACACCGATTCGACCCGGTCCATGCTGCCGCGCGGGAACAGCACGGTCAGCGGATCGAGTTCGCCGCGAATAATGGCCGGGTAATGGTCCAGGCAATCGTCCAGCAGGGCCAGGCAGCCTTCGAGGCTCGGATGCGCGGCCAGGAAACGGGTGCGCTCTTGCGCCAGCCCGGGCAGGGCGACGGCAGTTTGGCCGCTCGCGGTGAGGGTGGCGGTATCGTGCTCGATCGATGCCAGGCCGGCCTTGGCCAGCAGCTTGATGCAGCTCGCATGCTGTTTGCCGGCGCCGGTCTGCGACAGCAATCCTGCGGAATGCAATTGCGCCGCAAGACGCCAAAGCGCGTAGCGATTCAGCCACGCATAGGGCGCGCCCTCGGGCTTGATCGTGGCCGTGGCGGCACTGTGCGGCAACAAGGGTTCGCGCCAATGACGCTTGCGCTGGAATGGGTAGGGCGGCAAATCCACACGCCGGCGGCCGGCCGGATCGTCATAGCCGGCCCAGTCGGCCTGCCGGCCGCTTGCGGCGATCGCGGCAAGCGCGGCAGCGATGCGCACAGCGCCATCCTGCTGCCGCTGCTGAGTCTGTATCCAGAGCCGCCCGGCTGCGCCGTCTCGGGCCCGGCCCATCTGCGTCAACACTGCAGCGGGGCCGATTTCAACAAAGCACCGGCAGCCTTCCGCTTCCAGGGCCGACAAGGCTTGATCGAAGTGCACCGGCGACAGGATCTGCCTGGTCCAGTACTGCATGTCGACGCCGGACTTCGATAAATCGCCGCCGTCGACGCAGGAAATCCAGGTAAGCTGCGCCGGTTTGAATGCGGGGGCGGCGAGTTGCGCGAAGGCTGCCGCAGCCGGCGCCATCAGCGGCGAGTGATAGGCATGAGATACCGCCAAACGTTTGGCGCGCGTGCCGGGTGTGCCGAGCCGCGCCAGAACCATGTCGAGCGCAGCCGCGTCGCCCGACAGCACAACTGCGCGTGGCCCGTTGATTGCTGCCAGCGCCACTTGCGAACGCTGTTCGCCAATGGCTTGTTCCGCCGTGGCCTGATCAACCTGCACCGAAGCCATTGCCCCGCCAGCCGGCATGGCGCCCATCAAGCTGCCGCGTTGCGCAACCAGGGCCAGCGCATCTTCCAGCGTCAGCACGCCGGCCGCCACTGCTGCGGCAAATTCGCCGACGCTATGGCCGATGACGCGGTCGGGACGGATGCCCCATGAATCCAGCAGCGCGACAATGCCGCACTGCATGGCGAAGATCGCCGGTTGCGCCAGGTCGGTCGAGGCGAGGGCTTCCGCATCCGCTTCGGCATCGAGCATCAAGCCCAGCATGCCGCTTCCGCGCAAGCCCAGCAAAGCAGCTTCGCAGCGATCCAGCACGGCGCGAAATACCGCTTCGCTCTCATAGAGCGCCTTTGCCATGCCGGGATATTGGCAACCTTGACCAGTGAAGGCGAACACCAGCGGCCCGGCATCGCCTTCACCCGAGAAAATTTGTTCGCCGCCGGCCTGCGCCGGATCATCGGCCCAATGTGCCAGCAAGGCGGCGATCTCGCTTGGCTCTTTGCCGGCCAGCGCGACGCGTGCAGCCAGGAACGGACGCGCTAAATGCGTGGTGCAAGCCAGGTCGGCCAGGGTGCTGCGATCGCAAGCGGCAATCCGTTGCGCATACTGCCGCGCCAGGTGCCGCAGGCCGGCTTGGTCAGGCGCGCTCAAGGCCAGTACTTGCACCTGACGCACAGGTGCGGCGGCGGCTCGCGGCAGCGCCTGCTCCAACACCGCATGCGCATTGGTGCCGCTGAATCCGAAGGAGCTGATGCCGGCAATCCGCCGTCCGCCGCGCATCGGCCATGGCTGATGACGATCAACCACGCGCAATGGCAGTCCAGGCCAGTCGATGTGCGAATTCGGCTTGTTGAAATGCAGATTGGCCGGCAACGACTGATGTTCCAGCGCCAGCACGGTCTTGATCAGCGCTGCCGCGCCGGCCGCTGCTTCCAGGTGGCCGAGATTCGATTTGATCGAGCCGACCAATACCGGGTCTTGCGGCGTGCGTTGCGGTGCCAGGGCTTGCGCCATCGCCTCCAGTTCGATCGGATCGCCGATCGGCGTGCCGGTGCCGTGCGCTTCGAGGTAGCCGAGATCGGCAGGCGCGATGCCGGCCTGCTGCCAAGCCTGGCGCAACACCTTTTGCTGGGAGGCGCCGTTCGGTGCGCTGAATCCGGTGCTGGCGCCATCCTGGTTGATCGCGGAACCGAGCACCCGGGCGCGCATCCGATGCCCTCCGCTGACCGCGTCGGATTCGCGCTGCAGCACCAATATCCCGCAACCCTCGGCGCGCACATAGCCGTCCGCGGAATCGTCGAACACATGACAGCGCCCGGTCGGCGACATGATGCCGGCCTTGGAAAAATACACGTACAGATGCGGCGTCAGCAGCGCATTGACGCCGCCCGCCACGGCCAGGTCGCATTCGCCGGCCTGCAGCGCCTGGCAAGCCAGGTGCAAGGCCACCAGCGAGGACGAGCAGGCGGTATCGAGCGCAATGTTGGGACCTTCCCAACCGAAAAAATACGACAGCCGGCCCGATGCGGTGCAGCTCATCGCCCCTGCGCCGGCATAGGGGTCGAGCGCATCCAGATCGTCGCTGTACAGGGTGGAATTCTTGTAATCGTCGGTGCTCAGGCCGACATACACGCCGACCCGTTTCCCCTTCAGCGCGGGCACCGAGAGGCCGGCATTTTCCAGCGCTTCCCAAGTCACTTCCAGCAGCAGCCGCTGCTGAGGATCGAGTGCGCTGGCCTCGCGCGGCGTCATGCGGAAATGGCGGGCGTCGAAATCGCGCAAGTCCTGGCCGCTGATGAAACCGCCCCAGCGGCTGACGCTGCGGCCTTTGGCCGTGCGGTCGGCATCGTAGAATTCATCGGCCGGCCAGCGTTCGGCGGGGATTTCTCCGATGGGATCGACACCAGACGCGAGCATCCGCCACAAGGCTTCGGGGTTGTCGGCGCCGCCGGGAAAGCGGCACGCCATGCCGATGACAGCGACCGGTTCGTCGTGCCGTGCCGTTTGCACGGCAGTATCCGCCGGGGCTGGCGCAGCAGCGAGTCCGGCGATCAGCGCGGCCGGGGTCGGAAAGCGATAGGGAAGGGTAACTGACAGCGGCCGTTCCAGGCGCGCCGACAGCTTCGCCATCAATTGCGTAATCTGCAGCGAGGTGCAGCCGAGTTCGGTCCACTTCAGTTGTTCCGCTTCGTGCAAGGAAAATGCGCCGCCGAGAACTTCGCTCGCCACTTCCTGTAAAGCCAGTGCAAGCGCCGCCGCGTCATGGGCAGGCACCGCCGCGGCCGGTACCAGTTGCGGCCATGAAGGTTCCGGCACTCCGCGCTGCATGATCGCGTCCATGGCGGGCGCCAGGCCGGCTTCATTGGCGATGGCGGCCATATGCTGCAGCAGGGCTGGATGCGGGCTGACTTCGATGCAATGCGTGATACCCGATGCGAGCAAGCCGTGCGCCGCATCGAGGAATTGCACCGGCTGGCGGATATGGCGCGCCCAATACTCCGCCGTAAAATCGCCTCCCTGCGCCAAGCCGCCGCGCCAGGAGGAATAAAAATCGATGGAAAGCGGCAAAGGCTTGAGCGCTGCGATGCGTTGCCGGAATGCTGCCAGGTGCGGCTCGACGGCCGGCGTATGAAAAGGGACCTGGATTGCCAGCACGCGGCAGTCGATGCCGTCAGCCTTCAGCGCCGCTTCGAATGCTGAAATTGCCTGCGGTTCGCCGGCCACCACCGCCGCTTGATGGGAGTTGATCGCGGCCAGTTCGAGACCGCTGTCCATCGCAGCAATTCGCGCCGTGACGGCGTGCGGATCGAGCGCGACATGCATCATCGCGCCCGGCGTCACGGCCCGGATCAACTCGCTGTGCGCGGCCACCAGCGCGGCCGCATCGGCAAGCGTGAGAGCGCCGGCGCACACCGCAGCCGCCACTTCGCCTGCGCTATGGCCGATCACTGCGGCGGGTCGCAATCCCTGTCGTCGCAGACAGGCGCTGAGCCCGTATTGAACCGCGAAAATCGCAGGATGAGAAATCTCGGGACGTTCCAGCGCCACGCCGGCATCCCGTCCGCTCAGCAGGTCCATCAAGGACCAGCGCTGCAACGGCGTGAGCAGAGCGTCGAGTTCGGCGACCGCATCACAAAATACTGCATCGTTCGCAAGCAGCGATGCAGCCATGCCCTGCCATTGTGTCCCAATTCCGGAAAATACCAACGCGATCTTGTTGCTCATTCTCTGTCCGTGTCTGGGCGATCGTGTTCCAGCCGGGACAATCGGATCAAACAATACAAAACAGAGACCTAGTGAGCATAGGCGAGTATGCGTTCGAGCCCGGTTCCGCTTGTCTTCAGAGCCCTCCGCCCTGCTTGCGCCTGGGCGTGCAACGCAATCGAGCTGCGTCGGCACATCCGGCCGGAGTCATTCATGTAAAAAAGGCTCTTGCTTAAATCCGAAAAACTCCCTGTAGCCAAAACCGGTTGCGAGTGGAAATTATTCTCCGAGTATAAAATTTCTGTCCCGGAATAACAATTGGAAAAGAGTGAAAAATATATTCAACTCAGATGTCACAAATCAGTGACAAAACAGTGACATGCCGGCATGCTCCGGCAATCGCAAGCGCGCCCATATACTCCGTTTCGAGCGGCAGGTCAATCGTGCTCCACGTAGCCTGTTGCAGGGCTTGCGGCGCCACGCGCAACCAGTCGGCCGAGGCCGATGCGCAACTGACGGCATAGTCGTGCAGGGGCAGCGAAAGGCCCATGCCGGCCGCTTTTGCGATAGCTTCCTTTCTGGCCCAGCAACGCATCATCGCTCGCGGCGTATCAGGTGAGGCCTCCAGCTCAGCAATTTCGTCAGGATGGAAGCTGCGCATGATGCCGCGAAAATCCGTCGGCGCGGTCGCCGATTCGACGTCGATGCCGAGGTGCGGCAGATAGGAGAGCGCCGCCCAAACCTGGTTTCCCGAATGGCTGAGGTTGCAGCTCGCGCGTTGCGGAGCCGGTTCCGGTTTGCCCCAGGCGTTCAGAGGCAGCGCCTGATCCGGCGCCATGCCGGTGTAATGAATTGCCAAGGTGCGCAACAGCGTGCGCCCCAGCAGATGGCGCAAGCTATCCTCGGGCCGCAAAAAGCGGGCTGCGCGTGCATGCTCCTCGGGGTGGGTATGGCGCAGGGCGAATTCGCGCAGAGCCTCGCTCCGACGCCAATCGATGGACAGGCCGAGGCAAACCGCGCCGTCCGCTGCGAGAGCGGGTAAATCAATGGCCGGCGCGCGATCGAAACGGAGTGCCGAATCGCGCAATTCCAGGTGTGGGAGAGAGGCGGCTTGAATCACTGGCGGGGCGATTTTTTGAAATGAATCGGAAATCATACGGCAGAACGGTCAGATGAGTTGCTGCGATGCTGTTTTTTTCTTTTAAGGCGATTTCAGAAAATGAAAATACCCTTCGTTGCGCCGTGTCGACGGGATGCTGTGCAAGTTGCAAGGGGGTATTTTCATTTGCTGAAATCGCCTAATATCTGGCTTTACCGAGATTCAATAAAAAGCGAAATTAATAAGCGGACTCTATGAACAAGCAACTCCCGATTTTGGTTGTGGACTATCAATGGCCGATGCGGCAGGCGGTTACGGCGGCGTTGAACGACATGGGCTTCATGGAGGTGATTCAGGAATCCAACGGACTCGATGCAATGCGCACTTTGCGTTCGACGCCGGTGGCGGCGGTGATCTCGGATTGGACCATGCCGGGCATGAGCGGACTCGGACTGTTGCGCTGGATGCGCAGCGAAGCGGATTACGCGACTTTGCCGTTCATCCTGATCAGCGCGGAAAGCGATCGCGAGCGGGTGCGGATGGCGACCGAGGCCGGCGTGTCGGAGTACCTGGTCAAGCCCTACACCGTGCAAGACCTCGCCAACAAGATCAAGCGCGTACTCGGCGCCGAACACAGCGAGGCGCCGCAAAATGCGCTGGAAGGCGAAAAAGTGCTCGGCCTGGCCAATGCGGTCGAAGTGGAGCAGCGGATCGGCGGCTCGACCGTGCTGGTGGTCGACGACATGCCGGGCAATATCGAAGTCATTTCCGAAATCCTCAAGGGCGAATATGCCGTCGTCAGCGCCGGTTCCGGCCGCAAGGCCTTGGATATCGCGCACTCGGCCCAACCGCCCGACCTGATCCTGCTTGATGTCATGATGCCGGAAATCGACGGCTACGAGGTCTGCCGCCAATTGAAAGCGGACCCGGACACCAGTGACATCCCGATCATTTTCCTGACCAGCAAGGACGATGTCGAGAACATCGTCTACGGCCTGGAAACCGGCGCCGTAGATTACATCACCAAGCCGGCCGAACCGAGCATCCTGAAGGCCCGCATCCGCACGCATCTACGTCTCAAACTGGCCTTCGGCGACCTGGCGCGCCAGCATGCCTCGCTGGTGACGTCGGCCAGGCTGCGCGAGGACGTCGAACGAATCACCCAGCACGACCTCAAGAATCCGCTTACCGCGATCATCTCCGGCACCGAGTTCCTGCTGGCCGAGAACAATTTCAGAGAAAACGATGCCGAAATGCTGCGCCTGTTGCAGGCCGAAGCCTGGCGCGCGCTCGACCTGGTCAACCAATCGCTCAGTTTGTACCGGATGGAGACCGGCGCTTTCGTGCTGCAACCGGAAAAGCTTGACCTGGCTTCGATGCTGGCGACCGTGCGCCAGGAGACGCTGACCGCTTTCAATTGGCGCCGCCTGGATATCCGCCTGTGCAGCGCCGACGGCGGCGGCGTGCCGCCGGGGCGCTACATGGTGCAAGGTGAAACCGGTTTGTGCCACTCGCTGTTCGGCAACCTGCTCAGGAATGCCGCCGAAGCCGCGCCGGAAGGCTCCGTCATCGAGGTGCGCTTCGTGGCGGAACCGGGGGCCGTCAGCGTCCTGATCCGCAATGACGGTGCGGTGCCGGCGGCGATCCGCGAACGTTTTTTCGACAAGTACGTGACCGCGGGGAAAAGCGGCGGCACCGGTCTCGGCACCTACAGTGCGAAGCTGGTGACGGAAGCGCAAAAAGGCAGCATTGCCATGAGTACCGACGAGATCAACGGCACGACGCTGACGGTAAAGCTGCCTGCCGCATAGAGGGCGGTTCCTCGGCAACGGGGACTGCGTTGTTCGTCGTAGCTTGGTCAGCTAGGCGTCCTCCTCGCGCCTTGTCCGCGCTGCCGAGGAACCGCAATCCAGGGCCGCTTCCTGCCGGGATAGGCTCTTTAATACATAATCGCTGCACCTCGCACTACGCGTGACAGCATCAGGGGAAGTGGATGATCAAAAGAGTAGCGATGTGGCTGACCGGCAGCAGCGGTCCTGTCCTGGCAAGGAATGCCGCAGTCGGTAGGCGTTTATGGCGCTGGGCCGCCAGGCTGTCGGCCTGCAGTCTGGCACTGGTGTGCCTCTGCGGTGCGGCCACGCCGGCGAAGAACCTGCGCTTCGAACAATTGGGCCGTGACCAGGGCTTGTACCATGCGTCGGTGCTGGCGATGCTGCAGGACCGCCAAGGCTTCATGTGGCTCGGCACCCAAGGCGGCTTGCATCGCTACGATGGTGCGCGCGTGACCGTGTTCAGGCAGGATCCGACCAAGCCGGAAAGCCTGTCCGACAACTGGATCACGGCACTGCATGAAGATGCCAAGGGCCGCCTGTGGGTCGGCACCCGCAACGGCGGCTTGCATCGCTACGACCCCAAGGGGGAGGGTTTTGTGCGTTACCAGCGTCTGGCTGCCGACAACCGCGGCCCGGGCAGCGATGAAATCGCAGATATCGAAACCGACGGCAAGGATGGGCTGTGGCTGGCAACCGGTGATGGGCTGGCTCACTTCGACCCGGATACCGGGCGCTTCAAGATCTACCGCAACGATCCGGCCAAGCCCGGCAGCCTCGGCAACGACCGCGTGCAAAGACTGGCGCGCGACAAGCAGGGCAAGCTCCTGATCGGCACCGCAGCCGGCCTCAACCGGCTGGCGCCGGGCAAAGAGAGTTTTGAACGTTACCGTCTTGACAGCGACCTTGCGCCCGAACCGAAGCGCAACGAGGTGCGCGCACTGTTGATGGACAATACCGGCATGCTATGGGTCGGCAGCGCGGCGGGATTGAACGCGATGTCGCTGGAGAGCGGCCAAAACCGGCGTTTTGTCAGCACGGAAGGACTCGATCCCGGACCGGTCGAAGCCCTGTACCAGGACTCGGACGGGAACGTCTGGGTCGGTACCCAGGACGATGGCCTGAAGCGCTGGGACCAGGGCTCGGGACGTTTTATTGCCTACCGCAACCAGCCGACCGATCCGACCAGCCTGGCCGACAGGCGCATCATGTCGCTGTACCAGGACCGTTCCGGCTCGCTCTGGGTCGGCAGCTGGTTTCGCGGCGCCAGCCGGGTCGATCTGGCCAGCGGCGGTTTCGAACGCTATGTGCAGAACCCATTCGACGCGCATGGTTTGAGCGACGACCGGGTCTATGCGATCGCGGGCGAGGGTAGGGATTGGCTGTGGCTCGGCACCCTGGGCGGCGGCCTCAACCGGCTCGATCGCCGCAGCGGTGAATTCAAGACCTTCCGGCACGACCCGAAAGATCCGGCCAGCCTGAGCCACGACCGGGTACGCGCGCTGCAGGTCAGTCCGGAGGGCGTCTGGGTCGGCAGCATGGATGGCTTAAACCTGCTCGATCCGGCCAGTGGCCGCTTCACCCGCTTCATGCACAATCCGTTCGATAACACCAGCCCCAGTTCCGACTTCATCACCAGCCTCACCGCCGACCGCAAGGGTGCGCTCTGGATTGGCACCGACAACGGCCTCAACCGGCGCGATCCGGACAGCAAGATCCTGCAGCGCTTCATGCATGATCCGCAGAAGCCGGACGGCCTGGGCAATCCATGGGTCACTACGCTGCTGGAAGGGCGGCTTGGTGAAATGTGGATCGGCACTTTCGGCGGCCTGGACCGTTGGGAC
Organism: uncultured Burkholderiales bacterium; assembly: GCA_966211965.1. Taxonomy (GTDB): domain Bacteria; phylum Pseudomonadota; class Gammaproteobacteria; order Burkholderiales; family Burkholderiaceae_D; genus CBIHON01. The sequence continues at coordinate 29,302 of CBIHON010000022.1, read as the reverse complement.
CGCGAAACCGGCCGCTTCACCCATTTCCGTGCCGACCCGGCGCAAGCGACCAGCCTCAGCCACAATCGGGTGTACTGCCTGTTCCTGGATCATAGCGGCGCGCTTTGGGTGGGCACTGCCGGCGGTTTGAACCGGATGGAGCACAATACCGACGGCTCCGTGCGGTTCAGCCGTTATACGGTGCAGAACGGCTTGGTCAGCGATGCGATCTACGGCATCGCCGAGGACAGTGAAGGCAATCTGTGGGTCAGTACCGATGCCGGCCTGTCGCGCCTCAACATCGCCAGCGGCAAGCTGCGCAACTATAGCGCCGCAGACGGCCTGATCGACGGCAGTTACGCAGTCGGTTCTTACTACAAAGACGCCGACGGCATCATGTTTTTCGGCGGGGTGCAGGGCTTTACCTCGTTCCGGCCGGAAGCGATCCGCGACAACAGTTTCGCGCCGCCGGTGGCAATCACCGACTTCCAGGTATTCAACCGGTCGGTGCGCGGCGGCAAGCCGCTGCCCGGAGTCGACCTGCAGGCGCCGATCACCGAAGCCAGGTCGCTGACCTTGTCGTACGAGCAGTCGGTGTTCTCGCTCGAATTCGCCGGCCTGCACTATGCCGATCCGCGCCGCATCCGCTATGCCTACAAGCTCGAGGGTTTCGACCGCGACTGGACTTTTTCCGATGCGGGCAAGCGTTTCGCTACTTACACCAACCTCGATCCGGGGCATTACATCTTCCGTATCAAGGCCGCCAACAAGGATGGCGTCTGGAATGAAACCGGCGCCAGTCTCGAAATCACCATTACGCCGCCGTTCTGGAAAACCTGGTGGTTCCGTGTCGCGGCCGCGATGTTCCTGCTGGCTTCGGCCTATGGCGCCTATCGCGCCAGAGTGCGGCATTTCATCGCCCAGCGCAACCTGCTGGAAAAGCAGGTCGAGGAGCGCACCGCCGAAGCCCAAGGTGCGCGCAAGCGTCTGGTTGACATTACCGAAGCCTTGCCACTGGCCGTGTTCCAGCTCAAGCTCTCGCCCACCAACGTGCGCAGCTACATCTTTGTCGGCGAAAACGTGAGCGAAGTGCTGGGTGTCAGCGCCGCCGAAATCATGGCCAACCCGGAAACGCGCTGGCGCACCACGCTGGAGGAAGACCGCCTGGCCTGCGAGTCGCGGGGCGAAGGCGCCAACGGACCTCACCAGGCCATCGAATATCACGCACGCGCCGATTTCGCCGGCCGCCGCCGCTGGATCTACACCTATGCGGTGCCGATGCTGTTTGCCGATGGCTGGACCGTGTGGAGCGGCTTCTGGATGGACGAGACCAAGGATCACGAACAGGAAGAAGCGTTGCGGGTGGCAAAGGAGCAGGCCGAGGAAGCGACGCGCACCAAGTCGATGTTTCTGGCCAACATGAGCCATGAGATCAGAACGCCGATGAATGCCATCATCGGCATGAGCCACCTGGCGCTGAAGACCGACCTGAACCCGAAACAACGCGACTACGTCGGCAAGATCCACAATGCCGGCACCGCGCTGCTCGGCATCATCAACGATATCCTCGATTTTTCCAAGATCGAAGCTGGCAAGCTGGATATCGAAACCACCGCTTTCCTGCTCGACAAGGTCACTACCGACCTGGTGACCATGGTCGGCAGCAAGATCGCCGACAAGAACCTGGAACTGATCTTCGACATCCCGCATGACGTGCCGGACTCTCTGGTGGGAGACCCTTTGCGGCTCGGGCAGATTCTCACCAACCTGGTCAGCAACGCCGTCAAGTTCACCGAGAACGGCGAGATCCTGGTCTGCGCCGAATTGCTCGAAAGCGCGGGCGACCGGGTCAAGCTCAAGTTCTCGGTGCGCGACACCGGCATCGGCATGACTCGCGAGCAATGCGACCGCCTGTTCCAGGCCTTCACCCAGGCCGACGGCTCGACCACGCGCAAATACGGCGGCACCGGCCTGGGTTTGACGATTTCCAAGCGGCTGGTGGAACTGATGGGCGGAAACATATGGGTCGAAAGCGAAGCCGGAGTCGGCAGCACTTTTAATTTCACGGTCTGGCTCGGACGCGGCAAGACCGGCGCCGCGCGTGTTGCACCGGTGACGCTGAATGGCCTGCGCGTGCTGATCGTCGACGACAATCCGGCCGCACGGCGCATCCTGGCCAGTCACTGCACCGACCTGATGTTGCAGGTCGATGAGGTCGCATCGGGCCTGGAAGCAGTCGCCGCGGTCGAGCAGGCTGCGGCGTTGCAGAAGCCTTATGGCTTGGTCCTGATGGATTGGTCGATGCCCGGCATGAACGGTATCGAGACTTCGCGTTCGATCCGGGCCGGCAGAGCGGCCGGCGCGGCGCCGGCGATCGTGATGGTCACCGCCTTCGGACGCGACGAGGTGCGCGATCAGGCCGAAAGCGTCGAACTCGACGGTTTCCTGGTCAAGCCGGTCAGCCCTTCGACCTTGTTCGATACTCTGGTCCGCCTGTTTTGCAGCGAGCCCGAAGACAGTCCGGTCGCCGGGTCGGGCGACATGGATCAAGATCTGCATCTCGACGGCTTGCGGGTGCTGCTGACCGAAGACAATCCGATCAACCAGCAGATCGCGACCGAATTGATGGAAGAGGCCGGCATCATCGTCGACGTGGCCGATAACGGCCACATCGCGGTCGGCAAACTGAAGGCCGGTGCGCGCTACGATGTCGTGTTGATGGATTTGCAGATGCCTGAAATGGACGGCTATGCGGCGACCGCGGCCATCCGTGCCGAACCGGATTTGCAAATGGTGCCGATCGTGGCGATGACCGCCCATGCCATGCCCGAGGAGCGGCAGCGCTGTCTCGAAGCCGGCATGAACGACCATATCTCCAAACCGATCGATCCGGATGTCCTGTTTTCGACTCTGGCGTGCTGGGGCAAACGCATGGAATACGGGCCGGCCGGCGCTTCTCCTGCGCCACGGCGTGAAAACCTAGGCGGTGCGCCGAAGGTCTTGCTCGATACCGCATCTGCCGTGCGCCGGGTAGGCGGCAACCTCGCCCTGCATCTGAAACTGCTGGCCCAGTTCGCCGCCGGCCATGCCGATACTGCGGCGCAGATATCGGCGCTGCTGGCTGCCGGCGACCGCACGGCTGCGGAACAGGCGGCGCATAGCATCAAAGGCGTGGCCGGCAATATCGGTGCGGGGCTACTGGCCGAAGCGGCGAGCGAATTGGAGGCAGCGATCCGCAACGGACAGGATACCGATGCGCCGTTGGGACGCTTTGCACAGATCAGTGCCGACACCGTCGAAGCGATCGGCGCCAGCGTGCCGGCCGCGGTGACGGTGCAGCCGGAGAATGAGGACTCGAGCACCCCGTCGCGCGAGACCTTCCAAAGGCTGGCGGCTTACCTGTCGACCGGGGATAGCGCGGCCCTCGATTATTTCGTGACGCATCGAAACGGGCTGCTGTCGGCGCTGGGCCGTGACGCTGCGCCGGTTGAACGGGCGATCAATGATTTCGATTTCGAGACTGCGCTCGATCGGCTGAACCGGGCGGCTCGGCGACTGGATATCGAACTGGAGAGTTGAGTCCAAAAAAGCGCCCGGTCCGCGAAGCCGCTTTCGCGGGTCTGGCGCCGCTGAACTTGGGCCGGCACGTCACTTCGGTGGAGCGGGCGATCAATGATTTCGATTTTGAGGCGGCATATGGCAGCCTCGGCGCAGCGGTACGGCAACTCAACATCAACATCAGGAGATAAGCGATGAGCAACGTTCATGACCTTACCAAAAAGCAGACAATCCTGATCGTTGACGATACGCCGGACAATCTGCTCCTGATGAACGGCCTGTTGAAGGATATCTACCATACCAAGGTGGCCAACAACGGCGAGCGCGCCCTGAAGATGGCGTGCACCGCGCCGGTGCCGGACTTGATCCTGCTCGACATCATGATGCCGGGAATCGACGGTTACGAAGTCTGCCGCCGGCTCAAGGCCGATCCAGCGACAGCCGATATCCCGGTCATTTTCCTGACAGCGATGACCCATGTGGAAGACGAGCAGAAGGGTTTTTCGGTAGGAGGGGCCGACTACATCACCAAGCCGATCAGCCTGCCGATCGTGGAAGCGCGGGTGCGAACCCATCTGCAGAACAAGTTGGCGCGTGATTTCCTGAAAGACCAGAACAGTTTCCTCGAGCAGGAAGTCGGCAAGCGGGTGGCAGAAATTGCGACCATCCAGGATGTGACGATCATGGCCATGGCTTCGCTGGCCGAGACGCGCGACAATGAAACCGGCGCCCACATCCGGCGCACCCAGAACTATGTGCGCAGATTGGCGCAAGCCTTGCGCAACCATCCGCGCTTTTGCGATTATCTCAACGACGAAGTGATCGAACTGCTTTATAAGTCGGCGCCGCTGCACGACATCGGCAAGGTCGGGATCCCGGACGCGATCCTGCTCAAACCGGGGAAGTTGACCGATGAAGAGTTCGAAATCATGAAGACCCACACGACACTGGGCCGCGACGCGATCCTGGTAGCAGAAAAACTTCTTTCGGCGCCGAATTCCTTCCTGCGCTTCGCCCGTGAAATCGCCTATTGTCACCAGGAAAAATGGAACGGCTCGGGTTATCCGCAAGGCTTGGCCGGCGATGCGATACCGATCTCGGCACGCCTGATGGCGTTGGCAGACGTCTACGACGCGCTGATTTCGAAGCGGGTCTACAAGCCCGCGTTTTCGCACGAAAAAGCGGTCGGCATCATCGAAGAAGGGCGCAACACCCACTTCGATCCGGATGTGGTCGATGCATTCCTGGCCATTGCCGAAGACTTCAGGGACATTGCGACACGCTTTTCCGATGAGGGGAACGAGGATCACTGACTCCCTCAGCTTCCTGTAGTCGGCAGAAAAATACCGAAAGCAAGGGTTGTTTGCGAATTTCACATGTTTCTTCCCAGGCAATGTGAGCTGCGCTATTATTGATACATTACATTAACTCTGTGTCCTGAAGCGGTTTGCCGATGCATGAAAAAGGGCCATCTCGGGCCTGCGATGCTCACCGTACCTACGCTACGTACGGCTGCGCTCTCACCCCGACCTGAACTCTCTTGCACTCACCGTCAAACCGCTCTGAACGCCAGTAAACCTCTGATGCAGATCTCCAAACGTGTCATCCAGTTGGCCAAGGAACGCGCACTCTTCAGATTCGGCGCGTTGGCGCAGCCTATGCTGCAGGACGCCGACGGGAGCCTGAGCCAGTTGCTGCTCACCAATCTGTCCGGTCAGGATGAAAAGAGTACTTTCATGGCGCGCCAGTTTCTGCGCCAGGAAGGCCGGCTTTTCCTGAAACGATTGGAGACGACCTACACAGAGGTTCTGGAACGGGCGATGCAGACCATGTATTCGGATCTGCGTCTGAGTTTCGATAAGGCCACGGCCAACGATCTGACGCTGATCGATGATGAGACCGTCAATCGTCAGATAGAAGTCGATCGCCTCTTGCTGCGCATGCGCGAAGCCGACGATGAAAACCTCAGCCGCCTCAACATCATGATCGCCCAGTTACACGGGCACCAGGAAGTCAAGGAACGCGAAAATCCGTTCCGGCCTTATCTGATTGCACATTCGCTGCACCAGGTATTGCGCAAGCTGGTGTCGGACGAAGCGATTGCCAAGATCCTGTTCGAGCATTTGTCGAATGCAATTGCCAACCATTTGTCAGACTATTACGCGGCGATCCGAGCGGTGTTCGAATCGAGCGGTGTCCAGGCCCGCTTGCTGGCGCGTCCCGGCCGGCTCGTGAAACATCAGCGATATATCGGCGGCAGCAATCCCCTCGAACCCGAAGAGCGCGCCGTGCCTGGCCTTCACAGGATGCTGGATCTGTTGCAAGGCGTACCGCCCGGCGGTGGGCAAGGCCAAGGCTTGGGCGGTGGAACGAGTGCTGCCGAGAAGGAGTTGCAGCCGGATGATCTGCAGGATTTCGTGCGAAGAATCTTCGACCAGTCCAGGCAACTCGATTTGCAGCGTGAATCCGGATCGGCGGATGTTGCAGCCGCACAGGGGACGGCATCCGGCGATTTGATCTCGAAGTTGAACCAATTTCAGCAAATGGCGGCGCAGGAGCACACCGGCGAGGAGCCGCCGGTCCATTATCAAAATCAGCTTTTCGATATTGGTGACCAGGTGACCGATAGCCAGACCAGCAAGGTGGAGCGGGTGACTATCGACATGGTTGCGATGTTGTTCGATTTCATCTTGGAAGATGAGCAGATCCCTCTCGAACTGCGCAAGCAGATCGGACTGTTGCAGATTCCGTTTCTGAAAGCGGCGATGCTGGCCCCGGAATTGCTGCAAGAAGAGGAGCACCCTGCGCGCCGGCTGCTTAATCGCATGGGGTCGTCCGCTTTGGGCTTGGACCCGGCTTCTCCGGTCGGTCAGAAGGTCGGCGCCGATATGGGCCGGATCGTCAAAAAAATTCTGAATGAGTTTGACGACGACGTGTCGATCTTCGCTACCTGTCTCCAGCAAATGGAGGATTCCCTCCCGGATCATTTCCGGCAAGCGGACACCGAACTCTCGCGCAGCGTGGACGCTATCGAAGAGGCGGTGCAAATCGATGAGCGTTTGAATATCACGACCGACACCTTGCGTGATTTGCTGTTGCCTCTGCAGCTCGACAAGCGGGCCTTCGATTTCATCACGCAGACGTGGGTGCTGGTGCTATGCCACGAAGCGGCCGGCAGTACCTCGGCTGCCGATGCGCCATACCATAGAATCCTGCCCGAATTGGTCTGGAGCGTGCAGGAAAAGAAGAGTGCGGAAGACCGTAGCGCCTTGATCAGGATGCTGCCGGACTTGGTAAAACGGCTCAAGAACGGTTTGCTGATGATGCACTTCCCTGAAGAAGAATGTCATGTGGCCCTTGATCCCCTGGTGGCGATCCACATGGAAGTGCTGCGGGTCAAGCCGGCCGGAATCGAGAAAAACGTGCTCAGCCTGGAAGAATTGCGCAGGCATTTTTCGCGCTTGACGTCCGCGCTGGAAAACAACGCGGAGGAACAGTCGCCCACGCTGCGTGCCAAGGCCATCGAAATCGCGCTGGCCGCGCGCGGCGTAGCTGCCAGCCTGGAGCTGGGTAGCGCCGAGCCGAGCCCGATTGGATCGGATGAAGAATGGCTGGCGCAGATGCAACTGGGAATATGTGTGGAGCGCTGGACCGAGCGCGACTACGGCGACTACGAATTGGCGCGGCTTGCCTGGATCGACAAGAACCGTACCCTGTACATGTTCAAATCGGAGAATGGCGCGGGGCCTGCGGTCTATTCGGCGCAGGCGCTTGTCAAGGCCTTGCGTGAAGGTTCGATCCGCCTGGTCGAAGGGGCGCCGGTATTCGATCGCGCAGTGGAGTCGATCATGCTCGACGCGGCTGCGATCCGGCTGGGACGCGGCTGATATTGTTTTTTGTGCATGTGACGCTTGATTTGTCTGTTGCCTACTTGTAGTTAAAGCCTGCCCTGTGGCAGGATTGCGTTTCACGATTTTAGATTGGCTGCTAATGAAAAAAATTACATTGCTCTGTGCCTTGTTGATCTCCCTTGCCGGCTGTGGAGGCGGCAGTGGAAGTGCCGGAATCTGTACCGGAAGCGACCCCGTCTGTTATCCGCCGGTGGATAACGGGACGCCCGTCACCCCTGTGGAAACGGTCGAAACTCTGGCCAATATCTGTACGCCGATCGGCGAAAAGAAATGGATTCGGGCTCACCTGGACGACGTGTATTTCTGGTACAAGGAAATCGTCAATGTCTTGCCCACGGATTATGCGACGCCGGCCGACTATTTTTATGGGCTTCTGGTCAAGGCCAAGGACCGCTTCAGCTTCACGGTTCCGCAGGCAATCATCGACCAGTATTTCAATGCAGGTGTTGATGTCGGTTACGGTGCGACCTTTGTGTCGGTCGACGGCCGTTTGCGCGTTTCATACACGCAGCCGAATTCTCCGGCGGAGCAGCAAAGCATCGCGCGCGGTGCCGAAATCGTCGGCATCAACGGCGTGCCGATCGCCAATGTCGACAGCAATACCCTCAATGCCGCGCTGTATCCGGCAAAGGTCGGTGCGAGCAATCAATTCCAGGTACTTGATGTCGGCGCTGCGGCGGCGCGCACCGTAGCACTCACTTCCGTCGCCATCACAAAATTCCCGGTGCCGCTGTCAAAGGTCCTTACCACCGCCGACAGCAAGAAGGTCGGTTACCTGGTATTTACCGATCACATCGCGACCGCGGAAGATCCCTTGATCACCACGCTTTCGCAATTCCAGCAAAGCGGAATAGACGACCTGGTTCTCGACGTGCGTTACAACGGCGGCGGTCTGCTGTATATCGCCGATGAACTCGCCTCGATGATCGGCGGCGCAGCCGTGAAGGGCAAGGTATTCGAGCAATTGCGCTTCAATGCCAAGCATCCGGAAAAAACCAATTCACCGGATAGCACCTTCACGTTCTTCAATACCAGCTCGACCAACGTGCCGCTGCCGCAGTTGAACCTGAAGCGCGTATTCGTCCTGACCGGTCCCGGCACGTGTTCCGCGAGCGAGTCGATCATCAACAGTCTGTCGCCGCATCTCCAGGTGATCACCATCGGCGGCACAACCTGTGGCAAGCCTTACGGCATGATTCAAAAAAACAACTGCAGCCAAGCCTATTTCGCCATCGAGTTTGACGGTCTGAACAGTGCCGGGCAGGGCGGCTATACCGATGGTTTCGCCCCCACTTGTGCCGCAGCCGACGATCTGGAACATGCTTTGGGCGATCCGGCTGAGCGGTTGCTCTCGACTGCCATCAGCTATGGCAAATCGGGCACATGTCCTGCGCCGGATGGATTTTTCCATTCGCGTGCCGGCAAGGACGCACTGACGGTCAGAGAACTGTATCAACCGCCTTGGCGCAACAGCCGCATCCTGGGTAAAGGGCATTGAAATAAAGCCTTCGCACCGCTTTGCTTAGAGCGGTTTGACGGTGCGTGCAAGGGAGGTCAGGTCGGGGCAGAAGCGCAGCCGCACGAAGGGAGAGACGGGAAATTCGGGCGGCATGCCGCCCGTCCGTCGAGCAGCACAGGCTTACGAGCCTATGCGCGCCCGGCAGGGGCGATGAGCATCGCAGGCCTGAGATAGCCTCTTCTGAGATGGTCTCTTTGGTGCATTGGCAAACCGCTCTAGAGCATTTTTAGCCTGACCGTGCGGAGTCAAGGTCAGGCCGAGGAGCGGACGCGTACAGGCGTACGCCGAGCACCGGAGACCTGAGATTGGCCCGTACGGTCAGGCTAAAAATGCTCTAAACGGGCAGAGCATGCAGGCCGAGCATGGCAGTGGCGAGAAAGTGCCGTAGACCGGTTACAATAGGCATCCTTGTCCGCCGCTGTTTTCCCTCCATGACCGAATCTGTCCGCCTCGCCAAGCTTGTCGCCGAGTCAATATCCTGCTCGCGCCGGGAAGCAGAGCAATACATCGAGGGCGGCTGGGTGCTGGTCGATGGTGAAGTCGTGGAAGAGCCGGGCTTTCGCGTGCACCGGCAAAAAGTCGAATTGATGCCCGGCGCCAGCCCGGTTCCGATCGAACCCGTAACCATACTCCTGCACTGTTCTCCCGGTTTAAATCTTGAAGCGTCGCTGCAATGCATTTCACCAGCCAACCGGGCCGTCGATGATCGTTCCGGCATCCGGTTTCTCAAACGGCACCTGGCCGGCCTGAACCTGACCGAAGCATTGGAATCCGGCGCCAGCGGTTTGCTCGTCTTCACCCAGGATTGGCGCGTCGCGCGCAAACTGGTCGACGACCGCCTCAAAGTTGAACAGGAATACATCGCTGAAGTCAGCGGTGAGTTGATCCCTGACGGTCTCGCGAAGCTCAATCATGGTCTCAGCCTCAATCGCAAGCCGTTGTCGCCGATTAAGGTCAGCTGGCAAAACGAAACACGCCTGCGCTTTGCTCTCAAAGGCCCGCAGCAGGGCCAGATTGCGCATATGTGCGAAATGGTCGGACTCAAGGTCGTCTCTCTCAAGCGCATCCGGATCGGGCGGATACCGTTAGCCGCTTTACCTGCGGGACAATGGCGCTATCTGCTGGGTTACGAGCGCTTTTAAGTACTGCGCAGAATAGCCGGGTGTGCAGAGGTCAGGATCGTCAAACATTTCGTTTCGCTGGCTAATTGCAATGTCCGGGTACCGCCTTTCATTAGGCAATTGACCGGCAAACTGGATTTTGCTCCGGTGTGTTCATGCCGTCCGCCTTGATGTAGGTCAATAAGTGCCTTCCGCACAAGTTCGATAATCTTGTCCGACACCGGACCAATCAAGCCAAGTCCGGCGCCGCAAGGTTGAGAACCTGTCCAAGACCTCGCAACGGCTCGGGTCATCTCCGTCATAGCGAGTTCTTGCACAGATTCCAGAGAACGTGACCGGACCTCGTAGGATCATGCTGATACCTTTGAAAATCATCTTTCGCGGCATTCCCGCCTTCGATACCGTCGCCGAGAGGATACGCAAACGGGCTGCAAACCTGAACCGGTTTTCCGATTATCTTCATGGCTGCCGGGTCACGATCGACAGCGCCGGACGGCATCGGCAGCGCGGTGTTTTGTGGGTGGTCCGCATCGACCTCGCAATTGCCGGCGGCGATCTCGTGATCGACCGTGGCCATCATCATGAGGATATCGACATGCTCGTCAATGATGCTTTTGATGCAGCAGCCAAGGTTCTGCAAGCCCACACCACCCAGCGTACTCGCACCTTGGCAAAAATGCCGCAGACATCGTACGGACGCGTCACAAAATTATTTCCATAGAACGGGCCGGCATCTCCGCAACGGCAATCTGCACGCATCTGATATTTGACCTTTCTCAAGGCGTACAGCGTGCACGGCTTGAGCTTTGTCAACCGCATGAGCGCTCATGCGGTATCAAATGCTCAAGTTGTTTACAAACGAAACCACTGTGACTACATCGTCACAGCGTCATGCATAAATCGGAGAAGCGGTAATGTTGAAAATAGCTATTGTCACCAATACGCTTGCACCCTATCTCATCCCTGTACTGTCTAAAATCGCCCAAACCCCCGGTGTCTGCGTCCATGTGTTTTCCGCTACGGAACGTGAGCCGAACAGGCTTTGGGATTTGCCGTCCTTGGATTTTCCATGCACGATTTTGCGGGAAAACTTCCTCACGCTTCACCAGCGTTATATTCACAATAACCTGGATGTCGTGCCGGCGCTCAAGCGCTTCGCTCCCGATGTCGTGGTCACCAACGGATTCAATCCGACTCACCTGTATGCTTTTGCGTATGCCTCCATGATGGGGATTGCGCACGTGGTGAAGACCGACGGCACCGATCTTTCCGAGCAAATTTTGAGTCCGATACATCGGGCGGTGCGCCGCTTCGTCTTTGCCAGGTCGCAGGCTTTCGTTGCCGCCAGCGGCGGCGGCCAGCGCTTGTTCGACAGCTATGGCGTGCCGCGCGCGCAACGCTTTACTTGCTGCCTCGGCATTCGTAACGAGCTGTTTTTTGAAAAAACGCGGAATGCGAAAAAGCGTTTTGATTTTATCTTTTGCGGCAGGATCGAAGGCGTCAAGAATCCCCTGTTTGCCCTCGACGTCGCGGCCCAGGTCGCCAAAAGGCTGCAACGGAAAACGAAAATATTATTCGTCGGTTCCGGCGGCATGGAAGAAAACGTCGCGAAAGCGGCAGGCCTGTACGCCGACCTGATTGAGGCTGAATTTCACGGCTTTGCGCGGCAAGACGAATTGCCCGGCTTGTATGGCGCGGCACGCTTGTTCCTGTTTCCTACCCTGTGGGACCCGTGGGGCGTGGTTGCCAATGAAGCATGCGCCGCCGGTCTGCCGGTTCTGGTTTCGCCGCACGCGGGTGTTGCCGGCGACTTGGTGCGCGATGGCGAAAACGGTTTTGTCTGCGATCTGGATATCAATCTTTGGGCCGACAAGGCCGAATATTTATTGACGCGGGATGAGGCATACCGGAAATTCTCGGCGTGCAGCCGCTTCAATGTCAGCCGATACACCTTTGACGAAGCCGCCGACGGTTTGTTGAGCGCATGCCGCATGGCGCAGTCGCTCAAGGAGGAAAAAAAAGCCGGCGGGCCTGTCAAGTCAAGACCGCGCGTGTTGATCGTCGAAAGGCAGCTGCTGCAGTACCGCACCGCGTTTTACAACCGCTTGCGTACGCTGCTCGACCGCGAAGGCATCGAGCTGCAGCTGCTGGTCGGAAACGGCACGCGGGCAGAAGAAAAAAAAGTGAATCAAGCCATGCTCGACTGGGCAATCCACGTTCCAGCCCGTTATCTGCCTGGCACCAAGCTGTGCTGGCAGCCGTTCGGCAACTATGCCAAAGACGCCGACCTTGTCGTGGTCATGCATGAAAATAAAATCATCTACAACCTTTGGCTCTTGTCTTTCGGGCGCCCCAAGCGGATCGCATTCTGGGGTCACGGGCGTAACATGCAATCGAATCGACCGAATGGGCTCAAGGAACGTTTCAAGCGCTGGACCCTCAGGCAGGTGGATTGGTGGTTTGCCTATACCGACACGAGTGCGGCCTTGGTGACCGATGCCGGCTTTCCCAGGGAATGCACGACAGTCGTGGAAAACGCGATCGACACCAAGGAAATGATCGCCTTTTGCGCACAGGTGAGCACGGCGGAATGTGAGAGTATGCGCAAGGAACTGGGCTTGGAAGATGGGCGGATTGCGCTTTGCCTCGGCCCGCTTTATAAAGAAAAGCGCCTGGGTTTTTTGCTTGACGCCGCGCTTCGGATTCGAGAGAAAATTCCGGACTTTCAATTGCTGGTAGTCGGCGACGGCCCTGAGAGTGCGCGAATCGAAGCCGCCGCCAGCCGCTATTCTTGGATACGTTATCTCGGTCCCCTGCAGGGCCGAAACAAGGCTGTCGTGCTGGTGATGGCCCACGTCATATTGAATCCGGGTCTGGTGGGGCTGGGTATACTGGAGTCCTTTGCCAGCGGCACGCCGATGTTTACCACCGACTGCGGCCTGCATTCTCCGGAAATCTCCTACCTGTCGTCGGGCACCAACGGCGTGATGACTGACAATGACGTCGTTGCATACGCCAATACTGTCATCGATGTATTGCACGAACCGGAAGCGATCGCCCGCCTGAGCAAGGGGGCGCTGTCCTGTGCGCCGCGCTACACGATCGAGAACATGGCAAACCGCATTCGCATGGGTATCTGCGACTGCCTGGCGTCGCATTAGGGGCCTCTAAAATCCTGTCGCGTTTTTTGCGAGGATTGGTATGAGCCATTTATCGAGAAACGCTGAGATCCGCCGTGAGCAGCATGCGGATCGCGCGCTCCATTTCGTCGTAAGCACCCTCGCCGAAGTGCTTGAGCACGATCCGTCCTGACTTGTCGATCAGGTAGGCCGCCGGCCAGTACTGGTTGTCGTAGGCTTTCCAAGTCGCGTAGCTATTGTCCTGTGCCACCGCATATTTGATGCCGAAGCGCCTGATGGCGGTTTGCAGGTTGCCGGTCTGGCGCTCGAAGGCAAATTCCGGCGTATGTACGCCGATCACTACCAGTCCCTGATCCTTGTAGCGCTCGTGCCATTTCGCGATGTAGGGCAGGGTGCGCAGGCAATTGATGCAGGAGTAGGTCCAGAAATCGACCAGCACTACCTTGCCGCGCAATGCGGCCAAGGAAAGCGGTTTGGTATTGATCCATTTGTCGATGCCTGTGAAGTCGGGAGCAAGGCCATAATCGATCAGCACCGGTTTCTCAGCCGGGGCCGCGGCGTCCGCACCGCAAGCAGATAGCAGAGCAAACAGGACTGTGGTGCAGAAGCGCGCAATGATGTGGGAAACTCTCATGTTCATAATCCTTGTGCGAAAGCGGGGTAAAAATTCGACAGCCAGACTGTGACCAGGCTGTCGTATTGGTAGTACATGGCGACGGCCGTCAGGATGATCAGTACGCCGAAGGCTTGCTGCAGGCGCGCCGAAAGGCGTGCAATCCTACGCACCCGTGTCGACACGAGTTGGCCGCCGTAGGCGATGGCCAGCATCGGAATCCCCGCGCCGAGCGCATAGCAAACCAGCAGCGCGATGGCGCGGCCAAGGTCCATGGCGGTAGCGACCAGGGTCAGGATCGAGCCGAGCACCGGTCCCGCGCAAGGCGTCCAGACTGCGCCGAGCGTCATCCCAAGAATGAATCCCCCGAACTTGCCCGAGCCGGCACGGCTGCCGATTTCGTTTGCGCGGTTCACCAGACCGGATAAACGCGAACCCAATAATTTGAGAGGGCGCTTCCACAGCATCAGTATCCCGAAGCCGAGCAGCAGCATGATTGCGGCCCGGCGCAAGCTATCTTGCGCCAAACCGAGGGACTCGGAAAACAAGCCGAACGCCAGGGCGAAGGCGGAGAAGCTCAGGACGAATCCAAACGCGATGAAGATGGGGCGGGTGCGGCTGGTTTGGCCGACTGAAGTTCCGAACAAGATAGGCAGCATCGGTAAAATGCACGGCGCGGCGATCGTCAGCACGCCGGCCAGCAAGGCCAGGACAATCTCGATCATGGTGCTGCCTGCTGGTCGTCAACCCGCTTCCAGAGCTGCGTCTTGCCGAATATCGGCAAGCCCTTATAGGCGCGGATCTTGAGTTGGTCGGGCGCGGCCAGCGTCATCAGGCAATCATAGGTTTCGCCGTTTTCCCGATTGTAGATGCGGCCTTTCCATTCAGACTCGCCGGTGGCTACGAAATCCGTCAGTATTTTCATGCCCAGCGGTGAGCGGGTATCGGTTGGAGTCATCGTGGCGCCCGGAGCGCTCATCGAATTATTGGCGATGACTCGTATCACTGTGCCACACAAGGCTTGCGCACAGGGTGCGATTTTGATTTCCAGGTTGCCGCTTTGCGTAACCCAAAGACCGCTCTCCAGCGGCTTGCTGCCGGCATCCGCAGCTTGCGTGTGAGCGGCCGCCGCGAGGGCGGTCGCGATCGCAAGCATCATTGCCCGCATTGTGATTTTCTTCATTTCATCGTTCTCCGGTCAAATTGCTTCCAAATTGCTTCCACCGCGCCCGTCTTGCGGCAAACGAGGGAGTGCACGCATTACAAACCCGCGAGGTATCCGCCATATGTCACGGATGCAGCCTTTTTGCATCGCCATGTGTCGGCCGCGCGCGCAGATACAGAGCGATACAAAAGCCTGGCAGAGCGAACGCAAAATCGGCTATAAAGCGAGATATGGAACAGACCGACCACATACTGATCGTCGACGACGATCCCGATATCCGCGAGCTGCTGGCCGAATACCTGAAAAAAAACGGCTTGAAGGTAAGCTCCGCCGCCAACGGCAAGCAGATGCGCACCATACTCGATACCGCTCCGGTGGATCTGATCGTGCTCGACCTGATGCTGCCCGGGGAGGACGGCCTGACCTTGTGCCGCGATCTGCGCGCGGGAAGCTTCAAAGCGACACCCATCCTGATGTTGACCGCGCGCTCCGAAGAAACCGACCGCATCGTCGGCCTGGAAATGGGAGCGGACGATTACCTGACAAAACCTTTTGCGTCGCGCGAATTGCTGGCGCGCATACGCGCCGTATTGCGGCGCACACGGATGCTGCCGCCCAACCTGTGCGTCACCGAGGATGCGCATCTGCTGGCGTTCGGCGACTGGGTGCTGGATACCACGGCGCGTCATTTGCTCGACGCCAGCGGCACCATGGTCTCTTTGAGCGGCGCCGAATACCGCTTGCTGCGGGTATTCTTGGACCATCCCCAGCGGGTGCTGAACCGGGATCAGCTGCTGAACCTGACACAAGGACGCGACGCCGAACTGTTCGACCGCTCGATCGATTTGCTGGTCAGCCGTTTGCGTCAGAGATTGCTGGAGGATGCCCGCGAGCCGCGCTACATCAAGACTGTGCGTAACGAAGGTTATGTGTTTGCTTGCGCGGTGGAAGTACGCGGAGCGGCGCCATGAGCATCGCAGCGATTGCCGAGCGCTGGCATGTCTGGCCGCGCTCCTTGTTCGGACGCTTGACCCTGATTCTGTTTTTCGGCTTGATCGCGGCCCACGTGTTGACCTTCGGCCTGATCGCGTATGAGCGGACCCAGGCGGCAAGGGCCATGATGGTCCGCAATCTCGGCAAGGAAGTTGCCAGCTCGGTCGCGATCCTGGAACGCGTGCCGCCCGAAGAACGGCCGCTTTGGCTGGCCCGGCAGGCGCGCAGCAACTGCCGTTATGCGCTGAGTCCCGCCGCCGATACGCCGCCGCTCGACTTCCCGTTTGCGCAAGCGGTTGCGAGTTCGATTTCGGCTGCGCTCGACGGCCGTTACAGGGTGGACGTCAGGCAGGCCGATGGTGCGCTGATGGGCGTGCACCTGCAGTTGGCCGACGGCACGCCGCTTACGGTCGAGATACTGCCGACTAACATGTCGCTGTCGTTGTGGGTACCGTTGATTTTATGCATCCAGCTCATCATCCTTGCCGTTTTCACCTGGCTTGCGGTGCGTCTGGCTACCCGTCCCCTGATGCGGCTGGCGCAGGCTGCCGATACCTTTGGCCCGGACTTGGCTGCGGATCCCTTGCCCGAAGGCGGACCGATCGAAGTGGGCCGGGCCGCTGTCGCCTTCAATGCCATGCAACGTCGCATTGCCGAGCACTTGGCCGAACGCATGCAGATTCTGGCCGCGGTTTCGCACGATCTGCAAACGCCGATCACCCGCATGCGCTTGCGAGCCGACCTGATGGACAATGCCCTGCAGCGCGACAAGATGCTCGGCGATTTGAACGCGATGCAAATGCTGGTGGAGGAGGGCATCGCCTATGCTCGCAATGCCCACGGCATCAGCGAAGCAGTTTGCCGTACCGATCTGGACGCGCTGCTCGACAGCATTGTTTTCGACTATTTGGACGCCGGCCAGAGTGTCCGCTTGAGCGGCAAAGTCGGCAGGCCGATCGCCACACGGCCGCATGCTTTGCGCCGGATTCTTACCAATCTGGTGAATAACGCCCTCAAATTCGGCGATGCGGTTGAAATCGAGGTGAATACGGAATCCGGCATCGGCATCGCGGTGCTCGATCGCGGTCCGGGCATTCCGCAGGCCGAACTGACCGCAGTGCTGCAACCCTTTTACCGTGTGGAAGGCTCGCGCAATCGCGCAACCGGCGGCACCGGATTGGGGCTGGCAATCGCGCATCAGCTTGCCACGGCCATTGGCGCAAGCCTGAGCCTGTCGAACCGGGAGGGCGGTGGATTGCGCGCGATGCTGGCATTGAATAACGCTGGCTGAGGGCATCAGGCTTCACCGCATTTCATGCCGCATCCGCGGAAATCTCCCGGTACGCCTTGACCTTGGTCTTGACCGGAAGCATAGTCAAATCGTCTGTCCGGTTGCAAGACCGGCATCTGCCGAATGACAGGTTTGTTATGAAATAACCCATGCTATCATTGCCTGGATTTCACTCTTTGCCGGCACGGCTCGACGATGTTTCGAACCGCTGCCCGACGATCCTCAACAATCCCAACAAATCCATCTCAGGCCAAGTAATGCACTTTTTTTCCTCATACAAAAAATCGATCCTCCTGGCGTCAACGTTTTCGGTTGCCGTAAGCCTCGCCGGCTGCGGCGGAAGCAACAGCGGCACCGGCGAAATCAAGACCGGTATTTTCGTCGACAGTCCGGTGGAGGGCTTGACTTACGTATCGGGCAAGACTACCGGAAAAACCGATGCCGCCGGCACCTACAAGTACGAAGACGGCCAGGCGGTGACTTTCAAAGTGGGCGACATCTCGCTCGCAACCATTTACCCGAAAGCGTTGGTTACCCCGGTCGACCTGGTTACCGGCGCGGTCGATGAAACCAACGCGACCGTCACCAATATCGCCATCTTCCTTCAGACCATCGACTACGACAGCGACCCGACCAACGGCATACAGATTTCCGCTCAAGCCGATGCGGCGGCAAAAGGCAAGGTGATGAGTTTCACGGTGCCGACCGCGACCTATACAACGGACACCTCGATTCGCGCGATCTTTGACGCCATCACCGCGACCTCCAAGGCCGGCGTGCACGACCTGGTAACCGACGTCAATGCTCAAAGCCAGTTGCGCAGCGCTTTGCTGGCACGTTTCATTGGCAATTACGAAGGCACGTATACCGGTGGCGCTGCGGGCAGCTTCAGTTTGAGCGTGGACGCTGCGGGTACGGTGACGGGCAGCGGCAAGACCGGAAGCGCGGACACATATGCGATCACCGGCACCGTGGTCAGCAAAGGGGTCATCACATTCACCGGTGCAAACGGGATTGCCTTTACCGGAACCATTGTCCCCGATACGGGCGCAATGACCGGCACCTTGACGCTGACTTCGCCGTCCGGCGCCGGTAATTTCACAGGAACTAAGAAGAAGTAGGACCTGCCTTCGGCCGCGCAGTCAGCTTACGGCGGCCGAATTGAGAGCCTGTCATGAATTCAAACAGGCTTTAGGACGCTTGTTCTATGCAGCAGACCAAGCGTCCATCGAGGCATCATTTGCACCGACGCTTTCCAGAGCCTCGGTCAGAGCCCGTCCGACCAGTCCGCCCAGCCAGAGCGGCTGCGCACGTTTATCGCGGAAGGCTTGCGCCAGGTCTTCGGCCGATAGCGAAAACGATTCGAGTTTGTCGCGCGTCGAGAAAATGAAGAGAGTGCGCAGCGGGCTGACCCAGGCCAGTTTGACCTTCTTTTGCGAACCGTCTTTCTGGGTGAACTCGAACCAGGCGCCGCGCTCCAGCTTCTGCACATTGGTTGCGGATTCGTCCGGCACGGGCTCCGGCTGTTCCTTCGCGCGCCGCTGTTGCCGTCTTTCCGCCGCCTGCTTCGCTACTTCGATCGAAATTTCCAGCTGCCGCTGCGGCGAAATGTCGAGCGGGGCGCGCACGATGGAGGCGTGGCACTCCGCCAATTCGGCGAAAAACTGCAGGCGTTCGGCATCGTCCAGTTTGACCAGATTGAGCCATTTGTTGAGCATCGCCAGCATGCCGGGCAGCTTGGCGATCAATTCCTTGCGCTGCTCCAGCGTGGCTTTCGGCTTCACGCTCCAGACCAGGTCGTCCATGGTCTTGACGGCGCTTTCCAGCGCTTCCGGCTTTTCATCCTTGACGCTGTAGGCAAGCGTCAATACCGGCACCCACTTGTCCTCCAGGAAGGTTTCGACAAAAGCGACGACTTCGCCGGTGCCGATTCGCATGGCCACCTCGCTTTTCGCAGCCTTGGTCGCTACCACCAGCTTTTCTTTCTTCAGCGCCTCGGTGATCGGCGCTGACAAGGCTTCGGTTGCAGCAGTTTCTTCTTCCTTGATGAAGGATTCGAGGTCCGACACAACGTCGGAAAACACGGAAATCTGCTGGTCGAACTCTTGCTGCACGCGTTTGACATTGCGTTTGATGGTTTGAAACAGCGGATCGTTTTGTCCCTTTTTCTGATCCCAGGCAAGGCTGGACTTGCTCAGCACTTCGATCAAGCGCCGTGCCGGATGCTCTTCCTTGAAAAAAAACTCCTTGTCCACCAGCGCCGCCTTGAGCACCGGTACTTGCAGGAAGCCGATCAAGGCCTTGATTTCGGCCGGAATGTTCTGATCGCGGAAGACCACATCAAACACCTTGGTCAGCAAGTCGATCGTGTTTTCATCGACGCGCGTCAAAGCGCCTTGCGGCGCCTGCTTCTTGATGTTGGCCAGCAGCGATGCGGTTTGGGGAGCAGCCGAGACTGCGCCGGAATCATGATGTTCGAAGCTGCTCTTTTGTATGCCGGCCAGATAGCCCAGCAGCTGGCTGCTGGCGGCCGTGACTTGCAGCACATGGTTTTGCAGGCTGGCCGCGGGAATGCCCGCCATCATCGCAGCAGCACCGGCTGCAAGCGGAGCCTGGTTCTGGGCAGGTGAAAACAATTGGCGTAGTTGTTCGATTACCGGCGTGTCGGCAACCGCTTCTTGCTTGGTCGCTTCCTGAGTTGA
The DNA here is from genome assembly GCA_966211965.1 of uncultured Burkholderiales bacterium. GTDB lineage: Bacteria > Pseudomonadota > Gammaproteobacteria > Burkholderiales > Burkholderiaceae_D > CBIHON01. The sequence continues at coordinate 9,310 of CBIHON010000022.1, read as the reverse complement.
ATTCGATTTCTTGATGCGGAAGGAATCGTCGAGTTCCGGCAGGATGCCGCAGGCGATCAATTCATCATTCAGGCTCCTCAGCACCGGCGCCAAATCCAGAAACACGTCGGGCTGCAACAGTGGCAAGGCCAATGGATGCGCCTCGGTATCGGGATTGAATTCGCACCAGGAATCGCTTACAACCGACAGGAATACTTCAGGCCGGAACGGGTTTTTATGCAAGTTCAGTTCGGAACAACCCAGCAAAGCGGCAAGCCGTAAACCGAGTGCGGTCAATTGCTCGGCGTATTGATTCTCAAATATGCGCCCGACGTTCCCCAGCAATAATTTTTTTTCCATTTCATCGAATGGGACCAGGCTAAGCGCTTCATCGCTTTTCTCGTGCCTGGAAGGTGTGGGTTTCAGAAGGGCCTGGATTTCCTGCTTTAAAGCCGCTTCCAGCCGGGCCGACGCCACGTAATGGAAAGCATAGGTGTTTTTCTTGAGGAGATTTCCTGAATTGAAATGGAGGCCGGCTTCCTTTGCATTGCCTGATGCTTCAGATGCCTTGAGCATGGCGTCGCCTAAACGGAGAGCGAACGGTTCGAATTGTGCAGTCGCAGTAGATATCGCTATCGCAACAAGGCTGTCCAATACTTCGTTACCCGGCGCCTCGGCCGACGGGACGGAGGGATGCTTGTCGTTTGGTTTAGTCGAAGCCATAGTCTTGTAAGTATGATTTGAGCACCGGGGGTAAGGAGGGACGGAGAACCGCCCTTGCGACTTCTAGTAATCCCTTCTCTATTTTGGCATAGTATTGCCGCATGGCAATATCCATTTGTAATTAATGAGGAATATTTTTACAGAAATTCTGGAGTATTTTTTCTGAAATCCCGAAGAAAATAGTGATTTGTTTAGGATATTGGCATTTATTTCCTTTGTGTTAACGCGGTTGGCGCCGACACGGGCGCCGTGATCCAAGTTGATGAGGATAACCGGTAGTTTGATTTTGGCAGTCCTGCTTTTCTGTGCCAGTGATGGGCGACTTCTTTCGCCGTATCGAAAATTTCCCGCATCAGCATGAACCTGGGAATCTTGATCGATGTTGATCGACTTGCCGGGACAGGTGCGAGGTCGTACGACCGCGCGAAAGGCCTCTATGGCAAATTTCATACACCTTTGCACGAAAACAGAAAATATCTCATATCTATGGGGTGGCCAATATTGCTTCCGCAGCGTTCAATGCCATAATGCATAGAAATTCCCGTTTGGAAATAGTTGGGTTTTTCGAGTCCTGCGCCAGTCGTAGTTTGCGCGGAGATTAACCAGTTTGATCGCATTCTGGAGATTGGGACGTGAATAGTTTTTGCCGGAATTATTCCTGCCAACTGTATCCTGGTGTCTTGGCGTTTGCTGGTGCGATCGGCATTCTCTTCTTCAGCGGCTTCAGTCTGGCCGGCGTCATCGTTGCCGTACTGCTGGCAACAGCCGGTTTGCTTGCCACCCGCCATCTCGTCAAGATTCAGGCGGGATTGCGCGAATCGATCGAAACCTACCTGGCCGGCCGTCAACAATTCGGAGGGCAGGTCGTTCCGGTCTGGACCGGTCAGATTGAAGCCTCGAGATCCCAAATGGAATCGGCAGTCTCGTCGCTGGCAGAGCGTTTTTCCGGCATCGTCGACAAACTTGACCACGCTGTCCAAGCGTCCAGCGTGGCAACCCAGTCAATTGAAGACCAAGGCAACGGCTTGGTTGCTGTTTTTTCCGCCAGCGAAAAAGAACTCGGCACGGTCGTCGCGTCGCTCGAAGCTGCGATTTCCAGCAAAGCCGCCATGCTGGAGAAGATCCAAAGCCTCGAACAATTCATTCATGAGTTGCAGGAAATGGCCGCCGATGTCGCCGGCATCGCTGCGCAAACCAACCTTCTGGCGCTCAATGCCGCCATCGAGGCCGCTCGCGCCGGTGAGATGGGAAGAGGATTCGCTGTGGTGGCCAAGGAAGTCCGAATGCTTTCCAATCGTTCCGGCGACGCCGGCAAGCGGATTTCCGAAAAAATCGGCTTGATCAGTGCTGCAATCATCTCAACCTGCCAAGCCGCCGAAGAATCGATGCAGCAGGAAGACAAATCGATGCGCGCTTCCGAAGATGTGATCAATTCGGTGTTGACCAGTTTCAGAAGCGTCACCGATGCGCTGGTGAGATCCTCGAGCCTGCTTAAGGATGAAAGCATCGGCATCAAATCGGAAGTCGGCGAGGCCTTGGTCCAGTTGCAATTCCAGGACCGGGTGAGCCAGATCATGAGCCACGTCAAGCACAACATTGAATTGCTCCCAGATTTTTTCGAACGAAACTATCAACAGTTCGAGCAAGCGCATATCTTGCAGCCGCTCGATCCCGGCTCCTTGCTTGCTGATCTTGAAAAGACCTATGCGATGGCTGAGGAGCGGGCAATTCACGCCGGCAAAGGCAAAGGCAAAGGCAAAGGCGAAGTCGAAAAGCAAAGCGAAGAAATCACGTTTTTCTAAGGAGGCGACATGTCAAAAACCATCATGATCGTGGACGATTCATCTTCGCTGCGACTGGTAGTCGGTATTGCGTTGAAAGGCGCCGGTTACAACGTCATCGAAGGCAGCGACGGCAAAGACGCGCTCAGCAAACTCTCAGGACAAAAAGTCCATCTCGTCATCAGCGACGTCAACATGCCGAACATGGACGGCATCAGCTTCGTGAAAGCATTGAAGCAGATGCCGAACTATAAATTCACGCCGGTCATCATGCTGACCACTGAATCGCAGGAATCGAAAAAACAAGAAGGCCAGGCTGCCGGCGCCAAAGCCTGGGTGGTGAAGCCGTTCAAGCCTGAAATACTGCTGGGTGCGGTGCAAAAATTGGTGCTGCCTTAATTCTGTTTCTTCTCCAGTCTCATTCCAGCTAGTCTCAACTTCATAGTATGAGGAACGCATGGCAACGGCAAAAAAACGCAAGAACGCGCAATCAACGCTGCGGATCGAGGGCGAGCTGAGCATCTACCGCGCGGCTGAACTAAAGCAGGTGCTGCTGGGGGCGCTGGAACAGACGGACGAACTTGAGGTGGATCTTTCCGGCGTCACCGAATTCGATACCGCAGGCGTCCAGATACTCATGCTGGCCAAAAAACACGCGCTTTCAAAACAACGGGATTTACGCTTGGTTGCCCATAGTCCGGCGGTATTGGACGTGTTTGAACTGATCAATCTCGCTGCATATTTTGGCGATCCACTGGTTATCTCATCGACTGCAGCGAACCAGGCGTAATGCCTGCGAATCACTGCCCATATGAGTCACGCGCAGCGGTTTTTGTTTTCCAATGGATGCCGCCCAAGAGCGTCATCCGCTTCACCAGAGAGGCATTCAAATGGATCTTGATCAGGCGCTGCAGACTTTCATTGCGGAGAGCCGCGAATTGCTGGAGGACATGGAAAATGCCCTGCTCGCGGTGGAGCAGGCGCAGGCCAAGGCCGAAATGGTGAACGCGATATTTCGCGCTGCGCACACCATCAAAGGCTCGGCCGGCCTGTTCGGTCTCGACCAGATCGTTGCATTTACCCATGTGGTGGAAAGCGTGCTCGACCGGGTGCGCAGTGGAGAAATCGAGATCGCAGACCGCCTGGTCATTCTTCTGCTGTCATGCTGCGACTACATAGGCGAACTGGTCGATGCGGCGGAACGCGGCCAACTCGGTACGAATAATGAATTGGCACAACGCAGCACGCCATTGACGGAACAACTGCGGACTTACCTGGATGAGCCGAAAGCGGCGGGTTTAGCGGTCGCTGCCGCGCAACAAGAACCCGACGCGGTCGAACGCATCGCCGGCGCGGACCGCGATCGTGACCATTGGCATATCTCGCTGCGGTTCGGCCGTGACGTGCTGCGCAACGGCATGGATCCGCTGTCCTTCCTTCGCTATCTTGGCACGCTCGGCACGATCACCGGCCTCGTGACCATTCCGGACGCGTTGCCGGACGCCGAAGAAATGGATCCTGAGTCGTGTTACCTGGGATTTGAAATTGCATTTGACAGCGATGTCGACAAGGCCGCCATTGACAGCGTATTTGACTTCGTGCATGAGGATTGCGACATACGCATTTTGCCGCCGCACAGCAAAATTTCGGAATATATCCGGCTGATTCAGGAGTTGCCAGAAGAAACCGCGCGCCTCGGCGAGATACTGGTGTCATGCGGCAGCGTGACGGCAAAAGAGGTGGGCGCAGCTCTGGAGGTACAAGCGGAAGCCGATGCCGAGGCCGTGCCGATTGGCACGATCCTGGTCGATCAGGGCGCAGTGCGGCCAGCCGTGGTAGAAGCTGCGCTGGCCAAGCAAAAGCAGGTCAGTGAATTGAAAGCGCAGGAAAGCCGCTCGATCAGGGTGGACGCCGACAAGCTCGATCACCTGATCAACCTGGTCGGTGAACTGATCATCGCGGGTGCCAGGACAAGTCTGATCGCCCAGCGCGCGCATCATGCGGAACTGCAAGAATGTACTTCGATCCTCTCGAACCTGGTTGAAGAAGTCCGCGACAGCGCGCTGCAACTGCGCATGGTCAAGATCGGCGCCACCTTCAATCGTTTTCAGCGTGTCGTGCACGACGTATCCAGGGAGATCGGCAAGGACATCGGCCTGATCGTCGCCGGCGAGGACACCGAACTCGACAAGACAGTCGTGGAAAAGATTGCCGATCCGCTGACGCACCTGGTCAGGAACGCGGTCGACCACGGCATCGAGCCGGCCGAATTGCGCGCAGCGCGCGGCAAACCGGCGCAAGGCACGGTCAAGCTCAATGCTTACCATGATTCCGGCAGCATCGTCATCGAAGTCAGCGACGACGGCGGCGGGTTGAAACGCGACAGGATTCTCGAAAAAGCGATCGAACGCGGTTTGGTCGAAGCTGGCCGCACCCTTTCCGACAGTGAAATCTACAGCTTGATTTTCGAGCCGGGCTTTTCGACCGCCGACCAGATCACCAACCTGTCCGGACGTGGCGTCGGTATGGATGTGGTGAAACGCAACATCACCGCGCTGCGCGGCAGCGTCGATATTGCCAGCGAGGAAGGCGTGGGCACCACCGTCACGGTGCGCCTGCCGCTCACGCTCGCGATCATCGACGGCTTCCTGGTCGCGGTGGGAAAGTCGATGTTCGTCATCCCATTGGACATGATCGAGGAATGCGTGGAGTTTTCCTCCGACGCAGGACACGACTATACGAATCTGCGCGGACAAGTGCTGCCCTTCATCCGTCTGCGCGATCTGTTCGGAATCGACGGCGTCGCTGCGCGGCGCCAGAACATCGTGGTAGTCAAGTACGCTGGAAAAAGATCGGGGATGGTGGTCGACACCTTGCACGGCGAATTCCAGACAGTCATCAAGCCGCTTAACAAGCTGTTCAGCCAGGTCAAGTGCATCAGCGGATCGACCATTCTCGGCAGCGGCGAGGTGGCGTTGATTCTCGATATGGGAGCCGTGTTCAATGAAATCGAGAACCGGGACACGCAACAATTGACCGTTTAGTAACCGACTGCGTGGATAAAGGCAGTCGGTCAAATTCACTGGAGGAGAAAACATGTTCGCAAATATGAAGATTGGGACGAGGCTGACGATGGGCTTTGCCACTTTGCTGTTGCTGATGGCAGGACTTTCCGCCGTAGCGATCCATGGCATGTCCACGATCCAGGGCCGGCTCGACGACATCGTCAACCAGGACGTGCACAAGACAAAGCTCCTTAGCGACATGTCGGAGTCGGTGCATATCGTGCAGCGCTTGATAAGAACGATGATATTGCTGCACGATGCGACTGCTGTCGCAGAGCAGCGAAAGAAAGTTGATGAGGCGCGACAAAAATACAATGAATTCTTTGCCGCTTTGGAAAAAACTCCAGCAAGCGAAAAAGCAAGGTCAATCCGAGAAAAAATCAAGGCGGCAATGGCTGACTCACGTCCGCAGGTTGACAAGGTGATAGAGCTTGCCTTGGCCAAAAAGGATGCAGAGGCAGTCCAGGTATTGATGGAACAAGCTCGCCCGTCCGCACAGAAGTGGCAGGATGCGATTGACGAGGGTCTCGCTTTGCAAGAAGAAAACAGCAAACAGAATTATGCTGCTGCGCGGCAGGGATATGAATCTGCGCAGAAGTTGATATTCACATTGGCGGGAGTCGCCGTTCTGCTGGGTGCATTGATTGCATGGTTTCTGACGGCAGGCATCACCCGGCCGTTGGCCGAAGCGGTGAAGACGGCCGATCAACTGGCGCAGGGCGACCTGACGCTGAGGATCGAATCGACCTCAAAGGATGAGACCGGCCGGCTGCTGCAGTCGATGCAGAACATGATAGTCAAGCTGTCGGAGGTGGTATCGGAAGTCAACAGCGGCGCGCAAGCGCTGGCCGGCGCGTCGGAACAGGTCAGCGCGACTGCGCAATCGCTGTCGCAGGCATCGAGCGAACAAGCCGCCGGGGTCGAGGAAACCAGCGCTTCGATCGAACAGATGACCGCCTCCATCGCCCAAAACACCGAAAACGCCAAAGTCACCGACGGCATGGCCACCAAGGCCGCCCAGGAAGCCACCGAAGGCGGCGAAGCGGTGAAAGCCACGGTGGCGGCCATGAACCAGATCGCCAAGAAGATCAGCATCATCGACGACATCGCTTACCAGACCAACCTGCTGGCCTTGAATGCGGCCATCGAAGCCGCCCGCGCCGGCGAGCACGGCAAGGGCTTTGCGGTGGTGGCGGCGGAGGTGAGGAAGCTGGCCGAGCGCAGCCAGGTGGCGGCGCAAGAGATCGGCGAGGTGGCGACCAGCAGCGTGGAACTGGCGGAAAAGGCGGGCAAGCTGCTCGACGAGATGGTGCCCAACATCAAGAAGACGTCGGACCTGGTGCAGGAGATCACGGCGGCGTCGGAAGAGCAGTCGTCGGGAGTGGGGCAGATCAATGCGGCGGTGGGGCAGTTGAGCCAGACGACGCAGCAGAACGCCTCGAGTTCGGAAGAGCTGGCCGCCACGGCGGAAGAGATGAGCGGACAGGCCGAACAATTGCAACAGACCATGTCCTTCTTCAGGCTGGGAGGAAGCAGCCTCGCCAAGGTATCGAGCCCGACGCACAACCCGGCAGCAAAATCAAAATCATCCACTGCCAAGCCAAGCAACGTCAGGATGCCGCGCCGGATGGCGCCGACTGTGGAAACGATGCCGGACGAGGCGCACTTCACCAAGTTTTGAAAAGGGGAACAGAGATGAGCGCAGTGGTGCAAGCCGGTAGCAGGCAGACAAACAATGCGATGGCTGCGCAAGCGGCTATCGATCACACGCAATACCTGACCTTCATGCTGAGCGGCGAAGTATTCGCCATCGGCATCCTGGCGATCAAGGAAATCATCGAGTACGGGGGATTGACGGTGGTGCCGATGATGCCCGAATGCATACGCGGCGTGATCAACCTGCGCGGTGCGGTGGTGCCGGTGATGGACTTGTCCTCGCGTTTCGGCAGGCCCGCCACGGGAGTGACCAAGCGCACCTGCATCGTGATCGTCGAAATCGAGACGGCGGGAGAACAGCAGGTGGTGGGGGTGATGGTCGATGCGGTCAATGCAGTGCTGGAAATCGCCGCGGCCGATATCGAGCCGGCCCCGGCATTCGGCGCCAAGATCCGCACCGATTTCATCGCCGGCATGGGCAAGGTCAACGGCAAATTCGTGATCTTGCTGAATGTCGATAACGTATTGTCGACAGAAGAAATAGGGCGACTGGCTGATGTCGGCGGCAACATGCAGCCGTTGTCGATCGAGGCCGCTGAGGGAATGAACTAGCGGAATTTGCCACGTGGAGTGATTTGGCTATTTTCAATTGATGTCACGCTCGCAGGCGCTGTGAGTTAACGCGGTAAAAAGGATTAATCATGCTTAAGAATATGAAAATCGGCATGCGGCTTGGATTCGCATTCGCGTTACTGACGTTGTTATCCACAATCCTGGGAGGGATTGCGATCCACGAGACGGCGGCGATGAATGAGCAATGGCAGCGCATTCGGCAGGACGCCCTGGCTAAACACAACGCGACCACGCGCGGCATCGGGGCGTTAGGAGACGGCATCCATCACTTCAAGAATTTCATTCTGCGCGGCGGGGACTACGACAAGAAATTTGCTGCGGACATGGATGCGGTCGAACGGGTGGCCGAAGATTACAAGCTCACCGGGCGCTTGAGTTCCGAGGAAGAAAAGCTGATATTCAAGATCCATGAGGGAGCCGCGGCATACCGGCACGATATGGAGGCTCTGGTCGGGTTACGGGCGAAGACGCAGAATACGGCTGAACTCGACAAAGCGGTGAAAGGAGCCGACAAGCCGATTTCTCTCGCCTTTCAGGGGTTGAGGGAAATTGCCGATGAAAGCATCAAGCGCGCAGACCGCAGCATGAGTGAGGCGAGCGCTTTGGCCCAGCGCCTAGTCACCGGTGCGTTGGGTGTGATCATCGTGCTCTCGGTGGCGGCGGGAGTGCTGATCACGCGCAGCATCACCCGTCCGTTGAGCAGCGCAGTGCAGGTGGCGAACAGCCTGGAGGCGGGCGATCTTACGGTGAAAATCGACTCGATCACCAAAGACGAGACGGGGCAATTGCTGCAGGCGATGCAAAACATGGTCACCAAATTGACACAGGTGATCGAAGGCCAGAAGCGAGTCGTAGACGCGGCCAATCACGGCAATTTTGATGCGCGGATCGATCTGACCGGGTTGCAGGGTTTTCAGAAGGAGATGGGCGAAGGTTTGAATCAATTGATGGGGACCGTCGGCGCCAGTACTGCCGACGTGCTACGCGTCATGGGCGCGATGTCCGAAGGTGATCTGAGCAAGACTATCGAGAAGCCCTATGAAGGCGCCTTTGGCGAACTCAAGAAATACACCAACAACACCACCGCCAAGCTGACGCAAGTCATCGAAGGGCAGAAGCGGGTGGTGGAAGCAGCCAATCACGGCAATTTCGATGTGCGGGTCGAACTGGCCGGCCTGCAGGGCTTCCAGAAAGAGTTGGGAGAAGGCTTGAATCAACTGGTCACCACCACCGGCGCCAGCATCGCCGACGTGGTGCGCGTCATGGGCGCGATGTCCGAAGGCGACTTGACCAGGAGCATCGATAAGTCGTATGAAGGGGCCTTCGCTGAACTGAAGGAATACACCAACAACACCGTGGCCAAGCTCTCCCAGGTCGTGGCCGATGTCAACGAGGCTGCCGACGCGCTGGCTAGCGCATCCGAAGAAGTCAGCTCGACGGCACAGTCGCTGTCGCAGGCATCGAGCGAACAGG
>CBIHON010000021.1:0-94670 GCA_966211965.1 uncultured Burkholderiales bacterium | reverse complement strand
ATGCTTCCTCACATGGCTCAGATTTTCAATATAAGTTCATAACAGGCTCTAGGCGACCTGCATGTGCATGATTTGCGGCATATCGTAGGGTTGCGCTTGCGTGAAGTCTGTGTACCGGATCGCACGCAAGACGACATCCTGTGGCATGCCAACAAGTCGATGACGGCACACTACAGCATGGCGCAGTTGATCGAGATCTTTGAGTCTTTAGAGAAGATCAAGGATGAAACGAACCGCTGGAATATAAGCTTGCAAAGTTTGGTGCGGGAAGCGACGGCGACAAAACTTACCGGCGACTTACCGTCACAAAAACAAACGGGTTAGCGCTTGTGGCGCTAACCCGTTGATCCTACTAGGTAAAACTGGTGCGGCTGGCAGGAATCGAACCCACGACCCCTTGGTTCGTAGCCAAGTACTCTATCCAGCTGAGCTACAGCCGCGAGAACAAAATTATAGCACTACTTATTCCAATTTTGGAAGCCCTAGATTTCCATTAAATGCAAAATTGTAATTTCAGGTGCGGCATGGCGCTCCAGAATGCCCCCACTATCTTTATCAGCCAACTTGAAGTCGCTTCAAAAAACTTATGCTAAAGTCGATTCGTTGCAATTTCTAGGCGGCAAACCTTGCCGACCGTATCGGCCAGCGACAAAGGATCTCGATTGATACCCTTTCCTCCAAAACGGAAATGGAACGACAAAAACGCAAATTCTTGCCGCTGTCCAGCATCTGACCCTGCGGGCGCCCAGCCTCCTTCTCGACACCAGCAATTAAAGGAAACATCCTCGACATGATGCATGCGGCATGGCTACCGGTTGTGATGGAAGGTTCGTTCAGTGAAATTTATGTAGTCGATTGCGACACTCTGCGCTTGCTGCACGCGAACCGGACGGCACGCGACAATCTCCAGTACAGCACGGCTGAACTGGAAACGATGCACTTCCACGATCTGGCCGAGAGCCTGAGTCCGGACGGTCTGTCGTATTTGCTGAAGGACATGCGCGGCGGCGCAGTGCCCGTATACCTCGACACGGTGTTCGTGCGCAAGGATCGCAGCAGCTATCCGGTCGAACTCCGCCTATACCCCTGTGCGTCAGGACCGCAGCCGGTTTTTATCATCGTCGGCAATGACATCAGCGCGCGCTATGAATCGGCCAAAGCCTTGCGCATGAGCGAGTCGCGTTTCCACGCCATCGTTACAAACACGCCGGGATTGGTTTATCAGTTCCTGCTCCAAGAAGACGGCAAGGTTTCCTTTCCCTATTTGAGCGAAGGCTGCCAAGCGCTGCTGGGTGTCACGGCCAATCAACTGCATGCCGACTCGTCGCTATTCCTGGCATTGATCCTCCCCGACGACCGCCCCTCCTACATCGAATCCATGAATGCATCCGCCGCCGAGATGAAGAGCTGGAATTGGGAAGGCAGGATCTGGATCGAAGAATGGAATGACACCAAGTGGATCAATCTGCGCGCCACCCCGCGCCCATTGGCAGGTGAAAGCGTGCTGTGGGAGGGAATCATGACCAACATCACGCAAAGCAAGATGGAAGAAGCCGAAATCAAGCGCTCGCGGGCGCAGTTGGCCGAACTGTCGGCGCACGTCGAAACCGTCAAGGAAAAGGAACGCACCCGCATCGCGCGCGAGATCCACGATGACCTTGGCGGCAATCTGACCGCGATCAAGATGGCCCTGGCGCTGCTCACGCGGCGCCTGCCGCCGGATGATCCGGGTCTTGCGGAAAAGGGAGAATACGTCGATTCCCTGGTCGACCGCACCATCGAGGCGGTGCATCGTATCTCGGGCGACCTGCGCCCGAGCGTGCTGGACTTCGGCCTGGTGGCGGCGATCGACTGGCAAGTCAAGGAATTTGAAAAGCAACTGGGTATACCCTGCCATTTTTCATCGAACAAGAAAGATATTACGCTCCACGTCGACCAAGCCACGGCACTGTTTCGCATCTTTCAGGAAGCGCTGACCAACATCGGCAAACATGCGCATGCCACCCAAGTCGCGGTGAAGCTGGTGCGCACCAGTCGCGGCGTACGCATGGAAATCGCCGACAATGGCAAAGGCATCGCTGTCGCCGACCGTTTGAAACCCAAATCTTTCGGCATCCGCGGCATGATGGAACGAGCGCTCGCTCTGGGCGGAAATTTATCCGTAAGCGCAGGGGCCAACGGCGGCACCGTGGTATCGATCAAGATTCCGCTGCCTGCATCATGAGTCAAACGGCACTGGGCAGCGGATGGCCGCAATTGAAACAACACATAAAAGTCGCTTTTTAGAAACCGTAAATCATTAAATGCGACATTTATTTTTTTATGGCGACTTGCCACATCACTTCCGGCAATTTCTGGCGATAATGTAGACAGGCAGCAAAACAAACAGCCATACAAAATCGCAGCGCATTCCTGGGGGAGCCATGGCGGTAAAAGAGACAATCAAAGTTCTGATCGCGGACGATCATGCAATTGTGCGCGAGGGGTTGAAGCAGATCCTTGCCGACACCAAGGACATCGCCGTTGCAGGCGATGCTGAAAACGGCAATGAAGCAATCAAACTGGCACGCAAGAACGCTGGCGACGTACTGCTGCTCGACATCTCGATGCCGGACCGCAGCGGCATCGAGGTTTTGAAACAGCTCAGGAATGAATTCCCCAGACTTGCGGTATTGATGCTATCGATGCACCGGGAAGATCAATATGCGATCCGCTCGCTCAAGGCAGGCGCCGCCGGTTACCTCAACAAGCAAAGCGCGCCGGCCGAATTGGTCAACGCGATCCGCCAGGTTGCGGCCGGCAAAAAATACATCAGCCCTGCCCTAGCCCAGGAATTGGCCAATCAGATCAATGACGATCGCGAAGTCCCTCTGCACGAAACCCTGTCCGATCGCGAATACCAGACACTGACCATGATCGCCTCCGGCAAAACCGTCAGCGACATCGCCACCGAACTCGCGCTGTCGGTCAAGACCATCAGCATGTATCGTTCCCGCTTGCTACAGAAAATGAAGTTGCGGCACAATGCGGAATTGACGCATTACGCGATCAAGAATCATTTGGTGGAAGAATAGCGGCGCAGGTGAAACCTGTGCGCCCGATGCCCAAGAAAAATGATGCGTCGCACAATCCAATTCGCGTTCTCCCCTGCTCCCGTATTGCCGCGCCGCCGCATTGATATTTTCAGCTTTAAACTTTAAAGTAAAGGCACTTCCTGCCATTGCTCCAGTCATTGCCGGTGCCGGTAATGCAATAACATGGCGATATAAAATGCAAAGCCCGGACGGGCAACAATGCAGCCATGCGAGACAAACCGGAAAAGCCCCAAACCATGAACACTGCGGAAATCGCGCGCGAGGCGTTCCGCCAGCTTGCGACACGGCGCATCGCGCCGACCCCTGACGCCTATCGCGAAATTTTCGACGAGATCGCCGGCACCGCAACGCCGAGCGCTGCGGAAACCGTGTTGGCCACGTTTGCCGAACAGGTGGCAAAGATACAGGGCGATGTATCCGATTTCGGCGTGCGCTTCAACACCGCTCTGGCCGCACGCGACTGGAAGGACTTCAGCAAGAATCTGGAACGCATGCGCGAAATGTATCTTGATTCCGTGCCTGCCACCGTGCCGGTCAAGACTGCTCCTTCGCGTCCAGCCAATGCCGTACCGATTGAAGACCAGCAAACGCGGCAGTTGCGCGATCTGCTGACGCGCACCCTGACGCTGGCTCTGGCCTCGCTGCTGCAAGGCGTACCGGATCTTGCAGCAGAGTCGGAATCGCTCGGCAAGGCCGTGAAAGATGCGCAGACCGAGGCTGCATTGACAGAGATTGCGGCACGGCTGAAACAACTCTGCTTCAAGATCGAGACCACCACGATCGATCCGCCGGTACGGAAACCGGTAAACAAGTCACAGCTCAAGACCGCCGCCGCACCTCTCGGCGAGGACCAGCAAGCCAACCTGCTGCGCGATTTGCTGATGCGCACCTTGACCATGGCCGTCAGTTCGCTGCTGCAAGCGGCGCCGGAACTGGCGCAGGAATCGGAAACCCTCGGTCAGGCGATTCCGAACGCGCGCACGCCGGAAGCCTTGGCGGACGTCGCCGCGAGGCTCAAGCAGCTCTGCTTCAAAATCGAGTTGAAAAGCGGCGACTTGGCCGAGCAGCATGAATTGCTGCTGCGTCTTTTCAAACTACTGCTGGAAAACATCAGTGAATTGCTCGACGACGATTCCTGGCTGAGCGGCCAGATCGCCGGCGTGCAAAACCTGTTGTCCGGACCGATCAGCCATAGTGCGCTCAAGGACGCGACCCGCAGCCTGAAGGAAGTCATCTACAAGCAAGGCGTGTTGAAGCACAGCCTGACCGAAGCCAAGATCACGGTGAAGAACATGATGATCACCTTCATCGACCGGCTCAGCGCGGTTGCCACCACTACCGGCGACTATCACGAAAAAATCGACCAGTACTCACAAAAAATCAGTCACGCGCAGGATATCGCAGAACTCAACAGCATCCTCAACGATGTGATGCGGGACACGCGCATCACGCAAAACGAAGCCTTGCGTTCACGCGACGAGATGATCGCTGCGCGCCAGGACGTGCAGGAAGCCGAAGCCCGCATCCATGAGCTGGAATCCAAACTCGAACAAATGAGCGAACTGGTGCGCGAGGACCAGTTGACCGGCAGCCTCAACCGCCGGGGGCTGGACGACGTGTTCGAACGCGAGCTGGCGCGTGCCGAACGGCGCCACTCGCCGCTGTGCATCGCGATGCTGGACCTGGACGATTTCAAGCGCCTCAACGACACGCATGGCCACGTTGCCGGCGATCAGGCGCTGATCCACCTGGTGCGGGTCATCAAGGACACCTTGCGCACGATGGATGTCATCGCCCGCTTCGGCGGCGAGGAATTCCTGATTGTCCTGCCCGACACCGGAATCGACGACGCCATGCAGACCGTCACACGCCTGCAGCGCGAATTGACCAAGCAGATTTTCATGCATAACAATGAAAAACTGTTGATCACCTTCAGTGCCGGGGTCGCCTTGCGCGCTCAGAATGAAAGCCAGGAATCGCTGATCAGGCGCGCGGACGAAGCCTTGTACAAGGCCAAGCGCGCCGGCAAGAATCGCGTGATTGCGGCGGAATAGGCGCGCAGCGGTATTCGCAGGCGCAGGCAGGGCCCGCTCCAGCAAGAATTCAATAGTCCGCATCAAATAAGAACCGGAAAAGACATCCTGCTCCCCTTATCGAATTCCCCGGTAAACTCCGATAATTCAATCATCAAGGAGAGGCAATGCCGGCACCATCAGAACACACGCTCGATCCGGAGGACTGGCAAGCACTGCGCGCACAAGGCCATCGCATGCTCGACGACATGGTGGATTATCTTGAACACCTGCGCCAGCGGCCGGTCTGGCAACCGATACCGCCGGAGGTGCGGGAGAATTTTCAACAAGCGCTGCCGCAGCAGCCAAGCGAACTGGCGGCTGTTCACGCCAGCTTCATGCAGGATATTGTTCCTTATGTCATCGGCAATGCACATCCTGGCTTCATGGGCTGGGTGCAGGGCGGCGGCACACCAATCGGCATGCTGGCGGAAATGCTGGCCGCCGGCTTGAATGCGAACGTCGGCGGACGCGACCAGATTCCGGTCGAGGTCGAACGGCAACTGGTGCGCTGGATGCGCGAACTGTTCGGCTTTCCCGAGACAGCAAGCGGTCTGTTCGTGACCGGCAGCTCGATGGCCAACCTGCTCGGCGTGCTGGTCGCGCGTACCGCCGCTCTCGGCGCCGGTATCCGCAACTCAGGCTTGGCCGGCGACCCGCGCCGCCTATGCGCCTACGCCTCCGCCGGCGCGCACGGCTGCATCTCGCAGGCGATGGATTTGTCCGGCATCGGCATCGACGCGCTGCGCCTCATTCCGATGAACGCGCGCTTCGAGATGGACCTGAAAGCACTGCAACGCGCAATCGCCGCTGACCGCGCTGCCGGCCTGACGCCGTTTTTCATCGCCGGGACGGCAGGCACCGTCGATGTCGGCGCAGTTGACAATCTCGCCGCGCTGGCCGATGTCGCGCAACACGAAGGAATCTGGTTCCACGTCGACGGCGCCTACGGGGCACTTGCCATGCTGGCGCCGGATATTGCGCCTCGCCTGGCCGGCATCGAGCGCGCCGACTCGATCGCGCTGGACTTCCATAAGTGGGCACAGGTGCAATACGACGCCGGTTTTATCCTGGTGCGCGACGGTGCGATGCACGAAAGCACCTTTGCCGCCCCGGCGGCTTACCTGCGCCGCGACAGCCGCGGCATGGCTGCCAACTCGCCCTGGCCTTGCGATCTCGGGCCGGACCTGTCGCGCAGTTTCAAGGCGCTCAAGACCTGGTTCACCTTCAAGGTCTACGGCGCGGAAAAACTCGGCCAGGTCATTTCCGGCACATGCGAACTTGCGCGCTACCTGCAACAGCGCATCGAAGCCGAGCCGGAACTGGAATTGCTGGCTCCGGTATCATTGAACATCGTCTGCTTCCGCTACCGCTGCGCGGATGCCGCTCCCGCCAGCGCTGACCGCGTCAACGCCGACATCGTGGTCGCCTTGCAGGAGTCCGGCATCGCGGCGCCGTCGGCCACCACCATCGACGGCCGGCTCGCCATACGCGCGGCCTTCGTCAATCATCGTACCCGGCGCAGCGATGTCGATGCGCTGGTCAAAGCCACGCTCGCATTCGGTGCAGCGCATAACAAGCAAACCAGGGAGACGCCATGACATCCATTGCGCAAGCCGCACTACCGGCAGACGACCAGGCCCGTGCGCCGCTGATCGGGCTTGCGCCGCTGATGCGCCAGGCATTTGCCGGCGTCGACCTCAAACCGCTGGGCACCAGGTTGATCGAACGCGCAACGGCGCATCCCGACGACGCCCATACCTTGATGGATTTGTCGACCGTGCTGCAGCTCACCGGGAACCGCGACATCGCGCTCGCCACCCAGGCCCAGGCACTCGCAATCCAGTCGCTCTATACGATTCCGGCGGCAAGCGGCGCGGAAAAAATCCGCCTGCTCGCAATCATGGCGCCGGGTGATTTGATGGCGAATACGCCGCTGGAATTTTTGCTGGAACGATCCGACGTCAATCTCGACATGCTTTACATGGGCGACGGTGTAGCGCCTCCGGACGGCGTGCCCGAGCACGACGTATTGTTCGTCGCGGTGGGCGAATGCGACGAAAATCGCCGGCTCCTGAGCGAGCTTGAAAACCTCGTCCAGGTCTGGCCCAGGCCCGTGCTGAACGCCCCAGGCCGAATTGCCTGCCTGTCGCGCGACGGCGCCAGCGCCTTGCTGAAGTCCGCGCCGGGCGTTGTCATGCCGGTTTCCGCGCGCATTACCCGACAGACGCTGGAACAGATCGGCAACGGGCAACAGGCGCTGACCGTCGTCCTTGAGGACGGGAGATTCCCGATCATCGCGCGGCCTGTCGGCTCGCATGCCGGCCATGGTCTCCGCAAACTCGACAGCCCGGCCGACATCGAGGTCTTTCTGCAAACGGCACAGGACAGCGAGTTCTATATCGCGCGCTTCGTCGACTATCGCAGCGCGGATGGCATGTTCCGCAAATACCGGATCATGCTGATCGAAGGCAGGCCCTTCGTCTGTCACATGGGTATCTCGTCGCAATGGATGATTCACTATCTCAACGCCGGCATGACCGACAGCGCGGAAAAACGGGCGGAGGAAGAGCGCTTCATGGCCGATTTCGATGACGATTTCGCACCGCGTCATGCGGAGGCTTTTCGCGCCATCTACGAGCGCCTGGGGCTGGATTATGTAGGACTCGATTGTGCGCAAACGCCAGACGGACGTTTGCTGATTTTTGAAGTCGACAGCGACATGATCGTGCATGCGATGGACCCGGTCGACCTGTTTCCGTACAAGCAGCCGCAGATGCGGAAATTGTTCGGAGCTTTTCACGAGATGCTGCGCAAAGCTGCCGAACGCAGTTACGCCTAGAGGCTATGATGAGCTCAAACAGGCTCTTGAACCAGCCAGCCATGGACGCCATCGGGATCGAAACAGGCATGCGAAGCGAACAAGCCGGCCAAGCGGCCTTTGCGCGTTCCATGCTGGCATCGACCGAACGGCTCCTGCTCGAAGGCGGCGATGCCCGCATTGCGCTCGATACGGACCGGGCATTGAACAGGTACGGTTGTTCTCCACTTCCCGATCCGGCGCTGGCGGCCTTCGGCTCCTCCACCGCGTCGTCCATTTCACCGGCAGGATTCGCCGCCGCGAACTGCCTGCGCCAGAGGCTGCAGCAAGCCATCCCCACGCAAAGCGGCGCCACGGTCTACGCCCGTGAAGCCAAGCGGGTGCGGCAAGAGCTGATCGCGCTGTGCGGCATGACGGACTTGCAGGGGCTTGATGTGGTCCTGGCCGCATCGGGCACCGACTTGCACCTGATTTCGGCCCAACTTGCCGGCGCATCCGAAGCAAGGCCCGGCCTGGTCATCATGATGGATGCCGAAGAGACCGGACGGGGCGTACCGGCCGCACTGGCCGGCCGTCATTTCAGCACCCGCTCCGCGCTGGGAGAATCCGTTGTGGAAGGCGCCGCCATCTCCGGCGCCGCCGCAGTCGAGGTGGCGATGGTGCCGATTCGCCAAAGCGACGGCAGCCCGCGGCAGGCAAACGCCGTGGACGCCGAAGTCGAAACCCTGGTAAGCGAAGCGCTTGCACTCCAGCGGCGCGTACTGCTGATTCTGGTCGACGGCTCCAAGACCGGCATGATCGCGCCTGCGCCGGGCTGGGTGGCCGCTTTGCGGCGGCGGATGCCCGGCTCCTTCGAAGTGCTGGTCGATGCCTGCCAATTCCGCATCGCGCCGGCGACTTTGCGTGCCTACCTGGAACACGATTTCATGGTGGCGGTGACCGGCTCGAAATTCGTAACCGGCCCGACCTTTGCGGGCGCACTGTTCATCCCTCCTGCCGCAGCCGCGCGCTTGCGTACGTCGCCGCTGCCGCCCGCCTTGGCGGCATATTCGGCGCGCGCGGATTGGCCGGCGGGGTGGCTGGCTGCCGACGTTCTCGATGACACCGCCAACTTCGGTCTGCTGCTGCGCTGGGAAGCAGCGCTGCAGGAGCTGAGGGCATTTCGCGCCTTACCCGAAGCCGACGTGAAGCACTTCCTTCAAGAATTTGCGTTGGCGATTCAAAACCGTTTGCAAAGCGACCCCTTGCTCGAGGCGCTGCCAGTTCCCCGGCTCGACCGCAGCCCGCTCGTCGCGGAGGATGGTTGGGACCATATCCAGACGATTTTTCCATTCATCCTTCACCATCCTCCGGGCAAGGAAGGAAGGCAGCCGTTGAGCCGCGACGAAACCATGCGGGTCTATCGACTGCTGCAGGCCGATTTGGCCGATCATCCCGATTTGGACCTCGCCGTTTTCGATGAAAAGAGCATCTCATTGCGCTGCCAATTAGGGCAACCGGTGGCATGCGGCCAACGCAACGACGTGCCGGTAAGCGCTTTGCGTATCTGCGCCAGCACGCGGCTGATTGTCGAAGCGGTTTGCCGCGGCAGCGGGCACGCTGTCATCGACCGTGCTCTGTCCGCGCTCAATAAGACAGCATTGCTGATCCGTCTTCAGACGGAATAGTAAAAGCCCATCAAATCGATGCGGACTGAAGGGCACGGCGCTCCCGCGGAGTGACGCGCCAAAACTGTTGCCACCTGAAGAATCCGTCCCCCTCCTCGTCCCGTTGACCAAAGAAGGCATCAATAGGCATCAATATTGTTGAGCCCGATGACCTGCTCAACTCAACGTACCGATCCGTGCCGGTCGAGCCCGCTGTCCCGCCCCTTGTGCGAAAGCCAGGCCGCAACATTGCGTGCATGAGACTTCCCTCCCAAAAGCACTCATAAAAATTGGAAATCTCATGGCGACAAAAGTTCAGAGCATCCTATTTCATGGTTATCGACCGGACATCCAATGCCGCCTCAACATCCGCACCTCTTCCGCACAAGCCCGCTTCCGCCTGGCAGAGCACGGCTCCAAACGCGATGAAGGAAATCAATGCATTATGGCCGTCAGAAACAATACAACCTGCCTCTTTGAGGCTTATCAAAGTTCACTGTGTTTCGATTCTTTGCTCGCCTTGAATTCCGAATCTCGCCGGACATACTGGAACTTCCGGAGCATCCGGATTTTTATTTTTTAAGGAGAGCATTGTGAAATCAATTTTAAAACCCATCGCAGCTGCAATTATTGCGCTAGGCATTCCCTCGTCAATCCTTTTGGCCCAGTCAAACACCCCGCCTGGTGGGACGCCGACCACTCCGCCGGGAGGAACGCCGACCACTCCGCCTGGAGGAACGCCAACCACGCCACCCGGGGGCACGCCGACAACACCACCCACTGGCGGCGTTCCGTATATCGCGCTATTTACGTCGCAGGCCAATACGGGCGGCACCACCGGTAGCGGTACAAGCACGTGGTTTATTGACGTTGCAAATAATTCGCTTGTGGCCTGCACCCAGTCTGGCACAGGCACTGGCGGCGGCACTGGCGGTGGTAGTGGCGGCACGCCAGGTGCAGCAGGCATTACCTGCACTTCGCAGCCAATAACAACCACTACGCCTACTACGCCTACTACTCCAACTGCTGGAGCAAAATAGGCTCATCGGGCCAGACTGGCTTAGAAATCATTAATCCGCGCAATATATGTGCGGAAATTTGCGCAGGAATTCGAGCCGCTTAAATTCAATGGACGGTATGTATTAATTCTGTGAGCGCGGAAACGCTCGACATGCGGCAAACGTTGCCCCGAGTCCTTCCAGTGCAACCAGAAACATGCCAATCAGGTCCGCGGACCAATTATTGGTTCTCACTTAAGTGGCCGAGTCCGCGCATTGACGCAAACTAATTCAAACGCACCTGCTTCGTTGCACCTGCCCCTCACAACCACTGCCACGTCACTTCTTCCAAGCTTGGCATCAACTAGTGTCCTGAGCCATTAATTCGTTGAATAAAACTGATGAAATGAACACCATCCTTCGTTGCAAATACTCGCAAGGCGCCGGCCTTGCTCCGTTTTGCGCCTCGTCTGGCGCTCATTGCATCTGCTTTATTTTTCAACGAATTAATGACTCAGGACACTAGAAGAGCATGCCGGATACGAGGCGTGATGAATGCGATTTCTTTATTGGAGTCACCATGAGAAAGTTTTTGTCAATTTTATCCGGCCTCCTGTTATTCATCAGCGTCGACATCTTTGCCCTCGCCGCTGATGCCGGCTCGGCAAACAATGCGCCTCCTGCACCGGCCAAACGGAACAACCTGCCTCTCGATAGCACACGTTTCCTGGCCGACGCCTTCCAGGGTGGATTGGCTGAAATTCAGCTATCGAAGTTGGCGGCGGCGGGCACATCAAACAATGATGTACGACTCTTCGCGCAACAGATGATCGAGGATCACACCCGGACCAACAACGAGCTCATGCAGCTAGCCGTGCGAAAACACGTCACACTGCCAAACGAGCTTAACGAGGAACAAAAAGCGCTGGTCGAACGGCTTTCGACTTTGCCTGGCCTCGATTCGGACCAGGCGTACATGGACATCAATGTCGAACTCCATGAAAAAGACCTGACGGAATTCAACGAACAATCATTCCGCGGAGCCGATCCGGAAGTTCGTTATTTTGCCGCGAA
Source organism: uncultured Burkholderiales bacterium (assembly GCA_966211965.1). GTDB lineage: Bacteria > Pseudomonadota > Gammaproteobacteria > Burkholderiales > Burkholderiaceae_D > CBIHON01. The sequence goes on along the minus strand of CBIHON010000021.1, from coordinate 82,964 downwards.
CACCGTGCCGATACTCGAAGCGCATTTGGCATTGGCCGAACGTATCAATGACAAGCTGGATCCTGCGGATTTTCTCGCCGACGCCTTCAAGGGCGGACAAGCGGAAATCCAGCTCTCGAAACTTGCGCTGAAAAAGTCTTCGAGCAATGAAGTAAAAGATTTTGCACAACGGATGATCGACGATCACAGCCGCGCCAACCAGGAGATCAAGGCATTGGCGCAGAAAAAAAATATCGCCTTGCCGGATGGGCCGTCCGCGGAACAGCAAATAATCCTGCAGCAATTGTCACGATTGTCGGGACAAGACTTCGATCAGGCGTACATGGACGTCAATGTCGTCGCCCATCAAAAGAATGTCGAGAAGTTCCAGGACCAATCTGCCCAAGGACGCGATCCCGAGATCAAGGGCTTCGCCGCCAATACCCTGCCGGCTTTGTCCGCACATCTTGAGATGGCAAAGGCCCTCGATGAAAAAATCAAGCCGGAATTTCTCTTCGAAGCCTATCGCGACGGAAGAGCGGAAATCGTGCTCGCGCATTTGGCTCTCTTGAAAACCTCCAACGTGGAGGTGCGGGATTTTGCCAAAAAAATGATTGCCGATCACATGACGGCAAACAGCAAAATCATCCAATTGGCGCGACAGAAGAATATTGCATTGACGCGCTTGCTGCCGGCACAGGACAAGCTTGCCTTCGCCGGTCTGCTGCAATTATCCGGAGCCGACTTCGACAAGGCCTACATGAACATCAATGTCGGCAACCATGAAAAAGCCGTCAGCGAGTTCAGACAGGAATCGGAGCAGGGAACCGACGCGGACACCAAGGCATTTGCCGGCGAGACCTTGCCAACGCTGACGATGCATCTGGCGCTGGCAAGGGAAATCGCCGGAAGGCTTGGCACGATGTAATAATAGAGCGTGCGGTGAGCGACACAGAGCCGGCAAGTGCCAGCGGGCGGCAATCAGCAAGCTGTTCGTCACCCGCTTGCCGCTGGGCCCGCAGCCGGCAATCCGGCAGTTCGCCGCCGCACACCTGCCTGCAATAGTGCGCCGTCAGCGCTTCTCCCTCAGCATGCCGCCGGCGCGCTTGAACGCTTCGATGCCGCCTTCCAGGTAGCGGGCATCGATGCCCTGTTCCTGCAGCGCCGCAGCGCAATTCTTTCCGACCTCCTGCCCCTTGATGCAATACACCACGACCGGCTGTTCTTTCGCCAGCGCCGGCGCCCATGCCGCGACCTGCTCCGGGTCCAGCCAAACCGCACCGGCGATCTGCTGTCGATCGGACTCATACGCAGGCCGTTTGCGCACGTCAAGCAGCACCGGTGGATGGGCCATGCTCATCTGCTGCAACAACTCGGATACCGTCACAGACCGGCTCATCGCTTTTCCCTTCAAGAGTGAAACATCGGATAGATCAGCAATCCCAAAAGTGCCGCCGCAGCAACGACGATCGGCTCCTGCAGCTTCTTGAATTTCCACAGCAAGGCAATCGTGACGACGGCGATCAGCACGGTCGGGAGATCGATCAGCGAACGTTTCGCGATCACGATCACCGAACCGGTAATGGCGCCGATCGCAGCCGCCGTGATGCCGTCGACGAAAGCGACGACGCCCGGCAGCTTGCCGTATTTCTTGAAGTAAGGCGCCGGAAGGATGGTGAACAGATAGCATGGCAAAAAAGTCGCCAGCGCTGCGGCACAGGCGCCCGGCAAGCCGGCGATCAGGTAACCGATGAAACCCACGGTAATCACCACCGGCCCGGGCGTAATCATCGCGACCGCCACCGCATCGACGAATTGTTTATCGTTCAGCCAGTGATGCTCTGTCACCACGCCGCCGTACAGAAACGGCACGATCGCCAGGCCGGAACCGAACACGAAGGCGCCGGCCTTCGCGAAGAAAATGCCGATCTGCATCAAGAGCGATACATCCATCGAACCCAACAGGCCGCCGGCCATGGGCGCCTGGGTCAAAGCGATGGTGTTCAGGCGCCCCTTGCCCAGCCACTTCGGCGGCGCCCGCAGCAGCCAGACCAGCACGCCGGCGGCGATGAACAGCCAGGCAATCTCGGACTCGGTGATGACGGTCACGACGGCAAGCAAGAGGTAAACCGCCCACAGCAGCTTGTCCTTGCCGACGCTCTTGCCGGTCAATTTTTTCGCGCTCATCACGATGATGCCGATGACGGCGGCCCCTACCCCATAGAATACTGCCTGCATCCAGGACAGCCCGCCGAAATTCACATAAGCCCAGCCCAAGGCCACCACCATCAGAAACGATGGAACGACAAAGGCAAGCCCGGCCAGCGTCGCCCCGAGTATGCGGTAGTGCACGAAGCCGAGATAAATGCCGAGTTGCGCCGCCAGCGGCCCCGGCGCAATCTGCGCCAGTGCCAAGCCCTCCTTGTAATCTTCCGGGCTGATCCATTTGCGCTCTTCGACCAGATCGCGCTGCATATAGCCGACCAGCGCCACCGGGCCGCCGAATCCGAGCGTGCCCAGACGCAGCATGTACAGCACCATTTGCCACATGCCATAGCTTGGGGGAGACAGGGTTCGTTGAGTATTGTCCAAAATGGCTCCTTAAGCCCGCAGGCTTATTTCTGAAGATTGTTTGAGAAATGCAGGTAGAGCGAATCGAGCACGAGTCCGATCTCGGCCAGCAGTTGATCGTCGTCCGCCACCCGCTGCCGTGCGCCGGCCAGCATCGCTTCAAAGCCGCTGGCTTCCGGCACTGCTACGCCGCCGACATCCAGCGCATGCACCATGGCTCCCAAGCGCAACAAGCCGCGATCCTGCTCCAGGCCGAAACTGGCAAGCAAGACTTCGAAACTCACCCGGTCGCCGACATGTGTGAACTGCGCGCCGTCGAAATCGAAGCCGAGCGCCTCCGGCGGGCAATCCGCCGGCGTGTCGAGCCATATGAAACGCGCCTTGCTGTCGATGAAACGGCGGATCAGCCAGGCGCAGGCGACCCGATCCACCCACAAGTGCGAGCGCGTGGCCCATAGCCGGCCTTGGTAATCTTTGGCGTCCAGACGGGCGATTGCTGCTTCAACCACTTGCGGCTCGCCGGGCGCGAGCATGGTTTCGGCCACATGCACGAAGTCCATCCAGGCCGCTTCGGCCTGTGCGCTGGCGTCGTTCGGGAAATAATCGATCGCACGGATCGCCTCATAGTCGCGCCGCAACTTGCGCAGCAGGCGATTGATGTCTTGCGTGCCCGAGCCGGAGAGGGTGCCGCGTGCCTGCGCCACCGCCGTCAGCAATTCGGCGTAGTCGCCGCTGCGGTCGAACAGCGCACGGTAGCTGTCGCTCTCGCTGCCGGATTGCGCGAGGACATGCAGCAGCCAGGCGCTGCCGCCTTCACGCACGGTTTCATCCGACAGCTCTTGCAAGGATTGCTGATGCGCCCGTTGGTTCGGCAGCAGATAGGCGCCATCCCGCAAAGCACCGCAACCCAGGGCTTTCAGGGCACGCCAAATGCGCATGCGGGCCGTGGCGCTAATGGTCGGCAGGCTCACGATCAGGAGCAGCCATTGGGTGTTGGGGGAATTGGTGGGGTTCATGCAGCGAATACTACATGAATGTTAATATCACTACAAATTTTGTAGAGATATTTATTCAAATTATTTTCTTTAAAACACGCCCCGGCTTATTGTTGATTCTTAAACGGCAAGCTACAGTTCACGGCGGCAAAAATCTTCATAGCGACATGACAAACCTACCTCCTTTATCCCGCCCCGCCACCGTTCCCCTGAGCGAAGCCTTTTGGTATTGGCTCAAGCTTGGCTTCATCAGTTTCGGCGGCCCGGCCGGGCAGATCGCGCTGATGCATGCGGAACTGGTGGAAAGACGGCGCTGGATTTCGGAGCAGCGCTTCCTGCATGCGCTAAATTACTGCATGGTGCTGCCCGGGCCGGAAGCGACGCAGCTTGCGGTGTATATCGGCTGGCTGATGCACCGGACTTTGGGCGGCGTCATTGCCGGCAGTTTGTTCGTGCTGCCCTCGCTGTTTATCTTGATCGGGCTGTCGTGGATTTACATGGCCTTCGGCAATGTACCGGCCGTCGCCGGCGTGCTGTACGGCATCAAGCCGGCGGTGGTGGCGATCGTGCTGGCGGCTGCCTGGCGCATCGGCTCGCGCACCTTGAAGAATGCCTGGCTGATTGCAGTGGCGCTGGCTGCCTTTTTTGCCATTGCAGTAGTCGACATTCCCTTTCCTGCCATCGTGTTGGGTGCGGCTGCACTCGGTTTGGTCGGCGGCCGCGTTTTGCCCGACAAGTTCCAGATCGGCGGCGGCCATGCGGGCAACAAACAGTCTTATGGCCCTGCACTGATCGACGACGACACACCGACGCCGGCACATGCGCGCTTTTCCTGGCGCAAGCTGATCGCTGTGTCGGCGATCGGCATCGGTTTGGCGATCACGGCGTGGGTGGGGGTCGCGGCGGCATTCGGTCCGGCATCGCCGGCGGCATTGATGAGTGTATTTTTCGGCAAAGCAGCGCTACTCACCTTCGGCGGTGCCTACGCGGTGCTGCCCTACGTCTATCAAGGTGCGGTCGAAACCTACCAATGGCTAACGCCCGTACAGATGATCGACGGCTTGGCGCTGGGCGAAACCACGCCCGGCCCCTTGATTATGATTGTTGCTTTCGTCGGGTTTGTAGGCGGCTGGAGCAAAGCGGCGCTGGCCGGCTCAGCGGCAGCATGGTTCGGCATTGTCGGGGCCTGCGTCGCCAGCTTTTTTACCTTCCTGCCCTCCTTCATTTTCATTCTGGCAGGCGGGCCGTTGGTCGAATCGACGCACGACAATATCAGGCTGACGGCACCGCTCACCGCGATCTCGGCAGCAGTGGTCGGCGTGGTGGTGAGTCTGGCCTTGTTCTTCGCGCAGCACGTGTTCAACACGGCGAAACCCTTAGCGCAATGGGACTTCATTGCCATCGCGATTGCGCTGGCGGCATGCATCGCGCTGTTGCGCTTCAAGACCGGCGCAATCAAGCTGATATTCGCCTGTGCGGCGGCCGGCCTCGTGGTATCGTATTTCCATTGAATCAGGCATCCATTGTGCAAACAGCATGACCGAAAGAATCATCCCCGTCGCCGATCACAGCAAGCGCAATCCGGCGCCGCCTATCCCCTCGACGCTGGAAATGCCCAGCGGCCTGCTGGCCGACACCCTGGCGCGTCCGCTGCGCGACCTGCGCATCTCGATCACCGACCGTTGCAATTTCCGCTGCGTGTACTGCATGCCGAAGGAAGTGTTCGACAAGGATTACACCTTCCTGCCGCAAACCGCCTTGCTGTCGTTCGAAGAAATCACCCGCCTCGCCAAGCTGTTCGTCGCGCATGGCGTCGAGAAGATACGGCTGACCGGCGGCGAGCCGCTGCTGCGCAAGAATATCGAGAAGCTGATCGAGATGCTCAGCGCAATCCGTACGCCCGCCGGCAACGCACTCGACTTGACGCTCACCACCAACGGCTCCCTGCTCGCCAGGAAGGCGCGGGCACTCAAAGACGCTGGCCTGAAGCGCATCACGGTCTCGCTCGACTCGCTCGACGACGCCACCTTCAAACGCATGAACGATGTCGACTTTCCTGTCTCCGACGTATTGCATGGCATCGAGACCGCACATCAGGCCGGACTCGGCCCAATCAAGGTCAACATGGTGGTCAAGAGCGGCATGAACGATCAGGAAATCGTGCCGATGGCCCGGCATTTCAAAGGCTCGCCCTTCATCCTGCGCTTCATCGAATACATGGACGTCGGCGCATCCAACGGCTGGAAGATGGATGAAGTGATTCCATCCGCCGAGGTCGTGCGCCGCATCGATGCTGAGATGCCGCTGGAAGAAATCAAGCCGAATTACAGCGGCGAAACCGCCGAACGCTGGCGCTACCGCGACGGCGGCGGCGAGATCGGCGTCATTTCCAGCGTCACGCAAGCCTTCTGCAAGAATTGCACGCGTGCCCGTCTGTCGACCGAAGGCAAGCTCTACACCTGTTTGTTCGCCACCAGCGGACACGACTTGCGCGCTCTGTTGCGCGGCGGACGGTCGGACGAGGAAATTTCCTCCGCTATCGCGCATCTGTGGCGCGCACGCGGCGATCGTTATTCCGAGTTGCGCAGCGCTCGCACGGCAGGTTTGGAGCGCGCGCTGAAAAAGGTCGAAATGTCCTATATCGGGGGCTAATTAATGATCGACAGCTGTATCGACAAGAAATTGATCAGCGGCCTCATCCTGGCTGGCGGTCGCGGTTCGCGCATGGGCCACGTCGACAAAGGCTTGCAGCCGTTTCGCGGCGTCCCGATGGCAATGCATGTCCTGACCCGACTGTCGCCGCAAGTCGGTATGGTGATGATCAACGCCAACCAGAATCCGGCGTCCTATGAAAGCTTCGGCGCAGCGGTCTGGCCGGATGAGTTTCCCGGCTTCGCAGGACCGCTCGCCGGCTTGCAGACAGGATTGCGCCATTGCGAAACGCCCTACCTCGTCACCGCCCCCTGCGATTCGCCCTTCCTGCCGGCCGATCTGGTTGCGCGCCTGAGCAAAGCCTTGAACGTCCAGGATGCCGATCTGGCCGTTGCGACCACCGGCGAAGGCGAACAGCGGCAACCGCATCCGGTATTCTGTTTGCTGAAGACATCGCTGCTCGATCATCTGACCGCATATCTGCAAAACGGCGGACGCAAGGTCGAGACGTGGTATGCCTCGGTGAAAGCCGTTGAAGTGCGCTTCGAGGATGAAGCCGCATTTCGCAACATCAATACGCTGGAGGACTTGCGCAGGTTCGAAGCCTGAGGCAGCGTGCGCTGCGCGCAAGCTGCCAGACCGTTTGATGGATACTTGAATTTACTCGCATTGACTCCGCCGATAAAGCAATCACGCCCCCCTTCATGCCAAACCGTACCCTCTCCGACATCGTCAGTTGCCTCTCCGATTACGACCCCGACGCCTTGCCCGTCGCGCACGCGCAGCAAATCATCCGCGACTTCATTACCCCGCTGCACGCGGTGGAAAGAATCGCCTTGCGCGCCGCGCTCGACCGCGTGTTGGCCGCGGACATCATTTCGCCGATCAATGTGCCGGCGCACGATAACTCGGCAATGGACGGCTACGCATTACGCGGCAGCGAGTTGCGGCAGGATGCGGCAATCACGCTGAAAATCGCCGGCACCGTCTATGCCGGCCGCGCTTTCAGCGGTACGCCCGTCCCCGGCGAATGCGTGCGCATCATGACCGGCGGCGTGATGCCGGCAGGCTGCGACACGGTCATCCCGCAGGAATTCATTCAGGACGCCAATGACGATACCGTCACGATCCCGGCCGGCGCAGTCAAAACCGGCGACAACCGCCGCTTGAAAGGCGAAGACCTGGAAGCCGGCAAACCCGCCCTCTGCAAAGGCAAGATCCTGCGTCCGGCCGACCTCGGTTTGCTGGCATCGCTCGGCATCGCAGAGGTCCCTGTGCAGCGACGCCTGCGCGTCGCGTTTTTTTCCACAGGCGACGAATTGCGCTCGATCGGCGAACCACTGGACGAAGGCTGCGTCTACGATAGCAACCGCTATACCCTGTACGGCATGCTGAGCCGGCTCGGTTGCGACATGCTCGACATGGGTGTGGTCAAGGACGAGCCTGCCTCGCTCGAAGCCGCATTCCGCATGGCCTGCGAAAACGCCGATGCGATCATTACCTCCGGCGGCGTATCGGTCGGCGCGGCGGATTACACCAAGCAGATGATGGCCGAGCTGGGCGATGTCAGGTTCTGGAAAATCGGTATGCGGCCGGGGCGGCCCATGGCCTTCGGAAAGATCGTATCGAACGGAAAAAGCGCCTACCTGTTCGGCCTGCCCGGCAATCCGGTCGCGGTGATGGTCACCTTTTATTTTTTTGCACGCGACGCGCTGCTGCACATGATGGGGGCATCTCCCGCCCCCTTGCCGCTGATGCGGGTCGCTTCGCAATCGGCGATCCGCAAAAAGCCGGGCCGCACCGAGTATCAGCGCGGCATTCTATCGCGCGACGCGGCAGGCCGATGGCAGGTGCGCGTCACCGGTTCCCAGGGGTCGGGAATCTTGCGCTCCATGTCCGAAGCGAATTGCATGATCGTGTTGCAGCACGACCAAGACAGCATCCAAGCGGATGACGAGGTCGACGTCTTGTTGTTCGAAGGTTTGGTATAAATGTTTTTGCGGGAGCAGGCCCTGCAATCTACAAGCCCGGCGTTTCAATCAAGTGCGACAAGGCCTCTTCCGAACTGGCATACAAAGCCGGATCGCGATCGTTGGCGCTCAGCGCCCGCCCGAAATAACTGCGCATGAATGCGCTGGTCGTATAACGTGTGACTCTGCTGTAAAACCGCTCGGTCAAGTCGTGCACCATGTCGATATACGCATCCAGCAGTTCCACGGCGATGGAAAAATTATCGTAGTTGACGATCGCCGGCACTTTCCTGCCGAGCGGCGCCAGGCGCTCAACGGCAAGCTCGCGGATATTCTCGATGTCGGCGATGCTCTTTACCTCGAAACCTTCGAAGTTGACGAAGAACACATTGCGTCTCGTATCGTAGGTCATGCGCTGCGGCAGCGGCAGATACAGGATGTCGCTGCGCAAACCCATCGGCCCCGGCCGGAAAATGCGCGCATCCATCTGCTTGAGTTGCGGACTCACCAAGGGCTTGAAACTCATCTGCGCCAGCACGTCGCGCTCGAGGTCGACGCCGGGCGCGATTTCGATGATCTCCAATCCTTCCGCCACCAGACGAAACACGCAGCGCTCGGTGACGAACAGCACCGGCTGCCCGCGCTGAATCGCATACTCGCCGCTGAAAGTGCGATGCTCGACCTCGTCGACGAACTTGTGTGAGGCCCCCTCCTGTTCGATATGCAGCTTGCCGTCGGCAATCGCAATTTCCAGTCCGCCGGCGGTGAAGGTGCCGACGAACACCACCTTCTTGGCATTCTGGCTGATGTTGATGAAGCCCCCCGCGCCCGCGAGGCGCGAACCGAATTTGCTGACGTTCAGGTTGCCGTGCCGATCCGCTTGCGCCAATCCGAGAAAAGCGACATCGAGACCGCCGCCATCGTAGAAATCGAATTGATATGGCTGGTCGATGATCGCATCGGCATTGGTGGCGGCGCCGAAATTCAAACCGCCCGCGGGGATGCCGCCGATCACGCCGGGCTCGGCGGTAAGCGTCACCAGGTCGAGGATTTTTTCTTCGGCGGCCACGCTGGCCACGCCTTCAGGCATGCCGATGCCGAGGTTGACCACGCTGTTCGGCTTCAACTCCAGCAAGGCGCGGCGCGCGATGATCTTGCGCTCGCTCATCTCCATCGGCTGCATGGACGACATCGGCACCCGGATTTCGCTGGCGAAAGCCGCGCTATACGGTTCGATAAAGGTCTGCATCTGGTATTCCGGCTTTTCCGCGACGACCACGCAATCGACCAGGATGCCCGGAATCTTGACCTGGCGCGGATGCAGCGATCCGCTCTCGGCGATGCGCTCGACCTGCACGATCACGATGCCGCCGGAATTATGCGCGGCCATTGCGATTGCCAGCGCTTCCAGGGTCAGCGCTTCCTTTTCCATCGTCACGTTGCCGCTCGGATCGGCCGTGGTGCCGCGGATGATCCCGACATTGATCGGCATCGCTTTGTAGAACAGGTAATCCTTGCCGCCGATATGGGTCAGCTCGACCAGGTCTTCCTGCGTCGCCGCATTGATTTTTCCGCCGCCGTGACGAGGGTCGACGAAGGTACCGAGGCCGACCGATGTCAGCAAGCCCGGCTTGCCGGCCGCAATGTCGCGAAACAAATGGCTGATCACACCCTGCGGCAAATTGTAGGCTTCGATCTTGTTGGCGATTGCCAGTTGCTGCAGCTTCGGCACCAGGCCCCAATGGCCGCCGATCACGCGTTTGATCAAGCCCTCATGGCCCAGATGATTCAGGCCGCGCTCCTTGCCGTCGCCCTGCCCGGCCGCATACACCAGGGTCAGGTTGCGCGGCTGTCCGAGACCATCAAGCAATTCATCTTCGCTGTTGAGAAAACGCTGCTCAAGCGCAACCGCGATATTTTCCGGGAAACCGATACCGACGAAACCGCCGGTGGCGATGGTATCGCCGTCATGGATCAAGCGCACGGCTTCTGCCGCGGAGACAACCTTGTCCCGCTTGGAAGGGCGCGAGCCGCCTGCCGTTGGGTCCGAGATGCGATGTGACATGATTTCTCCTCCTGAGGGCGGTGCCCGGCTTGTGCCGGCATCGGCAAACGATGCCAGCAAATTATGCCTCAAAAGGGAACGCGGACAAGAGATTCGATTCCGCAATGTTTCAGCGTGCGGGCAGCATCAGGGTCTCGGCTTGCGAGACGGCATAGGATTCGACATGCCCGGCTACGGACCATCCGGCATCGGCATAATGGAGATGGAAACGCTCGCCAGGATGCGAAATGACGCCCTCGAGCGCTGCGCCTGCATAAAAACCGAGCACCGTTCCACTTACTCCTGCCTGATCGAACAGGCGCTTGCCATCGTGCTCGGCCTTACCCTGGTGCCCGCTCTTATCCGTTCCGGTCACGACATGCCAAAGCATCCGGGAAAACTTCCCGCGCACCGCGAATGGAAAGGGCTGATCGGCAGCGATACCGTTTTTGCCCGCCGCCTCGACGACAAAGGCTTCAAATTCCTGCTGCGTCATATCCCGAGGCACAGGTACCTCGATCCAGCGCGGAACATGGCTGCTGACGAACAGTGCCGCCTCCTCTCCGGCGCGCGGAATTTCCACTTGGCCGGTCGCCGACTCGCCCCGGCTCACCAGCAGCTTTCCATCCCACAACATCACTTCGCCGCTCAATCCGGCGATTGCACCCAGGCCGTAGCTCCCTGCTCCGGCATTCAGGTCTTGCAAGCGGACTTTGCCGGTGAGGTCGCCCTGGTGCTGCATTTTTCGAAAGTTGCCGTACACCTGCATGTCGAACGGCCCACCTGTTCGGTTCTCCGCGTGCGGCGCGGCTTGAGCAGCCTTGTCGTGCTGGGCGTAGGCGAAGGAAGTTGCGAGCACCCCCGTCATCATCCAGGACGCAACTATATGGATACTTTGTTTCATTGAAATCTCCAGTTTGAAAAGCTTGATCCTAATGGAAGGTTCGCTCAAACTTTTATGATCTGGATCATATTGCCGAAAACATGAAAATTTCTCCGCAACCGGCCTGGAACGATTTAATCGAACAAGACGCGACGCTCGAAAAAATCCCGGAACAATTGCGCGCAGCCGCTCGAACGGTCGAAGCCGCATTCGGCGAAACGCTTTATCGCACGGGAACGCGGCCCCGCTCGATGCTGTATGTATTGGCCGGCGAACTGCGGCTGCTCAGGCGCTCACATGACGGTTCGGAAATCGTTCTGCAGCGCAGCAGTTCCGGCTTCATCGCCGAAGCAAGCCTGGAGTCATCGAAGTATCACTGCGACATTGTCAGTGCGAGCGACAGCCGTCTGCTGGCTTTCCCGATCCAGGACTTCAAGGCTGCCCTCGATGGCGACGCGGATTTCATGAAAAGCTGGTCCTCCCTGCTGGCCAAGGAAGTCCGTAAATTGCGCGCGCAATGCGAGCGCCTGAGCCTCAAAAGTGCACGCGAACGCATCCTCCACTACCTTGCTGCCGAAGGAAAGGACGGGCAAGTCGTGCTGCCGTTATCGCGCAAGGCATGGGCTGCGGAACTCGGTCTGACCCATGAAGCGCTTTACCGTTCGCTGGCGCAACTGGAACGCGAACGCGTCGTTTCCCTGGATGGAAATACGATCGGGTTGCTGCAAGCCTGATCGTATTCAAAGCGGGGAGCGAACGTGATGCCAGCGTCGGCAAACCCCGCTCACCTGCTCTGCATCAACGAGCGCAGGCGCTGCCAAGATTGACAGCTCTGGATTTCAGAGTATCATGCTCTGCACTACAGAGCCCATTCCCGAGTCAGCCAGGAGGCCGCTTGATTCCCGCCGATACACAACTATCCTCGATCCACAGCCTGCTGCAGGCCGGCCAGAGGCCGCTGCGCATCCATCGCCACACGCTCTGCATCTGGGGCGGCATGGCCGGCTCGCTGGCCGCGCTTACCGATCCCTTGCTGCGCGCAATGAACCTGGCCATGGCGTGGCAGGCCGCCTGCGCCATTCTTGTCGTGCTCGGCACCGGCTTTCTCGGCGCGGCCTGGCTGGACAAGAGGCTCACGCAGCACTTCGTCCGAAAACACGATCTCACTATTCCCTTTGTTCAAGAACAGATCACCAAGGTCTGGTGGCTGCTGATCGCGCTCGGAATTTTGCTGACCAGCGGCTTGACGCTAGCGGGCGGCGACAGGCTGGTTTATGGCTTATGGATTGCGATTTTCGGCATGGGTTTGTTCATCCACGGTGCGTTTTCCGAAGAATTGCCGGAATGGGTGGGCGCCGCCATGCTGCTGCTCGGCATCGTGCCGGTCGCGCTGCAGGTGCCTTTGCAACAGACGCGCTGGCTGGCGGTCTGCGCCTTCAGCATCGGCATGCCGGTGCTGGCCCTGATGCTGGACGGCGGCCAGCAGAAACATTTCATGAGGCGCCTGCTGCAAAGCCTGCTGTGGCTGGCGAGCGTACTGGCGCCGGCGCTGGCGATCTATCAATGGAGCAAGGTCAACGAGCGCTCCCAGCTGGAAAGCATTCCTCTCGCGTCCGTCCAAATTCAAAAAATGCAGGGGCCTTTTGCCTTGTCGCTGCCGGCCGGGACGGTGATTCCCTTCAGTATTTCATTGAGCGGCCCGATACTCGAGGCCGACGCGAACGCGACCATCAACCTGACGCTCAAGCATGCGGTGGAAATTGAAATGCGCGGCGGTGAACCGACCGGCTTTTACCGCTATGCGAATTCGCCATGGCTGAACTTCCATGAATCCTTGCGCATACCAAGCATCAAATTCAGCAGCTACATGACCGACGGCAGGCAACCCGCCGCCAAAGCCGACATCACCTATAGCACCGATCAGAGACGCTAAATGCAGACGACTCCGCTGGACCCCATCCTGCACCAGCCGGTGCGCACGCAAATCGCAGCCTATCTTGCCGGCCGCGGCAAGGCGAGTTTTACCGAATTGAAAAAAGCGCTGGCCGTCACCGACGGCAACCTGGAAGCGCATCTGAAAAAAATGATCGAGTCTGAATATGTCCAGGCTATCAAGGACGAGAGCGGCGGCAGCAGGCAGACCATTTACATCCTTTCCAAGCCGGGACTGCATGCGCTCTCCGGCTATCTGGTCCAATTGGAAAAACTGGTTGGGCAGGCACGTTCCATCACCGCTTCCGAAAAAAATGCCAGCGAAGACCTGCGCAATAAATCAATCAAGCCAGCCTGAGATTTCGGCTCGCCGGCGGCCCACCGCAAGCTCCCGTGCCATCGCACGTGTACCGGCATGGATAGGACTCGCCATCTCGATCGCGTTGCATCTCCTGGCGGTCGTCTACTGGCCGGCGGCATCGCACCGTCCGTCATTGCCAGCCGTACAAACATCGGCGCTGCTGGTGCACTTGATGACGCTACCCCCGCCTGCCCCGCCACGGCCGGAGCGATTTTTGCCTGCCGCACCTTCGCAGCCGCAGGCCGCGAACCGGAGCGTGCAGCAAAAGGCAAAAGATGCGCCTCCCGCTGCAGCGCCGCACACCACCCCGGCGGCGCCCACCGTGCCGCCCGACGAAAAGAAAGAAGCGCCGCCCGTCCCCGGCCCGACAGCCGTGGACATCCTGTCGAACGCTAAACGCGATATCGGCAAAATCGATCGCGATCTGCGCAAGAGCTTTCCCAAATTGCTGGAAGCCGCGCCTGATTCGATGCAATCCAGACTGGAAAAAGGCATCGCCGCCGCAGGCAAACCAAATGCGCCCCGCATGGAAGAAATCATCTCGCCGGACGGGCAGAGAATGACAAAAGTCACCGGCCCTGACGGCAGTTATTGCGTCCGCAAGGCAGGAGCTGGAGCAACCGATGGGCTGGACTCGATACAGAACGGAGTAAGGGCGAAAACCACCAATTGCCCAGGCTCCCTGTCGTTCTAGGAGGCTCTCAGGAAGGGACCCGCAACCCGCCTGACAATCAATCCAGACTGCTTTCTTTCTCTTCGGCGGCATCGCCAATACCGGCGCCCAGCAGCAATTGCGCAGCCTCGCTGGGCAACGCCTCCACGGACTTCAGCTTGCGCGCCATTTGACGGCTGCGCACTTCGGCGCTTTCGATATTTTTGGCGGCACGCTCGAGCGTGGTCTTGGTCGCGGCCAGGACGTCGCCGAACTTGCCGAATTCCGTCTTCACCGCACCCAAAACCTGCCACACTTCAGAAGAACGTTTTTCCAAGGCCAAGGTCCGGAAACCCATCTGCAGGCTGTTCAACAAGGCCGACAAAGTGGACGGCCCCGCAATGCTGACCCGGCACAAGCGCTGCAGTTCGTCAGCCAAACCCGGCCGGCGTATCACCTCGGCATACAAGCCTTCGGTCGGCAAAAACAGAATCGCAAAATCGGTGGTCAGAGGCGGCGACAGGTATTTTTCGGAAATCGTTTTGGCCTCCAGCCGCACCGCACGTTCCAGTTCGCGTCCGGCCAGGTTGACGCCGTCGCCATCGGCGCGCTCGGCGGCTTCGCACAAACGCTCGTACTGCTCCTTGGGGAACTTGGCGTCGATCGGCATCCAGACCGGCGTCGTGCCGTGGTCCTGCCCCGGCAGCTTGATCGCGAACTCGACCCGCTCGCCGCTGCCCGGCACCGTCTCCACATTCTTCGCATATTGATCGGGCGTGAGCACTTGTTCCAAGAGCATTTCCAGTTGCACTTCGCCCCAGGTGCCGCGCGTCTTGACGTTGGTCAGCACACGCTTCAAATCGCCCACGCCGATCGCCAGTTGCTGCATCTCGCCCAGGCCTTGATGCACCTTTTCCAGGCGGTCGGACACCAGCTTGAATGATTCGCCGAGGCGCTGTTCCAGCGTCGCGTGCAGTTTTTCGTCGACGGTCTTGCGCATCTCGTCCAGCCGCGCGCCGTTGTCGGTTTGCAGTTCCTTGATTTTCGATTCCAGCGTAGCGCGCACTTCGATCATGCGTTGCGCATTCGATTCGGTCAGCAGGTTCAGGGTCTGGTTCAGCGTGTCGCCAAAGCGCTTCAGCGCAGCCGCCTGTTCCTCCCGGCCGTTTTGCGCCTGCAGCGCGATCGCTTGACGCATCGATTCGAGTTGCGAGGCATTGGCCTCGTTCAGTTTCATCAGTTGCTGAGAAAAGGCTTCGATCTGCGCGTTTTGCAGTGTCGCGATACTGGTCATTTGCGAAGCCAGCGTTTGCTGGAATTGCGCGAAGTTGCCGGTCAACTCCTGGCGCGTGCTTTGCGCCGTGTTTTGCACCTGCGCGCGCAACTCGCGTTCGGTGCGCTCAATGGTTTGCTGCTGATGTTGCTGCAGGCCGGTTTGCAGTTGCGCCAGTTGCGCACTGCCGTCGGCAGCACGTGCGCGCAGCAGTGCAACGACCTGCAGGATGATGGCGACGGCGATCAGCAGCAGCAAGAGAAGTTCTGTCAGGGTCATGGTGTCTGTTGTCGGGAGACTTTGCGAGTCTGCTCAAAATTCAAGCAGACTCTTGCAGGAGTTTCAGTCGGCCGTGTTGCGCATCCAGTCGGCGGTTTGGTAGAAGGCCTGCATCAATCGCTGCTGCAGCGCTTCTTCGATGCCGACATCCTGCATGGCCCAAGCCATGCAGCGCAGCCATTGGTCACGCTCGCTCGATGCGATTGCAAAAGGCAAATGGCGCGCGCGCAAACGCGGATGGCCGAATTGCTCGATGTATAAATTCGGCCCGCCGGTCCATCCGGACAGAAACCAATAGAGCTTGTCGCGCGAGCCGTCGAGCGATGCCGGATGCATGGCACGGATACCAGCGAATTCCGGCTCCAGGTCCATCAGGTCGTAGAAGCGGTCAACCAGTTCACGCAGCTTGCTCGCGCCGCCGATCAGGTCGAATGCGGAGGCTTGTTGGGAATCTTCATTTGTCATGGCTGGCATGATAGCGCATCAAGCAATCGAAACGGTAGCGTATGCCGGGCTACAAAGCTTCCCGCAAGGTCTGCAAAGGCGGTTGGTTCAACACGCTGCGCAAACCGATCCAGCCGCCGGCAATCGCACATACGGCACCGGCAACAAGCCCTGCCAGCCACACAGCCGGATCGAAGCTCCATTCGAAATTGAAGGCGAAGCGCGCCAGCGCCCAGCCGACCGCCGCTGCGCCGGTCGCGGCCAGCAGGCCGGCCAATCCGCCCACCAGGGAAAACTCGATCCACTGCGCCTGCGACAATTGCCTGCGGGTTGCCCCCAAGGCGCGCAGCAAGCCTGCCTCGCGGGTACGCTCATCCTGCGAACCGACCAGGGCCGCATACAGCACCAGCACACCCGAGGCCAGCGTAAACAGGAACAGGAACTCAACCGCCGTAATGACCTGGTCGAGTACGCTCTGGATTTGCTTGATGACGCCGCCGACATCGACCACCGTCAGGTTGGGGAAATCGCGTGTCAGTTCATTGACAAATCCGCTCAGGCGATCCGGCAAGTGGAAAGCGGTGATCCAGGTCTGCGGCATTCCGCTCAGTGCTTTCGGGTTGATGATCACAAAAAAATTCACGCGCATCGATCCCCAGTCCAGCTTGCGCAAACTGGTCACCGGGGCTTCCACAGTTTGCCCGGCAATATCGAATACCAGCTTGTCGCCGAGTTTGATATGCAGTGTCTTCGCAATCCCTTCCTCCACCGATGCCTCCGGCGCCTGATCGCTAAGCCAGCGGCCGGCGGTCACCCTGTTTTGCGGCGGCAGATCGGCCATATAGGACAAATTGAATTCGCGGTCCACCAGGCGTTTTGCCCTGTCTTCCAGATAGGTCTCGGGCGTGATCGGCTTGCCGTTCAACTGAACCAGACGGCCGCGTATCATGGGAAATAGCAGCGGATCGCGGATGCTGTGTTGCGCCATGCGTGCGGCGATCTCGGCTTTTTGTTCAGGTTGGATATTAATCACGAAGCGGTTCGGCGCATCGGGCGGCGTCGAATTGCGCCAGGCGCCGACCAGGTCGCTGCGGATCACGGTCAATAGCAGCAAGGCCATCAAACCCAATGCCAGTGCGACGATCTGCACCACGGTCGCACCCGGACGGCGCTGCAACGACGTGAGGGCAAAACGCCAACTGGAATGATTGATTGCACCGCGCAAGAATTGCAGGGACTTCAGGCTCAGCCAGCCGATCAGGGCAAATCCGGCGAAGCCGCCCAAAAAACCGGCCGCGGTCAACAAACTCAGTTTCGGATCGCCGGCTTGCCATAGCAGCAGACCGACAAAGGCGCATATGCCCAAGCCGTAGCTTGCCAGCGTAAGGGCCTGAGGCGGGTCTTGTTCGCGCCGGATCACACGGTTGTGCGGCACGTCCCGCAATTGCAAAATGGGCGGCAGCGCGAAGCCGATCAACAGCAGCAAGCCGGTCGCCACGCCTTGCAACGCAGGCAGCATGGATGCTGGCGGCAAGTCCTTGGTCACCAGCTTTCCCAGCCACTCCAGCAGGACAAAGTGCGCGGCGAATCCGCTCATCGCGCCAAGGATGCTGCCAGCCAGACCGATCATGAGAAATTCAATCAGGTACATCGCCGTCACCTGGCTTTGCGTCATGCCGAGAAAGCGCAGCATCGCACAGGCATCGATATGGCGCAGCATGAAACGGCGCGCAGCCATCGCCACCGCGACCGCCGCCAGCATCGCCGACAGCAAACCGACCAGCGACAGGAATTGCTCGGCACGGTCAAGTGTGGCGCGCATTTCCGGACGGCCTGATTCCAGCGATTCCAAGCGTACGCCCTTGATATTGCCGGCGTCGATCTTTCCTTGCAGCCATTTCTGGAACGCGCGCGTATCGTCGGGCCTGCCGGCCAGCAGCAAGCGATAGGTCACACGCGAGCCGTTTTGCACCAGGCCGGTTGCTGCCAGATCCGTTTGCGCCAACATCACACGCGGCGCGAAATTCATGAAGGCCGCGCCACGGTCCGGTTCGACGGCGATGATGCTGGCAATCGTAAAAACCCGGTCGCCCAGTTTCAAGCTGTCGCCCGGCGTGACGTTGAGGCCGGACAGAACACCGGGATCGACCCATACCGTCCCCGCCGCAGGAATGTCGTGCGCATCGATGTCTCTACCATCGACTTGTGTAGCGAGCTTGAGATTGCCTCGCAAGGGATAGCCGGGTGAAACGGCCTTGATCGATGCCAGTTGCGAGCGCGCTTTATCGCCCTCGCCCGCCAGCGCCATGCTGGGAAAAGTGACAGTGTCGGCCAGCGTCAAGCCGCGTCTTTGCGCTTCGGCACGCCACTCCGCATTGATCGGCTGGTCGGCGTTGATGACCAGATCGGCACCGAGCAGCTGGTGTGCATCGCGGTTCAAGCCCGTTCGCATCCGGTCGACAAAAAATCCGACGGAAGACAAAGCCGCCACCGCCACGATCAAGGCGACCAGAAGAAAGCGCAATTCGCCGGCGCGCCAATCGCGCAGGGTCATGCGGAAGGATTGGCGGAGCATCAGGTTTGCAATCTCCTCAAATACGGACTAACGGTCCGTCAACCTAAAATTCTCGGTGATTATCGTAGGACAAGTGGAACATTGCGCGGGAATCCCACGCAACTCAAGCTGCAAAAAAAGCATCCACTTCATTCAAGTATTTCTGCTTCGTCGCATCGTCCAGAAATGCCGCGGCAAAACTGTTGCGCGCCAATTGCTGCGCGTGATGTTTTTCCAGCGGCAAAGCGGCAAAGGTTTGCACGAAATTCTCATTCATGTATCCGCCGAAATACGCGGGGTCGTCCGAATTGACGGTGGCAACCAAGCCGGCTTCCAGCAGTTGCAGCAGATTGTGATCGCGCATTTGATCGAACACCCGCAGCTTCACATTGGACAGCGGACAAACGGTCAGCGGCATCTTGTTGCGCGCCAGCCGTTGCGTCAAGGCTGCATCCTCGAGGCAGCGCACGCCGTGATCGATGCGCTCGACCTTGAGCACATCAAGCGCGGTCTCGATGTAGGCCGGCGGCCCCTCCTCGCCCGCATGCGCGACCAGATGCAAGCCAAGCTCCTTGCAACGGGCAAAGACCCGCGCGAATTTTTCCGGCGGATGGCCGCGCTCCGATGAGTCCAGACCGACGCCGATGAATTTGGCGCGATGCGGCAAGGCCTGCTCCAGTGTCGCAAAGGCATCTTCTTCCGATAGATGGCGCAGAAAGCACATGATCAGGGCAGTGCTTATACCCCATTGCGCCTGCGCTTCCTGCAAGGCACGATGTATGCCGTTGATCGCGGTGGAAAATTCGACACCGCGCGCGGTATGCGTCTGCGGGTCAAAAAAGATTTCCGTATGCCGCACATGGTCGGCCTTGGCTCTTTGCAGATAAGCCCAGGTCATGTCGAAAAAATCCTGTTCGGTCAGCAGCACGCTGGCGCCGGCATAGTAGATATCGAGAAACGATTGCAAATCCGTGAAGGCATAGGCTTGACGCAGTTGATCGACAGACGCATAGTTCAGCGTCACGCCGTTGCGCTGCGCCAGAGCGAAGATCAGTTCCGGCTCAAGCGAGCCCTCGATATGGATATGCAGTTCCGCCTTCGGCATCCGCTCCACGATATTGCGCAGGCTTGCATTCATCATTTTTCCTTTCCCGTATTTTCTTATACCCAACCTGTGATTTTAGGGCAGATAGCGTCTGCCGGGCTGGATTCATCATAGCTATTTCATGACGGCAACCATGCCGGCATATAGCTTTCAAGCACGAAATAATGCATGGTTTTTGATGGGCGTTGGTAAAGTGATTGGATGTCGCTAAAATAGAATGGTTGAAGTTTTCTTGCGCCGCAGAGGCATGATAAGAAGCAAGGGACGCGTACGGAATAGCAACCCGAAGCGGGTTTTAAAGGTTAGTAGCCATGCCAGTCATCACTGTCGCATACACCGAAGAAGACCATGTCAAGCTGCAAGGCGAGTACATGAAAATGAGTGCGCTATGGACAAAATCCGGACGCAAATCATCGCCCCCTACCTTTGAGCAATGGCTCAGTGCGCGCGCCCTTCAAGACGACACCGCAGGCAGAGAGCTTGACCCGGACAATGTACGGCTCTTCAATGCGATTGAAAAACTCATCACCAGCTTCGATTCGCACGGTTTCGCCTTGGCTCATTTGGCCAAGCATGGCGCCACGCCTGAAGAATCTGCACTGGAACTGGCGCAGATAATAGTGCGTGATCTCAATCTGCAGCCGCAATACTTGAAGCGAATGCAGGATCTTTTCATGCACTACCTGAAAGGCGCGAAGGAAGTCGCAGACGGCGCCCACATCGGCATCACGAATCGCGCCTATGGAGCCTTGAACGAGGCTTATCGGAAATTGGCGGAACGGACCGCCAAGGCGGTTGATCATCTGGGCGACGATCGTGCTATCGGCCGTGTTGAAGGCGCCATCGCAATCCTTGTCGGCCTAAATGTCATGGACCGCAATGTGGCGGAAGAGAAGACGGACGCATTCAAAATCGAGGTACGCAATGCACCGAAGCCGACCTGGGTCGGGAAAGTGTTCGGCGGTACGGGCAAGAAAGAATGAGTGGATCTGATGACATTCAAACGGAATGACTTCGGAGTGCCGCAATATCCGGAAGGCGATGCGCGCCGCCTGTTTGTCCTGCTCGCGGCAATCGATCTGCTGGAGCGGCCCAGCGTGTCGGCGATCGCCGATTTTACGAGTCACGCCAAGGAAACGATCGATGCGGATGCGGCTATTTTGCAGGAGCAATATGGCGTCACACTCCACAAGGTCGGCCACGTCTATCGCATTGAATCTTGGGGCGATGTGCTCAATAAACAGGGCGTGAAGAACTTCCTGAAAGCATAAAGCTCAAGGGCTTAAAAGAAGCAGAATCTCGGACAGCTCCCGGCGGATCGCCTCGAGATCCAACTCTGCAGGTGCCGGCGCGCTTGCCGCGGCAACCGGGACGGAAACGGAAACCGCAAGCTCGTCCGCCAAGCGACTGTCGAGCTTGTTGCGCGCCCCGCTGATCGTGAACCCCTGCTCGTACAATAGCTCGCGGATGCGGCGAATGAGCAAGACTTCATGGTGCTGGTAATAGCGCCGGTTGCCGCGCCGCTTTACGGGCTTCAATTGCGTGAATTCCTGCTCCCAGTAGCGCAAGACATGCGGCTTGACGCCACACAGATCGCTTACCTCGCCGATCGTGAAATAGCGCTTGGCCGGAATCGGCGGCAAAACGATCACCTCTGGCTTGCTGGCTTTATCGGTCATGTATTGGATTAGGCAACGCGGACAAGCGGTGTACGGCTGGCAACTTCAACCATGGCTTTTAATTTTTGGCTCGCGTGGAAAGTCACGACACGACGCGCAGTAATAGGAATTTCTTCCCCGGTCTTGGGATTACGGCCGGGACGTTGGGGCTTGTCACGCAACTGGAAATTGCCGAAACCGGACAACTTGACCGCTTCGCCGCGTTCCAGCGCATTCCGGATTTCATCGAAGAAGGTTTCGACCATGTCCTTGGCTTCACGCTTGTTCAAGCCGACCTGCTCGAACAGGAGTTCGGCAAGTTCGGCCTTGGTCAAGGTTGGAAGCTCCTTTTCAGCTTGCGAACGAGCCTGAGCCTCAAGCATCGCGCGATTGAGGTCAGCGGCCAAAACGGATTGCAATTCGGCTGAATTTACTTCATTCATCGTTGTCGGTCCCAACCCTGCTTCATTCTCTCGATCTTTTTCTTATAGAGTCTCTAAAAATTATCCAAAATGTCCAACCTCGAGCCTGCAGTGCTTTATGTATGCTGCGTACATATCTGCTCCTCGGCTCGACCTTGGAGACTTGTAATTTTTAAGGCTCCATACATATCAGGTGCGCAATTTTCCGCCACCTTTATTTTCCATGGCGGCAATAAATGCTGCCATCGCAGCGTCTACCGCTTCGTCTTGTAGGGTGCTTTTAGTATCTTGCAAGGTGAAACGGAAAGCAAGACTTTTTTCGTCATTTTCCAGCCCCTTTCCTCGATATTCATCAAATAAAACAATAGCTTGCAGAACATTGCATACAGGATTTATTGACTTTTCCTCAAGAAAGACATCCATCAAATCCTGTGCCGGAACGCCCTGCTTCACCACCACGGCGAGGTCTCTCGTAACAGCAGGAAACTTGGAAATTTCCTGGAACGCCGGGATACGGCGAGCTTGCAGCGCGAGCGCGTCGACCTCGAACAAAACCGGCGCGAGCGGCAAGTCGTATTTTTGCTGCCAACGCGGATGCAGTTCGCCGATAAAGCCGATCACCTTGCCGGCCAATTCGATTTGCGCGGAACGCCCCGGATGCAAGGCTGGATGCTCTGCCTTGATGAAGCGCAATGCCTGCGGAGCGAACAAAGCTTCCAGGTCCGCCTTGATGTCGAAGAAATCGACATTGCGGGCCGGCTGTCCCCATTGCTCTTCTGCCACCGGGCCGTAAGCCAGCGCAGCAACCCGCTTCGGCTGATCGTAACCGGCGACGGTCAGCGGCCCGTCCCGGGTTTCCTGATTACGCCGGAAAATCGCGCCGATCTCGAAGACACGCACCCGGTTGAGCTTGCGATTCAGGTTATAACGCACGTTGGCGATCAGGTTGCCGACCAGCGAAGAACGCATCACGCTCATCTGGCTGGCGATCGGGTTGAGCAACTTGATCGGTTGAGTATTGGCGGCAAAATCGGCTTCCCAAGCTTCCTCGACGAAGCTGTAATTGATCACCTCCTGGTAATCGAGATCGGCCAACTGACGGCGAATCATGAACAGCGAACGGGTATTTTCAGGTGCAATGCGGATCTGATTCGGTGCCACCGGCGCCAAAGCCGGAATGTTCTCAAAGCCGTAGACGCGCGCAACTTCCTCGATCAGGTCTTCTTCGATTTCGATATCGAAACGGAAGCTTGGCGGTGTCACCGAAAACACGCCGGGAGCCTGCGTGAACTCCAAGCCGAGACGCGTGAAGATATCCGCGATTTGCGCATCGCTGAACGGTACGCCGATCACCTTCACGGCCCGCTCTGTACGTACGCTTACCGGCTTGCGCTGCGGCAAATTGACGATATGGTCGTCGACCGGCCCGACTGCGGTTTTCCCAGGCTGGCCGCAGATTTCAACGATCAGCGCAGTGATGCGCTCAATGTGTTCAACGGTGCTTGCATAATCGACGCCGCGTTCGAAGCGATGCGCAGCATCGGTCGAGAAGTTGAAGCGGCGCGCCCGCCCTTGTATCGACTGCGGCCACCAGAATGCCGCCTCCAGGTAAATGTCTTGCGTATCCAGCGAGACGGCAGTGGAATCGCCGCCCATGATGCCGGCCAGCGATTCAAGTTCCTTGTCATCCGCGATCACGCCGACCCAATCGTCGACCTCGATGGTGTTGCCGTTCAAGAGCTTGAGCGTTTCGCCTTTTTTACCCCAGCGCACATCCATTCCACCGTGGATCTTGGCGAGATCGAACACGTGGCTCGGGCGGCCGAGTTCGAGCATCACATAGTTCGAGATATCCACCAGCGCGGAAATCGGGCGCTGGCCGCTGCGCTCCAGGCGCTGCTTCATCCAGTCCGGCGTCTTCGCCCGGGCGTTCAAACCACGGATGATGCGGCCCGAGAAACGCCCGCATAAATCCGGCGCCGAAACCTTGACCGGCAATTTGTCGGCAATCGTCACAGGCACCGCTTGAAAAGCCGGTGGCTTGAGCGGCGTGCCGGTCAGGGCGGATACTTCACGCGCAACCCCCAACACCGACAGGCAATCCGCTTTATTCGGCGTCAGCTTGATGGTGAACCTGAGATCGTTCAGTTGATAATAATCGCGGAAGTTCTGCCCAACCGGCGCATCATCCGGCAGCTCCATCAGACCGCTGCTCTCTTCGGACAATTTCAATTCACGCGCGGAGCACAACATCCCTTGCGACTCGACGCCGCGCAATTGCCCCACCTTGATTACGAAAGATTTACCGTCCTCGCCAGGAGGCAGGACCGCACCGGCCATCGCACAGGCGACTTTCATGCCGGCGCGCACGTTCGGTGCACCGCACACAATGTTCAGCAAGGTGCCGGTGCCGGCATCAACCTGGCAAACATTCAGGCGATCGGCATTCGGGTGGCGCGCAACTTCCACAACCTTCGCCACCACCACGTTGGAGAAAGGCGGCGCAACCGGCTCGACTTCTTCCACTTCCAAACCCGACATCGTGAGCAAATGCGCCAATTCGTCCGAAGTCATCTTCGGATCGACCATGGTACGGAGCCAGCTTTCTGAGAATTGCATGATAAAAAACCTTTGTCACAAAGCTCATAGAGAACATCAGGAAAACCAGAGCAATTGCTCTGCGATTTCCGTATTCTCCATGGCTGAGTTTCAGTTGAATTGTTTCAGGAAACGCAAATCGCCTTCATAGAACAGGCGCAGATCGTTGATGCCGTAACGCAGCATCGTCAGACGCTCCAAGCCGGAGCCGAATGCAAAGCCGATGTACTGTTCGGGATCGAGCCCCATATTGCGCACTACAGTTGGATGCACTTGACCGGCGCCGGAAACTTCCAGCCAACGTCCCTTGAGCGGCCCGCTGCCGAAGGCAATATCGATCTCGGCTGATGGTTCGGTAAAGGGGAAATAGGAAGGACGAAAGCGCACCTGCAAATCGTCGGTTTCGAAAAATGCCTTGACGAAATTAAGATATACCCCTTTCAGGTCGGCGAAGCTGATGTCTTCTGCAATCCACAATCCCTCGACCTGATGGAACATTGGCGAGTGGGTCGCATCGCTGTCGACACGGTAAGTGCGGCCCGGCGCGATGACCTTGATCGGCGGCTTATGCATGCGCGCATAGCGCACCTGCATCGGACTGGTATGAGTACGCAGCAGCAATGGCTTGCCTTGCGTGTCCTTGCCGTCGACATAGAAGGTATCCTGCATCGAACGTGCAGGATGATTTTCCGGACTGTTCAAGGCAGTGAAATTGGTCCAGTCGGTTTCAATCTCGGGACCATCTGCAACATCGAAGCCGATCGATCCGAAAATCTCTTCGACGCGCTGCCAGGTGCGCATTACCGGGTGAATGCCGCCGACGCCGCGTCCGCGGCCCGGCAAGGAGACGTCGATCGCTTCGGCATTCAGGCGGGCCTGCATCTGCGCATCGGCCAGCGCATCACGACGCGCGTTGAGCGCGGCTTCGATTCGTTCCTTGGCGGCGTTGATGACCGCTCCCTGGGCTTTCCGCTCATCCGGCACCAGTTTACCCAGACCTTTCATCTGTTCGGTGATCTGGCCGGTTTTGCCGAGATATTTGGCTTTGGCATTTTCCAGTGCAGCAGCATCTTCCGCAGCGGAGAAATCAGCCTGTGCCTGGACTACAAGTTGTTCAAGGGAATTCATGCGATGTTTCCTGCCTCATCAAGGAAGCCGAAAAAAGTCTAGACAATGGGGAGACAAGGTGAGCACAACTTTGTGAAGCACAACTTTGTCCCGCAAAAGCCACAAATAAAAGCGGGGCATAGGTGTGTGACCTCTGCCCCGCCGGGATACTGCAGTATCACCAAACGGCGATACTTACGAACATTTAAGCAGCGATATTGGCTTTCACCTGGTTGACAATCGCAGCAAAAGCCGGCTTGTCCATCACTGCCATATCGGCCAGGACTTTACGGTCCAGTTCGATGGAAGCCTTTTTGAGGCCGTTCATGAACACGCTGTAGGTCATGCCATGCTCGCGCGATGCGGCATTGATACGGGTGATCCACAGGGCGCGGAATACGCGTTTCTTGTTGCGACGGTCACGATATGCATATTGACCGGCGCGCATGACCGCCTGTTTGGCGATACGATAGACTTTACTGCGGCGACCACGATAGCCTTTGGCTTGGTCGAGAACTTTTTTATGACGGGCCCGTGCTGTGACCCCACGTTTTACTCTAGGCATGGTTACTCCTTGATATTGAGTGTGAGGTTAAGCGGTCGGCATCATGCGGATGACGGATGTCACGTCGCTTGCATGAACGTTGGTGGTGCCGCGCAACTGGCGCTTGTTCTTGGTGGTCTTCTTGGTCAGGATGTGGCGCTTGAACGCTTGACCGCACTTGACGGTTCCACCCGGACGTACGCGGAAGCGCTTTTTGGCGCTGCTTTTCGTCTTCATTTTTGGCATAGCAATATCTGCCCTTCGGACAGCTCCATATTTAACATGATTGCAGGTGGCAACATTTCGTTGCGCTTGGATGCCTGCTCTCACTTGTTTTGCGATGAGTTCAAGCCCACCGCTACTGCACCACGCCTCCATTGCTAGAGACACGGCACAAATCTTTAATCGTTACGAAGAATGATTTCGCAGCAGAAGCGCGTAAAAAACAGACGCCTTCGATCAGTCCTCTTTATTTTTTCTTCTTGGGCGCCAACACCATAATCATCTGGCGACCTTCCATCTTGGGCCACTGCTCTACCTGGCCATATTGCTCCAAATCCAGCTTCAGGCGCTCCAGCATGCGCATACCGATGTCCTGATGCGCCATTTCGCGACCGCGAAAACGCAGTGTGATCTTGGTTTTATCGCCGTCGTCCAGAAACTTGATCAGGTTACGCAGCTTGATGTTGTAATCACCATCATCGGTACCCGGGCGGAACTTGACCTCCTTGACCAGGATGACCTTCTGCTTCAGCTTGGCTTCGTGGGCTTTTTTCTGCTCCTGATACTTGAACTTGCCGTAATCCATCAGGCGGCATACCGGTGGCTGCGCGGTAGGCGCAATTTCCACCAAATCCACGTTTGCTTCTTCCGCCATGCGGAAGGCTTCAGCCAAACTTACGATACCCAAAGGTTCGTTATTGACCCCAGTTAGACGCAGCTCCGGTGCGGTAATTTCGCCGTTGATGCGATGCGACTTGTCAGTAGCTATTGCAGTTTCCTTTAAAAATCAAATAATTAAGCCGTGCTTTTGCGCTTCGGGCTACCCCGTTCAGGCTTTGGTTTCACGCTCGTTTTTCAAGCGCTCTACCAGTGCATCGATGGACATCACACCCAAATCGACATTGCCTCGCGCACGCACGGCCACTGTGTTTGCATCCCGTTCCTTATCGCCCACGACGACGATATAAGGCAGTTTTTGAATCGAATGCTCGCGTATTTTATAGGTTATTTTCTCATTACGCAAATCGACATGGACTCTAAACCCTTGTTTTTTCAGGTTTTGCGCAACGCTTTGAGCATAATCAGCTTGCGCATCGGAAATATTCAACACGGCGACTTGGATTGGAGCCAACCATAAAGGCAAGGCGCCGGCGTAGTTTTCGATCAGAATGCCGATGAAACGCTCAAGAGAACCGACAATTGCACGGTGCAGCATGATAGGCACCTTTCGCGTATTGTCGTCGGCCACATATTCAGCGCCAAGCCGCTCCGGCATTGATGGGTCGATCTGAACCGTGCCGACCTGCCATGGGCGGCCCAAACTGTCCTTCAGGTGATATTCAATCTTTGGCCCATAGAACGCGCCCTCACCTGGCAACTCGGTCCACTCCACACCACAGGCGCGCAACGCCGAGCGCAGCGCATCTTCTGCGCGATCCCATGCCTCCTCTGAACCGATACGAGACTCCGGACGCAATGCGATTTTTACGTCGATATGGGAAAAGCCAAAATCGGTATATACCCTCATCGCCTGCGCATGGAAAGCAGTCACCTCGGATGCAATCTGATCTTCGGTACAGAAGATGTGTCCATCGTCCTGTGTAAAGCCGCGCACCCGCATCACGCCGTGCAAGGCTCCGGACGGCTCGTTGCGATGACACTGCCCGAATTCGCCATAACGCAAGGGCAAATCACGATAGCTGCGCATGCCGGAATTAAAAATCTGGATATGCCCCGGACAATTCATGGGCTTGAGCGCATACGAACGGTTCTCCGACTCGGTCACGAACATGTTTTCGCGATAATTATCCCAATGGCCGGTTTTTTCCCACAGCGAACGATCCAGGATCTGTGGCGCCTTGACTTCTTGATAGCCGTTGAGCTGATAGGCGGCACGCATATATTGCTCCACCTGCTGCCAGATGACCCAGCCCTTCGGATGCCAGAAAATCAGGCCCGGCGCCTCATCCTGAAAGTGGAACAGGTCGAGCGCACGGCCGAGCTTGCGGTGATCGCGCTTTTCAGCCTCCTCCAGCATGTGGAGGTACGCATCCTGCTCCTCCTTCTTAGCCCAGGCAGTGCCATAGACACGCTGCAGCATCTCATTCTTGGAATCACCGCGCCAATAAGCACCAGCCAACTTCATCAGCTTGAAGACTTTCAGTTTGCCGGTCGACGGCACGTGCGGCCCACGGCAAAGATCGGTGAATTTACCCTCGGTATAAAGCGACACATCCTGATCTGCGGGAATCGACTCGATAATTTCCGCCTTGTATGCTTCGCCGATCGACTTGAAGTAGGCCACCGCCTCGTCGCGCGGCAAGATCTTGCGGGTGACCGGCTCATCCTTCTTGGCCAGCTCCACCATTTTCTTTTCGATCGCCGCCAAATCCTCCGGAGTGAATGGGCGCTTGTAGGAAAAATCGTAATAGAAGCCGTTTTCGATGACCGGCCCGATCGTGACTTGCGCATCCGGGAACAACTCCTTCACCGCATAGGCCAGCAAGTGGGCGGTCGAATGCCGGATCACCTCGAGACCGTCCGCATCCTTGTCGGTCACGATCGCCAGATCAGCGTCATGATCGATCAGAAAAGAAGTGTCGACCACCTTGCCGTCGACCTTGCCTGCCAACGCCGCCTTGGCGAGGCCCGCGCCGATATTGGCAGCGACTTGCGCTACCGTAACCGGCGCATCGAATTGACGTTGCGAACCATCGGGAAGTCGGACTGTAACCATTTTGCACTCCATGTCAGTACGCGTTTGGCACTGACGCCAGATTAAACATGAGAAAAATGCGGACGAAAAAAAAACGCGGACCAGCCGCGCTTTTTCCTCAAAACAAAACAACGAAAAAGACCCCGACTAGCGTCGCTCACAAACCATTGCCGTGGTAGTTCGCGGTGTCATAACCGGAATGCCTTTCTCGCCCTTACAGATGATGTCACTGATGATTGGTAGGGAGTATTGGAATCGAACCAACGACCTCTTCGATGTCAACGAAGCGCTCTAACCAGCTGAGCTAACCCCCTGAAGAAAAAAGATTATAGCCATAATTTGGCATTTTCGCTAGTGTCTTGTTCATAGCCAGGATTTCAGCCACCCCAATCCTTCGGACGTGCCTGCTCGCGGTCGATATTCGCAGCCAACCCAACCGGCATATTCAAGCTCATCCATCAGGCAAAACAAGTAGGGATAGTTGATCTCGCCAAGATCCGGCTCATGGCGCTCCGGCACGCCGGCGATTTGCATATGCCCAATACCGGTAATGTCGCGCCGCATCTTCATTGCCAGATCACCCTCAACAATCTGGCAATGATACAGATCGAACTGCACCTTTATATTCGGTTCGCCGATCTCACGGCAAATCGCATGCGCGTCATCCTGGCGATTCAAAAAATATCCAGACATGTCGCGAGAGTTGATCGGCTCAATCAAAATCGTGATGCCGTGTGCAGCAGCCTGCCGCGCGGCATAATAAAGATTGTTCACATACACCGCGCGATGTCGGGCGCGATCTTCGTTTGGCCGGATCAACCCGGCCATTACATGCAATTGCCGGTTGCCGATCGTTTGCGCATAGCCCAGTGCTTTCTCGATACTGCACTTGAACTCTTCCTCCCTGCCCGGCAAAGAGGCAATGCCGCGTTCGCCGGCATCCCAATTGCCCGGCGGGCAGTTGAACAAGACCTGCGTCAGCCCATGTTCATCCAGGCGTGCCTTGATTTCGTCAGCGCTAAATCCATAAGGAAAGAGAAATTCCACGCCGCGAAATCCATCTTTCGCAGCAGCAGCAAAACGACCAAGAAAATCCTGTTCGTTATACATCAATGTCAGATTGGCGGCGAATTTAGGCATTAGATTGAAGGCATGAGCCGAAGTGAACGAAGAATAGGCGCGCCGACACGAATCCCTCTGTACCGCACGCCGGGCAATGACTATCATACAAGCTCTTTCACTCCAATCAAGCACCACTCAATGTCGAGCAAATCCGATCCGGCAGTATCCAGCCATCTGCATGCTCATCGTGCCGGAGACGCCAAGCACCGTCATGTCTCCGAAGATCGCAGCCAAAAGATACTTGCGTGGTCGCTTGCGCTGACGCTTGGCTTCGCGGCAGTGGAAGGCGGCGCAGGTTTCTGGTCCAATTCGCTGGCGCTGATTTCCGATGCCGGCCACATGGTGACCGACGCCACAGCACTGGGCTTGGCGTTGCTGGCGCAACTCATCGCACGCCGCCCCCCGTCCGCAAAGCACTCGTTCGGCTTCGGACGCGCCGAGGCCCTGGCGGCCTTCGTGAATGGCTTGGCGCTATTGGCGGTGATCGGCTGGATCATATGGGAAGCAGTGCATCGTCTTGCAAAGCCGGAGCAGGTAGACGCCGAAGCCGTGTTCATCGTGGCGACGATCGGTCTCGTCGTCAACGTATTGGTAGCATGGACACTGTCGCATGACAAACACAGCCTCAATACAAGAGCCGCTTTGGTCCATGTGCTGGGTGACCTGCTGGGTTCGGTCGCGGCATTGACGGCGGGCGCGGTGATCTATTACACCGGGTGGCTGCAAATCGACCCACTGCTATCGATTTTCGTCTCGCTGCTGATTTTGAAATCGACGATCAGTGTCTTGCGCGAGTCGTATCACTTCCTGATGGAAGGCGTACCACATCATATCGATTATTTGCAAGTGGGCAGCGATCTGGCTGCGGTCAAAGGCGTCCTCTCGGTACATGACCTCCATGTGTGGGAAATGTCGCCGGGCCAGCCGGCGCTGATCGGTCACGTGGAAGTGCGGGATCTTCAGGAATGGCCGCAGGTGCTGTCAGCGGTCAAGGCCATGCTGTTGGAGAGGCATGGAATCGACCACATCACTTTGCAGGCGGAGTTGCCTGCCGGAGCCAAACGCGAAACACAAGTCTAAATTTTAGAAGCCTTTTTACTGCCGCCGCGCCTCGATAATGCCATCCACCTCGCGAATCACCGTCAATGCCTTGAGCAATTGCTCGGTCGAGCCGATTTCGGCGGTAAACGCCATTCGCGCCTGGCCTTTCACGCTCTGCGTGCTGACACCGATCACATTGATTTTTTCCCGCAAAAATATTTCCGAGATATCGCGCAACAAGCCTTGCCTGTCATTGGCTAGGACGAAAATATCAACCGGATATACGGTTGCGTTGCCCGGATTGCCCCATTCGGTTTGAATCACCCGCTCGGGCGCCTTGTCCCGCATTTCGGCAAAGTTCTTGCAGCTTGCACGATGGATCGATACGCCCTTGCCGCGCGTGATGAAACCGACGATCGGGTCGGGCGGCGCCGGTTTGCAGCACCTTGCGAGCTGGGTCATCAGGCCGTCGGTCCCCACCACCAGCACGCCGGATTTCGCCCCTTGCATTACACTGGATGCGCGGCTTTTTTTGGGCGCAACAATATTATCGATTTGAGGCTTTTTGTGCAGGTCCTCCCCATGCAGCGCTTGCTCGACATGGCGCAAGCTGAATTCGTCCTTGCCGACGGAAAGCAGCAAGTCATCCAATTTGGCAAAGCCGAGTTTATGCGCAAGCTCTTCCAGATTGACCGCTGTTTTGCCTTCGCGCTGCAAGGTTTTTTCGATCAGGGCACGACCGGCGGCAAGTGTCTCCTGCTGCTCGATTGCATTGAACCAGGCGCGCACTTTGGAGCGTGTGCGCGCGCTGGCAGCATAGCCGGGACCGAGCCAATCGCGCGAAGGGCCAACGCCGCTGCCGCTCTTGGCCGTGATGATGTCGACGGTCTGGCCATTCTTCAGCACCGTATTCAAAGGCACCAGCGCCCCATCCACACGCGCACCGCGGCAGCGATGGCCGACGTCGCTGTGCAGATGGTAGGCGAAGTCGATCGGCGTCGCCCCACTCGGCAATTCAATCACACGCGCTTGCGGTGTCAGCACATAGATGCGGTCGTCCAACGTCGCCGATTTGAGCTTCTCGACCCAATCGCGGCGGATATCTTCTTGCCACACCACTGTATCGACGACCTCGCTTTTCCAGGCCAGCAACTGCCGCAGCCAAGCGATTTTTTCATCATATTTTTGACCGGAGAAATTCGAGCCGCCCGATTCCTTGTAGCGCCAATGCGCGGCAACGCCATATTCGGCAAAGCGGTGCATCTCACCAGTGCGGATCTGCACTTCCAACGCACGGCCATCTTCGGCAACGACGACTGTGTGCAAGGATTGGTAGCCGTTTTGCTTGGGACGTGAAATGTAATCGTCGAATTCTTTCGGAAGCGGCGTCCAGATATTGTGCACAATACCGAGCACGGTATAGCAGGTCTTCACGTCCTCCACGATCACACGGAACGCACGCACGTCATACAACTCGGAAAAATCGACCGACTTGCCGCGCATCTTGTTCCAGATGCTGTAAATATGCTTCGGCCGCCCGGATACCTCGGCCTTGATGCCTGCCGCGGCCAGTTCCGACTTCAGCCGGCCGATGGCGCTTTCGACGAAGCTTTCGCGCTCAATGCGTTTCTCTTCCAGCATCTTGGCAATGCGGCGATACGATTCTGGCTCGAGAAAGCGGAAGGACAAATCCTCCAATTCCCACTTAAGCTGCCAGATACCGAGGCGATTCGCCAAAGGGGCATACAAATCGAGCGTTTCCCGTGCATATTGATGGGTACGTTCGTTTTCCAGTTTAAGTTCGGCGAAATAGCGCAAGGTGGTCACACGCGAGCCAAGCCTAACCAGCACGACCCGCATATCGCTTGCCATCGCCAGCAGCATCTTGCGCAAGGTTTCGAGTTGGGCGGCAGCGAGCTGCGCCGCATTCTTTCCGCGTGCGACTTCTTGCTGGGCAAAGGTCAACTCATGCAAACGCATCAGTTGGCGGATGCCAATCACCAAGTCGGCGATTTCTTTTCCGAAGCGGATTTCTATCGTTTCGGCCAGCTTGGGATCGAGCACATTCAATTCGAACAGCAGGCCGGCGATGCGCGTATCGGCATCGGTTTTGAGCATCGCCAAAGCGGTGCCGACACCAATTGAAAATTCAAGCGCGTCCTGCCCCGTCACGACCGATTTGCCGGCATATACAGGCTTGACGAAGGCAAGTGCCTGCATCACACGCATACCGTCTTCTTCAGTCAAACCGGAACAGATTTGAACCTGGGCGTCGCTTTGTGCCGCTGCAATAGAAACCATTTATTGTTTATTTTTGTGCTGCGGTAATCACCATTTCAACCAGCCATTCCGGCTTCGCGAGCTTGGCCTCGACGGTTGCGCGCGGCGGCGTATGGCCGGCGGGAACCCACTCGTTCCATACTGCATTCATGCCTTCGAAATCCTTCAGGTTCGCAATGAAAATCTGGCACATCAGGATGCGCGTCTTGTCACTGCCGGCCTCGGCCAGCAAGCGGTCGATATGGCCTAGCACCTCACGGGTCTGACCTTGAATATCCTGGCTCGTATCTTCGGCAATTTGTCCCGCGAGATACACCGTTCCATTATGAATTGCTGCTTCAGAAAGTGTTTTCCCGATATGCAAGCGTTTGATTTCCATGATCTCCCAATCTTCTACAAGATAAATAAAGCAAAAATTCAGCCCTGCAAAAAATCTTTCACGACCCGAATCTGATCGGCATGATAAAACATCGGCGCATGGCCGACACCGGCGAATTCGATCAACTCGGCTTTCGGACCACTCTGCGTCATTGCGCGCGCAACTTCAGGCAACAGCAAATCAGATTCGGCACCGCGCACCAGCAAGGTCGGACACTTGATTGCATCGTAGGTCGACTGCAGCAAGGCGGCATTGCGCTGGGCGATTTCCGGTGTGGTGGTGGCCTTGATAGGAATGGCGACACCCGGATCGTAATGCAAAATCCATCGTCCATCCTTATCCTGGCGCAAAACATCAGTCGCCAACTTCTGCCACTCTTCATCGGTATGCGGCCCGAACGGTGCAGAGATCGCACGAACATAGCGTACAGCCTCTTCTAGCACCGGAAAGCTGACCGGTTGCCCGATATAGTCACCGATGCGCTTTAGTGCCTCGGCATTTACGGTCGCTCCAACGTCATTGAGGACCAGTTTGCCGATTGGGCTGTCCTGCATCGCAGCCAATCCCATTCCGATCAAGCCGCCCATCGATGTGCCGAACCAGTGTACCGTTTCCGCATTCACCCGTGCCAGCAGCGTCACCATGTCGCTCACATATTGCATCACGTGGTAATACTGCGGATCGCGCAGCCAGCTTGAACGCCCACGCCCCACCACGTCAGGACACACCACCCGGTAGTGATCGCACAGGGCCTGCGCCAGTCTATCGAAATCATCCGACACGCGCGTCACGCCATGCACGCACACCAATACCTTGGGATTGCGCGGATCACCCCATTCCTTGTACGCCATCCTGTGCAGGCCTGCAGGAGAAAGGCATTGCACAGCTTTCAAAGCAGCTTCAGTCATGTGGTTGTCCATCCTGTTTTGCTTGCGTCATGTGCCCGGTCGATTCCATGAGAAACCTCCGGCAGCAAGGTATGCACACACATACCGTTCCATCGTTTCATTGTTGACACTAGTAGTTATGCTAGTAGTCATCTCCCACATTTTACTGGCCGTCACGATTAAAATCCTATCTAAATTATTATCGTCACTACTATTTTCATTCGAGGAGATAACATGCAAAGCACGGCACTCAAGGGTAAGACGGCATTGGTTACAGGCTCCACCTCCGGCATCGGCCTGGGGATCGCTAAAACACTCGCGGCCCAAGGCAGCAACATCGTTCTCAACGGTTTCGGCGACGCAGCGGAAATCGAAGCGCTGCAAGCAAGTATCGCCAAGGAATATGATGTGCGAACCGCGTATCACAATGCCGATATGTCGAAATCGTCCGAGATCGAAATGATGATGCGATTTGCGGCTGAGAAATTCGGCGGTGTCGATATCCTGGTGAACAATGCCGGCATCCAGCATGTTGCGAACATCGAGGATTTTCCGGTCGAGAAATGGGATGCGATCATCGCTATCAATTTGACTTCCGCTTTCCACACCACACGTCTGGCCTTGCCCGCAATGAAAGCAAAAAACTGGGGCCGCATCATCAACATTGCATCGGTCCACGGACTAGTCGGCTCTGCGCAAAAATCAGCCTATGTCGCTGCCAAGCACGGCATCATCGGCTTCACAAAAGTCACCGCGCTGGAAACAGCGCATTCCGGCATTACCTGCAATGCGATTTGTCCGGGCTGGGTCTTGACACCGTTAGTCCAAAAGCAGGTCGATGCACGTGCGGCGCAAGGCGGACTGTCAAATGACGATGCAAAGAAAAGCCTGCTCGCCGAGAAGCAGCCGTCCGGTGAATTCGTAACACCAGAACAATTGGGTGCGCTGGCAGTCTTCCTATGCAGCGATGCCGCAAGCCAAGTACGCGGCGTGGCATGGAACATGGATGGCGGCTGGGTCGCGCAATAAAAGAAGAAGGGAGCAGATGCAACGAACCTGCTCCCTCATAGAGTTCAAAATTAAAAAAGGCGCTCGAAGCGCCTTTTTTCTAATGGATGGCACTCACATCCAACTCGACGCCGGTCTTCTCCAGCAACTCGGCTTTGGTGACACCCGGAGCAAGTTCGACCAATTTCAATCCGGTCGATGTCACGTCAATCACGCCAAGATCGGTAATGATGCGATTGACCACGCCCACGCCAGTCAAGGGTAAATCGCATTTTTTCAAGATCTTGTGCGACAGGGTGCCATCCTTGGCCTTGGCGACATGTTCCATCAATACCACGACGCGGCCGACACCAGCCACCAAGTCCATCGCCCCGCCCATGCCCTTGACCATTTTGCCAGGGATCATCCAATTGGCGAGATCGCCTTTTTCGGACACCTGCATGGCACCCAAAATGGCAATGTTGATTTTGCCGCCGCGAATCATCGCAAACGAATCCGCCGAACTGAAAAATGAAGAACCAGGCAAGGCTGTCACCGTTTGCTTGCCTGCGTTGATCAAGTCAGGATCGACTCCGTCTTCAGTCGGAAACGGGCCGATACCAAGCAAGCCGTTTTCCGATTGCAACCAAACTTCCATATCCGCCGGCACATAATTGGCAACCAGGGTCGGCAAGCCGATGCCCAGGTTTACATAAAAACCGTCTTGCAGTTCCTTTGCCGCACGCGCGGCCATTTCATCACGAGTCCATGCCATTTTTTTCTCCGCTTTATCGTGCACTTATTTGGCACGTACTGTACGTTGTTCGATCCGCT
Organism: uncultured Burkholderiales bacterium; assembly: GCA_966211965.1. GTDB lineage: Bacteria > Pseudomonadota > Gammaproteobacteria > Burkholderiales > Burkholderiaceae_D > CBIHON01. Next base: position 46,473 of record CBIHON010000021.1, on the reverse strand, counting down.
TCTCAGGGTTTGCATTCACCACGATGCGATGCACGAAGATGCTGGGTGTATGCACATCATCCGGATCGATCTCGCCGATCTCAACCAATTTCTCTACCTCGACGATGGTGATCTTGCCGGCCATCGCCACATTCGGATTGAAATTGCGTGCAGTCTTGCGGTACACCAGGTTGCCTGCCTTGTCGGCCTTGTAGGCTTTGACCAGGGCCACGTCGGCGACGAGCGAACGCTCCATCACATATTGCTGGCCGTTGAATTCACGCACTTCCTTGCCCTCGGCAACGATGGTGCCGACGCCGGTCTTGGTAAAGAAAGCTGGAATGCCGGCGCCGCCGGCGCGCAACTTTTCCGCCAGTGTGCCTTGTGGAGTAAACTCAAGTTCAAGTTCGCCGGACAGATACTGCCGTTCGAATTCTTTATTTTCGCCGACATAGGAGGCGATCATTTTCTTGATCTGCCGCGTCGTCAATAATTGGCCGAGACCGAATCCATCGACGCCGGCATTGTTTGAGATAGCAGTTAAATTCTTCACGCCGGAATCGCGCAGGGCGCCGATCAGCGCTTCGGGAATCCCGCATAAACCGAAACCGCCGACAGCAATTGTCTGCCCGTCCTTGACGATACCGGCCAATGCAGCAGCGGCATCAGGATAAACTTTCTTCATACCAACCCTTTTCTTTGTGTAAAGTAAACCTAGTACCGATTTGGCTACGGCTATTTTGCGCATTTCCCAGCATATGATGAGAGACTGGGCAGCACAATACCGTAAAAATACGAATACTAATCTACAACATGGGCCGCGACACCGATGAACGACACCCTAGCGATCGATTACGAAACCATATTTCTGCAAGCGCCGGTCGGCATGTGCATCTCGCAGCATCGCATTATTCATGCCTGCAACCATACGCTGGCCAAGATGTTCGGTTACGAGCGTGAAGCCCTGATTGGACAGTCCTTCCTGGTGCTGTATCCGACTCCAGACGAGTTCGAGCGTACAGGTGCCCGCATTGTTCCAATAATGAACGCAAAAGGCCGATATTCCGACGAGCGGATCATGAAGCGTGCCGATAAGGAATTGTTCTGGTGTCACGTGAGCGGCCGTGCATTGGTGCATAACGACCCGCATGCAGCGGGCATCTGGACCTTTGAGGACTTGAGTGAAAAGCGCCCGGTGACTGCCGAGTTGACGCCGCGCGAAAGAGAAATCGCCGCGCTGCTAGTGGAAGGAAAAACCAGCAAGCTGATTGCCCGTCAGATTGGTTTGAGTCCTCGCACTGTCGAGATGCACCGCGCCAAATTGATGCGCAAATTTACCGCGGCGACTTCGAGCGAACTAGTGCATCGGCTGTTGGGCGTGACACACTGAGCACACTGAGGAAAATTTTCACCGGTTCGACTCTGCCCGGACTTCTCTCCGATAGCGCGAATACCCCATGTTGTTGATATGGTTCATCGCGCCCATATCAGCCACCGGATCGCCAAGCCTGTGGAATACAGTCCTTCTTTCCATCATTGCACGCTCATGCCGTCATCGGCCGTAACGACAGCGCCGTTGATGAAACGCGACTCCTCAGCGGCCAGCAGGAGCAGCAAGCCGTCCAGGTCTTCCGGCGCGCCCACACGCTTGCGCGGCAGCATGTCGATCAACTTCTGCCCCTGCTCTGTGGTGAAATATTCCGCATTGATTTCAGTTGAGATATATCCAGGACAGATGGCATTGACGTTGATGCCGAACTTGCCCCATTCGACCGCCATCGCCTTGGTCATATGGACCACGGCGGCTTTGCTCACGCAATAGATACCGATTTGCGGCATCACGCGCAAACCGGCAACGGAGGCGATATTGATAATCCGGTGCTGCAGTTTTGGATCGCCTTTGGCCCGCGCAATCATGCGTTTGGCGGTTTCCTGCGCTACGAAGAAAGCGCCACGCTGATTGGTATCCATCACATACGCATAATCTTCCGGCGTCACGTCCACCAGGCGCTGCGTGGTCGACACGCCCGAGTTATTGACTAGGATGTCGATCGGCCCGGCTTCGGTTTCGGCATGAGCGATCGCCGATTTGATGCTGGCATAATCAGTGACATCCAGTGCCACCACGTGGGCTGCGCCGCCGTCCGCCTCTATTTCGGCGCGCAATTCCTTAAGCCGCTCGACACGGCGCGAGGCCAGCACAACCTGCGCTCCGGCCTGTGCCAATACCTTGGCAAAACGCGCGCCCAGGCCGCTAGACGCGCCGGTCACCAGCGCGATTTTTCCCTCAAAATTGACTTCGATACCCACGGAATTCCCCTTGTGTGTCTTGTGATTGACGATTTAATCGCTTTGCAGGCGTTATCATTGCATGAAAGTGCGAGATTAGAATGTGCGGTCTAGCATTCTCCAGCAAAATCCATGACAATTAGCACACTCGTTCGATTAATTTATTTCAGCTATTGCGGAGCAGGTTTCAACATTGTCGCCCCTGCTCTCAACCAATAAGGTAAAACCATGACGCAAAGCCAGTCCCAACGCATTCTTGAACAATACGGTCCGCGCGACGCGATGGAATACGACGTGCTCGTGATCGGCGCCGGCCCTGGCGGTCTTGCCACGGCCATCCGGATCAAACAGCTTGCGGCAGAACAGGGCAAGGAAGTGTCGGTCGTCGTACTGGAAAAAGGATCGGAACCCGGCGCGCACATCCTGTCGGGCGCGGTGATGGATCCACGTGCGCTGACCGAGTTGATCCCGGATTGGAAGGAGCGCGGCGCCCCGCTGAACCAGCCGGTAACCGGCGACGAGGTGCTTTTCCTCAGTGAAACCGGCGCAACGCGCACGCCCAATTGGCTGGTGCCGGTCACTATGCACAATCACGGCAACTACGTCATCAGCCTCGGCAACGTAGTGCGCTGGATGGCCCAACAGGCTGAAGCCCTGGGTGTCGAAATCTTTCCGGGCTTTGCCGCGGCCGAGGTGCTCTACAACGATGATGGTTCCGTGAAAGGTGCGGCTACCGGCAATCTCGGCATCGGCAAGGATGGCGAGCCGACCGAAAATTTCCAGCTCGGCATGGAGCTGCACGCGAAATACACGATCTTCGCCGAAGGTGCGCGCGGCCACCTCGGCAAGCAAATCATCGCGAAATACAAGCTCGATGCCGGCCGCGACCCGGCGAGTTGGGCAATCGGCGTAAAGGAACTGTGGGAGATCGATCCGGCCAAGGCCCAGCCCGGTCTCGTGGTCCACACCGCAGGCTGGCCGATGGACACCGACACCTTCGGCGGAGGCTTCCTCTATCACCTCGAAGACAATAAGGTCACGCTCGGCCTGGTAGTCGGTCTCGACTACGAGAACCCATGGCTGAGCCCCTTCGAAGAGATGCAGCGCTGGAAAACGCATCCCGCGATCCGCAAGCATCTCGAAGGCGGAAAACGCATCAGCTACGGCGCGCGCGCCATTAACAACGGCAGCCCGCAATGCCTGCCCAAAACCGTTTTTCCGGGCGGCGCGCTGGTCGGCTGCGATGCCGGCTATTTGAACGCCGCACGCATTAAAGGCAGCCACTCGGCAATCAAATCGGGTATGCTGGCAGCGGAAGCAGCCTTCGCTGCCATCGTTGCCGGCCGCCAGCACGATGAACTCGCCGCCTATCCTGAAGCCTTCGAAAAGAGCTGGCTGCATGAAGAGCTGCAGGCGTCGCGCAACTTCAAACCTTGGTTCAAGAAAGGTTTCTGGATTGGATCATTCATGACGGGAATCGAACAATGGCTCTTGCCTAAGCTCGGCATCAAGAGTCCGCCGTGGACCTTGCATCGCGACAAGCCGGATCATGCCTACCTGCGGCCAGCAGATCAATGCAAGAAAATCGACTACCCCAAGCCCGACGGCAAGCTTACCTTCGACCGCCTGAGCAGCGTCTTCGTCAGCAACACCAATCACGAAGAGAACCAGCCTGCGCATCTGACCTTGAAGAATCCGGGCGTGCCGGTGCAGATCAATCTTGCGAAATACTCAGGGCCTGAAAGCCGCTATTGCCCGGCAGGCGTTTACGAATTCGTCAATGACGGTTCAGGCGACCGCCTGCAAATCAACGCGCAGAACTGCGTACACTGCAAAACCTGCGACATCAAAGACCCAACTCAGAATATCGTATGGGTCACGCCGGAAGGCGGCGGTGGGCCGAACTATTCAGGCATGTAAAAAAAGCCGCAATGCGGCTTTTTTGTTGTCCTGCCGTCGCGTCACGCGACACTACGGCTTCCATTGGCCAGCGATAATCTTGTCCAGCCAAAACGCGCCGATCACGGTTTTCACGTCCGTGACTTTCCCTTCGCGCACCCATCTCATCAAATCCGCAACCGGGGCCTTGAACGTTTCCAAAAACTCGCCCTCGTCCAGACGGCTCTCTCCAGCGGTCAACCCGCGTGCGAGGTAGATATCAAGATGCTCGTCCGAATAGGCGATTGCGTTATGGATGGTGCAAATGAATTGCCATTCTGATGCAGTGTAACCGGTCTCTTCCTGCAACTCGCGCTTGGCGCATGCTAACTCGTCCTCATTCGGATCAATTTTCCCGGCAGGAAATTCAATGAAGACTTGGTTCAGCGGGTAGCGGAACTGGCGTTCCAGCAAAACTGTGCCATCGTCGAACAGCGGCAGGATGACCACTGCGCCCGGATGCTTGATGTACTCGCGCACGGTGGCTTTTCCGTCGGGCAGCCGCACCTGATCGCTTTGGACCTTGAGAAAATTGCCATCGTAGGCGAGTTTGCTATCGACTTGGGTTTCTTTCAGATGCAGATCCATGCAGGAACTCCTGTCAGTTAACGCAAATGGAGAGATGATTTTTTGCTTCAAAGGCCGAAAGCTAGAGCATTTTTAGCCTGACCGTACGGGCCAATCTCAGGCCTCCGGTGCTCGGCGTACGCCTGTACGCGTCCGCTCCTCGGCCTGACCTTGACTCCGCACGGTCAGGCTAAAAATGCTCTAAGGCCGGCGCTTCAGCAGATAGCGAAACACGAATCCGGGAAATGCCAACACGATGAACAGACAACCCGTGATTGCATAGAATTCCCAGGTCTGCACAAATACATTGCCGATACGGGCTTCCAGGAAATGCGCGACTAAGCCGACAAGGCCGTAATACACCAGCATTTCAAACAGATGCAGCCAAAAGGGTTTGCCTAGCTTTTTCAATGAAATCAGCGCAAAAAGGCGTTCGCTGAAAAATGGCACGTTGGCGGCCAGCACCGCCAACATGATCACGAACCAGCTTGAGAGGGAAACATCCACCACATGCGGGATATGGCAAGAATCAAGACGCGAGCGTCTTGACGATCGCGTTCGCGCACGCCGCCATCAGTGAACCAGGCATCAAGCCCAGCGCCAGCACTGCCGCACCGTTGAGGCTCAAGGCGATACGCATGTCGGCGTTAACAACGATCGGGGCAGTATCAGCCGGCTCATCGAAGTACATCAGTTTGACCACGCGCAGATAATAGAATGCGCCGATCAGCGACAATAGAACCGCCAGCACGGCCAGCCAGATCTGCCCTGTGCCCAGCACCGCCTGCAGCACCGACAGCTTGGCATAGAAGCCCATCATCGGTGGAATACCGGCCAGCGAAAACATCAAGAGCAGCATCACAAGCGCGAACCATGGGCTGCGCTGATTCAAGCCTTTGAAGTCGTCCAGGTTTTCCGCTTCAAAACCGGCGCGCGCCAACAGCAGGATCACGCCGAAAGTGCCCAGCGTGGTCAGTACGTAGGTGATGGAATAAAACATCGCAGAGCTATAAGCATTGGCAGCCGAGAAGACATTGCCGTCAACCACGCCGGAAAGCAGCCCGAGCAGCATGAAGCCCATTTGCGAAATCGTTGAATAAGCCAGCATCCGCTTTAAATTGGTTTGAGCGATGGCAGTGATGTTGCCAATGGCCATCGACAATACAGCCAGCACGGTGATCATTTGCTGCCAGTCGACCGCCAGCGGCAACAAACCTTCCACGAGCAGACGGATACAGATAGCGAACGCGGCAAGTTTGGGGGCGCCCCCCAGCAATAAGGTAACTGCAGTCGGCGCACCTTGATACACGTCCGGGACCCACATGTGGAAAGGAACGACACCAAGTTTGAAAGCCAAGCCGGCAACCAGGAAAACCACACCAAACACCAGCACCGTCTTGTTCACAGTACCGGATGCCGCAGCCTTCGCGACTTCGGTCAAATCCAGCGAACCCGTCGCACCGTACAGCATCGACATGCCATACAACAGAAACCCTGAAGCCAATGCCCCCAGAATGAAGTACTTCATCGCCGCTTCAGTCGACACCGTACTGCTCCGGCGCAGCGCAACCAGCGCATACAGGGATAAAGACATCAATTCCAGCCCGAGGTAAATGATCAGGAAGTTATTCCCGGAGATCATCACCATCTGCCCCAGCAAAGAGAACAGCGCAATCACGTAGAACTCCCCGCCAAGCTTATCCCCCAGCATCCCACGCTCGGTTGCATAGCGGCGCGAATAGATCAGCGTCAGGCCGACAGCCGCGTACGAGAACACTTTCAGCATGCTCGACATCGGGTCCGATACGAACATGTTATGGAAGGTATATGCGGTCGCCGCCGAGTTCACGTCGGCCATGCTCAACACGCCGCAAATCGCCAAGGTCACAAGCGACAAGGCATACGTGATCCAACGCTGCGCATCGGATAGGAACATGTCGACCAGCAAAATCAGCGAAGCCGCAACCAGCAGAAATATTTCAGGATAAACCGGGACCAGATTCATGTTATTCATTTGTCTGCTTACTGACCTTTTGAGATGGCGACATGCTTAAGCAAATCGGCTACCGACACCTGCATCGCATCCGTGAACGGGGCCGGATACAAACCCATCACAATCACGGCAATCGCGAGCAAGCCGAGCATGAAGAATTCACGTTTGTTCAAGTCAAGAAGCTCGCCCACATGTGGATTGGCGACCTCGCCGAACATCACGCGCTTGACCAGCCAGAGAGAATACGCTGCACCGAAAATCAGAGCGGTAGCAGCCAGCAAACCGATCCAGAAATTGGATTTGACGGCGCCAAGAATCACCATGAATTCCCCGACGAAACCCGAAGTCGCCGGCAAGCCGCAGTTCGCCAACGAAAACAGCACAAACAGCGCCGCGAACTTCGGCATGGTATTCACCACCCCGCCGTAATCGGCGATCTGCCGTGAATGCATGCGGTCATACAGCACGCCGATGCAGAGGAACATCGCACCCGATACGAATCCGTGCGAAACCATCTGCACAATACCGCCCTGCGCGGCCAGGTCATTGAACATGAAAAAGCCAAGAGTAACGAAACCCATGTGCGCGATCGAGGAATATGCGACCAGTTTTTTCATGTCGGCCTGCACCAGTGCCACCAAACCGATATAGATCACCGCGATCAACGACAGCGTGATGACGAAACCGGATAAATAATGACTGGCGTCCGGCGCGATCGGCAGAGAAAACCGCAGGAATCCATAACCGCCCAGCTTCAGCATGATCGCAGCCAGCACCACGGAGCCGCCGGTCGGCGCCTCGACGTGCGCATCCGGCAACCATGTGTGCACCGGCCACATCGGCACCTTGACCGCGAACGCAACGAAAAATGCGAGGAAAATCATGATCTGCACCGACAGCGGTAACGGCAGCTTATGCCAGACCAGGATCTCGAAAGTACCGCCCGCCTTGAAGTACAGGTAGATAATGGCAACCAGCGTCAGCAACGAACCGGCCAGCGTATAGAGGAAGAACTTGAGCGCAGCATATACCCGGTTCGCGCCGCCCCAGACGCCGATGATGATGAACATCGGGATCAAGGTCGCTTCGAAGAAGACGTAGAAGAGCAAGCCGTCGAGCGCGCAAAATACGCCAATCATCAAACCCGACAGGATCAGGAAGGCCCCCATGTACTGAGCCACCCGCTTTTCAATCACTTCCCAGGCCGAGATCACGACAATCACCGTGATGAGTGCCGTCAGCGGTACGAACCACAGCGAAATACCATCTATGCCCAGGTAATAGCTGATGTTATAACGCCCGATCCACAGGAATTTCTCGACGAATTGCATGCCGTGTGCCGCATTATCGAAATCCCGCACCAAAGGCAAAGTAACCAGGAAACTAACCAGCGCGCCGATCAAGGAGACGCTGCGCACCAAGCCAGGATTATCGTCGCGGCCCAATGCGACGACGAACACACCAAACGCGATCGGCAACCAGATCGCAAGGCTCAACAGGGGAAAAGATGACTGCATCATGTGATTTTTTCTTCTTTAGCGATTCGTCGTCATTTGACAGCCGGGAACAGCAACAAATAGCCGAGGTACAAGACAATGCCCAGGATCATCGTAAAGGCATAGTGATAGATATAACCGGTCTGGAAAGTACGCGTGATCGTCGAGAACCAGCCGACCAGCTTCGCGCTGCCGTTGACGACCAGTCCGTCGATCAGCGCCTTGTCGCCGACACTCCACAAGCCGCCGCCAAGCAGGCGTGCGCCGCCTGCAAACACGGTTTCATTGAATTTATCCATGTAGTACTTGTTGTCCAGCAGCGTATGCAGCGCATGGAATTTGCTGTAAAACCATGCCGGCACTTTGGAGTTGACCATGTAGCAGTAATAAGCAGCCCCTACTCCTGCCAAGGCCAGAATGAACGGCAGGCTGGTAAACGCATGCAAGGCCATTGCGAATGCGCTATGGAATTCGCGATGCAACTCTTCCATTGCATGATGCGATTCGCTGACAAAAATCACCCCATTGAAGAAATCACCATGCAACATCGGGGCAATGGTGAAATAGCCGATGAAGACGGAAGGAATCGCCAACAGGATCAGCGGCCAAGTCACTACTGCCGACGCCTCGTGCGGCTTTTCGCCTGGAGCCAAGCCATGATGATGCGCATCATGGCCGTGATCGTGGTCGTGATGACCGCCAGCATGAGCGTCATGGTGGTCGTGATGCGGTTTGCCGAAACGTTCCTCGCCATGGAACACCAGGAAGTACATGCGGAAGGAATAGAAAGCCGTCACGAAGACGCCGGCCAGCACCGCGAAGTTCGCGAACCCGGCACCCGCCAAATGCGTGTTATGCACCGCTTCGATGATGCTGTCCTTCGAGTAGAAGCCGGAGAAGAACGGCGTGCCGATCAAGGCCAGCGAACCCAGCAGCGAGGTAATCCAGGTAATCGGCATGTACTTGCGCAAACCGCCCATATTCCGGATGTCCTGATCATGATGCATGCTGATGATGACCGCACCTGCACCCAGGAACAGCAAGGCTTTGAAGAAAGCATGCGTCATCAAGTGGAACACTGCAACCGAGTATGCGGAAGCACCCAGGGCCACCGTCATATAGCCGAGTTGCGACAAGGTCGAATAGGCAACCACGCGCTTGATATCGTTTTGGATAATCCCGAGGAAGCCCATGAACAGCGCGGTAATCGCGCCGATCACCATGACGAAGGACAAGGCGGCGTCCGACAATTCGAATAGCGGCGACATGCGCGTAACCATGAAGATACCTGCAGTGACCATGGTCGCAGCGTGAATCAGCGCAGAAATCGGCGTCGGGCCTTCCATCGAATCCGGCAGCCAGACATGCAGAGGGAATTGCGCCGACTTACCCATCGCACCGATGAAAAGGCAGATGCAGGCGACCGTCAACAACATCCAGTCGGTGCCCGGCAAGGTAAGCTTGACGAGTTCCTCCTTCTTCGCGAATACCTCGGCATAATTCATCGAACCGGCGTATGCCAACAGCAGGCCGATCCCCAGAATGAAGCCGAAATCGCCGACTCGGTTAACCAGGAAAGCCTTCATGTTCGCGACAATCGCCGTCGGACGGGTGTACCAGAAGCCGATCAACAGATAGGACACCAAGCCCACTGCCTCCCAACCGAAGAACAATTGCAGGAAGTTGTTGCTCATGACGAGCATCAGCATCGAGAAGGTGAACAAGGAAATGTAGGCGAAGAAGCGGTTATAGCCTTCATCATCTTTCATGTAGCCGATCGTATAGATATGCACCATCAGCGACACGAAAGTCACGACGCACATCATCATGGCGGTCAGGCTATCGACCAGGAAACCAACTTCAAATTTGAGATTGGCGACCGTCATCCAGGTATAAAGCGGCCCGTTGAAGGTCGCGCCGCCGCGCACTGCCATCAGGGTCTGGAACGAGAGAATGAACGCGATGAGCACGCCGAGAATCGTCACGCTATGCGATGCCGTACGGCCGATTTTATTGCCGAAAAACTTGGTGCCGAACAGGCCCGCAATTGCGGCGCCAGCCAATGGCGCCAGAGGAACGGCAAGAAGAAGGTTAGGGTTAAGTTGCCCCGCCATGATGAACCTTATGGTTATTTTTTAGCTATAAATTTATCGTGGGACGGCGTGAAACAATACCTCACACCATCCATATAAAGTAAAGCGATTGCTATCCCTTGAGACTATCCAGATCTTCGACATTGATGGTGTCCAGATTACGGAACATCACCACCAGGATCGCCAGACCGATTGCCGATTCCGCGGCAGCTACAGTCAGGATAAAGAAAACAAAAATCTGTCCGGCCGCATCGCCCAGGTAGTAGGAGAATGCAATGAAATTCATGTTGACCGCCAACAGCATCAGTTCGATCGCCATCAATAGCACAATGATATTCTTGCGGTTCAAGAAGATACCGACGATGGAGATCGCGAACAGAATCGCGCCGAGAATTAGGAAATGTACCAAGGATAATGTCACGACGCGTCCCTTATTTTCTATCGACTGCAGGTGCAGCGTTGGATGGGGCATTCTCACCGCTCATGGGGCGGATAGACTCGGCTTTCATCCGAACGATGCGCAGGCGATCACTCGCTTTCACCTTGACCGCTTCAGCAGGGTCGAAATGCTTGCTGTCCTTGCGACGGCGCAGGGTCAGTGCGACTGCCGCCACGATCGCCACCAGCAACACTACCGCCGCAATTTCAAACGCATAGACGTATTGCGAATAAATCAGCTTGCCCAACTCCTTGGTGTTGCCGATCGTGCCGGATGCTGCCGGCACCACGACGTCTGGAGCCCAAAATCCACGCAGCAGCACTGCAGCCATTTCAAGGGCGATTACTACGCCGATCGTGGCAGCCAGCGGAAAGTAAGCCCAGAATCCCTCTCGCATCTTGCCGATATTGATGTCCAACATCATCACCACGAACAGGAACAACACCATTACGGCGCCGACATAAACCAGCACCAGCACGATGGACAGGAATTCGGCTTTCAAGAGCATCCAGATCGCGGCTGCCGAGAAAAACGAGAGCACAAGAAACAATGCGGCATGAACCGGATTGCGATCTGTGATGACGCGGGTCGCGGCGAAGATCAAGATCACCGAAAACGCGTAGAACAAAACAGTTTTAAATTCCATATTGGACCAAAATAGTCGATCAGATTTATTGCTGAACGGGATGCATGCGGTGCCATGTCCACACTAAATCATGCGCAGCCCCACCCCATTCCCGACATCGTAAACATCAACGGTAAGCAGCATCGGCTGCTCGCGCAGCAGCGATTTCGTTTTCATAGCGATCGCCCACTGCCAACAGCATTTCCTTAGTGTAGTACAGGTCGCCGCGCTTCTCACCGTGATACTCCAAGATATGAGTTTCGACGATCGAATCGACCGGGCAGGACTCTTCGCAAAAACCGCAGAAGATACACTTGGTCAGGTCGATGTCGTAGCGCTTGGTGCGGCGCGTGCCGTCCTCGCGCTGTTCCGATTCGATCGTGATCGCCATCGCCGGACAAACCGCTTCGCACAGTTTACAGGCGATACAGCGCTCTTCCCCGTTCGGATAACGTCGCAAGGCGTGCAAGCCACGAAAACGCGGCGACATCGGCGTCTTCTCTTCTGGATATTGCACCGTGATCTTGCGGGCGAACATATAGCGCCCAGTCAACGCCAGTCCCTTGAACAACTCCCAGAGCAAAAAGCTCCCGAAAAACTCTTTAATGGCTACCATTTGCGCTCAGCCTCACTTCCAAATATTCCAAGATGTCTGCATCCAAGCAGCGACAAACACCAGATAAGCTAGGGTCAGCGGGATAAAGACTTTCCAGCCGAGACGCATGATCTGATCGTAGCGGTAGCGCGGGAACGAGGCGCGCGCCCAGATGAAGATCGTCACCACCAGGAAAGTCTTGATACCAAGCCAAATCCAGCCCGGCACCCAGTTGAACAGCACCGAATCGATAGGCGATGCCCAGCCGCCCAGGAACATCAGCGAAGCCATGGCGGAAATCAGAATCATGTTCGCGTATTCAGCCAGGAAGAACATCGCGAACGACATGCCCGAATATTCAACCATGTGGCCAGCCACGATTTCCGATTCGCCCTCGACCACGTCGAATGGATGACGATTGGTTTCGGCGATGCCGGAAATCACGTAGACGAAGAACATCGGCAGCAGCGGCAGCCAGTTCCAGGAAAGAAAATTCAAACCATGAGCAGCGAAGTAGCCTTTGCTTTGCGTCATCACAATATCAGTCAGATTAAGACTGCCGGATACCATCAACACGATTACCAGTACGAAACCCATTGCAATTTCATAGGACACCATCTGTGCCGACGCACGCATGGCTCCCAGGAATGCATACTTCGAATTCGATGCCCAGCCGGCAATGATCACGCCATACACTTCCAGGGAAGCGACTGCCATGACGAACAGCAAACCGGCATTGATGTTTGCCAGGACACGCTCCGGACCAAACGGGACCACCGCCCAAGCTGCCAACGCCGGCATGATGGTCATGATCGGCGCGATCACGAACAAGGCCTTGTTGGCGCGCGCCGGGATCACGATTTCCTTGAGCAGCAGCTTCAAGCCATCAGCAATCGGCTGCAGCAAGCCGGCAGGACCAACACGGTTCGGGCCGAGGCGGATATGCATCCAGCCGATGGCCTTGCGCTCCCACAATGTGAGATAGGCAACGCAGCCCATGATAGGCAGCACCAGAGCAACGATTTTCACCAAGGTCCAGACCAGCAGCCACAGACTGCCAAAGACATTATTGCCGGTTGCGTGAATGAGTTCGAACAAGTGATCCATCAGGCTTTCTCCACCGAGACAGCGCCGAACATTGCGCCCAGCGTTGCAGTCGATTCATGCGCTGCGGCCACCCGCACCACGTTGCTGGGCAGCTTGCCATCTACGGCAGCGGCCAGAATGACACTGCCCGCGCCTTGCGTGACTTTTACTGCGGCCCCATCGGCGATGCCCATTTTTTGCGCCAGCGCAGCGGACAGCCAAGCTTTCGGCGGCTTCGCATCATTGGTTTGTTGCAGTGCTTCGGCGCGGCGCACGATTGCATCGGCAAAATAAATCGGCACGTCGGCGAGGCGCTCCAGCACCGGCTCGGCAACGCTTGCCGCAGCTTGCGGTTGGACTGCTGCCAAGTTATTGAGGCGGGCCGTCAAATTCGCTTCAGCCGGCATTGTCGCACCGAGGATTTCATTACGGATCGCCTCCGAGGTTTCGTACTCGAAACCTCCCAGCTCGAGCAAATTGCCGAGAACGCGCAACACCTTCCAGGCCGGGCGCGTATCCCCCAGTGGCTTGACGGTGCCATTGAAACTTTGCGCACGCCCTTCGCAATTGACGAAGGTGCCGGCTGTTTCGGTAAATGGTGCGATCGGCAGGAGCACATCGGCGTAATCAGTACCATGTTTGAAGGCCGACATGACCACGACCATATCGGCTTTATCCAGGGCAGCACGGGCAGCTTGCGGATTGAAACAATCCAGCGCCGGTTCGGCATTCAATAACAAGTAAGCCTTGCGCGGCTGCATGAAAGCCTGCAGTGCATTCGCGCCCTTACGGGGAATGGCGTTTGCAAGATAGCCGCCGACTGTATTGCCGGCTTCGGTCAGATAACCGAATTTGGCCTCGGTGTTCTGTGCAATCCACTGCGCAGCGGCATGCAGCTGCGAAGCTTGTGGATGTTGTGCCACGGCGTTGCCGAGCAGGATCGCTTTCGGCTCACCCGACAACAGGCTCGCGGCGGTCTGCTTGGCTTCCGACGAAACCTCGATGCTTTCAAACCCGGCAGGTGCTGCGATTCCCTTGGCTTGCGCCACGGCGGCAACCACCTCGTTCAACGTAGCCAGCCATGCCGAGGGTGCCTTGATCATCTTGCTCGCAAGCGGCATCAACAAATCGTCATCTGCGGCATGCAGAATGCTGACCTTTGCACCATGTTTCACTGCCTGACGCAGGCGTGCGGCCAGCAAAGGATGATCCTTGCGCAGGAAAGAGCCGATTACGAAGGCGCGTTTCAATTCGCCGAATTCGGCAATCGACATGCCTAACCATGGAGTGACTTTGCCATCCAGCGCGAAGTCGGATTGACGCAGCCGGAAATCGACATTGTCGGAACCGAGACCGCGCACCACTTTCTGCAGCAGCGACAATTCTTCCAGCGTCGAATACGGTGTGCCAAGCGCTGCAATGGCATCGGCGCCGTGTTCATGCTTGATATTGCGCAAGCCGTGCGCGACGTATTCGAGCGCGGTTTGCCAATCGGTTTCCTGCCAGCGGCCATCCTGCTTGATCATTGGCTTGGTCAAGCGTTGCTCGCTGTTGAGGCCTTCATACGAGAAGCGATCCTTGTCGGATATCCAGCATTCGTTGATGGCCTCGTTCTCCAGCGGCAGCACGCGCATGACCTTGCTGTTCTTGACTTGCACCAGCAGGTTCGCACCAAGGCCGTCGTGTGGACTTACCGACTTGCGACGTGACAGTTCCCAAGTGCGGGCGCTGTAGCGGAACGGCTTGGAGGTAAGCGCACCAACCGGGCACAGATCGATCATGTTGCCGGACAGTTCGGAGTCGACAGTCTTGCCGACGAAGGAGGTGATTTCAGAGTGTTCACCACGGCCCAGCATGCCAAACTCCATCACGCCGGCGATTTCCTGGCCGAAACGCACGCAGCGGGTGCAGTGTATGCAGCGGCTCATCTCTTTCATCGAAATCAGCGGACCGACTTCTTTCACCGGCACCACGCGCTTTTCCTCTTCATAGCGAGAGGACGAGGAACCATAGCCGACTGCCAGATCCTGCAACTGGCATTCGCCGCCCTGATCGCAAATCGGGCAATCGAGTGGATGATTGATCAGCAAAAACTCCATCACACCTTTTTGTGCCTTGACCGCCTTGTCGCTGTTGGAGCGCACGATCATGCCAGCACTGACCGGAGTGGCGCAGGCCGGCAAAGGCTTTGGCGCTTTTTCGACTTCGACCAGGCACATGCGGCAGTTGGCCGCGATGGATAATTTCTTGTGATAGCAAAAATGCGGAATGTAGGTGCCAAGCTTGTTGGCGGCGTCCATCACCATGCTGCCTTCTTGCACTTCGACTTTTTTGCCGTCTATTTCGATTTCAATCATATTCTTGCTTCTCACTTCACCCCTTCCCTTTCAAGCAAGGGCCGGGGTGGGGATGGGTTTCGGTCGAGACCTTGGAAACAATCGATCCCCTACCTAAGCTCCCTCACGAAAGGGGAGGAACCAACTACACGTAAGCCGGCACCAGACAACGCTTGTGCTCGATATGGTATTCAAATTCTTCGCGATAATTCTTGATGAATGCGCGCACCGGCATCGCCGCCGCATCGCCCAGCGCACAAATGGTGCGCCCCTGAATGTTGTCTGCGATCGAATTAAGCATGTCCAGATCGTCCGCCCTGCCCTGTCCATGCTCGATCCGATGCACCATGCGATACAGCCAACCCGTGCCTTCGCGGCACGGCGTACATTGGCCGCAAGACTCTTCGAAATAAAAGTAAGACAGGCGCAACAGCGACTTGACCATGCAGCGCGTTTCGTCCATTACGATGACTGCGCCAGAACCCAGCATCGAACCGGCTTTCGCGATCGAGTCGTAATCCATGTCCGTCGCCATCATCACTTCGCCGGTCAGCACCGGCATCGATGAGCCCCCGGGAATGACGGCCTTGATCTTTTTACCGTCGCGCATACCACCAGCAAGTTCCAGCAGCTTGGCAAACGGCGTACCGAGCGGCACTTCATAATTGCCGGGCTTGGCGACGTCACCTGACATCGAAAAAATCTTGGTGCCGCCGTTATTTGGCTTACCTAACGCTGCATACGCTTCACCGCCCATTTTGAAGATGAAAGGTACGGCTGCGAAAGTTTCGGTATTGTTGATCGTGGTCGGCTTGCCATACAGACCGAAGCTGGCCGGGAATGGCGGCTTGAAGCGCGGCTGGCCTTTTTTGCCTTCCAGCGATTCGAGCAACGCAGTCTCCTCGCCGCAGATATAGGCGCCGTAACCATGGAAGGCATGCAGTTGGAAATTGAATTCGCTGCCCATGATCTTGTCGCCGAGGAAACCGGCGGCACGCGCCTCTTCCAACGCTTCTTCGAAGCGCTCGTAGTCGGCCCAGATTTCGCCGTGGATATAGTTATAGCCAACGGTAATACCCATCGCATATGCCCCAATCGCCATGCCTTCGATCAAGGCGTGCGGATTGTAGCGAATAATGTCGCGATCCTTGAACGTACCCGGTTCACCCTCGTCCGTATTGCAGACCAAGTACTTTTGCCCTGGGAACTGGCGCGGCATGAAGCTCCACTTCAAGCCGGTAGGAAAGCCCGCACCGCCGCGGCCACGAAGAGATGATGCCTTCAACTCAGCGATCACTTGTTCAGGCGCGACCTTGTCGTTCAGGATGCGCTTCAAGGACTCGTAGCCGCCACGTTTGACATAGTCGGCCAAGCGCCAGTTCTGGCCATCAAGGCCAGCGAGAATCAGTGGATTGATATGACGCGAGTGCAAGCTGGTCATTTTTTCAGTTCCTCTACCAGTGCATCGATTTTCTCATTCGACATCAAACTGCACATACGCTTGTTGTTAACCAGGAGAACGGGTGCGTCGCCGCAAGCGCCCATGCACTCGCCTTCCATCAGTGTAAACTGCCCATCGGATGTGGTTTCACGGTAGTCGATGCCGAGCTTGTGCTTCAGGTAATGTGCAGCCTTTTCTCCGCCGGACAAGGCACAAGGCAGGTTGGTGCAAACAGTGATCTTGTGCTTGCCGACCGGCTTGACGTTGTACATCGCGTAGAATGTCGCGACTTCCTGCACCGCGACCGCCGGCATACCGAGGTAATCGGCGACATCCTGCATCACCTCGGGCGATAACCAGCCTTTTTCATCCTGGGCGATAGCAAGTGCCGCCATGACTGCGGACTGCTTTTGCTCCACCGGGAATTTCGCAACTTCGCGATCGATTTTTTTATACGCTTGCTCTGATAACAGCATTATCTTTGCCTCACACTCAATCGCGATTAACGATCGATCTCTCCGAATACAATATCCTGCGTACCGATGATGGTTACCGCGTCGGCAATCATATGGCCCTTGGCCATCTCGTCCAATCCCTGCAAGTGCGCAAAGCCGGGTGCCCGTATCTTCATCCGGTAAGGCTTGTTGGCGCCGTCAGAAATAAGGTAGATGCCGAACTCGCCCTTCGGGTGTTCAACCGCGCAATAGGCTTCGCCGATCGGCACATGGAAACCTTCGGTGAAGAGCTTGAAGTGGTGGATCAACTCTTCCATATTTGACTTCATGTCGACGCGCGATGGCGGTGCAACCTTGTGGTTGTCAGTCATCACGGGGCCCGGATTATTGCGCAGCCATTCGACGCATTGCTTGATGATGCGATTCGACTGACGCATTTCCTCGACACGGACCAGATAACGGTCATAACAATCGCCGTTGGTGCCGACCGGAATATCGAAGTCGAGCAAATCGTAGACTTCGTAAGGCTGCTTCTTGCGCAAATCCCATTCGACGCCGGAACCACGCAACATCGCACCGGTGAAGCCCATCGCTTTGGCGCGCTCCGGAGATACCACGCCGATGCCGACCAGCCGCTGCTTCCAGATACGGTTGTCGGTCAGCAGAGTCTCGTATTCGTCGACATAAGTAGGAAAACGATTGGTGAAGTCCTCAATGAAATCGAGCAGCGAGCCTTGGCGGTTCTCGTTCAATTGCTTGATCGCCTTGGCATTGCGGATGAGCGAGGCCTTGTGTTGCGGCATCGCATCCGGCAAGTCGCGGTACACGCCGCCCGGACGATAATAGGCCGCATGTAGACGCGCCCCGGACACCGCCTCATAGCAATCCATCAAATCTTCGCGCTCGCGGAAGGCGTAAAGAAATACTGCCATCGCGCCGACGTCCAGCGCATGCGCACCCAACCACAGCAAGTGATTCAGCAAGCGCGTAATTTCGTCGAACATCACGCGAATGTATTGCGCGCGCAATGGCACCTCGACGCCGAGCAGCTTTTCAATCGCCATTACGTAGGCGTGTTCATTGCACATCATCGACACGTAGTCGAGACGATCCATGTAAGGCACGGATTGCAGATAGGTTTTTTGCTCGGCCAGCTTTTCGGTCGCTCGATGCAGCAGACCGATGTGCGGATCGGCGCGCTGAATGACTTCGCCATCCAACTCCAGCACGAGACGCAGCACGCCGTGCGCAGCAGGATGCTGTGGACCAAAGTTGAGGGTGTAGTTCTTGATCTCAGCCATTATTTCATCCCGTACTGTTCTTCACGAATCACACGCGGCACATTTTCGCGCGGCTCGATCGTGACGGGTTGGTAAATTACACGCTTTTGCTCCGGGTCGTAACGCATCTCGACGTAACCGGAAACAGGAAAGTCCTTGCGGAACGGATGACCGATAAAACCATAATCAGTCAAGATACGGCGCAAGTCGTTGTGCCCTTCAAACAGGATGCCGAAGAAATCAAAAGCTTCGCGCTCGTACCAATTGGCAGAATTCCAGATTTGAGTAACAGAGGGAACCACCGGCATCTCATCGTCCGGCGCAAACACACGCACCCGCACCCGCCAGTTGTGCGTAACAGAGAGCAAATGAGAAACCACCGCAAAACGAGCGCCGTCCCAAATGCCATCCCCATAGGTCGAATAGTCAACACCGCACAAATCCATCAACTCTTCGAAACGCAGATCGACATGATCGCGCAACACGCGCATCGCAGCCAAGTACTCGGAAGCCTTGACCACCACCGTGACCTCTCCCAACGCAATGCTCAGACTTTGAATTTGCTCCCCGAGCGCATTACGCAAGGCAGCCTCAAGGGTTTCCAGTTTCGTCGCCATATTTTTTACAGAACCGCCCTATTAGCGCGCAATCGTATTGGTGCGCTTGATCTTGTTTTGCAATTGCATGATGCCGTACAACAGCGCTTCGGCAGTCGGAGGACATCCCGGGACATATACATCGACCGGCACAATGCGATCACAGCCGCGCACTACTGAATATGAATAGTGGTAGTAACCACCACCATTGGCGCAGGACCCCATCGAAATCACCCAGCGCGGCTCAGCCATCTGGTCGTAGACCTTGCGTAGCGCAGGCGCCATTTTGTTGCACAAAGTACCGGCAACAATCATCACATCGGATTGACGCGGGGATGGGCGAAACACGACACCAAAACGATCGAGATCATAACGCGACGCGCCGGCATGCATCATCTCCACCGCGCAGCAGGCAAGACCAAACGTCATCGGCCACATTGAACCGGTACGCGTCCAGTTGATCAGCTTATCCGCAGTAGTGGTAACAAAACCTTCGTTCAATACACCTTCAATCGACATGACTCATTCCCAATCAAGGGCACCTTTCTTCCAGATGTACCAGAACCCGACCAGGAATTCGATGATAAATACCAGC
This sequence comes from uncultured Burkholderiales bacterium, assembly GCA_966211965.1. GTDB lineage: Bacteria > Pseudomonadota > Gammaproteobacteria > Burkholderiales > Burkholderiaceae_D > CBIHON01. Next base: position 26,670 of record CBIHON010000021.1, on the reverse strand, counting down.
ATCGTCACAAAGCCAGCCCAACCGAGATCTCGCATGGCGACACCCCAAGGGAAGAAAAACGCCGTTTCCAGATCGAACAAAATGAATAGAATCGCCACCAAGTAATAGCGCACATCAAACTTCATGCGAGCGTCCTCAAAAGCCTCAAAACCGCACTCATAGGGAGAGAGCTTTTCCGCATCGGGCTTAAATGGCGCCAGGATGCGACCCAGGATTTGAGGAACGACGCCAACGCCTATACCAACAAGAATAAACAACAAGACAGGGAAATAGTTTTCGAGGTTCACGATTGTGCGCAATATTTATTGGAGCAAAGCCAGACAATAGCAGAATGATTTCTTGAGAAACCCACCAAAATCAAACGATAACTCCTCGATAAAAAGCCAGCGAAGGACCCCCTTCGCTGGCTCTGCTTACTGGTGCCGACGGCGAGACTCGAACTCGCACAGCTTTCGCCACTACCCCCTCAAGATAGCGTGTCTACCAATTTCACCACGTCGGCTTGAAGACTGCTATTTTAACCTAAATTACCCTTATTGTTCAACGCACAATTGCACTAAAACAATGCGACAGATCAAATGTTTTTATTTATTTAGGGATTTGATTTGCCTGACCTGCCGCACTGGCAGGAACACCGCTTGCAGAAGGCTGAGCCGCAGCATTTGCCGCAGGCGCACTTGCAGCAGCAGGAGCCGCAGATGCGGCTGACGCCGGAGCGGGCGCAACGGGCACAGGCATATTTTCCATGACACCACCACCGACCACTGTATGCTTAGTACCGAGGAAAGCAAGCGCCAACGTTGCAGCAAAAAAAATCGCCGCCGCAACACCAGTCGACTTGGACAGGAAGTTGGAAGAACCGGTTGCACCAAACAGGCTGCCCGAGGCACCAGAACCAAAAGCCGCGCCCATGTCAGCGCCCTTACCATGCTGCAGCAACACCAGACCAATAATAGCCAACGCAGCCAATACCTGCACTGCGATGATGATAGTAATAAAAGCGTTCATGTAATGATTTCCGATCTCTAAATAATTCTGTAATTGCCAGACTGCTGCAATTATTAAACGGCACGAATAATCGCCAGAAAATCCGCCGCCTTCAAAGCCGCACCGCCAATCAAACCACCGTCAATGTCAGGCATCGCAAGCAATTCCTTGGCATTGTCGGGCTTCATGCTTCCGCCATACAAAACCCTTACATCAGCAGCCGCACTTGCATCTTTTTGCACAAGCTTTGCGCGCAACATTGCGTGCACGTCTTGCGCCATCCGGGGCGTTGCAGTTTTGCCGGTACCGATCGCCCACACCGGTTCGTAAGCCACAACAATTTTTGCCAGAGCGGCGACATCGAGGACCGCCAGCACCGCATCGATCTGCCGGCCGACCACTGCATCCGTCTGCCCCGCCTCGCGCTCGGCAAGCGTCTCGCCGACACACACAATCGGGACCAAGCCAGCGCCCAAAGCGCGCGAAGTTTTTTGAGCCACCAACACATCGCTTTCAGCATGATAGGCGCGACGCTCGGAATGGCCCACGATCACATATTTACAACCGAAGTCGACCAGCATCGACGCCGCAACTTCGCCGGTATAGGCCCCCGACTCATGAACAGAAAGATCCTGCCCGCCCCACGCAATTGCGCTGCCGCGCAAATCAGCTTGACACTGTGCGAAGTAAGGTGCGGGTGCACATACTGCGACGTCACAGCCTGCCTCCCCGAGCCCATCCTTGAGCCCAGCCAGCAAAGCGCTGTTGGCAGCCAGACTGCCATTCATCTTCCAGTTACCGGCAACGAGTTTGCGACGCATATCAACCCAAAATTTCAATAACCCGCTATTCTAGCGCGGGGCGACAAGGGCGGTCAAACCCACTGCAAGCAATCATAGGTGCGGATCAGACCATTTAAGAGAAGAAAGTTCCCTTTTCAAACAAGCTTCAGCATGATTTTCCCTATATGCTTGCTACTCTCCATCAAGGTGTGCGCCTGCGCTGCATGCTCCAGCGGAAAGGTTTGGTAAACAACAGGCTTCACCTTGCCCGCCTCGAGCAAAGGCCAAATACGCTCACGCAGATTCGCCGCGATCGCGGCTTTAAAAGCGATGGAGCGTGGGCGCAGGGTCGAACCGGTAACCGTCAAACGGCGCCGCAAAAGCCGCCCCAAATCCAACGTTGCGGTCATACCTCCCAGCAAGGCAATCACCGCCAAGCGACCATCCTCGGCCAGGCAACCGATCTCGCGCGCCACATAATCGCCACCAACCATATCGAGAATCACATCTACCCCCCGATCGCCGGTAGCCGCTTTAATGACATCGACAAAATTCTCTGTTCGATAATTAATACCGCGCTCCGCTCCCAGCGCTTCGCATGTGCGGCACTTGTCGTCGGTACCCGCAGTCGCAAACACGCGGTGGCCGAATGCTGCCGCAATCTGTATTGCGGCAACACCAATGCCGGAAGTGCCACCCTGCACCAAAAAAGTTTCCCCCTCGCTGAGCTTGGCACGATCAAAGACATTGCTCCATACGGTGAAAAATGTTTCTGGCAGCGAGGCCGCCTCAACCATGCTCAAGCCTCTCGGAGCCGGCAGGCATTGCTGCAGCGGCGCGGCGCAATACTCGGCATAGCCGCCGCCCTGCACGAGTGCGCACACCATATCACCTTGCCTGAATTCACTTCCTGACAAATCGCCGTCGACGATCTCGCCGCCAACTTCCAACCCAGGCAAATCCGAAGCGCCGGCCGGAACCGGATAGTGCCCAGTACGCTGCACAACATCAGGGCGATTGACACCGGCCGCATGGACCTTGATCAGAACTTCTCCAGGCTTAAGAATCGGCAAAGGCCGCTCACATAGCCTCAATACATCCGGTGGTCCCGGCTGGGTAATTTCGATAGCGCGCATGAAAAGTCTCCGCGACAGAAAATAAAATGCCATTGTACGGCTCTCACGCGAAAGATAAATTGATCGCGCATTGTATTTGACAGCACGAGGCCGCCACACAAAGGCCTATGCAATAAAAAGCCGCTCGGGCATTCACCTCGAGCGGCTTTTTGCAAATCAGGCCCAAACAGCCTGGATCAAAGTTACTGCTGTTGCTGCTGAGCCGGTGCACCACCCTCTTCTGCTGCTGCAGCCTTCATCGACAATTTCAAGCGGCCACGATCATCAGTTTCCAATACCTTGACGCGGACTTGCTGACCTTCTTTCAGGTAATCAGTCACCGCATTCACGCGCTCATTGGCGATCTGGCTGATGTGCAGCAAACCATCCTTGCCGGGCATCACTTGCACGATGGCGCCGAAATCCAGCAACTTCAGCACGATGCCGTCGTAGGTCTTGCCGATCTCAACCGATGCCGTCAACTCTTCGATGCGGCGCTTGGCTTCCTGGCCGGCAGCGGCGTCGACGGAAGCGATAGTCACCAAACCTTCATCACTGATATCGATCTGCGTGCCGGTCTCTTCGGTCAACGCACGAATCACGGCGCCTCCCTTGCCGATCACGTCGCGAATCTTCTCAGGATTGATCTTGATCGTAATCAGGCGCGGAGCAAAGTCAGACAGCTCGGCCTTACCGTGCGGTACCGCCTCCTGCATCTTGCCGAGGATGTGCATGCGGCCCTCCTTGGCCTGCGCCAATGCGACTTGCATGATTTCCTTGGTGATGCCCTGGATCTTGATATCCATCTGCAGTGCAGTGATACCGTTCGCAGTACCCGCCACCTTGAAGTCCATATCGCCGAGATGATCTTCGTCACCCAGGATATCGGTCAGGACGGCAAACTTGCCACCCTCCTTGATCAAGCCCATCGCGATGCCCGCAACATGTGCGGTCATCGGAACACCTGCATCCATCAGTGCCAGGCAACCGCCGCACACGGACGCCATCGAGGAAGAACCGTTCGATTCTGTGATCTCGGAAACCAGGCGCACCGAGTAACTGAAGTCTTCCGGAGCCGGCAGAGCAGCGGTCAATGCGCGCTTGGCCAAGCGTCCATGACCGATTTCACGGCGCTTAGGCGTACCGACGCGACCGGTTTCGCCGGTAGCGAACGGAGGCATGTTGTAATGAAGCATGAAACGATCGGAATACTCACCCATCAAGGCATCGATCTTTTGTTCGTCGCGTGCGGTGCCAAGGGTTGCAACCACCAGCGCTTGAGTCTCGCCGCGGGTGAACAATGCGGAACCGTGAGTACGCGGCAGCACGCCAGTGCGAATCGTAATCGGACGTACGGTGCGCGTATCGCGTCCGTCGATGCGTGGCTCGCCTTCGAGGATTTGAGACCGCACGATTTTGGCTTCAAGCTCAAACAAAATATTGCCAACCTCGATTGGATCGGGGGCCGCACCGCCGACGGCAGCAGCTTCCGCTGCCAGCGCCGCATTGACTTCGGCTGCCGCATCCTTCAGCTTGGCGGTACGTGCCTGCTTGTCCTTGGTTTGATAAGCTTCGCGCAGCTTGGCTTCGCCGAAATGTGCGACGCGGGCGATCAGCGCTTCATTCTTCGGTGCCGGGCTCCACTCCACCTCCGGTTTGCCACCATCGCGCACCAGATCGTGAATTGCATTGATGACAGCCTTCATTTGCTCATGGCCGAACACGACTGCGCCGAGCATGATTTCTTCGGATAATTGCTGAGCTTCCGACTCGACCATCAGCACGGCGAGTTCTGTGCCGGCAACCACCAGATCCATTTGCGATGCAGCGAGTTGCGACGTGGTTGGATTGAGCACGTACTGGCCATCGATGTAACCGACGCGAGCAGCACCGACCGGGCCGTTGAACGGTATGCCGGCGACACACAGGGCCGCGGAAGCACCGATCATTGCGGCGATGTCGGGATCGATTTCAGGATTGACGGACAAGACATGGATGATGACCTGAACTTCGTTCAAATAACCTTCCGGGAACAGCGGACGAATCGGACGATCGATCAGGCGCGAAGTCAAAGTCTCTTTCTCGGACGGACGGCCTTCGCGCTTGAAAAAGCCGCCAGGGATACGGCCGGCAGCATAACTTTTTTCGACGTAATCGACGGTCAGCGGGAAGAAATCCTGACCTGGCTTGGCATCCTTGCGCGCGACAACAGTTGCGAGTACGACGGTATCTTCGATTGACACGATGACAGCGCCAGAAGCTTGACGAGCGATTTCACCCGTTTCTAGCGTGACTTGATGCTGACCATACTGGAAGGTTTTGGTGACTTTGTTAAACACGGTGTTTCCTTTCTATTTTTGCCGACAGATTTTCAGGCGCTGTCGTTCACCTCACCACAGATGGCTCGTCATGGATGACTTGCCATCTCATTGCTTGACTGGGCACGACTCACCACAAACTGCAGAAAGACAAAATGCCCGCATCAGCGAACTGACACGGGCATTTCTTAATAAATAAAATCCAGACAGAATGTCGCAATGAAATTACTTGCGCAGACCGAGCTTGGCAATCAGGTCACGGTAACGAACCGCATCTTTGCCCTTCAGATAGGAGAGCAAGCTCTTGCGACGGTTAACCATCATGATCAAGCCGCGGCGGGAGTGGTGATCCTTGGCGTGCGCTTTGAAGTGACCATTGAGTTCGTTGATACGGGCCGTCAGCAATGCAACTTGCACTTCCGGGGAACCGGTATCGTTCTGGCCGCGGGCGTTATCCGCAATAATGGCGGCCTTGCTGGATTTTTCGATTGTCATGAGTATTACCTTTCACATGCGGTGCATAGAGTCTCGACCCCACACACCGTGAACATACGATTTAAAAAATTGGTCCAATTGACCAAACGAGAAGTATAGCGGAAATGCCTAAGCTATTCAAACACTTAACTGCTTTTATTTAAGAGGTGGTCAGCATGGCGAATTTTATGAAATATTTCTTTTTAGCCATACCGGCCGTTTTTTTGATTGGCCTGGGGGCATGTGTCGGCATCGGAACAACGGCCGTCAGCATCGGTGAAACAGAGTCCGCCCTCATGGCGAAACTAGGTCAACCGACGCACCGTTACGAGGAAGGCAATAGCCACCTGCTTGAGTATGCGCGCGGACCTTGGGGCCAGCAAACCTACATGGCACGGATCGATTCGAACGGTCGACTTGTTTCATTTGAACAAGTTTTGACAAGCCAGAAATTCGCAATAATCAAACCGGGACAGGCCACCAAGACCGATGTTCTGCATACCATCGGCACACCCAGCGAGACCTCTTTTCTCTCCCTGCCGCAATTGGAGGTCTGGTCGTATCCATACAAGGAAAGCGGCGTATGGGACTCAGTGATGCATGTGCATTTCGATAAACAAGGAATCGTACGGCAGATGATGAGCAGCCCGGATCTAAGCCGCGACCCGGATTCGCGTTGGCCCTTTGGAAGACATCATCGCTAGAGCCTGCTACGAACTGAAGCAGGCCACTTGAAATCAACAACGCGTACCCTATTTATTCGCCATCGGAGCGACGGCGCTCCATCAATGAAAAGGAAAGAATGATGAATCTGATTCTACGTAACCGTAACGGTTTTCCGCTTCCGATCGCGCTTCGCCCTACTTCGTTTGACGAGCCGTTCAGCCGACTGATCGATAGCGTGCTGGAAGATTATTTTGCTCCTGTACAAACGCGTGAACCTCTCGTGAGTGCCCCTCGGATGAATGTCACCGAGAGCGAACAAGCTTTCGAAGTGGAAGCGGAGCTACCCGGCGTGACCAAGGAAAACCTGAACATCTCGGTGGATGGAAAACGCGTGTCCATCGAAGCCGAAATCAAGCGCGCGTCGGAGCGCAAGGAAGGTGAAAAAGTCATTCGAGAAGAACGCGTCGTCAAGAAATTTGCACGCAATTTCATTCTTACCGGCGAAGTCGATGAGACGCGAGCGGCAGCGAAGCTAGAGAACGGCATCCTGCAACTCAGCTTGCCGAAAAAAGCCGAAGCGCAGCCGAAGCAAATCCCGATTCAATAAGCATACCGCCAAAAAGAAAAAGCTCGTGCGGCTTGCACGAGCTTTTTTATGCAGCAAAAAGTCAGAGGAAGATATCTCTCCGCGCATCTGAATTTACAACTGCGGATTCAACTTCTCCGTTTTGGAATGAAGTTTATTGAGAGCGGACAGGTAAGCTTTTGCGGAGGCAACCACGATATCCAGATCAGCGCCGACGCCGTTGACGATGCGGCCGGCTTTGGACAAACGCATCGTCACTTCGCCTTGCGATTGCGTACCGGTCGTGATGGCGTTCACCGAAAACAGCAGCAACTCTGCACCGCTGGCGGTTTTCGATTCGATCGCGTTGACGATCGCATCAACCGGACCATTGCCCTGCCCTTCGCACGTCGACTCCTTGCCGTCAATCGAGAAGACTATTTTCGCGGTCGGCTTTTCGCCGGTTTCGGAGTGCTGGGACAACGATACGAAACGATAATACTCTTTGTCGTGCGCATGCTCCTCGTCCGCCACCAAGGCGAGGATGTCTTCATCGAAAATGTCGGCTTTACGGTCAGCTAATTCCTTGAAACGGCTGAACGCGGCATTGACTTCGGATTCCGAGTCCAATCCAATGCCGAGTTCTTCAAGACGCTGCTTGAACGCATTGCGGCCCGACAATTTGCCTAATACGATCTTGTTGGCGGTCCAGCCCACGTCTTCAGCGCGCATGATTTCATAGGTGTCGCGCGCTTTCAGTACGCCGTCCTGATGAATGCCGGATGCATGTGCGAAGGCGTTGGCGCCGACCACGGCCTTGTTCGGCTGTACCGAGAAGCCGGTAATTTGCGATACCAGTTTGGAAGCGGGCACTATCTGGGTTGAATCGATCGAAATATCAAGATGGAAGTAATCCTTACGGGTGCGCACCGCCATCACGATTTCTTCCAAGGCAGTATTGCCGGCACGTTCGCCCAAACCGTTGATAGTGCACTCAACTTGGCGTGCACCGCCGATCATCACGCCAGCCAGCGAATTGGCTACTGCCATGCCAAGGTCGTTGTGGCAGTGAACCGACCAAATCGCCTTGTCCGAATTGGGGATGCGCTCGCGCAGATTCTTGAGCATGTTGCCGTACAACTCGGGCACGCCATAGCCAACCGTATCAGCAAAGTTAATCGTGGTCGCACCTTCGGCGATCACCGCCTCGATCACGCGGCACAAAAAATCCATGTCGGAGCGGCTGCCGTCTTCCGGACTGAATTCAACATCGTCGGTGAAATTACGTGCGAAGCGAACCGCTTGCTTGGCTTGTTCAAACACCTGATCAGGGGTCATCCGCAACTTCTTCTCCATATGCAAGGGAGAGGTGGCGATGAAGGTATGAATGCGTTTCCTGCTGGCGTCAGCGAGAGCCTCGGCGGCGCGCGAAATATCCCGATCATTGGCGCGCGACAAGGAACATACAGTGGAATCCTTGACGATGCCGGCAATCGCCTTGATCGACTCGAAATCCCCTTGAGATGCCGCCGCAAAACCGGCTTCGATCACGTCGACCTTCATCCGCTCGAGTTGTTTGGCGATGCGGATTTTTTCATCCTTGGTCATTGACGCTCCAGGCGATTGCTCGCCGTCGCGCAAGGTGGTATCGAAAATGATGAGTTTGTTTGATGGGTTCGCGGCCATGATGGACTCCTAAAAAATTCAGTGCAGCTCTTCTTTGTCGTCGACGGTTTCCGTTTCGGTCTGTACGATACTGACCGGCTTACCTTTGAACAAACGCCAAAAATAAAATCCGTACCCCGACAGGCCATATAACACAAACAGGCCAAACAAGACCTTGGGCGGATCACTCGATACCGCTACAAAAGCCAGGACAATCAGAAAGATCGCGATAAACGGAACCGATTTGCGGAAATTAACGTCCTTGAAGCTGTAAAACGGTACATTGGTGACCATCGTCAACCCGGCGTACAGGGTAATGATCCAAGACACCCAGCTCAAGTTGGTACCGGCAAAGCGCAGATCGTCCATCAGCCAGATAAACCCCGCGACCAGAGCGGCGGCAGCCGGGCTGGGCAATCCCTGGAAGAAACGTTTGTCGACGACGGCAATGTTGGTATTGAAGCGTGCCAGCCGCAAGGCGGCGCCGGCACAATATACGAAGGCGGCCAGCCAGCCTAGCTTGCCCATGCCGCGCAACGACCATTCATACACCACCAAGGCTGGTGCAGCGCCGAAGGAGACCATGTCCGACAGACTGTCGTACTGCGCTCCGAACTCGCTCTGGGTATTGGTCAGGCGCGCCACGCGCCCGTCAATTCCATCCAACACCATCGCTGCGAAAATCGCGATCGAAGCATGATCGAACTTCAGGTTCATCGCCATCACGATTGCGTAAAAACCACAAAACAGTGCCGCCGTGGTAAATGCATTCGGCAGCAGATAGATGCCGCGCCTGCGCAAGCTTGGCCGCACCTGTTGCGCCCCCTGCCCAGAATCGGAGCTATACAGCGCCTGTTTGCCTGCACGCGGTATTTTGGAAAAAGAGGCCCCGGGGCTCTTCGCCTTACGCCGATTAAAGCTTGCCATGCAGATTCCGTTTCAAGATACAACCTATCAAATTAATATTGATGAAATGGTGTGAATTGCGTCGCTATTCTAGTCGAGCAACTGGTAAATGTAACCCCTGGAGGAGATTTCGTCGGCTCACTTTTGCGCCTCATCGCTCGTTTTCATCCGATCCTCCAATTGCTGCTGCATTTGACCGCCGAGGGCCTTGGCCTTGTCCAGAGCTTCCCGTTGCGTTTTAAGTACGTCGGGCGGCGGATCTGTCTGCTTGCATCCCGACAGGACAATACCCAGCAACGCCATTGCGACAGCGCGATTCATCATATTAGGTCTCGGTGGCAGGCTTGGAACGGCGAGAATGATATTGCAAAAAAAATGGGGCGTCACTCTTAGTGTACGCCCCATTAACTTTACCAACAAAAAAGCTGCACATGGGCACAGCTTTTTCGTAGATGCTTAGTTCTTCGATTGGTCGACCAGCTTATTTTTTGCGATCCAAGGCATCATTGCGCGCAACTTGCTGCCAACTTCTTCGATTTGATGCTCGGCGGTCAGGCGGCGGCGCGAAATCAGGGTTGGTGCACCTGCTTTGTTTTCGAGAATGAAGCTCTTTGCGTATTCGCCGGTCTGGATATCTTTCAGACATTGGCGCATCGCCTTCTTGGTGTCGTCCGTCACGATACGCGGACCGGTCACGTATTCGCCATATTCTGCATTGTTCGAGATCGAGTAATTCATGTTGGCGATGCCGCCTTCATAGATTAAATCAACGATCAGCTTCAGTTCGTGCAAGCATTCGAAGTAAGCCATTTCGGGCGCATAACCGCCTTCGACCAGCGTTTCGAAACCGGCCTTGATAAGCTCGACCGTCCCGCCGCACAGCACGGCCTGTTCGCCGAACAGGTCGGTTTCCGTTTCTTCGCGGAAGTTGGTTTCGATGATGCCGGCACGACCGCCGCCATTGGCCATCGCATAGGACAAGGCGATGTCACGCGCGACGCCCGATTTGTCCTGATAGACCGCGATCAGGTGAGGTACGCCGCCGCCTTGGGTGTACGTACCACGCACGGTATGACCTGGCGCTTTCGGCGCGATCATGATGACGTCCAGATCGGCACGCGGAACAACCTGTCCATAGTGGACGTTGAAGCCGTGGGCGAACGCCAATACAGCACCCTGTTTCGCATTCGGCGCGACGTTTTCGTTATAGACTTGGGCAATATTTTCATCAGGCAGCAAAATCATGATGACGTCGGCTGCTTTTACTGCATCATTGACTTCAGCCACGTTCAAGCCGGCGTTCTTGACTTTATTCCAGGATGCGCCACCCTTGCGCAAGCCGACGGTAACTTTGCAACCGGAGTCATTCAAGTTTTGTGCGTGTGCATGACCTTGCGAACCGTAACCGATGATGGCGACGTTCTTGCCCTTGATCAGGGACAGGTCGCAGTCTTTATCGTAGAAAACTTTCATGGCAATTCCTAATGTGTGTGTTGTTGTAAATTAAAAATTATTGCGAGGCAGGAATTGTATTGTGTGCCCTGCCCTCAACAAGTCAAACCTTCAAAATGCGCTCGCCGCGACCGATGCCGGAACCGCCGGTACGGACGGTTTCCAGGATCGCGCCGCGATCAATCGATTCGATAAATGCGTCGAGCTTGGTTTTGTTACCGGTCAACTCGATCGTATAGGTTTTTTCGGTGACGTCGATGATGCGGCCGCGGAAAATGTCTGCGGTACGCTTCATTTCTTCGCGTTCCTTGCCCACGGCACGCACCTTGATCAGCATCAACTCACGTTCGATGTGTGCACCTTCGGTGAGGTCAACCACTTTCACCACCTCGATCAGGCGGTTCAGATGCTTCGTGATTTGTTCGATGACATCATCCGAGCCGCTGGTGACGATCGTCATGCGTGACAGGGTCGCATCCTCAGTCGGGGCAACCGTCAAGGTTTCGATATTGTAGCCACGGGCCGAGAACAAGCCGACCACGCGCGACAATGCACCGGCTTCATTTTCCAGCAAGACAGAAACGATGTGTCGCATTACAGATCCTCCGAGCCCAAAAGCATTTCAGTCAAGCCTTTGCCCGCCTTGACCATCGGCCAGACATTCTCGGTTTGATCCGTGATGAAATTCATGAATACCAATCTGTCCTTCATCCCGAATGCCTCTTTCAACGCGCCATCGACATCGCGCGGGTTTTCGATTTTCATGCCGACATGCCCAAAGGATTCCGCCAGCATCGTAAAGTCCGGCAAGGAATCCATATAGGATTCGGAATAGCGGGAACCATAGTCGATTTGCTGCCACTGGCGCACCATTCCGAGGAAGCGATTGTTCAACAGGATAATCTTCGGCGTCAGATGATACTGCTTGCAAGTGGCCAGTTCCTGGATGCACATCTGGATCGACGCTTCGCCCGTAATACATGCCACGGTCGAACCCGGATTGGCCATCTGCACGCCCATCGCGTACGGCAGGCCGACGCCCATCGTGCCAAGTCCGCCGGAATTGATCCAGCGCCGCGGCTTGTCAAATCCGTAGTACTGCGCAGCCCACATTTGATGTTGGCCGACGTCGGATGTGACGAAGGCATCGCCCTTGGTGACTTCCCAAACTTTTTGAACCACTGACTGTGGCTTGATTACTTCATTGGAGGTCGGATATTTAAGGCATTCGCGCCCGCGCCATTGATTGATTTGCTTCCACCAATCAGCCAGTGCGGGGACGTTCGGCTTGGCATCTGCAGCGTCGAGCTGGGCCAGCAATTCCTGCAGCACGTCCTTGACATTGCCGACAATCGGAATATCGACTTTCACGCGCTTGGAAATCGACGAAGGATCGATGTCGATATGGATGATCTTGCGCGGATTGGAGGAAAAATGTTTCGGATTGCCAATCACGCGGTCGTCGAAACGCGCGCCGATCGCAATCAAAACGTCGGAATGCTGCATCGCCATGTTGGCTTCGTAGGTGCCATGCATACCCGGCATGCCGACGAAATTTTCGCCCGATGCCCTGTAGGCCCCCAAGCCCATCAGTGTATTAGTGCAGGGGAAGCCCAACTTGTCGACCAACTTGTTCAGTTCCGAGGACGCGTCGGCAAGAATCACGCCGCCGCCGGTATAGATCATCGGACGCTCTGCATGCAACAATAACTGCACCGCCTTGCGGATTTGGCCGGCATGGCCTTTGTCGACCGGCCTGTACGAGCGCATTTCGAGTTCCTTCGGATACTCATAAACGCACTTGTGCATCGTGATGTCCTTGGGAATATCAACAAGGACGGGACCGGGCCGGCCGGTCGAGGCAATGTAAAACGCTTTTTTGATTATTGTGGCCAGGTCTTTGACGTCTTTGACCAGGAAATTGTGCTTGACACAAGGCCGGGTAATGCCAACCGTGTCACATTCCTGGAACGCGTCCTGCCCAATGGCATGCGATGGCACCTGTCCCGAAATAACCACCATCGGAATCGAATCCATGTATGCGGTTGCCAAGCCGGTTACTGCATTGGTGACACCGGGTCCGGAGGTAACGAGAGCGACGCCGACTTTTTGTGAACTGCGCGAATAGGCATCAGCGGCATGCACGGCAGCCTGTTCGTGGCGTACCAGGATGTGCTGGAATTTGTCTTGATTGAAAATCGCGTCGTAGATGTAGAGTACCGCGCCGCCGGGATAGCCGAACACATGCTCGACTCCTTCCTCGGCCAGACAGCGCACCAAGATTTCCGCGCCGGTAATAGGCAAATTTGTTTCCAAACTCATACTAAATTCCTTTCAAGGTCCATTGGAGATTGATCGGATGCTCATTCCTGACGGAATAGCGTGATGCTCCAGTGCTGAGGCGTCCCTTTTTTGTGCGATCACGTCAGTTCGTTGGCATCCTAGGATGCGGTCCAAATTGACGCTTAACGCGACTCGTTCGGCCGGAGGTTCTGAAGCACTACCGCGGATTCCTCACGCTTGTGGCGTGGGTTAGAGCAAACAGCTTTCAAAGTTGAAGCGCGTCTCGTCGCTAGACAGCATCATGCGCAGCACGCGAAAAGACCATGGTTTCCCTCCGGGATGACGAAGGGACTGATACGGTAATGCGTCGCACCATTTTGGTCAAGTCAATTTCAGCAAAATCCTTTTGAAATCAAGCGTTTTGCGCAAAAATAACGCACAAGCCCGGGCTTTTTTGCTAGGATGCGCACAGATTCTAAAAACAGAACAACTCACCTCCGGCATCTAACCACGAATTCCCTCGGCCGCGTCAAACAGGCGCGCCACATCGCATGGCAACCGACAAAGAACTTTCCGACTTCCTCGAAACTGCGGAACGTCGTGCATTCAAGCAAGCTGTTTACGCCATTCGCAAGGATGAAGCAGCGCTCGACGTTGTTCAAGATGCAATGATCAAACTGGCCGAAAAGTATGGCGACAAGCCGGCGGCCGAATTGCCTTTGCTGTTTCAGCGCATATTACAGAATACGATTCACGATTATTTCCGAAGAGAAAAAGTACGCAGCACTTGGATCAGCCTTTTTTCCAGCTTGAGCGGCAACACCGACGACCACGAAGAGTTCGACTTACTGGAGACCTATGAGGCCGAAGAAGGAAGCCAAGCATCGGAATCCAGCCAAGACAAGATTGAACGGGAGCAGGTTCTCGCAGTCATAGATGACGAGGTACAAAAGCTCCCGGCACGTCAACGGGAAGCGTTCCTTATGCGTTATTGGGAAGATATGGACGTGGCAGAAACAGCTGCCGCTATGGGATGTTCTGAAGGCAGCGTGAAAACGCACTGTTCCCGTGCAACACATGCCTTGGCCATAGCGTTGAAAGCCAAAGGAATACATCTATGAATAACAAAGAATTGAATTTCGCCTACAAGGTGCGTCATGCGCTCAATGAGCAACTTGACAATTTGCCTGCATCCACTACTGAACGCCTGGCTTTTTCCCGCAAACTAGCCCTATCCCGCAAGAAAAAAGACTCCCCTTTACGCGCCTTCGCTTCCAACAATAAGCTGGCTGGCCAAGTCGGCAATTTATTCAGCGAACCGATTTCCTGGCTAGGCCGTATCGGCATGGCGGTTCCCTTGTTACTTGGCGTGGTGCTGTTCGTCGGCTTGTACCAGTATGAACAACAGCAGCGCATCAGTGAAACTGCGGACATCGACGCAGCCGTTTTATCTGACGAACTACCTTTGTCTGCATATCTGGACCACGGTTTTAATGCCTATCTCGCCAAGCGAGCGGAGTAATGATGGCGAGCAGAAGTGTATTCGCCGCCGCCCGCCATTTGCGGGCGGTGTTCATTTTGGTGTCGGCATTTATATTCGCAGCGATTGTCCATGCCACTGACGCTACCCCTGCGGCATCAACACCAGCTCCTAATACAACGACGCAACCCCTCACGACAAAGACAGCCAGCAAATCTTCTGTCAAACCACTCTGGAGCGAATTGACTCCTGCACAGCAGCAGGCGCTTGCCCCGCTTGCGGCGGAATGGGACAGGATCGATCCGTTTCGAAAAAAAAAATGGCTTGAAATAGGCAACAAGTTTTCGTCGATGAAACCTGACGAGCAAGCGCGTATGCAAGAGCGAATGCGCGAATGGGCGAAACTGACGCCAGAGCAGCGCCGCGTCGCGCGTGAGAGCTATGCGCGCACAAAAAAATTAAATTCAGATCAAAAATCCGCGCAATGGCGACAATATCAACAACTCTCGGAAGAGCAAAAGAAAAAACTTGCTTCTGATGCCGCAAGCAAAAAGCATGTGGCCAATTTGCCTTCGCCCCGTAGCAAGACCAAGACCGTACCACCGATCAAATCCACGCCGAAACCAGTGTTGGAACAGTCAGTCACGCCACAAGCTGCGAATCAGTCCGGAATTCAGCCCGCTCCTCCGCCTGTCACGAAATAATCGCCGCCGTTGAACATCTCCGTTACACCTTCGCTGAGACGCCGCCTTGCAAGCATGGTGTACGAAGCCCTGCTGTTGTTTGGCGTGCTTTTCGTCGCTGCTTGGCTGTTTGATACGCTTTCGCAAAGCCGGCACGCCTTGACCTTGCGTCATGCGCGCCAAGTCTGGTTATTTCTCGTGTTAGGCACTTATTTCATTTTTTTCTGGCGCCGTAGCGGGCAAACGCTTGCAATGAAAACCTGGCGCATCAAACTCATCGCCCCAGGCCTCCCTACAATTCCACTGAGAAAAGCCTTGGCTCGCTATTTGTTAGCCTGGATGTGGTTTTTACCTGCAATGGGGTTGGATTATGCTTTAGGCCTCAAGGGATGGAGCAGCGTCGGCGTGGTTGCGCTCGGAATGACGTTATGGGGAATGACGATTTTCTTGAACAAGGACCGTCAGTTCCTGCATGATCAACTTGCCGGTACACGGCTTATCAGCACGGCCAATCCAGTGACCCTATCTATGCCGGATGCGCAGGATATCGGCAAGACATGATCAAGCAGCGAATGCGTCCAAAGCAAATGGCTGCCCTCTTCCCGAGTAAATATTTTCCAGAATCGCAGTCTCGCGCGCCACAATTGTGGCGACAAAAAACTGAGGCTTCTCCATTCCCTTGAACGCGGCAAAACCACGCTCCAGGAAATTATGGAACTCCGCCAGTCCGGCCAGTTTCGCCGGCCCGCGCATCATCTTCAGCATGCTGGCAACAAGCGGGGTGCGAACCAATTCGCACAGTGAACCGCCGACGGATTGTACGTGCCCGATCTGCCGGCCCCGTTCGTCTCTGCTTGCGACATACCGATAAGCGGCCACATAATCACCTTCGGAAAAATTCTCGCCAAGAAACGCGGCCATACCGATATCCAGCGATTCGGATAAAGCATCCAGTACGATCGCCTCGGTAATGGTCTGCAAAGCCGGCAAGGGCAATAGGCGCTCCATCACTGGAATGATGCGGCCAATATCTGCGTCCCGTTGCGTCGAATCCTTCACGCCGTATAAATCGCTCAAAAAAAATTGAGCAGCCTCAGACGAGTCTTGCGACACCAGCAAATCCGCATGAGTCCGTGCCATACGCTCACATTGAAAACGCTTCAGCGCAGATATCGAAGCGACGGTTGCGGCATCGCTCTTGGTTGCGCGCCGCAGGGTAACAACGGCTTGCAATTCACGGCGCAATGTCTCGACGATATGCTGCTTTTTCATGATCGGTTGCTGTACTAGTATTGGACGAACGCATTCCATGAACCGCTCGCTAGAGCCAAAGCTCTATTTTGCCTGTCCTAAGCGGCTGCGGCATGAAGTACACTGCAAAAAATCTTCCGACACTCACCCTATGGCGACAACATTTTCCCGTCGTACTTTCATCAAGACCAGCTTGATCGGCGCGGTCGCGCTGGCCGCTGCAGGCGGACTGTATCGCGGCATGAAAAACCCGGCAGCGCCGGAAGCTTTTATTCTGGATGGAGAGGCCAAGGCCGCACTGGCAGCTATTGCTTCCATCATGTTGCAAGATGCGTTGCCCTCCTCTTCACCGCAAAGCATGGAAGTCGAAATTGCCCGGATTCAGTCTGCGATCGCGAGTCTCCCTCGCACTACCCAGAGTGAAATTCAAGATCTGTTCGGCCTGCTAAGCCTGGCACCGGCGCGGCGTTTTCTGGCGGGTATACCAGCAGGCTGGGCGGAGGCAAAACCCGAAGAGATCGCCGCCTTCCTGCAAAGCTGGCGCGTGCACCGTTTTGCAATGCTGCAAAGCGCCTATCATGCCTTGCACGATCTGATCATAGGCGCCTGGTATGCAGATGAATCGACATGGGAGTCGATCGGCTATCCGGGTCCGATTAAAGAATTAAGCTGAAACATTCCCCATGATCAAAACCGCAATCAGTTCCGCGAAAAATCCGATAGCAGACCCGATCCAAGCCGGTCTTGCCGCCGGCTGGAAAGTGATCGACGCCTCCGGCCTGACCGAGAATCGAACCATCGAAGCGGACGTCGTGATTGTCGGCACCGGCGCAGGCGGCGGCGTAACTGCGGAGATCCTGACGCATGCAGGATTAAAAGTGGTGCTGATTGAAGAAGGCGCATTGAAATCATCAAAGGATTTCAAGATGCGCGAGGCACAAGCCTACCCAGCTCTTTACCAGGAAGCGGCAGCGCGCAAAACACTGGACAAAGCGATCAACATTTTGCAGGGACGCACCGTCGGCGGCTCCACTACGGTGAACTGGACATCGAGTTTTCGTACGCCCATTGGCACGCTCAATCACTGGCAAAAAAACTTCGGCCTGAAAGACTACACCTCAGAAGCCTTGGCGCCCTGGTTCCTGATGATGGAACAGCGCCTGAATGTCAGCGTATGGACTGCTCCGCCGAATGAGAACAACGACTTGCTCAAACGCGGCGCCGCCAAGCTCGGCATTCCTGCCGCGGCTATCATGCGCAATGTCAAAGGCTGCTGGAATCTCGGCTATTGCGGCATGGGTTGCCCGACCAATGCCAAACAATCGATGCTGGTCACCACCATTCCTTCCGCATTATCGAAGGGCGCCACCTTGCTAACCCGCACCCGCGCCGAACAGTTGGTATTCAAAAGCGACAGGGTCGACAATCTGAGCTGCGTCGCGCTGGATACGAGCGGCTTGACGCTCACCGGCAAGACGCTGACAGTGCGCGCAAAACATTACGTACTGGCGGGCGGTGCGATCAACTCACCCGCACTGCTGATGCGATCGAAAGCGCCGGACCCGTATGGCCTCTTGGGCAAGCGGACTTTTTTGCATCCCACTGTCATCTCCGCCAGCCTGTTCGAACAAGCAGTAAATGGCTATGCCGGCGCGCCGCAGACCATCTATTCCGACCATTTTTTGGAAACCCAGGCAATCGACGGCCCCATCGGTTACAAGCTGGAAGCGCCGCCGCTCCATCCGCTGCTGTTCTCCACCACCATGTCCGGCTTTGGCACGCAACACACTGCCATGATGAAGCAGTTTCCTCATGCTCATGTGCTGCTGGCATTGTTACGCGACGGCTTCAACGACAATTCCATCGGCGGCAGCGTACAGCTGAGAAGCGACGGCTCGCCGGTTCTCGATTATCCGATCACGGATTTCGTATGGGATGGCGTCAAGCGGGCCCTGCTATCGATGGCGGAAATCCAGTTCGCTGCCGGCGCCAGGAGCGTGTACCCGATCCATGAGATGGCTCAAGGCTATACGACTTGGGCCAATGCAAAAAAAACGATCGAAGCCCTGCCCTACAAGCCTCTGCTGACACGGGTCGTTTCCGCCCATGTGATGGGGGGATGCACGATGTCCGACGAGGCAAAGCTGGGAGTCGTGTCTTCCAGCGGACGCTATCATGGCGTGTCGAATCTGTCGGTGCATGACGGCTCATTGTTTCCCACTTCGATAGGTGCGAATCCGCAATTGTCGATCTATGGCACAACCGCAAGATTGGCCAGCCTGCTGGCCGAAAAATTGACTGGAAAATCCGCACCCCGATTAAGCGCATAATCACGTCGGAGGGCTACATGATTGCCCGCATCACACGGCTACTGATCCTGCTGCAACTCGGCGCTGCGGCGGTACTGTCCATTCTCGCGATCAAGGTATGGCATATCGAAAGCATATGGCTCGCTTTCCTCATCGGTCTTGGATCGGTGTACCTGTTGCGCATTCTGATTACCGCGAATAACTTTTTCCTTGCGTGGCGATATCGCAGCGAGACCCCGACCGCATGCCACCTGAACTGGCGGCAAGCACTGCGGCTATTTGCAGAGGAGTTCAACGCAACCTTCCTGTCAAGTTCGTGGAGCATGCCGTTTCGCTCTTTCGCCAATCAGACAATCAAGAAGTCCGGCGGATTGCCCGTCCTGTTTATCCATGGCTATGGCTGCAACAGCGGCTACTGGAAATCGATGAGCAAGATTCTGAGCCAGGCCGGCATCAGCCACCACGCGGTGAATCTGGAGCCTGTGTTCGGCGACATCGATGCGTATGGCCCGACGATCGACCACGCGGTCGAAGTTCTGTGCAAGGATACCGGCAGCGAAAAAATTATCATCGTTGCACATAGCATGGGAGGCTTGACCGTGCGCGCCTACTTGCGCACACATGGAAGCGGGCGCATCGCAAAAGCGATTACGCTCGGCACGCCACACCACGGCACGGGACTGGCCAATTCCGGCATCGGCATCAACAGCCGGCAAATGCGATGGACCGGCAGTGCGACGAACGGCTCGCCAAGCAAGTGGCTGCGCGAACTGGAAAAGAGCGAGTCGCCAGAGCTGCGCGCGTTGTTCGTATCGATCTACTCGCATCACGACAACATCATTTCTCCGCAAACCTCCTCTTACTTGCCTGGTGCAAAGAATATCGAATTCCACGGAATCGGCCATGTTGCGCTGGCCCTCAATCCAACTATCCAGGCTTGCGTATTGGAAGAAATTCGCCTCGCTACGCAGCAGGCTGCAAGGGTAGCGGCAGCAAAGCCGGCTTAAAAAAAATAGACTCGGGATTGTGAAACCCCAAGCCCATCATCAAGCGACTAAATTTATTGAAAGCGGTTTGCCGATGCGTGAAAGGGAACCATCTCGGGCCTGCAATTCTCGGCTGCGCTTCTCGCCTCGACTGAGCTGCCTTGCACGCACCGTTAAATCGCTCTAGAAATGCACGCCGCGCAGCAACTGCTGCAGCGCGACCTGATCGGAACTCAACTGCGGCGCCTTCTTGTCATCCTTGCCCTTGGCAGCATCCGAGTCGCCAAACATGCGGAAGCTGGTATTCATCACGATTTGCGCGATGCGCGGCACCAATGCATGCACTACTACCCCCATGATACCGAGGCGTGTCGCGATCCTGACCGGCTTGTAGACGATTGCCTGCGCCACCAAATCAGCGGCCTCATCCGGCGACAAGGTCGGGACATTTTGATAAATCTTGGTCGGCGCGATCATTGGTGTACGCACCAGCGGCATATTGATGGTCGTGAACTTGACCTGCATGTCGGCGAATTCTGAAGCGGCGCAACGGGTCCACGCATCCAGCGCCGCCTTCGACGCCACATAGGCAGAGAACCGCGGCGCATTGGTCAACACGCCTATCGATGAAATGTTGATCACCTGACCGCGCTTCTGCGCAACCATCTGCGGCAGCAAACCCATCGTCAAACGCAGCGCGCCAAAATAATTCAACTGCATGGTCCGTTCAAAATCATGGAAGCGGTCATAGCTCGCCTCGATGCTGCGGCGAATCGAGCGGCCGGCGTTGTTGATCAGGATATCCACCGCTCCGTGATTGGCGAGCACGAGCTGCACGAAGCGGTCGCAATCGGCCATGTCCGCCACGTCGGCCGCATAGGTGACGACGTCGAAACCGCGTGCCTTGATTTCCTTTTTCGCCTCCGCCAGCTTGTCTTCGTCACGGCCGCAGATAATCGTAATCGCACCGGCCTCCGCCAGTTTGTGCGCAGTCGCCAAACCGATGCCGGACGACCCGCCTGTGACCAGCACCACCTTGCCCGCGACTTGGCCGCGCAAGGTGTGGTCGATGAACAGATCCGGGTCCAGGTTGCGTTCCCAATAGTCCCAGATCCTGGTGGCATAGTCATCCAGATCCGGGCAGGAAATGCCGCTGCCCTTGAGTGCCGCCGCCGTATCACGATTGTCGAAACGAGTGGGGTAATTAATGAACTGCATCATATCTTCAGGCAAGCCGAGATCTTTCATCACCGCGTTCTTGACGCGCCGAACCGGCGTCAACGCCATCATGCCTTTCTTGATTGCCTTTGGAATAAAGCCGAACAACGCCGCGTTGATGCGCAGACTCATGGTCGGCGCATGAGCCGCACGCGCAAAGATATTGAGCACATCGCCGACACGCTTCGCATCCGGATCGGTCAAGTGAAAACATTTGCCGTCCAGCTTGGGTTGATGCGCAATGTGATCCATCGCATCCACTACATAATCGACCGGCACGATGTTGATGCGTCCGCCTTCGATCCCGATCATCGGCATCCATGGCGGCAACAATTGGCGGATGCGTTGGATCAGCTTGAAGAAATAATACGGGCCGTCGATCTTGTCCATCTCGCCGGTTTTCGAATCGCCCACCACCAAGCCCGGGCGATAGACGCGGAAGGGGCCCTTGCATTCAGTGCGCACGATTTTTTCAGACTCGTGCTTGGTCATGAAGTAGGGATGATCGAGATTTTCGGCTTCCTCGAACATGTCTTCGCGGAAGATGCCCTCGAACAGGCCGGCGGCAGCAATCGAGCTGACGTGATGAAAACATCTTGCACCGATCGCATTGGAGAATGCCACTGCGTTGCGAGTGCCTTCGACATTGACCGCCATCTGCTCTTCGGCATCGACTCTCAAGTCGTAAATCGCGGCGAGATGGAAGAAGTGATCGATGGTCTTGAAGAGTGCCTTGCTGTCGTCTTTCGATACCCCGAGCTTGGTTGCGCGCAGATCGCCAAAGAGTGGGATGGCGCGTGCCTTGGTCGTGCCCCAATAGTCCAACAGTCCGGGAACCTTGCCTCGGCTTTCTTCGCGCATCAGGAAATACACCACGGCCCCCTTGCGGGCAAGCAGATTCTTGACC
Organism: uncultured Burkholderiales bacterium; assembly: GCA_966211965.1. Lineage (GTDB taxonomy): Bacteria > Pseudomonadota > Gammaproteobacteria > Burkholderiales > Burkholderiaceae_D > CBIHON01. Next base: position 4,623 of record CBIHON010000021.1, on the reverse strand, counting down.
AGACGTTTGCCGATGAAGCCGGTCGCTCCCGTAACAAAATACTGCATGGTGCCTCCCTTTCATGTTGAACCATGATTTCTGAATGATTGCAAGGCAGCCTACGGTTAGCAAGCGCCTGCACCCAGAACCACATTCTATCGAGGTCATTTAGAACCGTGGCTCTATCGCTTTAGAATCCCGGCTCTAGTTTTGCTGCCTACACTCCCTCCATGAAAAAGCATGCCGATTTATTCGACATTTCGAATTCACTCATTAGCGGAGATATCACATGGTTAAGAAATTAAAAGCCCTCTCCAAATCGGACGACAAGCAATTGGCCGACGCCGTGCGCAACTCCGCCCAGCAGATCTGGCAGGCAGGTTTGGGCGCTTTCGCCAAGGCGCAGGAAGAAGGAGGAAAAGTGTTTGCCAAGTTGGTCAAGGAAGGCACCGATCTGCAAAAGCGCACGCAGAAACTGGCGGAAGACAAAGTCTCGGGCGTCACCGGCACCGTCAGCAAAATGGCAGGCAACGTCGGCAAGCAGGCATCCGGTTCATGGGACAAGCTGGAACAGGTGTTCGAAGACCGCGTCTCGCGCTCGCTGGCCAGCTTGGGGGTGCCGACCCAGAAGGATATCCAGATATTGACCAAGCGCGTTGAGGAATTGAGCAAGGCAGTTGCTGCGCTATCGGGGAAAAAAATGCCTGCCCCCAAGAGCGCGCCTAAGAGCGCACCCAAAAAAGCAGCAGCCAAGCCGACCACAACCAAAAAAACAGCCGCTAAGGCTTCTCCTAAAGCTGCGGTAAAAAAGCCTGAACCGAAAACAGCACAGGCTAAAACAGCGGCACCAAAAGCCACTGCCAAAAAGACCGCGGCTCCCGCAACTGCAGCAGCACCGGCCGACAACGTCCAGTAATTTGAATCGCGCAGCATGCAACAAGCGTCTTATGCCTTCAGAACCTCCCTTCTCTGAGTAGGCTTGGGCTTGGGCTTGGGCTTGTGCAATGCACAAGCCCTTTTTATATCTGCTCACATAAATGCATTCATGACAGCCAAGCAGACCTCAAAAAAAGCAGCAGGCAAACTCTCGCTGGTCCGCTCCACGGCATGCAAGCCGCGCATCGGCCTCGCATTGGCTGGCGGCGGTCCATTGGGTGCGGTGTATGAGATCGGCGCCCTGGCCGCGATCGAGGAAGCAATCGATGGCCTGGACCTGAACGACGCGGATGTGTTTGTCGGCATCAGCGCCGGCGGCATCATTGCTTCCGGGCTGGCCAACGGCATTACTCCGCACGAGATGTGCCGCCTGTTCGTCGAGAGCGACGTCGCCGGCGGTACGGCCGACGCATTCCGTCCCGAGCTGTTGCTCAAACCGGCATGGAAGGAAATACGCAAGCGCGCCGCCGCCATTCCAATCCTGGTCGCCAGTTCCCTATTCCATTATCTGCGCCGCGGCGGCAAGAGCAGTATCGCCAGTTCCTTCGAGCGCATGAAGGAAGCTCTGCCGACCGGCATCTTGTCGGGCTTGGGCATCCATGAATTCTTGGCCGATGCCTTCTCTGGGCCGCATCGCAGCAATGATTTTCGCGAATTGAAAGGCCGGTTGATCCTGGTCGCGACCGATCTCGACTCCGGCGAATCCGTCAAATTCGGCCAGCCCGGTTTCGATGATGTCCCCATCTCCAAGGCAGCACAGGCCAGCGCAGCGGTGCCAGGACTTTTCATGCCGGTCGAGATCAAGGGCCGCAATTTCGTCGATGGCGTGCTGCGCAAAACGCTGCATGCATCGATCGCACTCGAACAAGGCGTGGATGTCCTGTTTTGCCTGAACCCGATCGTGCCGTACAACGCAAAAGTCATGTATGCCCCCGGGAAACTGGCCGAAGGCGGACTGCTGGTAGTGCTGTCCCAAACCTTGCGCGCCATTATCCATTCGCGCGTCGAAATCGGCATGGCCAACTATCCGACTACCTATCCCGACTCGGATATCCTGCTGTTCGAGCCGAGCCAGGAAGACGCCGAGATGTTCTTCACCAATCTGTTCAGCACCAACAATCGCCGCCGCATGTGTGAAAGCGCCTATCAACACACTCGCGAGATGCTGTGGAAACAGCGCGAGGAAATCGGAAAAAAGCTGGAGCGCCATGGCTTGCGCTTGAAACTTTCGGTATTGCGCGACACCAGCCTGACCCTCGTAAAAAATCCTCCTTCCGGGAAAAAAGACCGCTTCGCCGCGGCCGATTTGAACGACGCGCTGGACGGGCTGGAACGCTACTTGAAAGTCGCGGCCGGATAGATCGCGGCCGGTCGGCAAAACATGACAACCCAGAAGCCTCTGGCGCACATCCGTGGATTGAATTATCGGTGTTATGCTGGTGTAATAGAAAAACGAAAATGGGACGAGAGACCAATCCATGCAACACAAAGCCCCACGCCGTACGCGCGAACGCATACTTGAGTTGTCCCTGCGCCTGTTCAATGAATTCGGCGAACCGAATATCACCACCACGGTGATCGCCGAAGAGATGAACATCTCACCCGGCAACCTGTACTACCACTTCCGCAACAAGGACGACATCGTCAATTCAATCTTTGCACAATTCGAAGGCGAGATCGAACGTCTGCTGACGGTGCCTGCCGATCGCAGGCCGAATATCGAGGATGTCTGGCTATACCTCCACCTGATGTTCGAACTGGTGTGGCGCTATCGCTTCTTCTATCGCGACTTGAATGACCTGCTGTCGCGCAATCGCAAGCTGGAATTGCACTTCAAGCAAATCCTCGCGCACAAGATCAAAGTCGCGCAAAAGTTATGCGAAGGCTTGCGCAGCGACCAGGCGCTTGAAGCCAGCGACCTCGAGGTCAGCGCCTTGTCCACCAACATGGTGGTTGTCGCCACCTACTGGCTGTCATATGAGTATGTGCGCAATCCGCGCAAATACTCCGAGCAGCAAGCAATGGCCGATGCGCTGGCACGCGGCTGTTATCAAGTGCTGTCGCTGATCGGCCCCTATTTGCGCGGCTCCACGCGCTTGTTGTTCGAAAAATTGGCTGAAGAATATCTAAAGAAAATCAAATAAGGAGCACACCATGGCATGGACCAAATTCACGTATTCGGACGACGCGTACGTTTATACCGCCACCAGCTTGAAAAAAGCTTGGCCGCGTTTGCATGGGGGTGATGCCGAGCCGTTCCCGAAAGACCCTGCACTGGTCGAGGCATGGATCGCCTTCCACGCAGGCGATTTTGAAAAGGCTGCCAAGTTGGGATTGGCACAAGACTTGGCCGGTTATTCAGTGGCGAACAAAGCCACCAGTATCTACGCCAACTATCTGGAAAAAAACGAAGCAAAAAAGCTCAAGCTGTTTCAAGAGGTTGCTGCCCGTTGCGAAGAACAGCAAGCAGCACAACCCAAGGAAGCTGCCGGCTACTATTGGCATGCGTATGCATTGGGGCGCTACGCACAAGGTGTTTCGATCGTCAAAGCGTTGGCCGAAGGCATCGGCAACAAGGTCAAGGCCAGCCTCGACATGAGCATCAAGCTGGCACCGAAACACGCCGATGCGCACATTGGTCTGGGCACCTATCACGCCGAAATCATTGACAAAGTCGGCGCCATGCTCGGCGGCCTCACCTATGGCGCAAAAAAGGACGAGGGCATCAAGTGCTTCAAGAAGGCGTTGGAACTCAATCCAAACTCGGCCATCGCACGCGTCGAATATGCGAACGGGCTAGTGATGCTGGAGGGGAAAAAGAAAATGAATGACGCCGTCGCGCTATATGAAGAAGCCGCCGCGTTCGAGCCGATGGATGCAATGGAGCGGCTAGATGTCGAGATGGCGAAAGAAGAACTTGCGGACTGATGAATCATGAAATCAATCTGTGTCTATTGCGGTTCTTCGTTCGGGGCCAGTCCGGACTATGCCGACGCCGCACGCGCCCTAGCCAAGGCGATGGTAGATGACAATATCGCGCTGGTCTACGGCGGCGGCAATGTCGGTTTGATGGGCGTGATCGCCGACGAAGTCATGCGTCTTGGCGGCGAAGCCACCGGCGTGATTCCGAGCGCCTTGATGGAGAAAGAAGTCGGCCATCGCACTCTGACCCGCTTGCATGTGGTGAAAGACATGCACGAGCGCAAAGCGATGATGGCCGAACTGTCCGAGGGTTTTATTGCAATGCCAGGCGGTATTGGCACGCTGGAAGAGTTATTTGAAGTGCTCACCTGGTCGCAGCTTGGTTTTCACAACAAGCCGATCGGACTGCTGAACGTGCAAGGCTTTTACGACGACTTGATCAGGTTCATGCAACACTTGGTGACGCAAGGCTTTTTACGGACGGAGCATGCGGCGTTGATGATGCATGAGGCGGATGTGCCGGCCTTGCTGCAACGCTTCAAGACCTTTCAGCCGCAGTATCAACATAAATTTTTGAACCGTACGGCGGCCAAGACCCTGTTGTCCTAGCAGGCTGTTGGAAAACGTAGCGAGCGGGCCGGGATCGAAGTCGAGGAGCGCACGCGTACGAGTGGTACGCCGAGCACCCCAGGCCTCGAGATCGGTCCGCGCAGTAGTTTTTCAACAGCCCGCTAAGCAGGTCCGCAAAAATAACTTGACATAGACTGTGCTCATGAACGGCCTTGA